>JAAWQC010000047.1 GCA_022800315.1 Clostridiales bacterium
GCTTCCGCTTCCGCGGCATCGGTCTCGCCTGAACCGTTTTTGCGGTTCCCCGCGTCAGAGCGCTTTGATATAATATCAAACCACCCTCCCCTTGTCAACCCTTTCTTTCACTTTTTTAAATCTTTTTCGAATAAAATTCCCGATTCCGCGTAAAAGCGCACTCCTTCGACCGAAACTCCCCGTAAATCCGTACTGAAAGACAGCCCGCAGGCTTCCTCTGACGGGAAAACGTCCTGCAGCGGCAGCAGGACAAACGCCCGCTCTCTCATACGCGGATGCGGCAGGGTCAATTCGGAGCAGGCACGAAGCACCGGTTGTTCCTCGGGGGTTTCCATGAGCAGCAAATCCAAATCAATTACCCGCGGTGCGTTCGGAAAGGTGCGGCGGCGGCCAATAGCCGCCTCGATACCGAGAAGGGCGCCGAGAAGGGCTTCCGGGGATAAGGAGCTGACAAGACGGGCGGCGGCATTTAAAAAGTCGGGCTGGTCCACATATCCCACCGGATCAGTTTCGTACACCCGGGATACCGCCTCGACTCTCGTGTCCGGCAGGGCGTTCATGGCATCGACGGCGGCACGCAGATTCTGAATACGATCGCCCATGTTGGTGCCCAGTGCCACGGCCGCCCGGTTCACTGCGCCACCTGCCGGCGGGTTATCTCGACAGCCACATAGTCAAAATCAGCCGCGACCGGCGCACGGGGTTTTTTCAGCTGTACGGTAATCTCCCGGACGGGAAATTCCTCGAGTATCGCCTCCGCCACCATGGTGGCGGCCCGCTCGATCAGGTTGACTTTTTCGGACTGCATGACACGGACGGCAAGCTTAGCCACCTTGGAGTAATTGATGGTATCCGAGAGAAAATCGCTGGCGCCGGGGCGGGACAGGTCCGCCGCCATGGTGATATCCAGTATAAAGGGCTGACCCTTCTCCTTTTCTTCGGCGTTGACGCCGTGATACGCGTAGACGCGAAGACCCTTTATAACAATCTTATCCATGTTTTTTCATCCTTTTTCTTATTATAAAACTTGCCGCCTGTTCTCCTCCCCATATCAGAACGGTCAGGGGAAGGGCCGCCATAGCGGCAGCGGTCAGGATTATCTCGCTCAGCCGTATGCCCGACATCGTGCAAAAAAGATGCAGCCATAGGGGGGCCGACAGAGTCAGCAATGTATAAAGCGCCATATGCGGCACGATACCGCCGGCGGGCAGGCGCCGCCGTAAAATGCCGGTGAGGATCAGCGCAGCGGCGGCGCAGGCCAGCCAGCAGAACAGGGAACAGCCCGCCGTTTCCCACAGCATCGCCTGCACACCGCCTTCTCTCAGTAAAGGCAGGAGAAACGCGGTCGCGCCGGACACCAGCGGCGCACGCATCGGATGGGACAGGTAATTCAAAAGAAAAGGGAGAGAGAGAATCAGCAGTAAAACAAACTCCAGGACGAAAATCAACAGCTCCTTTTTCCAGCGAGGCCATTGCCGAAGCTTCATTTCCCTCCCCCTCCCAACAGCCGCTCTCTCAGTTCCTCCACTGTGTCCACCACCAGCTGTGCTCCCGCGTCTTCCAGCTCCCGACGGCTGCCGTACCCGTAAGAGACACCGATACATGGGATTCCCGCCTGCTTCGCGCCGTACACGTCGTATTCCCTGTCCCCGACCATGACGGCGCGGGAAAGGTCCGCCGCTCCCGCCTGTTCCAGACCGTGGTGTATCACCTCCGCCTTATCGGTGCGACGGCCGTCCAGAAAGCTGCCGCTTATATAGGTAATATAAGGCGTGAGCTGAAAATACTCCAGAATCCGCCGCGCAAACACGGTGGGTTTGGAAGTTGCCAGTATCAGTTGTTTCCCCTCCTGCCGCAGGTCGGCAAGCAGGGACGGGATGCCGGGATAGATGGCGTTCTCGTAGATACCGGTGTCGGCGAAATACTCCCGATACACCCCCACCGCCCGCACGGCCTGTTCCCGCGTAAATTCAAAAAAACGTATAAAAGACTCCGTAAGGGGCGGTCCGATGAAACCATACAGTTCTGTCGGATTATCCACCTGGATACCGAACGCCCGCAAAGCGTGCTGGACCGACCGTGTGATTCCCACCGCCGGATCGGTCAGGGTGCCGTCCAGGTCAAAAAGGAGGATATCCTTACCGGTCATACGCCTTCCCCTTTCAGCTTACACAGAGCGTCTATCAGACGGGCCGCCTGAACAGCGGGAGCCACATCGTGCACCCGCAGGATATGGGCACCGCCTAACTGAGCGGCGGTATGAATCGCGATGGTCCCTCCCAGCCGCTGATCGAAGGGGACGGGATCGCCTCCCTCCGCCGTACTGAAAGCGGCGGTCACGCGTTTGCGGGAAGCGCCGAACAACACGGCTACCTCGGGCAGACCCTGCAGAAGCTCGGGCAGGCGGGCTGTCAGCAGCAGATCGCCTTTTCGACCCTTTCCGAACCCGATACCGGGGTCGAGGCATATCCGGCTGAGAGGGAGGCCAGCCCGTTCGGCCATCTTGATCGCCCGTAAGAAATACGCGCGTACGGCCTCTGCTGCATTTTCACCCCTGCCGTCATCATCCGCGCCGCCGCCGGCGTGCATAAGGATCAACCCCGCGCCGGTTTGAGCCGCCACGCCGGCCATATCGTTTTCCTCACTGCCGGAAACGTCGTTGATGATATCGGCGCCGATTTCCATGGAGGCCCGGGCCACCTCCGGATAATAGGTGTCCACTGAAAGCGGCAGTGAAACCGCGGCCCTGACCGCCCGAAGGGCGGGCTCCAGCCGGCGCCATTCTTCCCCGGCGCTCACCGGCACATGGCCAGGACGGGTCGACTGGGCGCCGATATCAATCATGCCGGCTCCCTCGTCTGCCATCTGCCGGGCGCGGTCTGCCGCCTGTTGCGGCTGGAAGTACCGCCCTCCATCGGAAAAGCTGTCCGGTGTGACATTGAGAATCCCCATTACAACGGTATGGCCGGTAAGGGTCAGCCGGCCGGATCGAAAGCAAAACTCAGGCATGGCGCCGTCTCTCCTTCTTGTCCTTGATAATCTGGTAAAAGGCTGTTATACTTTTATCTATTCCTTAAGTTATAGAGTATAACCAATAAACGACTTCTTCAGGAGTGTCATTCCATGAATATCCACCTCGCATTGAAAAGAGCAGGGATCTGGGCCGCGGCCGGCGCCATGCTGCTCTCCCTTACCGCCTGTCAGGAAAGCTCTGCCACAAATGAACCGGCCCATTCCGCCCCGGTGAACTCCGGCAGCCAACCGACAATCCTGCAAAGTGAGGAATGGGAGCCGTATTTCGTCGGACGCACCGATGAGAACCCCTCCGGCGAGCTGATGTTCTATCTCCCCTCAGGCTGGGGCGTCACTGAAAACCAAAACGGTACGGTCATCGCCACCGCGCCGTCCTTCAACGCCAATTTTGTCTTTGGCTATTCCGAAGGGACCCGCGTGGCGGCCTTCACCGAAAAAGAGCTGACGGCGCTGCTGACTCAGGGGGAAAACGCGGCCGCACAGGACGGGTTCGAGCTGCTGAACTATACGCTGCTTCCCACCAACGGGCCGGATGCCATGCGGTGCGAGTATACCTACATGGCCGGGGCCTCCAAAATACACGCCATGTCCTTTTTCGTGGGGGGGATGCTCCATACCGAGCGTACCTATTCCCTGACCTATACCTTCCTGACCGACGCGTACGTCCCGAACTTTGACGTGACGGCCTATACCCTGCTGGAGTTTCGTTGATAACGGGTCGCCGTCCATACTATGGTACCGGTTTTTTTCGGTCCTGTAAAGATAGTCGTTGCGAATCCGGAGGAATTTCTATAAATTTATTCTTATTTGATAAAAATCAGTTTTAGCAAGCGTTCGCCCCTAGCTTTCCGTTCTAATACAGGAAAGTTAGGGGTATTTTTGCCCGTCCAGGAAATAACAAGAGTCTAATTGAGTTATGTTTTCAATTAGGTTTACAATTCCAGGAAGTGTTCACAATTTTAAGTTTTGTTTGATTATTTCTAAAAATTATGTTATCGTAGCGATAATCAACTTTTAGGGGAGAGAATACGTGAAAAAAAGTCCCGCGATCCGGCTGACCGCTGTGCTGCTTGGTGCCATAACGATCATCCTGACCGCCTGCAGCGGACAGGATACAACCGACGCCTCCTCCGGTGATACTGCCGGTTCTTCCGTGCCGTCCACCGCTGCGACGAATGAAAAAGTGTTTGAGTTTACCCCGCCGGCCGGATGGATTGAAAATTCCAGCAGCGATTTTTCCATGTATATATGCCTGCAGGAACCCGATACCAGCATTACCGTTCAGCAAATGCCTCTTGACCCTACCATATCGTCCCATACGAAAGAATCGTATCAGGACCTGCTGCAGAAAAACGATCCTTCCGCTTATGTCCAGGATTTCAGGAGTGTTTCCGTTAACTATATGCAGGGGATTCGTATCGATTATACCCGGATGTCTCAAGAGACCACCTTGACAAATATCCAGTACTTTATCAGCAGCGATACGTACTCCTACATTCTGGCCCTAACCACCTCCAACTATCAATTAATCCGCTCCTTCGACAGCTGCGTCGCCTCTTTCAGAGAAGTATAACAGCTGGTACATTGAAAAAGAGCCTCCCGCCAGCGGGAGGCTCTTTTTCATCAGCTGCGTGCCTTGCGGTTCTCCACCGCTGCCGCTATAAGGCCGGCGAACAGCGGGTGGGGACGGTTGGGGCGGGATTTGAACTCCGGATGGAACTGACAAGCCACGAACCACGGATGGTCGGGAATCTCCACCATCTCCACGATATGCTTGTCGGGCGAGATACCGGCCAGCAGCAGGCCGCTTTGCTCCAGTTCTTCGCGGAAATCGTTGTTGAATTCGTAACGGTGGCGGTGGCGCTCATAAATGAGCTCCTCGCCGTACAGTTGATAGGCTTTGGAACGGATGTCCAGCATGCAGGGGTATTTGCCCAGCCGCATGGTGCCGCCCAGCTGATCCACCGCGCGCTGGTCGGGCATCAGGTCGATGACCGGATGGGTGGTGGAAGGCTCGATCTCCGACGAATGGGCGTCGGCGTGACCCAGGACGTGCCGGGCGTACTCGATCACAGCCACCTGCATTCCTAAACAGATGCCCAGATACGGGATGCCGTTTTCGCGGGCATACTGCGCCGCGGCGATTTTGCCGTCTACACCGCGGCTGCCGAAGCCGCCGGGCACCAGAATGCCGTTGACGCCGCCAAACAGAGTCTCCGCGGTGGCTTCGTTCACATCCTCCGCGTCGATCCAGCGGATATTGACCTCCGCGCAGGAGGGGATGCCGCCGTGCTTAAGGGATTCGGCAATGCTCAGATAGGCATCGTGCAGTTCCACATATTTTCCCACCAGTGCGATGGTCACGCTGATCGACGGATGGCGGAGGCGCTCCACCATCTCGGTCCAGGCGGTCAGATCGGGGGCACGGTCCTCCAGATCGAATTCCCGGCACACGATATCCGCCAGGCCCTGCTCCTCCAGTGCCAGGGGCGCCTCATACAGCAGGGGGACGTCGCAGTTCTCAATGACACAGTCCCGCTTGACATTGCAGAACAGGGCAATCTTGTCCTTCAGGTCGCTGCTGAGATGCTGTTCCGCCCGGCACACGATGATATCCGGCTGGATTCCCAGTGACAGCAGCTGCTTGACCGAATGCTGGGTGGGCTTGGTTTTCATCTCCTGGGACGCGGCGATATAGGGAACCAGCGTCACATGGAGGAACAGGCAGTTGCGCCTTCCGTTCTCTACCGCAAACTGACGGATAGCCTCCAGAAAGGGCAGTCCCTCGATGTCGCCCACCGTGCCCCCGATCTCAATGATATGTACGTCGTATTTATCCGCATCGAGGCCGATGCGGCGCTTGATTTCGTCGGTGATATGGGGGATCACCTGCACGGTGCCCCCATTGTAATCACCCTGCCGTTCCTTCTGCAGAACGTTCCAGTACACCTTGCCCGACGTCACCGAACTGTTCTGGCTCAGACTGACATCGATAAAACGCTCATAATGGCCCAGGTCCAGGTCGGTCTCCGCCCCGTCCTCGGTCACGAACACCTCGCCGTGCTGGATGGGATTCATGGTGCCCGGGTCCACGTTCAGGTACGGATCCAGCTTTTTGACCGAAACGGTGAGCCCCCGGCTTTTGAGCAGCCGCCCCAGCGACGCCGCCGTAATCCCCTTTCCCAGTCCCGACACCACACCGCCGGTCACAAATACATACTTCGCAGCCATCGTTCTACCTCCTATAAATCCTAAGCCCGCGCTTTTTCACTGTCCTGCCATGGGCTACCGGCGCACCGGTATCCCCTGAAGTGCCAGATAATCTTTGAGTTCGGCGATATCGATCTCGTGATAATGGAACAAAGAGGCCGCCAGTACCGCGTCGGCCCGCCCTTTTGTAAACGCGTCGGCAAAGTGGGCCATCGTACCCGCCCCGCCTGAAGCAATCACGGGAATGCCCGCCCTTTCGGATACCGCGGCGGTCAGCTCCAGGTCATAGCCGTTCTTCGTCCCGTCGCAGTCCATGCTGGTCAGCAGCAGCTCCCCAGCCCCCAGGCTTTCCGCCCGGGCTGTCCATTCCAGCACATCCAGCCCGGTATTCAGCCGGCCGCCGTGTTTGTACACGTCCCAGCCAGAACCGTCGGCCCGGCGCCGGGCATCGACGGCCACCACCACACACTGGCTGCCGAATCGGCCAGCGGCTTCACCGATCAGCTCCGGACGGTCGATGGCGGCGGAATTGATCGCCACCTTATCTGCCCCCTGCCGCAGGATAGCGCGGAAATCCTCCACGCTGCGGATACCTCCCCCCACCGTAAAGGGAATGGACAGCTGCTCGGCTACCCGGCCGGCCAGATCAACCACGGTACCGCGGCCCTCATGGGAGGCGTTGATATCGAGGAAAACCACCTCATCGGCCCCCGACCGGGAATAAGCGGCCGCGGTTTCCACCGGATCGCCCGCATCCCGCAGACCAAGGAAATTGACCCCCTTGACCACCCGCCCGTCCTTGATGTCCAAACAAGGAATGATGCGTTTTGCGTACAGGGAAACCACCGCCTTTCTCTATCGTCATACGGTTATTTTATCGGGGATTCGTTATTCGGTCATAGCGGCAAAATTCCGCAGTATCCGCTGCCCGTCGGCCCCGGATTTTTCGGGATGAAACTGTACCCCCATCACCGCTCCCCGCTGTACCATCGAATGGAAGGGGACGCCGTATTCGGTCACAGCCAGCACATCCTCTTCCCGCTCCGCCTCACAGGCGAAGGAATGGACGAAATAGGCATAGGTATCCGCCGGCATCCCCGCTGTCAGGGGACTGTCTTTGACCGGCCGCAGGCTGTTCCAGCCCATATGGGGAATCTTCAGACCGCAGTCGGGCAGCCGGCGGACTCGGCCGGGGATCAGGCTCAGGCCCGCCACCCCCGTCCCCTCCTCGCTGCCGTCGAACAGCGCCTGCATACCGAGGCAGATGCCCAAAAACGGCCGGCCGGAAGCGGCGAACGCCCGGATAGCAGGGATCAGGCCGCTGCGGTTCATGGCGCCCATCGCCTCAGCAAAGGCTCCTACCCCGGGGAGCACGGCTCCGTCGGCAGCGGCAATGGCGGCGGGGTCGCCGGTCACAAGGGCCGGGACACCGAGACGGGCGAAGGCCAGCTCGACACTGCGCAAATTTCCCGCCTGATAATCGATGATCGCTATCACAGCCGCCGCCCCTTTCCACCGATAATTCACGTAAAACGGCGCGGCAGGAACCGCGCCACTTATTTTTCTATCATACCATTCGCGGCAGAGACGGTCAAGAGTCGCCGGTAACTTTTCGGCAATTTCCGCCCATTTCCTGACGGCCGCCGAATTATGAGAAAGAGAAAGGCTCCCGGTCGAATCGGCGGGAGCCTTTTGATACAAAGCGGCTTATTTGCCATGGCGGCCGTCGATCGACTCCCCGTTGCGGCGCTTCTTGGCGAGCACGGCACGGACGATGACGACCGCGACGATGACCACAATCAGCGCCCCCGCCGCGCAGAGAAGGACAGCTACCAGTGGGTCCTCCCACAGGGAGGGACGAGGCGGTGTGACCAGATAGGAGGACGTAGCGGAAAACTCCCACGGTACCGGCGTCGCCACCATCGAGACATCGCCTTCATAGGTGAAATCGCACTGCATGGTAATCACATATTCCCGTACCTCGCCCGGCTTCATATCCTTGATCTCGATCTTCAGGCCGTCCGCGTCCGCAATCCGGCTGTAAGGGCCGTCGTACAGCAATTTCTCCGTGATCGGCTCTTCGTCCGCCGATGCCGTCGGAACGGTGGTTTCGGGGGGAGGTGCCTGCGTCTCCTCCGTCGGGTCCGCCTCGGTGGCGGTTTCCTCCCCCGCAGCGCCGTCTGCCGTGGGTGCGGTGGTGACCGTCGGTTCGGGCGCAGTGGTGGTCAGAGGCGCGGCGATCTCCTCTGCCGAGGCGGTCGCCCGCTCCCGCTCGGCCACCGTGATATTCAGATGGCCCAGATAGGCCAACACCTCATCGTTGCCGTAGGGAAGGGATATTTCAGACAGGACCATATTCGCGGCCTTGTCGCCGTTGTTCACCAGACGGAGGATCCCCCCCACCCGCCGCTGTCCCGCCGGGATCTGCGGATATTCCCAAAAGGCCGGCTCCTCCGGTGTAGATAAGGTGACCCCCGCCTCCCCTTGGTTCATCAGCACATAGGCGCGCTGGTCGTTTTCCTGGGCGGCGGCGCTGCCTCCCAGGAGGCAGAGAAGGGACACCGCCGTCAGCAGGCGGCTCGTAAAACGTTTCACCGGTCATCCTCCCCCTTCCCTTCATCCGGGTCTGCGTCCGCCTTTTTTCGCCGCGCGGACTCGTATACGTTGAGCGCCACCGTCAGAACGATGAACAGTGCAGCCAGTCCGCCCATGGCGTACACCCCCCAATAGGGAAGCCCGAACAGGGTTTTGGTCCCGTAATTCACCGATGTGGCCGCGGTGGTGGTCCCGGTGAAGGAGGGCGCGGTGGGCAGATAGGGTTCGGTCTGGGGCGGAACCTCAGCCCCCTCACTCAGCGGATCGACTCCTCCCGCCAGCATCCGCACCTGATCGGCGGACAGGGCGAAATCGTACAGGGCCGCGTCGTCGATGAGCCCGTTGAACATGCCCCCCTCCCACAGGGAGCCGTTGCCGATGACAAACCGGCTGGCGAGCAGTTCGTTGGCCCCCATCAGCAGGTCCTGCTGGAACCAGACCCGGCCGTCGATATATACGAGCAGCTCCTCCGAAGTGAACACCAGCGCCACATGGTGCCATTCATTCATGGTCAGGCCGTAGGATTCACTGCCGGGAACGGCGGGGTTGAACAGCTGGATTTTCAGCCCGTCGCCGCCCGTCTTGAAAAAGTCGAGATAAACCCCGTCGAGAATTTTTCCGTCGGGATCGGGGCTGCTGTCGTCCCGCGCGTGGGGGGCAAGGCTCACCCACGAAGCCCCGTTTTTCCTGGTCATGGTGAACAGCCGCTGAGAATAGGCGGAGGCAGGATCGGCCCCCTCCGCTGCCCCCTTCCAGTACATCCAGGTGGCAAAGCTCAGCTGCGGGCTGGACAGCTGCGGCGTATCCCCCACCTGCAGATACTGGGATTTTCCATCCAGCACCACCGCCTTGCCGCTGTGTCCCTCGTCGGTCCAGGTCAGGTCGGACAGCGCTTTCTCCCCGCCGTCGCTGTAATAGGCGACATAGGGCGACGGCTCTGCGTCCGGCTCGGATACCACCGACAGGCGGCCGTTCGTATACCCCTCCAGCGCGGCGGCCGGCAGGGCAGCGGCGGTCACGAGCACTGCGGACGCCGCCGTACAGAGCAGGCGCCTTGTCAGCGAACGCCCGGCCCGCGGGCGCCCGCTTCTCTTTGGGGAAAATGTCATTGGATGCAAATCCATCAGTATCCCTCGTCCTTCCTGTGGTATCTCACTCTTTACAGATTGCCTGACAGGGTCATCAGAGCTGCCAGCGCGGCCAGCGGCGCCGTTTCACAGCGGAGAATCCGTTTGCCCAGCGTGGCGATTCTGGCGCCCCGCCCGGTCAGCTCCTGAATCTCTTCCGGCTCGAAGCCCCCTTCCGGGCCGATCACCAGGGACAATGCTCCGGTGCGGACATCGGCCAGGGCGGACAGCGGTTCCCCGCCTCCCTCGTAACACACGATGAGCGGGACGTCCTTCCCGCGGGACGACATGTCCTCCACCGCCTGCCGCCAGGTCAGCGGCATGTTTACCGGCGGCAGGATGCCGCGGCCGCACTGACCCGCCGCCTCGTCGGCGATCCGCTGCCAGCGCACCCGCTTCTTCTCCTCCTTGCCGGTGAGGCGCGCCACGCTGCGGGCGGTCTCCACCGGCACGATGCGGGTCACCCCCAGCTCCACCGCCTTCTGAATAATCCACTCCAGCTTATCCCCCTTGGGAAGCCCCTGATAGAGGGTGACGGCCAAAGTAGGTTCACAGGCGGTCGGAGCGCGGTAGAGGATTTTCAGTTCCACCGTCTCGTCCCCAAAACCGGTGATCTCGCAGTAATAATCGCTGCCCGCACCGTCGCACAGGGTCAGGTTGTCCCCTGTGCGCATCCGCAGGGCTCCGCGGATATGCCGCGCGTCCGGGCCGTCGATCACGGCGCGGGACGGGGCGTCCGCCGACGACGGCAGCGCCGGCGGCGGGATGAAAAAGCGCGGCATGATACCCCTCCTCGCTTACGGTTTAGTCTCTCCGCCTCGCAGCAGATCATGCACGATCTCCGCCGCCAGCAGCAGGCCCGCCGCCGCCGGTACAAAGGAGACGCTGCCCGGCACCGAACGCTTGCCGGGCGCGGGCTCTCCTCCGCCCAGAGGCGTCAGGGCCGGTTCGTCGGAACAGACGACCTTCATGCCCGGCAGGCCGCGGCGGCGCAGTTCCTTGCGCATGACACGACACAGCGCGCAATTATCGGTCTCGAAAATATCCTTCACACGGAGGCGGGAAGGGTCCAGCCGGTTGCCGCAACCCATGGCGCTGATAAGGGGAATCCCCTCATCAGCGCATTCCCGCCGCAGACCCAGCTTGGAGGTGACCATGTCGATGCAGTCGGCCACATAGTCACAGCCGCGGATCAGGCCAATGCCTTCTCCGCCCGTCCCATCGGGGGCCGCCGGACGGTAGAACAGGGTCTCCGCCTCCACGACACAGCCGGGGTGGATGTCCCGCACCCGCTCGGCGGCGACCTCCGCCTTGGGCCGTCCCAGGGTGGAGTGCAGCGCCAGCAGCTGGCGGTTGAGGTTGGTGATGTCCACGGTGTCCCCGTCCACCAGTATCAGCCGCCCCACCCCGGCGCGGGCCAGCGCCTCCGCCGCGTAGGAGCCGACGCCTCCCAGGCCGATCACCGCCACCGATGATTCCTTCAGCCGGCGGACGCCGTCCTCGCCCAGCAGCAGGGCAGTGCGCGCCGTCCAGTTCTCTTCCGATCCCATGCTCTCTCCTTACCTGCTTACGCCGGCCTTCAGATCAGGCCCTTATACAGCTCGGCCGCCGTCTCGTCCAGCTCGAAATGTTCGCATTCCTCGCTCTCGCAGCGCAGCAGAGCAGGCGGAATTTCCCCCAGTACCCGGCAGGTCAGCTCCCGCTCCTCTTCGTCGAAACGGTGCTGCTCCCGGTTGGTGCACTGGTTACACAGCGGCACGAACAGATGGAAGCCCAGATTGTCCAGTTCATTGTGCAGTGCCATAAAGCCGCCTCCTTTACCCGTCGGCCCGCAGGCGGGCGGTCAGGCACAGCCACCCGCCGTGCTCGCGGCGTCCCGTGACCGCGAAGCCGCAGGCCGACAGGGCGCCGACCACGTCCGCTTCCCGCGTGTCAATGATTCCCGACACGATATAGACGCCGCCGGGCTTCAGCACCCGCGGCACGGCGGGAGACAGCCCGATGATGGCGTCGGCCACGATATTGGCGGCCACCACATCGTACCACCCCTCCACATCGGTGGCCAGGTCCCCCTGGAACACGGTGAAGCGGGGCGGCGAAAACCCGTTGAGGGCGCCGTTCTCCGCGGCAGTTTTCACCGCCAGCGGGTCGATGTCCACCCCCACCGCCGTTTCCGCCCCCAGCAGGAGCGCCGCGATGGACAGGATGCCGCTGCCGCAGCCCACGTCCAGCAGGGCCGTGCCCGGCCTAACCGCCTGCTCCAGCGTCTCCAGCACCAGGCGGGTGGTATCGTGCCCTCCGGTGCCGAAGGCCATGCCGGGATCAATGGACAGCACCTGCCGCCCGCCGGCGTCCCCCGCCGGCTCCCAGGTAGGACGGATGAGCAGCCGTTCTCCGACCGGCAGCGGCTTGAAATACTGTTTCCAGTTATTGGCCCAGTCGTCCTCCCGCACCTCCTGGGACACCAACTCGTGACCGATGCCCTCCGCCGTCAGCCGTTCCCGCAGATAGGCCACCGCCTCGGCGGGACTGTCCTCCGGGCTGATGTACAGGTGGATAAGCGACCGGGTGCGGTCCCGGGCGAGAAGTTCCTCGTCGATCAGGTCGATATGGGCGATTTCCCGCGCCCCCTGCTCCAGATCGCTGTAATCCTCGATATAGATCCCATAGGGCACCACCATGTTGGCGATATCCGCCGCCCGGTCGGTGTCCGCGGTGGCGACCGTTATACACAGTTCGGTCCAGTCCATAGCATTCATTCCTTTATATATGTCGGGCGAAACCGCCTTTATTCCCCGGTGAGGAAGCCGTCCAGCGCCGTCCGGTCCAGCCCGGCCTTGTCGGCCATGAAGCCGGCCAGCTGCTCCGCGATACGGCGGCAGCCGCCTTTCACGTCGCTCTCGATGTTCAGGGGCATCACGGGGTCGTGCACGCTCAGGCGGAGCAGCAGCCAGCCGCAGCCGTCCTCGGGTCCGAAGGAAAGACGCACCCCTTCCCGGCTGTCGTCCGCGACCTCCCAGCCCTTCTGCCGCGCGTAAGCCTCCAGCTCCCCGATCACGGCGTTCCCATAATCGCGGAAATCCGGCTCACGGATGGCGAAGCGCAGCTCGGCGCTTTCCGCCGGCTCGCTGAGCTTTTCGATCAGGCTGTCCAGCGTGCGCCCTTCCCGGCGAAGCTGGGCCGCCTTGATGATCAGGCGGGTGGCAAGATAGGCGCCGTCGTCGAGGAAATAATTCTCCCTCAGCGCCGCATGGCCCGACGTTTCGATGGCCAGCGGGCAGTTTTCCCCCGCAGCATTAAGGCGCAGGCCCTCGTCGATCACGTTTTTATAGCCGCGCTTGAACCGGCAGTGCCGCCCGCCCAGCTCGCCCTCGATGAATTCCCTGAGGCCGCGGGAGGTGACCGAGTCGGTCACCACCGTCCCGCCGGGGGCGGTCTCCAGCGCCACAGCGGCGGCCAGCGCCACCAGCCGGTTGCGGTTGATCTCCCGCCCGTCCGGACCCACTAGGCCTGCCCGGTCCACGTCGGTGTCGAAGATGACACCCAGGTCCGCCCGGTGCCGCAGCACCGCCGCACACACCGAGGCCATGGCCCCCTTGTCCTCCGGATTGGGGATATGGTTGGGGAACCGGCCGTCCGGCTCCAGAAACTGGCTGCCGGCCACATCGGCGCCCAGAGGCTTCAGCACCTGCTCGGCATAAAAGCCGCCCGCGCCGTTGCCCGCGTCCACCACAATGTGGAACCCGGCGAGCGGCCGGCTGCCCCCGGCCACTCCCTCCACGATCAGGGTGCGCAGCCGTTCGGCGTAGCGGGTCATGTAATCTACCGGTTCCGTGTGGCCCCGGGCGGCGGGAGGCGCCTCGCCGGTCTGGGCATATTCCAGTATGGCCTCGATGTCCGTGCCCTCCAGCCCGCCTTCGGGGACGAAAAATTTCAGCCCGTTGCGCTGCCACGGATGGTGGCTGGCGGTGATCTGCACCGCGCCGTCGCAGGCGAGATCCACCGTGGTCATGAACATGGCGGGGGTTGACGCCATGCCGCAGTCGAGGACGCGGGCACCGCCCGCGGTCAGGGCCCGCACCACCGCGTCCCGGATACGGGGCCCGGAAAGGCGGCTGTCCCGCCCCACCGATACGGTCAGCCCGGCGGCCGGTTTGCCGCCGCGGCCCGACAGCCACAGCAAAAAGCCGGCAGCCATCCGCTCCACCACCGGGTCGGTGAGGGTCACCGGCTCGCCCGCTGCCCCTTCCATCGCGCACCCGCGTATATCCGTACCACTTTTAAAGGACTTCCATTCGGCGTTCAGCATGTTGACGACGTCCCCCGTTTTCGTTAAAGTCAGGTACCATTATACCGGCTGGCGGCGGGTTTGTCATCTGTTTCTCATCACCGCAATGTAAACATTTTGTGACCTTTCGCAATAAGAATGGAGAAAAAGCACATTTGAGCGGCGCGGCCGGGGGCCGAGACCCGGTCTGAACGGCGGATTTACCGGCCCGACTAAAATTAGCAGTTGCATTTTTTGAAAAAGGATGCTATTATAATGCGTACGTTCATGTTCCGGTACGTTTTGCGCCGGATAGACATAGTAAGCAGCAAGGGAGGTGTGACCATGCCCAACATCAAATCCGCCAAAAAGCGCGTCAAGGTCATCGCGGTGAAGACGGCTCAGAACAAAGCGGTTCGTTCGGCCCTGAGAACCGATATCAAGAAGGCTAACGCTGCTATCGAGTCCGGCGCCGCTGACAAGGAGGCCATCCTGAAGGCCGCCGTCAAGAAGATCGACCAGGCCGTGGCGAAGGGACTCCTGCACAAGAATACCGCCGCCAGGAGAAAGTCCGCCCTTGCGAAAAAGGCCCGTGCGTAAACGGCGATCTGCCGCGACAATGTGAAAGACTTGGAAGGTTGAGCCCCAGGCTGTCCTTCCGGGTCTTTTTTCATTTTCCGCGCCGGCCGGTCACACGCCGGTCACAGCGATCGCCCGGCATATTGCTTGTGTCTTTCCGCTAAAGGATAAGTTATCCTTTTTATGTGAATGTTGCCGATTGCAAATACCTTCCTGTTGCTATATACTGCTGATAACGATATCTTTCGTGAACCCGGAGGCAAGGATATCCCTCATCTCCCGCTTGGCGCGGCGGGGGCGCACATACACTCTCATTAAACGATAGGAGGCTTACTGAATTATGACCGAAATGCTGAAACGCAGCAATCTCAAGAAGAATAAAAAAGGCTTTACCTTGGTGGAAATCATCGTCGTCCTGGTGATCATCGCGATCCTGGCGGCCATTGCCATCCCGACCATGCTGGGCTTTGTCAACGAAGCCCGCCAGAGCGAGTACATTGCTGAGGGCCGCACAGCCCTGGTCGCCGCCCAGACAATTGCTACCCGGGAATTCGCCCTTACTAGTACTAAAGATGGAATTGAAGCTAAAATAAAGAATGATTACGAACAAATTACGGGGACCGCTACAAAGGTAGAGTCCATTGATAAAGCGACGGTTGATGATAACGGTAAGGTAACTGATTTCGAATGTACCGTAACCAAAAACAGCGACGGTTCCGGTCAGAAATACACCGTAAAAATCAATACCGTTAACAATACTGCGACCTGCGAGAAAAAAGCAACCGCTTAACCATCTTCCTTCACCGTTTGGCGCCAAACGG
>JAAWQC010000048.1 GCA_022800315.1 Clostridiales bacterium
CCCTTCTCAAAACGAGTTACGCCGCCTGGAACCGGTGCCGAAGAATTCCTTCGCAATTCTTCCTTTACTCTATTTATCCCATACACCGGTTCCTTTCCCCTCTCAAAACGAGTTACGCCGCCTGGAACCGGTGCCGAAGAATTCCTTCGCAATTCTTCCTTTACTCTATTTATCCCATCAATTTTTATCCGCCTAGAAGAATATCCGGCGCGGCGAAAGCCGCGGAGGGACTTTGTCCCGAAAGGAAATTCTTCCTGTCCGCAGAGCGCCGGTACGGCGGCCTGCGGACATTATACCATATGTGCCGGTTCTATAAAACGATTCTTTTAAATAAAAGGGGGGAAGAACCGGCAGACGAAAAAGAATCACCGACGCTTTAATGCGCCGGTGGTTCTTTTTATAGGGGGATTCCTTATTTGATCGATACCTTGCGTTCCAGCAGCCAGCGGGTCAGCAGCAACAGGCCCACGCCAACGATAAGGTCCACGATCATGACGCCAAACCCGAAGGTGACCGTATCCACCAGCCCCTGTGCCTGCCCGCTGAAATCCAGGCCGGACAGCATCGGCTCAAAGCGGATCTCCGCTCCGTGGCCGTTCAGCCGCATGCCGAAGGGAATTAACAGCACGGCCGCTACTTCCAGCAGGCCCACCACGGTATTCAGCCCGAAATAGAACAGCACCGAAAACAGGGCGTTGTTGCGCAGGAAGGAACGGGTATTCGCCAGTGTCATGGCGAAGTAAAGCTCACCGATCACAGCCAGCAGCTGGAGGAGCAGGGCCGCCCCGACGTAGAAGAGAATCGGCCGGTTGGCATCGCTGAACAACGTGCGTAAAATCTCCCTGTTCAGCATCTCGGGAGCCACGAGGTACAGTATACCCACCACGCCCAGCAGGGCCATCGCCACGCCGATGAGCATCCAGACATACGCAGCGATGGTGCGGGACGCCAACAAACTTCCCTTGCTCACCGGCAGCGTCTGGGTCAGATAGCCCTCCGCGCCAAACATCCCTTTGAAAAAGCGGACGATGGTAAAAATGATAACGCTGATCGCCGATGCGGCGGCGGCAATGGCCAGCATGACCACCGCCGTGGTAAGAATCTGGTTGATATGCAGGGTTTTGGCCAGCAGTCCCAGCAGGAAGAACAGAACACCCGCCAGATAGATGATGGGGAACAGGCGGAGACCCGCCTTCATTTCATATTTCAGCAGCTTGCCTAACATTTGAACACCTCCCGGAAATAGTCGTTGAGGGACTGGCCGGTCGTCTCCCGCAGATGGTCCACGCTGTCGGCCACCAGCACCTTGCCCCCGCCCAGCATGATCACATCGTCAAAGATGCGTTCCACATCGTAGATCAGATGGGTAGACAGCAGCACGCTGGAGTTCTCGGTATAGTTGTTCAAAATGATGTCCAGTATGGAATCCCTGGCCGCCGGGTCCACACCGCTGAGGGGTTCGTCCAGAATATACAGCTTGGCTGCCCGGGACATGACCAGGATCAGCTGCATCTTTTCCTGCATACCCTTGGACATGGTCTTCAGCTTCATCTTTGGCTCCAGCTGAAAGCGCCGGAGCAGCTCCTCCGCTTTCTTCCGGTCGAAATCACGGTAAAAATCGGCGAACAGCCGGATGGCGTCCTCTGCCTTCATCCAGTCGGCCAGATAGGTTTTTTCCGGCAGGTAAGAGACCACCGACCGGGTGTGGATATCCGGCGAATGCCCGTCGATACTCACCATCCCCTGATAGTCGTTGATCAGCCCCGCCAGCGTTTTGAACAGGGTGGTTTTGCCGCAACCGTTGGGGCCCACGATACCGACAATCTTGCCGGCGTCCACCGACAGGGTGATGTCGTTCAGCACCAGACCGCGATCATACGCTTTTTTCAGCCCCTGTATCTCCAGTAATTTGCTCATGGTATTCCTCCTCTTCAGGTAAGGTTGTCATGGGAACCCGTCTGGCCGTGGGATCAGCCTTTTTCATCCTTCAGGGACAGCAGAAGCTGGGCGATCTCCTGCCGGCTGTAGCCCATCGTCTCCATCTGCTCCAGAAAAACAGTGGCGATTTCCTGTGCCATACGGCTTCGAGTGCGCTCGATTTCCCCGGCATCCCGCGTGACGAACCTCCCGGCGGTCCGCTCGCTGTAGAGCAGGCCGTCCCGCTCCAGTTCCGACAGTGCCCGCTGCATGGTGTTGGGATTGACCTCAAAAACCGCGGCCAGCTCCCGTACCCCCGGTACCCGGTCGCCGGGCGGCCACTCGCCCCGGACAATCCGCAGTTTGATCTTCTGGATGATCTGCAGATAGATGGGGATTCCCGGATCGTACCGCATGCCGTCTGCCATTCCCTCACCTCCTGTATTATTGTACTAGACGTCTAATACAATAATACATCCCTTTTCCCATTTGTCAAGACCCTGGGGCAAAAATATTTTAGAGGGGCTCCTCCGGCGATGCCTTCGCATTGACAGCATCCATCACGCAGGGTAAACTGAAAGGGATTTCCCCAAAACGAAAAGGATGGTACCTCTATGTCACAGGAAACTGCCGATCGGATCGTCGCCACCTCACAGGAGACGGCGGATGTCATCGCCCTTAATGAGATACAAAAACGGGACCCCGGTGCCCGTCTGCTTAAAACACTGGACGCCACCGCTCAGCTGGTCAGCCTGCCCGGCGGCTTTTCCGCCCTGTCGGCAGCCTTTTCCGGACAGCCGCCCATTTTTCTGCGCCATCTTTTCCCCGTACGCCTGTCCCTGCCGCTGGACCAGTGGCAGGAAAGCGGCCCCGCCGCGCTTCCCCCCGCCCTGCACGCCCTGACACAGAAGATGACCGACGGCGTCCCCGCCTCGGTACAGATGCGCTGTTCCTCGGAGGGCGCCGACCGCGATTTCGCCGCTTCCGCGGCCCATGCCGTGATGGACCGCATCGGCGGCAGAGGCCTCCCCTACAGCAAGAGAGCACCCGGCCAGATACTCTCCCTCTACTTCGACCGGGATACCGTCTATGCCGGTCTGTCCTCCCCGGCGGAAAACCTGTCCGCCTATAACGGCGGCCAGCGCATGTTCCGCCGGGAGGACGGAATGATCAGCCGGGCGGAATTCAAGCTGTTGGAGGCGTTGGAGGTTTTCCCATTCATCCTGCCCCAGGAGGGCACGGCGCTGGACCTGGGCGCCGCGCCCGGCGGCTGGACCCGCATCCTGCTGGAGCGGGGCATGACCGTGACGGCGGTGGACCCCGCCCGGCTGCACCCCTCGCTGGAAAACGACCCCCGTGTCATTCATTTTCAGGGAGTCTCGCAGAAATACAACGGCCGGCCGGGAAGCATGGACCTGCTGGTCAACGACATGAGGATGGAGCCGGGCGACTCCGCCCGCATTTTGCTGGAGATGCGGTCCCTGTTGCGCCCGGCGGGACAGGCGGTCATCACCCTGAAGCTGGCAAAAAAGCAATGGTACAAGCAGACGATGAAGGCGGTGGAGCTGCTGTCCCGCGGGTATGAGATCGCGGGTGTCCGCCAGCTGTTCAACAATCGTTCGGAAGTGACGGTCTTTTTGAAGAACCGTCTCTGCCCCCCCTTTTCATACGGCCCATCGCAAACTGCGGCTGGAAGCCCGGCCGTTTCCTCCTTTGAAGAGATGACAAAGGGATCAGGTATAAAGTCACTCCCATTCTTTTCGTAACGGAGGGGACCATGCTCTTCCCGCGGATTTTGCCGCTTGTGATGTGTGGGACAGTCAAAAAGGAGCCTCGCAGACAAGAATCTGCAAGACTCCTTCTATTTTGCTGTCATTCAGCCGGCGTTCAGGGTCACCTCAATACCGTGGAGGTCGCCGCTGCCGTAGTACACCCACAGGTCATCGTAACCCGCTATCGCTACACGGGCCTGATAGACCGAACCGTCTGTGACGACGGTATTTTTCAGATCGACGGTAATGGAGAGGTTATCCACCGTGACCGCCTCCACTGAAGCTGCCGCGCCCTGTATCGAAACCGAGAGCGACTGCTGAATCTCCCCGTTTTTATAGATGAAGACCGGCGACTGGTTGGTGGGGTTGTTGAGGAACCGCACCTTATCCGCCGTCAGGGGAATTTCGATGAATTTGCTGTTGAGCCCCTGATCGCGGATATTGACCGTCACCTCACGGAGGTTATCGGCGGCCTGCAGGCCGCCCTTGAGATTGAGGGGGACGGTAAAGACGCCGCTGCCCCTGCTGATGTTATCGAAGTCGATCACGCCCAGGTCGCCGTCATAGTCGGCCAGCGCATCGGCGGGGCCCCAGATGACAGCGGTGGCCGGCGACAGGGTCAGGAAGGTGGGGTCTTCCGCGTACTTGGCGGGCATGTTTTTCACCGTATAGTGGAAGGTGACCTTTTTGGGCACCGAAACCGGCACGGTGAGATTGAGCGACTTGATTGCCTTGCCGTCCTTGTCGTAGAACTGGCAGTTGGTGGTATCCACCTCGTTGCCGCTGGCGTCGAGCGCGATCAGGGGCGCGGGGAACACGGTCACCTTGGTGATGGTGGTCTCCTTATCCACACGGGCCACCACCCGGTCGATCTGCGCCAGGGTACGGGACGGGCCGGACACCGCGATGTTGGAGGTGTTGATGACCGAGGTGTCGATGATGGTATCCCCCAGCCGGTATTCCTCGCTGTTGGGGACGGTGACGGCTGCGGTGTCGGGGGACAGGGGGAAATCCTTGGTGTCGATGGTGTCCACCAGAATCCGTACCGAATTGGGGCGGATTTCCTTGATGGTATAGCCCGATCCGCCAGTAGCGGTCAGGGCGATGTTGTATTCCCCCGGCTCCACCACGTTGGTCATATCGCCGCGGACCTTGATCTCGTCCTGAATATTCTTATTGATCAGAAAACGCGGACCGGTGACCACGGCGGTGACTTCCACCTCGCCGCCCTCCACCAGGGTCAGCCCGCGGGTTTCGGCGGCGTAGTCGGTCAGCTTGAGGGAGACCGCTCCCAGAGACACCGTCCGATCCTCGTCATTGCCCGATCCATACAGCACCGTCACCCACAGGATCACCGCCAGCAGCAGCGAAATCAACATGATCAGCCGGTTGTTATGGAGGATGCGGTTCAGTGAAAATTTACCTTTCATTTGGACTTCCTCCCCCGGAACAGGCGGAACTTGCTCTTGATCTCACCGTCTTCATCCCGTTTGGCGCGATCCCAGAGGATGCCGTTTTCCAACGCCACCCGCAGTGCCTCGGAACTGAAATTGCGCTTGAGCTCCCCGCCCACCGCCGTGGACACGGTGCCTGTCTCCTCCGACACGATCACGACGATGGCGTCGGAATTTTCACTCATCCCCACGCCCGCCCGATGCCGCGTCCCCAGCTCGCTGCTGATTTCACGGTTATCGGTCAGGGGAAGGATGCAGCCCGCGGCGTACACCTTGCCGTCGCGGATAATCATCGCCCCGTCATGCAGGGGCGCCTTGTTGAAAAAGATGTTGCCGATGAGCTCCGGCGTGGGATCGGCGTCCACGATGGTGCCGGTATTGATGATCTCCCCCAGCTTGGTGGTGCGCTCGAATACGATGAGAGCGCCCATCTTCTGCCGCTGGAGGGTCTGCACCGCGGTACAGGTGGCCGAAATCGCCCGCTGCCAGCGCTTGATCTCCGCCTCGGCGTCCTCCTGGTTCATACCGAAGAACTTCAGCGCCCCCAGGCCCGAATGCCCCGCCTGTTCCAATGCCCGCCGGATCTCCGGCTGGAAAATGACGATGAGGACGATGATGGCGTTGTCGAACACCGTCTTCATCACATAATACAGGGTTTTCAAATGCAGCAGCCAAGAGAAGAAAAAGACGACTCCCAATATCATGATGCCCTTGAGAAGCTGTTCTGCGCGGGAATCACGCACCAGCTTCAGCAGGCTGTAGATGGCAAAGGCGACCAGCAGAATATCCAGCGGATCGGTGAGCCAGTTGACCGACCGGAAAAATGCGAGGACATTTTCCCAGGCCGCCACAAAAAATTCTGCCATTACACTTCTTCCCTTCAGTGGGCGGTCTGCGCCCCAGACTATACCCTCTATGCCCGCTTTTGTCAAAAACGGCGGGCTGCGGGCCCGGCAGCCGCGCCGAGCCCTTTCTGTATAGTTTACCATATTCGCGCCTGAATGCAATTGTTTTCCGAAAAAGCCGGGCGTATCAGCCCAATTTTTTTGACAGCTGCCACAGGGTGCGGCAGGTGCGGTCGATTTCCTGCCCCGTGGTATGCAGGGAGGGGGCCAGACGGACCGTGCCGCCCGGCAGGGTGCCATAGTGACGGTGGGCGCTGGGCGCGCAGTGCAGGCCGGCACGGACCGCGATTCCCTGCCGGTTGAGCAGTTCCGCCGTCCGTTCGCTGGGGACGTTTCGAATGTTCAGGGACAATACCGGCGCGCTGATCGGAAGCGACGGGCGCTGGGTATACAGTTCGATGCCGTCGCAGGTCTTTAAAAAATCGTATAAATAGGTGATCTGCCGCATTTCCCTTTGCGCGATGGTATCCACGCCAGTTTTCATCACCAGTTCCATACCGGCCCGCAGGGCGCAGATGCCCGGCGTATTGGGGGTCCCGCTTTCCAGCCGTTCGGGAAGATCGTTTGGCTGCCGCAGCTCCAGTGACCGGCTGCCGGTGCCGCCCTCGATAAACGGGGGTAAAGAATAAGAGCCGCGGCACAGCAGCATACCGGTTCCCATAGGTCCGTACAGCCCCTTGTGCCCGGCCAGACACAGAAAATGAATTTGATCGGCCTCCATGTCGATGGGGAAAACACCGGCCGTCTGGGCGGCGTCCACTACGAACAGCAGGCCGCGCTCCGCCGCCAGCGCGCCGAGACGGGTAATCGGCAGGCGGACGCCGAAGACGTTGGAAGCGTGGGTGCACACGATGGCCCGCGTGGAGGGGCGGATACACCGCCGGAAATTCTCCACCGTGGCGTCGTCGTCTCCCTCCACCACCCTGGCCACATCGTAGACGGGCTCCCCGTCGGAGAGCGCGTTGAGAGGACGCATGACGGCGTTGTGCTCCAGGCTGGAGACCACCACCCGTCCCCCGTTCCTCAATATACCTTTGAGCACCATGTTGAGGGACATGGTGCAGTTGAGCGTAAAAATCACGCCGGAAGGATCATCCAAATGAAACATCCGCGCCGCGGTCTCACGGCACTGGTAAACCGCCTGCGACGCAGCCAGCCCCATGGAATGTCCGCCCCGTCCCGGATTCGCCCCGTAACGGCGCATGGCTTCGTTCAGGGCCTGCATCACTTGAGGAGGCTTGGGCCAGGTGGTGGCGGCGTTATCGAGATAGATCATACCTCACCGGCCTCCGCCCGCTTGCCCCGGATCGGAATCCCGATCGATTGAATGAGTTTTTCGGCGCGGTCCACGTCCCGGTTTTCCACCCGGATACTGTAGCCGCAGCCATTGGTGCCGTCCGGCTCCAGGGCGCGGCTGACGATGGCGCGGATACCGTTGCTTTCCAGCAGCCGCTGTCCCCGCATCGCGTTGGTTACCGAGCTGACGTTCAGAAAAGTTGCCATTGTTATCACCTCGCTGTCTCTACCCTACTATATGCAGGACAGCGGGGGTCGGTCAGCCGAATCCGGCGGAATCAGACCGATTCGATCAGGCAGACAGCGTGGGCGGCTATTCCCTCCCCCGTCCCGGTGAAGCCCAGTCCTTCTTCGGTTGTGGCCTTGACGTTGACTTCGGCGGCGGTCAGACCGCAGGCCTCCGCCAGCCGCTGGCGCATGGCGGGAATGTACGGCTTCATCTTGGGTCTTTGGGCGACGACGGTACCGTCAAGATTCACCGGCCGCCATCCGTTTTCCCGCAGACGATCCACCACCAGCCGCAGCAGATGGATGCTGTCGGCGTTTTCGGTGGCGGGGTCGTCGTCGGGAAACATCGACCCGATATCTCCCAGCCCCGCCGCACCCAGCAGCGCGTCCGATGCCGCGTGAGCCAATACGTCGGCGTCGGAATGACCCAGCAGGCCCTGCTCATAGGGAATCCTCACCCCGCCGACGATAAGCTTGCGCCCCTCCGTCAGCCGATGGACATCGTAACCGTGCCCGATACGGATCATCATGCTGTCTTCCTCCTTCTTTTTCTTACTCGCCGGTTCCTTTACCTCTCACCTCGGGGAATGATTTTCAGAACCGGCCTGGTTTTCCTGCAGTTCCAGCGGGACGGTGTCTTTTACCGTTCTTCTTTGAACAGGGCGGCGTCAAAAGCTACCCCATCCGGCGAATCGAAAAACGCCGGGCCGCCGGACTCCGCCGGCATCTGCCCGTCCTGTTCCCCGCCGTTTCGCAGCAGACCCTCCGCCAGGGCGATGTCCTCCGGCGTGGTGATCTTGATGTTGCCGTAGTCGCCGCGGACCAGCTTAACCCTCGCGCCCAGCCGTTCCACCAACTGGCAGTCGTCGGTATAGTCCCGGCCTTCCTCCTCCGCTGTGCGCAGGGCCCGAATATACAGCCCACGCTCGAACACCTGCGGCGTCTGGACGTTCCACAGGCGGCTGCGGTCAGGGGTGGCGCCGATAAAGCCGTCGTCGTCCGCCAGCTTCACCGTATCCTTGACTGGTACGGCGGCGGTGGCCGCGCCGTACCGGTATGCCTCGCAGATCACTTCGTCCACCCGTCCGGGCCGGACCAGGGGACGAGCGCCGTCGTGTATAGCCAGATAGGCGGCCTCCCGCCGTGCCTGGGTCACGCCGATCATGACCGACTGCTGGCGGGTGGCCCCGCCGCGGATGATAACGGCCGCTTTTTCAATCTCGTAACGACGGCAGATATCGTAAAAGGGGAGCATGTCCTCCTCCCTCGAAACAATGACGATTTCATCCACCAGCGACGCTTCGTTGAGGGCCATTAGCGAGCGCGCCAGCACCGGCATTCCCCCCAGGGTCAGCAGCTGCTTGGAAACACCCCCCATACGGGTCGAACTTCCCGCCGCCACGACGACAGCCGTGGTCCACCGGCGGCTTTCCTCCGGCACAGCCTCTTCCGTGGTCTTCCTCCGGGTAAAAACCCGAATAAACGGATGTTTTTCCGCCATAGAGTCCACTCCCTTTCGCCGTATACGCTGTTAAGAATGAGATAGGGATATGCCGTCCCTTAAACGAATGCTGAATAATATCTTCGGTATTTTTTATCATACCATAAGAGACCGCCCTGGAAAAGAAAATTTCGCCGGGTTCTCCTCATGGGTTTGCTTTTTTCACAGGCAGCCCCTATAATAACGGCAGGAAAGGCGGGATATCGTGACCAACGTACAAATCCTTGTGGTGGACGATGAACCGGAGATCGCCGATCTGATCTCCCTCTATTTGACAAACGAAAACTTCACCGTTCATACCTGCTATTCCGCGCAGCAGGCGCTGGAACGGGTGGAGAACGAGCCGCTGTCGCTGGCCATACTGGACGTGATGCTGCCCGGCATGGACGGCTTCGAGCTGTGCCGCCGCATACGGGAAAACCATACCTTCCCGGTCATCATGCTCACCGCCCGCACAGCGGATATGGATAAAATCACCGGGCTGACCATCGGCGCCGACGATTATCTGACCAAGCCCTTCAACCCGCTGGAGCTGGTAGCGCGGGTGAAGGCCCAGCTGCGCCGCGCCACCCGTTACAGCGAGGGCTCACCGCAGGACCGGGACACCATCGATTTCGGCGGTCTGGTCATCAGCCGCGCCACCCACGAATGCACCATCAATGAAAAGCCGGTTGTCCTGACCCCCATCGAATTCTCCATCCTGTGGGAGCTGTGCGAAAACCGCGGGCAGGTCATCAGTTCCGAGCAGCTGTTCCGCAGCGTTTGGGGCGAAAAATACTACGACGGCGGCAGCAACACAGTGATGGTACACATCCGCCACCTCCGCGAAAAGATCGATAAGGCCGCCGGCCGCCGGGACCTGATCAAAACCGTTTGGGGGGTGGGGTATAAAATTGAAAAATAACTTTCGCCTGCTGAAATTCAAAATGTTCCTGCAGATCGTACTGGTGGCGGCGATTACCGGTATCATCGGCCTGCTGGTCAAGTTCCTGTTCATCGACGGCCTGTTCCAGGCCCCCTTTGCCGACGGCTTCGTTCGCTTCTGCCAGAAAATACTGAACATGAGCAACGACAGCGCCGTCCATCTGTACCAGCAGCTGTTTCGCAACAACAAGGACGTCCTGCTGATGGCCGGCTACGTATGCCTGCTGCTTCTCATGATCACCTTCACCATCACGCGGGTGACCAAATATTTCAACGAGGTGGGCAAGGCGATGGACGGCCTGTTGACGGACGATGACAAGCCCATCGTCCTGCGGGCGGAGCTGGCGGCCATGGAAAGCCGGCTCAACGACGTCAAAGATACCCTGCACCGGCAAAAGCGGGACACCGCGGAGATGGAACAGCGGAAAAACGACCTGATCCTGTATCTTGCCCACGATATCCGCACCCCTCTCACCTCGGTAATCGGTTATCTGGAGCTGCTGCAGAGCGCGCCCGACATGCCGATCGAGCAGCGGGCCCGCTGTGCCGCCATCGCCCTGGACAAGGCCCGGCGGCTGGAGGAGCTGATTGGGGAATTTTTCGATATCACCCGCTTCAGCCTGCAGGACCTGCCGCTGGAAAAGGAATCCTTCGACCTGTCCCTCATGCTCCGTCAGCTGGCGGACGAGTTTTACCCCGCGCTGGAGGAACGGGGCATGGAGGTGCGGGTGGAGGCGGCGGATTCCCTCGCCTGTACCGGGGACCCCAACCGACTGGCCCGTGTCTTCAATAACCTGCTGAAAAATGCCGTGACCTATGGGACGTCGGGCAGTACCATTTTCATCCGCGCCGACCGTCCGAAAGAACATCAGCTGCGCATCCGGTTTGAAAATCAGGGCCGCCCCATCCCGCCGGAGCGGCTGCCCCATATCTTCGAAAAATTTGTCCGGCTGGACGAATCCCGCTCCGGCAACACCGGCGGGGCGGGTCTGGGTCTCGCCATCGCACGGGAAATCGTGGAGCGGCATGGCGGCACTATCGGCGTTCAAAGCGACGAGCTTTCCACCCGTTTCACCGTCCTCCTGCCCTGCGGGCGGCTGGCCCATCTGGCGGACCAGCCCCGTTAAGAAAAAGTTAATTAAACCATAAGCCCCCGTACACCCACTCTTTCGGCCGTTTCTGATAGACTAATATCCATGGAATCTGGATATGGTCCGGCAGAGACGGCCTTTTTATACGCCGGCGCCGGAAATAGGAGGATGGACAGTATGACCCTGCGGCAAAAACTGGCGAAAACGTTCCCTTTTTTACGATTGTGGCATAGCGCCCTGATGCGGGTGCGCTACCGGATGCGCATGCGGCTGGACGGCAACCGGTACGCGGCGGAGAAGGAGGCCTGCCTGCTCCCCCACGTACTGCAGCGGTATCAGTCCACCCTGATCAACCCGAACACCGGCTACCCGATGGAATACCAGCGCAACAAGGTATACAACCTGCGCCTGGCCTGTCCCACAGCCGACCATCTGCTCATCCGCCCCGGCGAAACCTTCTCCTTCTGGCGGCTGGTAGGACAGGCGGAACGGATGGGCCGGTTCCGGGATGGTCTGTGCCTGGTGAACGGGCAGATCGAACCGGTGCGCGGCGGCGGCCTGTGCCAGCTGAGCAACCTGCTGTATGCGCTCTTCCTCCACACCCCGCTGACCGTCACCGAACGCCATCCTCATTCGACCGAGTCATTTCCCCCGCCTCCCGCCGCCGGTTCCCCAACCGACCAGCTGCCGGCGGGGGTGGACGCCACCGTCAGCGAGGGCCGGTACGACCTGCGGGTCCATAACGGCACCCAAACCACCTATCAGCTGGTGCTTCATGTGGAATCCGAATGCCTGCGGGGCGAGCTCCGCGCCGACCGGGAACCGGAGGAGGCTTATCGGCTCTTCACACAGGATGAAGCCTTACAGAAAGAGGAAGGCGCCCTCTATCATATCGGCAGCCTGTGGCGCGCCCGCCTGGACCCGCTCACCGGTGAGGAACTCAGCCGGGAAAAACTGTACGACAGCCGTCAGCGGCTGGATTACGACCTCCCTGAACAGGACGGCGGTCAGGAGGTGGTCGCATGACTTCCCCGAAAAACGTATCCGCCGGCGGTTCATCCGTCGACGGATCCCCCTCCATCGAGACGCCCCTGACCGTGGCGGTCCTGTTCGGCGGCCGCTCTCCCGAATACGCCGTTTCGCTGCAGTCGGCGGCGGCGGTGCTGCGCCGCCTGGATACGCGGCGGTACCGCGTGGTCCCGGTGGGCATCGACCGGGAGGGGCGGTGGTACCGCTGTTCCGCCCCGCCGGAGGAAATCGAGCGGGACGAGTGGCTGCGCAAGGATACCTGCCTGTCGGTGGAGCTTCCCCCCGACAGGGAAATCCACGGTCTGGTGGAACCCACCGGCGACGGGCTGCGGGTACTCCGTCTGGATGCCGTCTTCCCCGTCCTCCACGGGGAGAACGGGGAAGACGGTTCGGTGCAGGGCCTGCTGCAGCTGGCGGGTATCCCCTGTGTGGGCTGCGGCACGGCCGCCTCCGCCCTGTGCATGGATAAAGACCTCTCCCATCGGCTGGCCCGCTCAGCGGGCATCCCGGTGCCCGACTGGGTGCTGTTCACCCGCGGGGACGAGCTTCAGCGCCTGCCCGCCCTCACCCGTGAGCTGCGCTATCCCCTGTTCGTCAAGCCGGCCGCAGCCGGTTCCTCCCTGGGCGTGACCCGGCTGGAGGACCCGTCGGGGCTGGAGGCGGCGGTGACCCTGGCCCTTCGCTACGGCCCCCGCGTCGTAATCGAGGAAGGGGTGGAAGGCCGGGAGGTCGGCTGCGCCATCATCGGCAATCAGCGGCTGTTGGCGGGGGTGGTAGACGAGATGGCCCCCGGCTCCCGGCTGCTCGACTATCAGTGGAAATACGGCCCCGACGCCATCGAGGTCCGTCTGCCCGCCCGCGTATCCGAGGAAACCGCCGTACACATCAAGCGTACAGCGGCACGGCTATACCGCCTGTTCGGCTGCACCGGCCTCTCGCGGGTCGACCTGTTCCTCACCCCCGAGGGAGAACTGTTCTTTAATGAAATCAATACTCTGCCGGGCCTGACCGCCCACAGCCGTTTTCCCCGCATGATGGAGGCGGCGGGCTGTCCCTTTGAGGAGCTGCTGGACCGCCTGATCGCGCTGGCGGTGGAGAAGGAGGATGAACGATGGAAACCATAACCCGCCTGCGGACCGAACTCCGTATGCTGAAACGGGAGGATTGTGCCCGCGGCCCGCTGATCCTTGTCAGTGGCGAGCATCCCCTCCGCCGGAAGGAGGCGGAGTTCCAGCGGGAGCTGACCGACGCGGCCGGCCCGCTCCTCGAGCAGGAATGCGCCGGACAGCTGAGCCTGCTGATCGCCGCCTGTAAAGGGAAGCGGGCGCTGCTGCCGGTGGACGGCTACCGCACCCACGAAGAGCAGCAGAACCTGTACCTCGGCTCCCTGCGGGACAACGGCCCCACCTATACCGAACGCTTTGTCGCCCTGCCCGACTGCAGCGAACACCAGACCGGCCTCGCGGTGGACATGGCGAAAAAGGAGCCCCGCATCGATCCCATCTGCCCCTTTTTTCCCGACAGCGGCCGGTGTGGCGAATTCCGGCGGCTGGCTCCCGATTTTGGTTTCATCGAACGGTATCCTGCGGGAAAGGAAGCCATCACCGGTGTAGCCCACGAGCCATGGCATTTCCGCTATGTAGGCCGCCCCCACGCCCGTCTCATCACCGACAGCGGTCTGACGCTGGAGGAATACCGACAGTTCCTCACCGGTTTTCGGGAGGGCCGCCCTCTGCATACGCCGGACGGTTCCGCTGAAATCTATTATCTGGAAGCGGAAGGGGATGAAACGCCGGTCGAGCTGCCGGTCGGCCGGGAGGTCCGCCTGTCCGGCGACAACTGCGGCGGTTTCATCGTCACCGTCCGGCTATGAGGGGAACCGAACGCGTGTGGGCGGAACTGGCGCCCGCCGCCCTGCTGTACAACGTGGCCCAGCTCCGTTCCCGCCTGTCCCCCGGCTGCCGCATCATCGCGGTGGTGAAAGCGGACGCCTACGGCCACGGCGGCATACAAACCGCCCGCTGGCTGTCCCGGTTCGGGGTGGCGGATTTCGCCGTCGCCTCCTGCCGGGAGGGGAT
Organism: Clostridiales bacterium; assembly: GCA_022800315.1. Classification (GTDB taxonomy): domain Bacteria; phylum Bacillota; class Clostridia; order Oscillospirales; family Acutalibacteraceae; genus Avimonas_A. Next base: position 14,196 of record JAAWQC010000048.1, read on the forward strand.
CGACCTGCGCCGGGGCGGCGTCGGCGGCCGCGTCCTGATGCTCTGCCCCACTCCGCCGGAGGAAGCGGAGCTGCTGGCGCGGCACCGGCTGACCCAGGCGCTCCCTTCGATAGAATATGCCGTATCCCTCGACCGGCGGGGGATCCCGCTGGAGACCGAGCTGATCGTCGATACCGGTATGCACCGGCTGGGGGAGGATTACCGGGAAGCCGACAGGCTGCATCGGATGGCTGCCCTCCCCCACCTGACCGTCACCGGAACCTTTACCCATCTGGGACAGGGCGGCGACCCCGCCGTCTCCCGTGAACAGCTCCGCCGCTTTGCCTCGGCGGTGGATACCCTGCGCGGGCGGGGCGTGAACCCCGGCCGGCTTCACGTACAGAACAGCGCCGGTGTGTGGAGCCTGCCCGGCCTGTCTCTCGACGCGGTGCGGGTGGGGATGGCCCTCTACGGCGTCCGCGACCGGCTGAGCGAATGGGAGCAGCCGGGCGGCCCGCGGCTGCGGCCCGTGCTGTCGCTGAAGACGCGGGTCATCCAGGTGCGCCGGGTGGAGCCGGGGGAACCGGTGGGATACGGCGGCGGCAACGCCGTGGCTTCTCCCCGGACGGCGGCGGTTCTGTCCGCCGGATTCGCCGACGGTGTCCCCCGTCAATTGGCCCGCGGAGGACTCGTGCTGATAAACGGCAGACGCTGCCCCGTGATCGGCGTGTGCATGGATATGACCATCGCCGACGTCACCGCCGTTTCGCCTCCCGTCCGGCCCGGCGGCGTCGCCACCTTCATCGGGGGAGATGGGGAGGCCTTTCTCCCCGCGGAGGCATTGGCGGAGGCCGCGGGCACCGTCACCAGCGATATCCTGTGCGGATTATCGTCACGGGTGGAGCGCCGCTGGCTGCCGCTGGATTAAAAGAGAGACACGGAATCAATCCGTGTCTCTCTTTTATAATGACTTCTCCTTATTTAAGCTTCCGCACCGTTCTTCGCGGGTGGACAGCTTCCGCCGGCAGCCGTTTTTGCAGGCGTCCCGCCAGCAAGGCGATGATCAGGCTCGCCCCGCAGGCAAAGAAGAGGATCAGTGCCGCCTTATCCCCCGCCGCGTCGAACAGGACCCCGTACAGGGCGTTGCCCACCGGGAACGCGCAGATACACAATACCGTGACGAAGGCGAAAACCTTGCCCAGCATATGGGGCGGGGTCTGACGCTGGGCAAAGGTCTGCGCGTAAGGATGGAATTGCCGAACAGCGAAATGATCTGCCCGATCACCATCAGAGAAAAATCCCGACAGCAAACGGGGGCATGGGCCCCATCAGGGGTAGTCCCTAAAGGGACAGAAACACGCCCTTTCCCGGTGACTGGCCGGGAAAGGGCGTATTTCCTGTTATGAGGAGGTCTGAAAGGAAAAACCAAATGGGATCGTGACCATCCGGCTTCCGG
>JAAWQC010000049.1 GCA_022800315.1 Clostridiales bacterium
GACCCCCGATCGGGGGTCCCGGTTTTTATCGTCAAGTGCTGTGAAAAAGCAAAGCCCCCGGTCCCTGTGGACGGGGGCGATTCTCATATAGCGGCCTTGCCGGTATCCTCGCCCGCGTCCTTGCGGGCCGCCGCCATTTTTTCCTCGATGTAATCCGCAATGTCCTCACGGGGGATATCCAGCGCCACCGCCAGTTCCCCTTGCAGCAGGTCTTCCGCCCGCTTCCAGTACCGCTGGTCCACCTGTCCCAGCTTTTTGCCCTTCTGGACAGCGTGCTGGTTTTTTGTATAAACGCTTTTCACCAGCTGGATCAGGTCCTTGCAGTCGTGGGACTGGATCGCCGACTGGTAATGGGCGGACAGCAGGGAAAGGTTCCGCTCCTGACAGACATCCTCCTGAATCAAAGGGATCTGTTCCACCAGTTCCTCCGCCTGTTCCCGCGTGATGACGGGCCGCATAAAGACCGTGGTGTCCACGGGCGTATAGATGGTTTCCATGCTGTAAACCGGCGACAGGGTGTAATACAGCCTGTCTTTCTGACCGGCTCCCATGTCCCGCTCTTCCACTGCCTCTACTTTACAGACGCCGCTGCTGCCGTACACAATCAGATCACCTGGCTGGAACATCATGCTTCACCCTCCTGTTGACGCGGTTGCTTCTGCGAAAAAAACGTGGGGCGCCGACAACTGGACTTACGTTCAGCGGAACCACACGTTGTTAATGATAGTATACCACATTTTGCAGGGAAAAGGTATGGGGAATTTTGCGGTTTCATTATATTCGTCCTGCGGCATGCCTCTGCATTGCAAATGCAAGGCAGACAGAACCCTCTCGATTCGCTATAATCAGAGTATACCCATTCCGCGCACGGAGGTGATAGTTATCGGGAAATTTCAAATACCGTCACTGCCGCCCACCACCAACAAAACGATCCGTTTCCCCCATGATATTATCGAGCGCGTCGATCAAATCATTCAAGGGAACAACTGCACCTTATCGCTGTTCTCTGTTCCTATCGCAGAATCTACGAAGATGTCCTATATTTCGGATGCGAACGTATGTCTGCTGTCCTCGTGGAAATGAAAAAGCGGCTAAGCTGTCTTACCTACAAAGACGACTGTCGTTCGCAGTAGGTATGTTGTCAATCCCCTGTATCCTGGTAAATTTCCTCATAAAACAGCCCCCTCCGCCGGAATGGCGGAGGGGGCTGTCAGTGGTTATTCGAGTAACGCTTATTTGAACTTCTTGCGCGGGACATAGCTGGTATGCAGCGCGTGGTGGGCCTTATGCCCGCCGAAGCCGTCGAAGTACTCCTCGTACAGCATCTTGATCACCGGGGACTGATGGGACTTGCGCAGCGGCATTTTTTCATCCTGATCGTACAGGGCTTTCGCGCGCAGGGACTTCAGGTCGGTGGTGTTGCGCACCGAGGCGGGCTGGAGGGGCTGGCCGCCGCCGTTCACGCAGCCGCCGGGGCAGCCCATGATCTCGACGAAGTGCCAGTCGGCGGTGCCGTCCTTGATGCAGCTCATCACATAGTTGGCGTTGGCCGCGCCGCTGACGACGGCCACCTTGACGTCCATACCGGCGATGTTGTACACCGCTTCCTTTATGCCGGCGGTGCCGCGCACCTCATGGAATTCGATGGCTTCGTTGTCCTTGCCGGTCAGCCAGTCGTTGGCGGTACGCAGGGCCGCCTCCATCACGCCGCCGGTGGCGCCGAAGATGACTGCGGCACCGGTGTCCTCGGACAGCGGGTGGTCGAAGTCCTCGTCGGGCAGGGCGGTGAAGGCAATGCCCGCCCGCTGGATCATACGGGCCAGCTCACGGGTGGTGATGGCGATGTCCACGTCGGGCACGCCGGCGGCGGACTGGTCCTCACGGCCGATCTCGAATTTCTTGGCGGTGCAGGGCATGACCGAGACCACCACGATATCCTTCGGATCAATACCGTTTTTCTCGGCGTACCAGGTTTTGATCACTGCGCCGGACATCTGCTGGGGGGATTTGCAGGAGGACAAGTGATCCAGCTGCTCGGGATAGTAATACTCGGCGAACTTGACCCAGCCGGGGGAGCAGGAGGTCACCATCGGCAGCACGCCGCCGTTCTTGACCCGCTGTACGAACTCGTTGGCCTCCTCCACGATGGTGAGGTCAGCGCCGAAGTCGGTGTCGAATACCTTGGCGAAGCCCAGGCGGCGCAGGGCGGCCGCCATCTTGCCCTCAACATTGGTGCCGATGGGCATGCCGAAGCACTCGCCCAGGGTGGCGCGGATGGAGGGGGCCGTCTGCACGACCACATGCTTGGACGGGTCGTTCAGGGCAGCCCACACCTTATCGGTGTCGTCCTTTTCGGTCAGGGCGCCGGTGGGGCAGACCACGATGCACTGTCCGCAGGAGATACAGGGCACGTCATCCAGCGGCTTCTCGAAGGCGCAGGCGATGTGGGTGTCGATGCCGCGGTCGTTGGCGCCGATGACCGACACGAACTGCTGGCGACAGGCGGCGACGCAGCGGCGGCACAGCACGCACTTGTTGTTGTCCCGCACCAGGTGGGCGGCACTGTCGTCGATCTCATACTGGGGCCGGAAGCCCTCGTATTTGTCCGCGTTCTCCACGCCGTAGTCCTTACACATCTTCTGCAGCTCGCAGTCACCGGAGCGCACGCAGGACAGGCACTTCTTCTCATGGGTGGAGAGGATCAGCTCCAGGGTGGTGCGGCGGGCGGCCTGCACCTTGGCGGAGTTGGTGGTGATCTCCATGCCCTCGGCCGCCGGGTACACGCAGGCGGTCACCAGGCCGCGGGCGCCGGTGGCCTCCACCACGCAGATGCGGCAGGCGCCGATCTCGTTGATGTCCTTCAGGTAACACAGGGTCGGGATTTCCACACCGGCCGCGCGGGCGGCCTCCAGGATGGTGGAACCCTTGGGCACGCTGACCGCGATGCCGTTGACTTTCACATTGATCATGTCCATTGTTCAGCGCGCTCCTTTCTATCTCTTGACGATGGCGCCGAACCGGCATTTCTCAATGCAGGCGCCGCACTTGATACAGGCGTTGACGTCGATGACGTGGGGCTGCTTGACCACGCCGGAGATGGCGCCGGTCGGGCACACACGGGCACAGGCGGTACAGCCCTTGCACTTCTCGGGGATGACTTCGTAGTGCAGCAAGGACTTACACACGCCGGCCGGGCACTTTTTGTCCACCACGTGGGCCACGTATTCGTCGCGGAAGAAATGGAGCGTGGACAGCACCGGGTTGGGCGCGGTCTGGCCCAGTCCGCACAGCGAATTGGCCTTGATGTAGTTGCACAGCTCTTCCAGCTGGTCGATGTCCTCCAAGGTGCCGTTGCCCGACGTGATCTTGTCCAGCTTCTCCAGCAGGCGTTTGGTACCCACCCGGCAGGGGGTGCACTTGCCGCAGGACTCGTCCACCGTGAATTCGAGGAAGAACTTGGCGATATCCACCATACAGGTGTCCTCGTCCATGACGATCAGACCGCCGGAACCCATCATGCAGCCCATGGCCAGCAGATTGTCATAGTCGATTTTGGTGTCGATCAGGTCGGCGGGGATACAGCCGCCGGAGGGACCGCCGGTCTGGGCCGCCTTGAATTTCTTGCCGCCGGGGATGCCGCCGCCGATTTCCTCGACGATTTCCCGCAGGGTGGTGCCCATGGGGATTTCCACCAGGCCGGTGTGCTTAATCTTGCCGCCCAGGGCGAACACCTTGGTGCCCTTGGACTTTTCGGTGCCCATGGAGGCGAACCAGTCGGCGCCGCGCAGGATGATCTGCGGGATGTTGGCGAAGGTCTCCACGTTGTTCTCCACCGTCGGGCAGCCGAACAGGCCCTTGACCGCCGGATAGGGCGGACGGGGACGGGGCTCGCCGCGGTTGCCCTCGATGGAGGTCATCAGCGCGGTTTCCTCACCGCAGACGAAGGCGCCGGCGCCCAAGCGGATCTCCATATCGAAGTCAAAACCGGAATCGAAGATGTTGGTGCCCAGCAGGCCGTAGCTGCGGGCGTCGTCTATGGCGATCTGCAGGCGCTTGACCGCGATGGGATACTCGGCGCGGACGTACACGAAGCCCTTGGTAGCCCCGATGGCGTAGCCCGCGATGGCCATGGCCTCGATCAGGCAGTGGGGGTCACCCTCCAGCACCGAACGGTCCATGAACGCACCGGGGTCGCCCTCGTCGGCGTTGCAGACCACATATTTCTGCGGGGCCTTGTTGGGGGCGCACAGCGCCCACTTGCGGCCGGTGGGGAACCCGCCGCCGCCGCGGCCGCGCAGGCCAGAATCGGTGACCACCTGGATAACCTGCTCCGGAGTGTATTCGGTCAGGCACTTGCCCAGCGCCTGGTAGCCGTCCATGGCGATATATTCGTCGATGGATTCGGGGTTGATCACGCCGCAGTTGCGCAGCGCCACACGGACCTGCTTTTTATAGAAAGCGGTCTCGTTGAGGGATTTGATCGCATCCTTTTCCACCGTCTCATCGTACAGCAGGCGGGTGACGACGCGGCCCTTGAGCAGGTGCTCGGAGACGATCTCCGGCACGTCCTCGACCTTCACCATCGAATAGAAGCAGCCCTCGGGATAGACAATCATGATCGGTCCCAGGGCGCACAGGCCGAAGCAGCCGGTGCGGACGACCTTTACCTCTTCGGCAAGGCCCTGCTTCTCGATCTCCTTCTCCAGCGACTCGATGATCTGCTGGCTGTTTGAGGAGGTACAGCCGGTACCGCCGCAAACCAGAACGTGTGAACGAAACATGGATGATGTTCCTCCTAACTAAATTCAGGCTTTCACTTTCAACAAACGGCGGTGTTATTTCAGCATACTGCCGACGGTGTACTCCGCCACCACGTTGCCGTTGACCAGATGGTCCACCACCACGCGGGCGGCCTTCTCGGCCGTCATCTTCGCATAGGTGACCTTCTCCTTGCCCGGCACCATCACCTCGACGATGGGCTCGTACTGGCACATGCCGATACAGCCGGTCTGGGTAACGGTGACACTGCCCAGATGGCGCTTGGCAACCTCATCCACGAAGGCGTTCAGCACCGGGCGCGCGCCGGCGGCGATGCCGCAGGTCGCCATGCCGACCACGACGCGGATGCCCTCCTCGCCGGAGGCGTCGCGCACGGTCATTTTCTCTTTGGCCTTGTCCCGGATAGCCTTGAGTTCTTCAATTGATTTCATAGGTTCAGCCCTTTCCGATAAATCTACAGTTGAGGGCCCGCGTCCAGCGGACCGCTGCTTTGCGTAAGGGTAGCTTCCTGCTCCTGTATGTAGCCGGTGATCCACTCCATCACGTCGGGATCGCTGAGGGGGACCTCCTCCCCCAATACCTGCCGCAGCTCCCGGGTATCCACCGCCATCTCCCGCTCGTTAAACCGCCGGCGGTACAGAAAATCCACCTGGGGGTTCATCCGGATCAGGGCGGTGACGGTCCCCTGCATGTCCCCCACCGGCATGCGGTCGATGTGGGAGCGGACGAAGCCGGCGGTCACCGCCGTCCCCTCGCCGGGGGCCGAGACGATCTCCAGCCCTCCTCCGGCCATTTCGGCGGCCATGCGGAACAGGGGGATGCCCATCCCCACCCTGCGGGTGGTGCGGGTGGTGTAAAAGGGGTCGCGGACCTTGTTAAGCTGCGCCGCCGTCATCCCCCGCCCGTTGTCGCGGATGGTGATGACCAGCCGGTCCTTCGCCGTGTCCTCCTCCACCCCGATCTCCACGAGGGTCGCCCCAGCGGACAGGGAGTTCTGTGCGATATCCAGTACGTTCAGCGACAGTTCCCGCATACCGGCACCCCCGCTCAAAAATTTCTGTTAAATGTCTCATTACCCGATATCAAGATAAAAGCTGTTAATCCTTATATTTGGCCAGGATATCATCCACGTCGTCCACCGACAGGCGGCCGTATACTTCGTCGTTAATGGTCATGACTGGGGCCAGACCGCACGCGCCGATGCAGCGGCAGGCGGTCAGGGAGAATCTGCCGTCCTCGGTGCACTCGTCCGCGCCGATGCCCAGTATTTCACTGATGCGGTTGAACACATCGCCCGAGCCTTTGACATAGCAGGCGGTGCCCAAACAGACCGAGACGTTGTACGCGCCCTTCGGGGAGAGGGCAAACTGGGCGTAGAAGGTCGCCACGCCGTACACTTTTTCCAGCGGCACGCCCATGCCGTCGGCAATGATCTGCTGGACCTCCATCGGCAGATAGCCGTAAATGTCCTGCGCCTGCTGCATGACACCCATCAGACGGCTGGGGTCCTGCTTATTCTGTTCGATGATCTCACGCAGCTGCTGCTCCTGTTCCGCCGTGCCGCGGAAAGGAAGGGTGCTGATTTTTTTTTGCATTCGCCGTTTCCTCCTTCGATGCTGTTGCTGCCGCCGGGATTGTCCATCCATCGGCGGATGGGCCTCCCCTTACGGAACGACACCTCTCTGTTAAAAAATGCACAAAGTGATGCCGCTAGAACCTAAAGAAAAAGTATATCATAGACACATGAAAATTTCTATATGAAAAAGTGATAGTTTCCGACAAAAAAATTCAGCTATTGCGCCGTTTCCTTAAGCTAACCCGTCGGATTTCGCCAGATTCCGTCGAACGAATCGGCGTGAAAAGCGGCTATCCACAGCCTTTCACTCCCTAGTCCCGCTCCCATCGGCAGGGAATAACGCCGCCGACAGCGGCGATGACGGCAGCAGGTATCCCCCGCTCCTCCGCCTCTCTGCCGTCCAGCTCCATATAGGGTCCCGCCTCCTGTATCTGCTCCAGATAATGGGCATCGGAATCCCGCAGCAGGGGCAGGGACGCCACGGCGGGATATCGTTTCCTCAGCCCGTCGGTATCCGCCTGGGCCGTAGCCTCCGCCGCCGTAAAGCCGACGGCGGGGAAATCGCCCAGTGCCGCTGTCACGCTGTAGGAGGGCCGGTCGATATGGGCGGGAAAAGCGGCGCCGCCGTATTGCCTGACCAGCGCGGGCACCTCGTCGATCCCCACCGAGGATGCGGTGGTCAGCAGCAGTGGCTCTTGTCCCGCCACCTCGTCGTTTTCGTCGAGAATCAGCTGCTCACCGAAGATGTCCGGCCGGTTTTCCACCCGGGGCAGGGTGCCGCGGATATAGGCACTGAAGCCAAGGGCCGCCTCCAGCGCAGGAAACAGGCAGATTACATGGGCCTCCTCGGCCGTACACAGCTCCATACCGGGAATGACCCGCGGCCCGGCTCCCCGCTGTTCCCGCAGCCGTTCGGCCGCCCGCAGGGCGGCGGGGCAGTTCAGGCAGGTATTGTGGTCGGTCAGGGCGATGCAGTCCAGACCCGCCAGCAGGGCCATGTTGACGATGTTGTTGGGGGTCATGTCCCCGTCGCCGCAGGGGGACAGGCAGGAGTGGATATGCAGATCGTAGAAAATACGCATGTGCCTCTCACTCCCCCGCACTGTCATAGAACGGATAACATCCAACCGCCGATTACGAACAATACCAGCAGAATCACCGCCACCAGTATCCCGCACACCATATTCTGTGTCCGCCGCGCATATCCGGCCTGCAATAAAGCCGCCAGTGTTCTCAGTTCCTCCATCGAAGGAACCGCGTCCCTGTCGAGACGGAAAAAATCACCGTTCTCATCCATCCAGATATCATCGGGGAGCGGTCCCTCCCGCTTTTGGGCCTTCCGGAACTGTTCGCTCTCCGCCTTATCGCAATACCGGCGCCCGGCGCCTTTCATATCGACCTCCGACAACAGGTTCAGGACGGCGCCCGGATAATCCTTATTCATCCGCCGCTGCCACTCGACCTGTGAACCGGTCGCCCAGCTTCTCGTTCAGGAACCCGCGGAAAGCGTCCGCGTCCCCAATGACAAAGCTGTCTTTCGCAATTACCGCTGCCGTGGAACGGTCGATATACACGTAATAATACGCCGCGGTTTCCGCCGCCTTGAACACACGGGGATAAAACGCGGTGGTCTGCTGATCGCCGTTTATTTCGGTAAAGTACTCGTCAAAGAAGGCGCAGGTGTCCACCAGCCCGTCCGCCTCTTTTGCGCCGGTTTCGACCTGCCGCTTCACGATCCATTCCACCAAAAACGGCAGCAGCAGAAAAACCACTACCAGCCCGTAGCTCAGCAGTACAGCCAGCGTGTTCCGGTTCCCCATCACCATCAGCATGATGGTGGTGAACAGCGCCAGCAGCGCCGCACAGGCCAGAAAGACCAGGCGGGTGATCCGCAGCATGCCCCGCATGTTGTAATCACTGAATTCCCGGTACGTCTGCGGGGTATAGGTCGTCACCGTCTCAAACCGCTTCTCCATCCGTTTTTACCACTCCTTAAACATATCGGTCCCTGTTTACAGCAGACGGGACAATGCCGCTGCCAGCTCAAATATGGTCCGGTTGCTGCGCAGCACGGTCACGCCCTGGGCTTCGGCGCGGGCGCGGGCGTCTTCGTCGAGAGGCGAATCCTCCGCCAGCACGATGCAGGAGGTGTCCGCCAATACCGCCACGGCGACAGCGTTGACGTTGCCCATCACGGTGAGCCAGGCGTCCCCCGCCTGTGCGCGGCCCATCACCCAGCTGAGCAGATCGCCGCAGTATCCCCCAGTTACCTCCCGGCTCCCGTCGCCTGCCACCAGCGTCTGAAGCCGGAGATTTTCCGCCAGCTGCTCCACCGTCATGCCGTTCCCTCGCTTTCCGCGCCCTCCAGCGGCGCTTTCCCGTTTTGAATCGGTTCCTGCTCGCCGTAGGTCGCCGCCCCTTCGATCTGGGACAGGCGGGCGGCGATATCCTGTATTTCCTTCCGCATCCGAAAAATACAGTCGTTTTCCCGCGCCAGCCCCCGCACCACATCCTCGGCCAGCGCCCGGCAGGTGGGCGCGCCGCAGGACCCGCAGTCCAGCTGGGGCAGCCGTTCGCAGATGCGGTCCAGCTCCTGCATCAGGCGCATGGCCTCCTCCACGTTTTCCGCCAGAGACATCACGGGAGCGTATTCCAGCGTCTCGGTCCACTCCAGCCGCCGCATATCTCCGGCATCCTCCAAACGATTGCAGGAGACCGGGAGGTATTTGCGCAGCCGCTGGATGCGAGCGCGAGCCACATAGCCGTTCTCCGCGGCGAATATCCCGCCCACGCAGCCGCCGGCACAGGCGTTCAGCTCGATAAAGTCCAACTCCTGCAGCTTTTCATCCTCCAGTTCCTCCAGCACCTTGATCACGTTGTCGATGCCGTCGGCCGCCAAATGGTTTTCGTTGAGCAGGCCGGCCGCCTCCCCGCCGATGGAGGACCAGCTCACCCCGATGATGCCGGAGCGGGACAGGGGTTCCGTCTGTTCCAAATGATTCATCTTGCCCACCAGCTGAGGATAAATATCGCTGATGGCCAGCACCCCGTCCACATGGGATTTCTCCATCCCGATGGGCACCCGCACGTCGGTGACCTTGGCCGCGCAGGGGGATAAGAAAAAGACGCCGATCTGTTCCGGCGGCAGGCCGGTCTTGCGCACCGCCTCCTCCCGCGCCAGCAGGGCTGCCACCTCCATGGGGGCCTTCAGGGGCAGGACGTGCTCGCACAGGTCGGGAAAACGCACCCGGATCAGACGCACCACCGCGGGGCAGGCGGAGCTGATGACCGGTTTTTTCAGCCTGTTGTCGCCCAGCATCAGCCGGGTGGCGTCGGAGACGATCTCTGCCCCGCGCGATACCTCGAACACCTCGTCGAAGCCCAGGGCCTTCAGCCCGCTCAGCACGATGTCGATATCGTCCAGATGGTTGAACTGCCCGTACAGCGCCGGCGCGGGCAGGGCCACCGTGTATGTAAATTCCTTCATCATGGACAGCGGGTCGTGCCGCGCTTTTTTCGCGTGATGGGGGCAGACCCGCACGCATTCGCCACAGTCGATGCACCGTTCGGAGATAATCTGCGCCTTGCCTGCCCGCACGCGAATGGCTTGTGTCGGGCAGCGCTTAATGCAGTTCGTACAGCCGACGCACAGGTCCTTCTCCAGGGTGACCGAATGAAAAAAACGGTCCAACGGGCCGCACCTCCTCCCCTCTATTTGACCAGCACGGTCATGGTCATAACCGTGCCCCTGCCGATCTCAGTTTCAATTTTCATCTCATCGGTGTATTTCTTGATGTTGGGCAGGCCCATGCCCGCACCGAAGCCCAGGGTCCTGACGTTGTCGGGGGCGGTAGACCACCCCTCCTGCATGGCCTGTTCCACATCGGGGATACCCGGCCCGTGGTCGGTCAGGACCGCCGTCACCCGATCGGGAAGTATCTCGATATCCGCCTCCCCGCCGCCGGCGTGGATGACCATGTTGATCTCCCCCTCATACATGGCGATAGCCATACGGCGCACCACATCGGGCTGAAAACCCAGCTGTTTCATCTTCTTTTTCACGGCGCTGGAGGCTTCGCCCGCGCGGGTAAAATCGTCCCCCGGCACCTCATAATGAAGCTGTAGATTCACAGGGAATCGCCGCCTTTCCCCGCCGCGCCGGTTTCTCCGCCGCGGCAGTCGGTATTCGTCAAGCCTCGTTGCCGCCGCGCAGTCCGCTGTCGTACAGCAGGCCGCAGGCCGTGAACATGCGCAGCGGCGTTTTCATCAGCACGATGTCCCGCTCCCGGGCCAAATTGACGATATCCTCACCCGGATCTTTCCCCCTGACAAAGACAATACAGACCATATCCATCATTTCGGCGGTGCGCACCACCTGAGCGTTGACCAGCCCGGTCAGCAATACCGACTGATCCTTGACAAAGGCCAGCACATCGCTCATCATATCGCTGCCGCAGGCGTTGTGCACCTCCGTATCCATGTTGTCGGAACCGCAGATGATCTCAGCCTCCAGAATCCGGCGCACATCGGCGATCGTCATGGCTCTTCATCCTTTCTGTCTTGTTTCACAGTTTTTATCCTGTTATGCATCTGTAATTATACTCTTTTTCCACATCCGGCGCAAGAGCTCCTTCCTCTATCTTTTTGTGGAAACCCGCTCCAATATGGGATATACTACGGATGAGACAGCGACAGGTACAATTTTACCTATAAAGGGGTCAAACCATGCGCAACGCAACGCTCTGGCTGGACGAAGAAGGACAGGCTATTCAGGCACACGGCGGCTGCCTTTTACAGTACCGCGATCAGTGGTATTGGTACGGGGAGGATAAGGACGCGGACAATCTCATCGGCTGCGGACAGGGGGACCAGACGCCCTTCCGCGGCTTTTCCTGCTATCGTTCGCCCGACCTCGTCCACTGGCACCGCATGGGCTTCGCCCTGGCGGCCGAAGACGTTCAGGAAAAGGAAGGCGTCCCCCCTGATGTGGTGGGGGAGCGGCCCAAGGTGGTCCGTGACCCGGTCACCGGCCGGTTTGTGATGTGGTTCCATCTGGACAACCGGGCGTATACCCTGGCGCGGGCCGGCGTGGCGGTATCCGACTGCCCAGAGGGCCCCTTCCGCCTGGCGGCCGTCCGCCACCCCAATCGGAAGGATGTCCGCGACATGACCCTCTTTCAGGACCCCGAAGGGGGCACCTGGCTGATCCACAGCGGCGACTGGAATAAAACGCTGTATATCGCCCGGCTGGACGACCGCCTGACCGACGTTACCGGCCTGTATGCCAAGGCCTTCGTCGATCAGGAGCGGGAAGCCCCCGCCGCCCTTTATTGGAAGGGAACCTACTATCTGCTCACCTCCGGCTGCACCGGATGGGAACCGAACACCCTGCTCTATGGGCAGAGCCGGGAGCTGCTCTGTGGGTGGAAGCTGGTTGCCGACCCCTGCGAAGGCCCCGGTTGCCGCCGCACTTTCGGCGGACAGGGAGCCCATCTCTTCGTCGCCGGGAACCGCCCGTATCTCCTGCTGGACCACTGGAACCCCGGCCGGCTGCGATTGTCGGGCTACAGCATCCTGCCGGTCCTTGTCAATAACGGGGTGCTGACCGTCCCCTGGCGGGACGAATGGAGCGGGCTGGAACCGTCCCCCCTCCCCTGACGGCCTGCCCTTTTTTTCCACAGCGGCCAATTCCTGATTGACTAATTCTAGACAGGATAGTACAATTGGAAGTAATTACACGCAATTCAATTGCAATGGAGGATGAACGGAATGTCCAGAGTGTACAATTTCTCCGCGGGGCCCTCGGTGCTCCCCGAGAGCGTGCTGCAGAAAGCGGCCGCTGAAATGATGGATTATCAGGGTTCGGGACAATCGGTGATGGAGATGTCCCACCGTTCGAAGGTTTACGACGCCATCATCAAGGGATGTGAAGCCTCGCTCAGAGAAGTGATGGGCATTCCCGATAACTATAAGGTGCTCTTCCTGCAGGGCGGCGCCTCCACCCAGTTCGCCATGCTTCCCCTCAACCTGATGAACGGCAGCGGCACCGCCGATTTCGTTGTCACCGGCCAGTGGGCCACCAAGGCTCAGAAGGAAGCCGCCCGTTACGGCGACGCCCGCGTGGTCGCCAGCTCCAAGGATAAGACCTTCTCCTACATACCGGAGCTGGATCCCTCCGCTTTTAATCCCGAGGCCGATTATTTCCATATCTGCCTGAACAACACCATCTACGGCACCCGCTTTACCAAACTGCCCGACACCGGCAAGGTGCCCCTGATCGCCGATGTGTCCTCCTGCATCCTGTCGGAGCCCATCGACGTGTCCCGCTTCGGCGTCCTGTACGCCGGCGCGCAGAAGAATATGGCCCCCGCCGGCCTGACCGTCGTCATCATCCGTGAGGACCTGATCGGCCACGCGCGGGACATTACCCCCACCATGCTCAACTATCAGACCCACGCCGACAACGATTCCATGTTCAACACTCCGCCCTGCTGGTCCATCTATGTGTGCGGCCTGGTGCTGGAATGGCTGAAAAACGACATCGGCGGCCTGACAAACATGAAGAAGATCAACGAGGAAAAGGCGGCTCTGTTGTATGACTTCCTCGATGCCTCTTCCCTGTTCCGCGGCACGGTGGAAAAGAAGGACCGTTCGCTGATGAACATTCCCTTTGTCACCGGCGACGAGGAGATCGACGCCCGGTTCGTCAAGGAAGCGGCCGCCGCCGGTTTCGTCAACCTGAAGGGCCACCGTTCGGTGGGCGGTATGCGCGCCTCCATCTATAACGCCATGCCGGTTGACGGCGTGCACGCGCTGGTCGATTTTATGCGGGAGTTCGAAAAGAACGCCTGACAACATGCGAAAGCGAGGGTTATTCCCATGAAAAATATCCTGACGCTCAACAAGATCGCCTCCTGCGGTCTGAGCCTGTTCGATGCCGCGAAATATACGGTGGGCGAAAGCGTCGCCGATCCGGAAGGCATTCTGGTCCGTTCCGCTGCCATGCACGACATGGAGCTGCCCGCCTCCCTGCAGGCCATCGCCCGCGCGGGCGCCGGCACCAACAACATCCCGATCGACAAGTGCAGCGATGCCGGCATCGTCGTTTTCAACACCCCCGGCGCCAACGCCAACGCCGTCAAGGAGCTGGTGCTCGCCGCCATGCTGATCTCCTCCCGCCGGGTGGTGGACGGCATTCAGTGGGCCCAATCCCTGAAGGGCGAGGGTGACGCGGTGCCCAAGCTGACCGAGAAGGGCAAGAGCCAGTTCGCCGGCCCTGAGATTAAGGGCAAACGGCTGGGCGTCATCGGACTGGGCGCCATCGGTACCCTGGTGGCCAACAGCGCCCGCAGCCTGGGGATGGAAGTCTACGGCTACGATCCCTATCTGTCGGTGGATGCCGCCTGGGGCCTGTCCCGCGCGGTCCATCACGCCACCAGCATGGAGCAGATTTATTCCAACTGCGATTATATCACCATCCACGTGCCGCTGACCCCCGACACCCGCGAGGTGTTGAACGCCGGTGCCTTCGCCATGATGCCCCAGGGCGTGCGCATCTTCAATTTCTCCCGCGCTGAACTGGTCAACGCCGCTGATATGAAAGCCGCCCTCGCCGCCGGCAAGGTCGCCGCTTATGTGGTGGACTTCCCCACCAAGGAAATGCTGGGTGTGGAAAACGCCATTGTGCTGCCCCACCTGGGCGCCTCCACCCCCGAGAGTGAAGACAACTGCGCCGTGATGGCCGCTCAGGAGATCATGGAATATCTGGAGAACGGCAACATCAGAAACTCGGTCAACTTCCCGGCGGTGGAGGTCGAGCGCACCACCGCCCATCGTGTCTGTGTGTTGCATAAGAATGTCCCGAATATGCTGTCCCAGATCAGCGGCGTGGTATCTGCGGAAGGCATCAATATCGACAACATGACCAACCGCTCCAAAAAGGACTACGCCTACACCATCCTCGATGTGGTGGAGGACTTGACCGACG
>JAAWQC010000050.1 GCA_022800315.1 Clostridiales bacterium
CTTTGCCGTCTCGCGAAGAAGGTGAAATTCAGGTTTGACATGCCGCGTGGGAAACCTGCGGAGGGTACGACGCAGGTTTGGGGGCTTTGCCGTCTCGCGTAGATGGTGATATAAGCTTAGGGCAAAGCCCGTCTACATGGATTCCGGCGCATCAATTTTCAACAGGGTCAGTGCGTTTTTCAGTGTGTGGCGGGTAGCGGCGCACAGCGAAAGGCGCGCCTGCATCAGCGGCTCATCCTCGCCCTTCACCCGACAGGCGTTATAGAATTTATGGAACAGGGTAGCCAGCTCCATACAATAACGGGTCATACGGGCGGGGTCATAGGTCTTGGCCGCCGCCACGATCTCGCCGGGATATCCCGCCAGATAGCGGATCAGTTCCTTTTCCTCCGGTTCGGTCAGGAGACACAGCTCATCCCTTGTGCAGTCCCGCGGGGATATGCCGTCGGCCGCCAGATTTTTAAAAATGGAACAGATACGCGCGTGGGCGTACTGAACATAGTAAACAGGGTTGGAAGCAGATTGCTCCACCGCCAGATCGAGGTCGAAATCCATCCGCGTGTTCGCCTCCCGCAGGTTGAAGAAGAAGCGGGCGGCGTCCACCGGCACCTCGTCCAGCAGATCGGCCAGCTGGATGGCTTTGCCCGACCGTTTGGACATCCGCACAACCTCCCCGTCCCGCATGAGACGCACCAGCTGGATGAGTACCACCTGCAGCTGATCGCCGTCGAGACCGATGGCATCCATGGCCCCCTTCATACGGGCGACGTGACCATGGTGGTCAGCGCCCCATACATCGATGCAGGTGTCGAAGCCGCGGCGGAACTTATTGCGGTGGTAGGCGATGTCCGCGGCAAAATAGGTAGGGTTGCCGTTGGCACGGACAAGGACTTCGTCCTTTTCCCCGCCGTTCTCCGAGGCTTTATACCACAGGGCGCCGTCCTTTTCGTAGGTCAGGCCTTTTTCGGTGAGCAGATCGATGACCTCTTTCACCTCGCCGCTGTTGTGCAGCACCGACTCGTGAAACCACTGGTCGTAGACGATGCGGTATTTTTTCAGATCCCGCTGCATCTTATCAATGTTCAGCGGCAGGGCATAGGCAACCAGCGCTTTGCGGCGCTCCTCTTCCGATACCTCCAGCAGGCTGTCGCCGTGCAGGGCGGCGTAGCCCTGCGCATGGACACGGATATCGTCGCCGTGATAGGCGTCCTCGGGCAGTTCGGGGGCCTTGTCGCCCAGGAAAAGCTGCTGATAACGGATATCCAGCGACAGGCCGAATTTTTCGATCTGGTTGCCGGCGTCGTTAATGTAGAATTCCCGCCAGACATCGTAGCCGGCGGCATCCAGCACGGCGGCCAGGCAGTCGCCCAGCGCCCCGCCGCGGGCGTTACCCATATGCATGGGGCCGGTGGGATTGGCTGAAACGAACTCCACCATCACCTTCTTACCGCCGCCAAAATCCGAGCGGCCGAACGTGTCACCCTGCGCCAGCACCTCACCCACCGAAGCGGCGTAAAAGGCGGGGGACAGGAAAAAATTCAAAAAGCCGGGGCCGGCGACCTCCGCCCGCTCCAGATAGGTATTCTCCAGCTGGAGGTGGGCGAGTATCGCGTCGGCAATTCTGCGCGGCGGCAGACGGAAGGCGCGGGCGGAGCTCATGGCGGCGTTGGTGGCCAGATCGCCGTGGGCCCGGTCGCCGGGAATTTCCACCGTGACGGGGGCAAGCTCGGCTTCCGGTAGTTCACCGGCAGCGACCGCCTTTTTCACGGCGTCGAGGACCGCCTGCTGTAATTGCTGTTCCGCAAGAGATACCGCGTTGGACATAGTGGGTGACCAGCCTTTCTGTTTTGACATTCCTGATGATTGTGCGAATCAGGCAGACGCGGTCTGCCGTACCGTGAGACGGACGTCGTGGAGGTAGGGTTCGCCTTGTCCCACGTCCATTGTGTAATGAAAGTGCAGTTCTCCGCCGTCGTCCTTCAGGCGGTTGTCGATTTCCTTGGTATAGATGCCGAGCATCAGGGGACCGTAGCCGGTTTCGTAGCGGCAGAGATGCCGTTTCCCCTTTTCCAGTACCAGCAGGGAGCTCATGGCGCCGGTGCGTTCCAGCACCACGCCCGATCGCCCCACACGCAGCTCGGTAGTGACGCCCGCCATGCCGGTAGCCTCGCTTTCTTCGTAACGCAGCAGCCAGCCGTCGTCCAGCGGTTCCATCAGGCCCTCGGTGGTCAGTTCCACCGTATCACTTTCGCCGCCGGCGCTCTGCACACCAGTAATCGATATCAACACATCCATGATTCAAACCTTCTTTGTATCGGCCCTGTAATCAGCGGTCTGCCGTTCATTGACCGGCAGTGACCGTCATGGTTTCCACGTCGACTGTTCGCAGGTCGCCGTCGATTGCCTGGCCCAAAAACATACCTGCCATACGGGAAAAGCCTTCCGGTTGGTCGCTGACATAAAACCGGTATTTTCCACCTCGTCCGCAGGGGGAGCAGCGTTCGCCGGAGGAACCGCCTGCAGGCGGTGCGAAGGCGTCGTCCGCAGCCAGCCGTTCCACGCAGGCATCCGCGGCCTCCCGCCCCGAATCAACGAGGATGACCCCCTCACCCATGATGTCCGCGATCACGTCGGCCAGCAGCGGGAAATGGGTACAGCCCAGTATCAGGGTGTCCACCCCCTGCTCCCGGAGAGGCTCCAGATACCGCAGGGCGGTCAGGCGGGTCACCTCGTCCTCCCGTCCGATCCAGCCGTTTTCCACCAGCGGGACGAAGAGGGGGCAGGCTTTGGCAAACACCTGCACGGCGGGATTCAGCTGAGATATATGGCGGCAGAACGCCCCGGAATGGATGGTGGCCGGGGTACCGATGACGCCGATCCGCCCGTTTTTCGTCTGGCGTACAGCGGCGGCGGCGGCGGGCCCTACCACGCCGAAGGCGGGCAGAGGCTGCTCCTCCAGCACATGGGGGGCGGCCGAGCTGACGGTGCCGCAGGCGGCGATTATCAGCTTGACCCCCTCCGAACGGAGAAATCGGCAATCCTGCCGGGCGTATTTATCAATCACTTCCCGGCTGCGGGTACCGTAGGGTACCCGGCCGGTGTCTCCGAAATAAACAATGTCCTCACAGGGCAGACGGCGGAGCAGCTGCCGCACCACGGTCAGCCCGCCCAACCCGGAATCGAACACGCCGATTGGCCGGCTGTCCACAGTAACCATCACACTCCCGCCCGCGCCGCAGCGGCGCGGTTATTCCAAGGGAAAAACCCCTTATCACCTTTATTCCGCAAGCCGGCGGATATGACACTTAATTTTATGGTCAGAGAGATAAGGCCGCTGCCCGGCCATGAAAGGAACCCGATAACATAACAGGTCCCTGTCTGCCCGCAATTTCCGCCGGGAAATCATCGACATTTTCCGAATATTTATTGTAACATAGAGTGGGGAGGAGCGCAACGGCAAAAGCCATCCACAGCGGATTTTTCCACAGCGGAAGGAAACAGGAGTATCGGATGAGAAGAGAGGAACCGGCAGGCGGCGGGAGTCTTTCCGGTAAAAAAGCCTGAAGGATCGGTGAAAACCGTTCCTTCAGGCTTTTCTCTGGCAGAAAGCTAAAGATACTGTTCCAGATCGCGGGGATCGCTGGAAGCGTCCATCGCCGCTTCGCGGGTAATCCGCCCGCTGCGGACCAGGTCGGCCAGGCCGACGTTCAGGGTCTGCATGCCGTCCCGGGCGCCGGTCTGCATCGCCGAGCCCAGCTGATGGCATTTGTTGTCGCGGATGAGGCTGAGTACCGCGTCGGTGCCGATCAGAACCTCCAGCGCGGCAACCCGCCCGCTGCCTGTCGTGTCGGGCAGCAGCTGCTGGGTGATGATGCCGCGCAGCACACCCGACAGCTGGGTGCGTATTTGTCCCTGGCTGTGGGTGGGAAAGACGTCGATAATACGGTCGATGGTTTTGGCCGCGCCGGTGGTGTGCAGGGTGGAAAGCACCAGATGGCCCGTTTCCGCTGCGGTGACAGCGGCGCTGATGGTTTCGTAATCCCGCATCTCCCCCACCAGGATCACGTCGGGGTCCTCACGCATGGCGGAGCGGAGCGCTCCCGCGAAGGAGGAGACGTCACTTCCCAGCTCCCGCTGATGGATCATGGCCTGCTTGTGGGGATACAGGTATTCAATGGGATCCTCGATGGTGAGGATGTGGCAGCGGCGCCGGGCGCTGATATAGTCGATCATGGCGGCTAAAGTTGTGGACTTACCGCTGCCGGTAGGGCCGGTAACCAGCACCAGCCCGCGGGGCTGGCCGGCCAGCCGCTGGAGCACCGGAGGCATGCCCAGCTGCTCCAGCGTGGGGATATCGGTGTTGATGATGCGGATGGCGGCGCACAGCTGTTCCCGTTGACGGTATATGTTGACCCTTTGCCGGGAACCATCGGGGGTGACATAGGTGAAGTCAAGGTCTTCCCCTCTGTCGAGAGCGGCGCGCTGGCTGTCGTCGGTCATGGAGAGGATCAGGGCTTCGGTTTCCTCCGGCGTGACCGCGATATCGCTGTATTCCAGCCTGCCGATCAGGCGGAACACCGGGGGCAGGCCCGGCGTCAGATGCAGGTCGGAGCAGTGGTTTTGCCGCGCCAGGGCGATCAGGGTGGGCAGTGAAGTCATGGGAAAGCCGCCTTTCTCATTTGTTGTGAGGGCAGTGCGCTGCATCGAGTCAGTCCATGGATACGGTTATCTTTTTCATTTCCTCCACTGTAGTGACGCCGGCGCGCACCAGGCGGGCCGCCGCGTCGCGGAGGGAGCTCATCCGCTGCTCTTTGCGCAGGTAGTCGGTCAGGGTATCCATATCGTCCCCCGCCGCGATCATGCGGCGCATCGCCCGGTCGATGGTGATGATTTCGTGCACCGCGATACGGCCCTTGTAGCCGGTGTTGTTGCAGATATGACAGCCTTCGCCCCGATGCACCGAGGTGACGTCCGATCCCAGCAGCAGACGGTCGAGGTCGGTGGCCGGCACTTCTTTCTTGCAGTTGGCGCAGATGGTGCGCATCAGACGCTGGGCCACCACGCCGGTGAGGGAATTGGCGATCAGGAAGGGTTCCACCCCCATATCCTGCAGGCGGATGATGGCGGAAACGGCATCGTTGGTATGCAGGGTGGAAAGCACCAGATGGCCGGTGATGGCGGCCCGGACCGAGATGGAGGCGGTTTCATTGTCGCGGGTTTCCCCCACCATGATGACGTCGGGGTCCTGCCGCAGCAGCGCTCGCAGGCCGGTTTCAAAGGTCAGGCCCGCCGCCGCGTTTACCTGCATCTGGTTGACCCGGTCCAAATTGCGTTCCACTGGGTCCTCAATGGTGGAAATGTTGACCTGCCGCCTGGCCAGGTATTCCAGCGCCATATACAGGGTGGTGGTCTTGCCGCTGCCGGTGGGGCCGGTCAGGTAAATGATGCCGTGGGGAGCCGCCAGCATTTCCATCAGGCGGTGGTACTCCGTGTCGGGCATGCCGAACTGGCTGGCGTAGGTGATAGGGGTATTGGTGCTGAGGAAGCGCAGCACCGCCTTTTCCCCATAGACGGTGGGGATGACCGATACGCGCACGTTCATGACATAGCCGTCGATGCTGGTGCGGAAATGGCCGTCCTGCGGCACCCGTTTTTCCGCGATGTCCAGATTGCTCAGGATTTTGGTGCGGGCGATCAGGGACTGATGGATGGTGGGCGACAGGTTGGCGTAGTCGATAATCATGCCGTCGATACGCATACGCACGGTGGTTCGGTCCTGGAAAGGCTCGATGTGGATATCGCTGGCGTTGGTGTTGTATCCCCGCACCAGCAGGGAGTTGAGCAGGCGCACCACCGGTGTGGCGTCATCGTCCGCGTCGCCGATGTCCTCAAAGGACAGCTCCTCGCCCTGAATGTTCTGGTTGGCGCTGCTGACCGCTTCCTTCGCCTGTATTTCCGCATAGTAGTAGTCGATGGCTTTTTCAATCTTTGCCTTTTCATCCAGGCACACGGCCACCGGCATATTCGCCGCCAGCCGCACGTCCTCAATAGAATAGAACTCCAACGGTTCGCTGGTGACGATGGTGAGGCGGCCGCCGCTTTCCGATACCGCGATAATGACGTATTTCTCCGCCAGCGGCTGCGGGACCTTCCTGACCGCTTCGATCTCCACCGGATAGGTGTCCAGATCGACCAGCTGCTCTCCCAGACGCTTGGCCAGGGCGGACAGCTTCTGCCGTTCGGTCACATACCCCCGGTCGATCAGGATGGTTCCCAGCAGGCGGGTATCCCCCTGCTTCTGTAAGGCCAGCGCCTCGTTGAGCTGTTCGTCGGTTATGTAGCCGTCTTCCTTCAGGACTTCGCCGATTCGTAAATTTTTCATCCTGTCACGCCCTTTTTCGTATCGATTATGTGCCGGGGAGGGGAGGCCAGTCGCGTTCGGGCGCCTTGACCCACTGGCCGGTGTCGGGATCCAGCATAGTCCAGCCAAGAGAGTCGTCACGGCGTACCTCGTACAAGAAGCCGCGCTCGATCATTTGATCAAAAGTGCCGTAAAACGTGTTGATATACGAGCGTGCTTGATAATAGGCTCCCTCATGCTGAATAATATCCCGTTCCTCATAGCTGCTCTGTAAGGTGAATTCCAGCTGAATGCGCTTCCAGTACTGGAAGCCGCCCCCGCCGCCGGGATCGAAATAATCGGTTTCTTCTCCCGCCCAGAATTTATCGCTGGCTCGGAAGGTGCCGGAGAGGGGGACGGGGAGACAGCGGTACAGGCCGGGTTCCCCTGTATCGGGATCGGTGCTGATGACAAAATCACCGTAGCGATAGGTGGCGTACCGATTAAAGTATGGGACCTTTCCCGACGTATACAGCGCTTCGTCCGCGACCGTCCCGCCGGGCACGACAGGCGTCGGCGGCACGGTGGTGCCGGTGGTCGTCGAGGCGGCGGTTCGGTTATAATCATAGTAGATATAACCATTTGTATAGGTTTGGCCGATATTTCCCTGTATTCCTGAGGCGCCGCGTTCCTGCTCCAGCTTGACGTTCAGCGCTTCGAGGACGCTGCCGGTTTCGTACAGGGAAGTGCCGCCGGATTTCAGCCGAAAGGTCAAGCTGAGCTGGTAATCGCTGAGGACGGCGGCTTCCATCTCCAGCTGCCGATGATGATAATACGACTCGCCATAAGCGTCGCTCCCGTCCCAGTAGAGGCGGCCGTCCCGGATGGAGAAAACGCGGCAGCCGTCCATGCCGGCCAGCGGACTGTCGGATACCGTGATGCGGGTGGCGTACAGCAGCTCTTCGGTTACGGTGCGGTACAGGTTGTCGGCGGTCAGTTTATCCAGATCGGTGGCCACGCTGTTCTGATAAAATCGGGAGGAGGACAGCAGGATGGAGCCGGCGATCCCCAGCATAATGGAGAGAATCAGCAGGGTGACCATGATTTCCACCAGAGTCATGCCCCGGCGGTCCTTGCGTAATGAGCGTAATTTGGCGCGCATGGGTCCTCACCTCTCCTTCCTATGGCCATTGATAGCCGCGTCTTACTCCAGGTGCTGCCAGGTGACGGTGTCGTTGTGCAGCTGTTCGTGGAGGATTTCCCAGGTGACCTGAGGATTCGAGGTATTGTTCATGGAGGTCATACGAAAATCGCTGCCCATCTGCCGGTAATACCAGGCGTCGCACTCGTGATCGTAGATCAGGCGGGTATTCCAGTGGCCGTTTTGCATATATTCGTTGGCGAAGATGACCACGTCCGCGTCATCGCCCGGCGGGTTCGCCATAAAAGGCTGAATATAGATGGTCTTTCCCTTCAGGGCGTCGGGCAGGGATTCCTGCGGAAATACGGGCCAAACATTTCCATAATCCGCCAGCCGCATGAAATTGCGGAAGATGTCGTTGCTGTTATACAGATGGCCAAGCCCCAGTTTCTCAGCCCATTCTTTGCTTTCCTCCGAGGACATGCTGCGCAGGGTTTCGGGCATGCCCTTCATGCGCTGATACATATCCAGGGGCGAAGGATACCGGTTCCCCTCAGTGCGGAACAGGCGGAAGGGGATATCGCCGTCGGCCCCTTCCTCCACCGCCACGTAGTTCCCGTCCACGTCAACGACAGTGCCGTCCGCCACGATTACCACCCGCCCGGGGGAATCCGATCCGCCGGACAGGTCGGCCGCGTCGATGCGCTCTTCGGCCTGATCGCCGCCGTTTTTCAGACGGTCGCCGTCGCCCAGCAGTCGCGCCGCGGTGAAAAATCCGGTGGCGAGCACGGTCAGGGCGATGGTGAGGATCAGGCCGGCAGCCATCACTTCCACCAGGGTCATGCCCCGGTTATCCTTATGGAGTTTCATAGAGCACGCCTCCTGTCGTCCGGTCAAGCCCGCTGCCAGATCACGTTGCCGGACGGGTCGATGGTATAGGTGACCTCTTCCCACACGCCGGCGGTGGGAGGCGGCCAGCTGGCAAACGCTTTGACCAGGGCGCGGTAATACTTGCCGTCGTCGGTCTGGATGATGTCGCCGGGCAGGTAAACGCTGACCGGATCGTAAGCGGTGGTGATGCGTTTCCATAAATAATTGCCGGTATCGGTGGGGCCCCAATAATTGCCCCCGGGGATGTCGCTGATAGCACGGTACCAGGTCAGCTCCCCGTCATCCCCCACCAGATAAACGAAGTCCCCCTCATTGTACGCGCGGGTGTCTCGGTACTCTTTTTTATCGTTGCCGGGGCGT
The DNA here is from genome assembly GCA_022800315.1 of Clostridiales bacterium. Lineage (GTDB taxonomy): Bacteria > Bacillota > Clostridia > Oscillospirales > Acutalibacteraceae > Avimonas_A. The sequence goes on from JAAWQC010000050.1 coordinate 8,733, forward strand.
TTTTCATTGATTTCGTCTCCCACCGTGCCGCTGAGAGCTCCCGACGGTTTCACTGTGGTGGCCGTGGTTGGTTCTGTCGTCGTGGTGGTTGTGGCGGAAGCCGTACCCGTGGTGGTGTCGCCGGCGTCGGTGGGGGTTGATTCCCCGTCGTACATATACCGGTATTTGACCCACCGTCCCTCCTCCCGGGTGAGGGACAGGGTGAGCAGGTACTCCTCGCCTGCATAGACGGCGTTGGCTGCGATACGGATGCGGTCCTCGCTCAGCCGCTCGATCTGGGCGGTGCAGGTGCCCATGCCGCTGTCGAAGCGCAGCTCGGTCACCTCGATCAGGGGGTGATCGGCGGTGGGGGTCAGATCGGGATTGTTCGCCCCGATCTTTTCGGCCAGCAGGTCCACAGCCGATTTGGCGGTGTAGTAGGCCTGCTGGCGGGCGTTGTTGGTAAAGCTGCGGTTGGCGTAGTTCATCGACAGGGAGAGCACGGCGGTCACGATGATCAGCAGGATCATCACAACAGCCATAGACCAGGCCAGCGCCGAACCCCTTTCGTCGGAGCGTCGCCAGCCCCTGTTTTCACGCGTCCCAGAAGCGGAAAACAAAACAGTGTGCTTCATATGGTTTTCCGCCTCCTTCTGTCTGCGCTGGATGTGGCCGGCTGAGCTGGTTTACTCCGCGGGGAACATGAGCACGTTCAGGGCCATCGTATAGGTGCCGTCGTTGGGCAGGTAGACCGAGGTGACCTGCAGGGACGGATAGCCGGCAATGTGGTCGATCAGACGTATCATGTCGTCCCGGGAGCCTGTCATGCGCAGGGATGCCTGAGACTGGAGCACCGTGCTGCCGCCGATGGACGGCGTACCGGAGCCGCCGGCAGCTGTGGTGCCCGTCGCGGCTGCGGTTGTCTCGCCGAAGCCGGCAAAGGCGGCGGCAGCCGGTTCGGTCACCGACAGGCTCTCGGGATTGAGAGAGTAGGCTAGCATCAGGCCGGTCAGTTCCTCGTTCAGTTCCAGCACGGTCATGGGGGAGTAATACCCTTCGGTGGCAGCCGCGGCCTGTTTTTTTGCTTCCTCCAGCGTCAGGGGGGTACTGGTATCGCCCCCATTCTGCGAAATGGCGGCGCGGGCCATCAGCGCTTCGTCGTATTCGCCTTTCAGGTTGTTGCAGCGGGTCATGGCCGGCAGGATCAGCAGATAAAGGCCGCCCATCACAATCAGGAAGCACAGCAGGATATACAGAAGGATTTTTTCGCGTCGGCTCAGCTTATTGTTCATGACGCCCTCTCCTTCTCCGGTTTGACGGTACACAGAGCGGTGAAGGTGTACTGGTCGTTGCTCTTTTCATATCCGTTGGAGCTTACCGCCGTGAAAAAACCGGAGTTCTGCAATCGGCGCAGAAAGGCGGGGATGTCCTGCGCCGTCGAGGCGGCGGCGGTGACGGTCAATATGCCGCCCGTCCCGTCATAAGAATAGGTGGAGAGAGACACGGCGTCCCCCGCCGCCGTCCGGACGCCGTCGAACAGTTCACGGTTCAGCAACGGGTAGGTGACGATCAGTTTATCCAGCGCCTTGGCCTGATTGATGCGGGAGAGATAGGCGCGCAGCTCCTGGTTGGCGGATTGTTCCTCCTGCTGGCGGGCCGTGTCCGCGTCGACCATCTGGCGTATAGCGGCGATTTCCCCCTGCAGGCGATACGAGGAGGCGTACAGCGCACCGTAACCGGCGGCGAACAGCACGGCAAGCGCGGTGGGAACCGCCACCAGGGCGACGGTTCGCCCGCCGACAGGGGAGGGGGCCGATTGCTTCGCGTGGTAGGATTTCAGAAGATCAAGTGTATGGGGTTTCAGCTTTTGAGACATGAGGAGAATCCTTCCTTTCCGGCAAGGTAGGGGCGTCAGCCCAGCAGTCCGCCTGTGGCAAAAAAGTAATCGCCCAGGCGGAACGGTTCGGACAGTCGACGATCGGTCACAACGGCCGCGGAGGAGGGCAGCCCCAGCGCGGGGATGCCCAGCTGGGCCGATATCCGGTCGCACAGGAAGGATTCGTTTTCGTGCAGCCCGCCGAAATAGGCGGTCTGCACCGGTTCCTTCCGCTGGGAGCGGTTGAACTGGATCAGGGAGGATACATGACCCGCCAGCTCGGCGGCCAGCGCGTCGCTCCCCCGTTCCGCCATCAGGCGGAAACGGTTGGAATACACGTAACGGTTGTGGTCGTACAGCATCATGACCGCCTGCGTGCCGTCGAGAATGGCCAGCACGTAGGTCTTGTCCGCCATCTCCGGCAGCTGCCGGGTCAGGCGGTTGGCGCTGTTGATGGAGATGTCGGCACAGAGCAGGCGCACGCCCACGCGGGAGAACAGCTCCGCGTAGCCCTCCATCAGCCGGCGTTCCGCCGCACAGCACAGAATGGAGCAGCCCTTCTCGCCCTGGGCCGACGCGCGCAGGATGGCATAATCGTATATCAGATCCTCGTATCCGCCGCCCGCGCCGGGCAGCTCGGACCGGCACAGTTCCATCAGGCGGTCATGGCTCATTGCGGGGACGTCCAGGTTTTTCAGCAGGATCAGGCCGCTGTCCAACACCAGTTTCGCGGCGCGGACACCGGCGGATTTCGCCTTCATCAGGGTTTCCAGCGCAGCGCTTTCGTCGGTGATGACGCCGTTGACCACGGCGCCGACAGGGAGGGGAAGGCTGCTGAACCGGGTGATGCGCAGGCGGTTGCCTTCGGTTTTCCCGCTGACGATGCGGAGGGCTTCTCCCGTGAAGCAGAGCGCGGTGGTTTCGGCCATAGGTGATCTCCTCGCTTTACTGAATTTACGGCGCCGCAGGAATATCCCGAAGGCCGGCGGAGGCCGTTGCAGATGGTCCGGCGCGTGGACAGGTAACGCTCGCGGACGGCTTAGGCCAGCGTGCCCACGTTGTTGTAGAGGGTGTATATGGGCACCATCACCGAGACCATGACGAACCCGATCATGACGGCCAGCACGACGATCAAAAGGGGCTCCAGTATGGTGACGAGCTTTTGCAGGGCCTCCTCCGATTCATAATCGAAGGTGTCAGCCACCGATTCCAGCATGTCGTCCAGCCGCCCGGTCTCCTCGCCCACGAAGATGATGGAGGCCAGCTTGGGATCGAAGCCGTCCACCAGCCGGATGGCGGAGGACAGGGCGCGGCCGCCGCGGACCTCCCGGATCATGTTCTCGAACTGTGTGCTGAGATAGCGGTTGCCCACCGTGTCTGCGGAGATGCGCAGGGCGCCCACCATCGACATGCCGCTGGTGTATAGGGAGCACAGGGTGCGGGCGAATCGGGCGGTGCAGATGATCTTCATCAGACGGCCGATTTTGGGCAGCTTGAGCTTGAGGTGATCCACTCCCCGCCGGATTTTCGGCTGCCGCAGCAGCAGGGACCCCGCCGCCGCCAGGCACAGCACGACGATGAGCACGACGTACCAGTAGTTGGTCAGCACGTTGCTGATGGCGATGACGATGCGGGTGTAGACCGGGAGCTCTATCCCCTCGAACAGGTCGAAGAAGGAGGGAAGGATTACGGTAAAGACCAGGATCATGACCAGCACCGACAGGACGATCAGGATGATCGGATAGGTGGTGGCGCTTTTCACCTTATTTTTGAGCTTATGATCTTTTTCATAGTGAACCGCCATACGCATGGCATTCTTCTCCAGCTGGCCGCTGGACTCACCGGCGCGGAACATGGCGATGAGCAGTTCGGGGAATGCCCGCCCCTGGGCCGCCATGGCGTCGGACACCGGCTCACCGCGCTGGAGCGCTTTATAGACGCCGGCGTACACCTGTTTGATCGGGGGCTTCATGTCCCGCTGGAGCATGATGTTCAGCGCGCGGGTCAGCGAAATGCCTGCCCCCAGCATGGTGCCGACCTGACGGCAGAAGTCGGCCACCTCGTTCGATTTCAGCTTGTAAGCGTTCTGCTCTTCGCGGGTGATGTCCCGCTGGTTCAGCAGGAACAGGCCCCTGTCCCGCAGCGAGGCGGCGAGGGCGTGCTCATCGGCCGCCTCTTCGGCGCCGCGGATGGTCTGCCCCTGCAGGTTCTTGGCCGTGTACTTAAAGTTTGGCAAATTCCGTCCCGCCTTTCCGCCGGCGGCGCCGGCGTCCGATGGATTAGAGTCCGAACAGGGAGAGATAACCCGTCAGCATCGCATCGCCGTAGACGAAGGCGGCCGCGACGCCCAGCGCCAGATAGGGCCCGAAGGCGATATGCGCCTTTTTCCCGATACGGCGGGTTACCAGCAGGAATAACGCGTACCCGCCGCACAGGATGACCGCGATGAAGGCGGCCAGCAGGGCGTTTTGCCAGCCTAGGGCAAAACCGCAGACCGCCATCAGCTTGATATCCCCGCCGCCGAAGCAGTCGGGGATACATAAGGTCAGCAGCCACAGGGGCACACTGACGGCGAAAAGGCCGATGGCGCGGGACAGCAGGCCCACCCGAGGGAACAACAGCACCGCTGCGGCGGCGGGGACGATCAGGGCGATGACCAGCCCGTTGGGGATGGTCATCGTGTCGTGGTCGATGAGGGCGACGGTCCACAGGAGGGCGCACAGGGCAAAGGCGCACAGCGCCTGTAAGGTAAAGTCGTAATGTATGAACAGCCAGACCGCCATCCCGCCGCAGAACAGTTCCGCCAGCAGATAGCGGGGCGCTATTTTCGCACCGCAGTTCCGGCACCGGCCCCGCAGGAGCAGGTAGCTCAGCACCGGGATCAGATCGAGGGGCTTCAGCGTTTCGCCGCAGGCCGGGCAGACCGAGCGCCCGCGGACAAAGGAAATCGACCGGGGGACCCGGTAGACGATCACGTTGAGGAAGCTGCCGATGCAGCTCCCGAACAGAAAAACGAACAGGTACAGCACAGCGTATACGGCGTACAGCATAGGTTTGGTTTCCTTCCGAGACGGCCGTTACCGAATGACCGGCTCCTCGTTTGGGGCAAAGGTGATGGTGTAGAGCCGGCGACCCTGCACCGTGCAGGTGAAGCGGATCAGGACGCCGTCCCGCACCTCGGTGGGGCTGACGACGGCGCGGACCCGGGTGTCCTCCCCGAGGAAACGGACGATGTCCGGCGGGGGATTTTCCGACCCGTCGGCACCGGTGAGGCGGGTCTCGATCTGCTGATCGGAGGAGCCGCCGGCCGCCTCCTTTTCCGCCAGCATCCGCGCGGCGAGAAAGGCGGTGCGCCCCTCGGCGGCGCAGGTTTTCCGCTCCGCCTGGCCCGACAGAAAGAGCAGGACAGGGACGACGATCAGGGCGAGGACCACCAGGATGATGACGAAGGTGGTCAGGTCAGACCGCAGAAAGCTGCGGATACCCGGTACGTCGGTCTCTTCCTCCGGCTGGCGCCTAACCATGGGGTCGGCCCCCTTCCCTCGTTTTTGATACGGAGCAGCGGAAAGGCCCGGGAGGGCCGGCACTGCCGGCCCTCCCGGGCCCCGTTTCGCGCTGTTGTTCCGGGGCCCTGCTCAGGGCGTGCTGATTCAGCGGTACCCGGCCCGGATCCGGGTGCAGCACAGGGGACGATGCTTTTCACCGTTTGGCGCCAAACGG
>JAAWQC010000009.1 GCA_022800315.1 Clostridiales bacterium
CGGTATACCCTGCGGACCGGGTTCACCTGTGGGCCCCGTTGCGCCCGTGGGCCCCGGTATACCCTGCGGACCGGGTTCACCTGTGGGCCCCGTTGCGCCTGTGGGCCCCGGTATACCCTGTGGGCCGGGTTCACCTGTGGGCCCCGTTGCGCCTGTGGGTCCCGGTATACCCTGCGGGCCGGGTTCACCTGTGGGCCCCGTTACACCCGTTGGTCCCGGTATACCCTGCGGACCGGGTTCACCTGTGGGCCCCGTTGCGCCTGTGGGTCCCGGTATACCCTGCGGGCCGGGTTCACCTGTGGGCCCCGTTGCGCCCGTGGGCCCCGGTATACCCTGCGGACCGGATTCACCTATGGGCCCCGTTGCGCCTGTGGGCCCCGGTATACCCTGCGGACCGGGTTCACCTATAGACCCCGTTGCTCCCGTTGGTCCCGGTATACCCTGCGGACCGGGTATGCCCTGTGGTCCTCGGCAGCACACAAAATTGCAGCAGTTACCACTATTTTTATGGCAATTTCCGTATATATTCATGTTCGTAACCTTTCTTCCCTATGCATCTGAGAAACCATATGCGAACCAAGTGTCTAATATAAATTTATGCTGGAGGCTAAAAATAGTTCAGGTTTTCTGTAACTCTGTAAATTCGTTTTTTGAGGAAGGGTAGGGATGTCCTTTTGTCTCACCACTACAGGATAAGTCCGTGGTTTAATGTAGTGACCGAAATCATCAAACGAACAGATAATTTCCACTGCGGAAATGCAATCTCAACCCAACCAAAGGCAGCTGTTTCGTCAAGGAGACCCAATAAGAAAAGACAGGCATTAGCTTGTCTTTTCTTATTGGTGCACGTTTATGCCGGTGGCAAACGACGTCCTCTGCGGCGGAACGATCCGCATCGCTCTACGCGACGGCCTGTAAAGGTTATCAACATGACGGCACAGCCGTCACGCCTTACAATTTTTCTGGCGACTGATAATGCGCCGATCATTTTTATTGCCTTTTTATATTGTGGAAAGAAGTCTAATATTCTAAAATTGATCAACTTTTTTTATTGTGATGGTTTAATGATGTAAATAAGAATGAGGAGTGGATTCCATATGGCTGAGATCATGAAAGCCTATAAAGAAAAGGTTCCCGGAATGCGGTTTATCGGAAAAAAGTATAACGAATTTGGGCATTGGGGCGATTGGTCCGCAAATGGCCGGTTTGATACCATTGAAAACGCAATGGGTGGCGTGGGTTCCATCCGTAACATGTGGGAAGACGGCGGCGGGTATGTTGGTCTCGAGCGCCACAAGGAAAATGATCCTTTTGCATATTGGATTGGCATGTTTACCCCACCGGATATACGAGTGCCAGACGAATTCCTCTTCATTGATTTTCCCGAGACTTATTTTGGCGTTTGCTGGATTTATGGCAAGGAAAGCGATACACATCGTCTGACAGCGTATTGTGCGCAAGCGCTAAAGCACGAGGGAATCGAAATTATGTCTGATGAAAATGGCGCGGTGTGGTCTTTTGAGAATTGCACGTGCCCACGTTTTACGACGCCGGATGAAAGAGGAAATGTCATACTGGATTATTGCTATTTTGTTCGTTAAGTATCGCAGAAGGTGCGAGTTCAGGTCTAAACGATTATATCTTGCCTGTATTTGGAACGACGGTTGGAGTTTGGATACATTCCGTTTGGAATGACCATGCTCCAACCGCCGTTTAATCACGGGAAAGCTTTACTTTACCAGGTTTTCCGTTTTTTGCCCGTGAGGATTGTCCAGCTTCCTATCTCACTGATAACAATTTACCGCGCTTCAATTTCAAAACGATATCCGCCTGCTTTGCCAGCTCGCTTGAATGGGTTACGACGATGACGCACTTATCGAGTTCATAGGCGCTTTCCTTCAGGATACCGGTGATTTCGGCCGCCGTATCCTCGTCCAGATTTCCTGTCGGCTCGTCCGCCAGGATAAACGGCGCGCCGGAAGCCAGCGTTCGGGCGATGGCAACCCGCTGCTGCTGCCCGCCGGAAAGCTTCAGCACATTGCGTTTGGCCTCCTCTGCGGACAGCCCCAGCCGCTTCAGGACAGGCAGGGCGTCCTGCTGGGCGGTCAAGTTCACGTTTTCCACAGGCGTCATGTAATCGATCAGGTTATAGCTCTGAAAAATCAGGGAGACATGGTGGCGACGATGATATTCCAGGCCGCGCCCGGCTATATTTTCCCCGTTAAAGAGGATTTCCCCTTTCGTCGGGGAGTCCAGCCCGCCCAGCAGGGAGAGCAGCGTCGTTTTTCCAGAGCCGGATGGTCCCAGTATCGCGTACATTCTTCCCGTTTCAAACAGGGCATTGACGTCGGATAAAATGTTGTTTTCCTTCGCATAGGAATAAAAGACCTCTTTCGTTTCTAAAACAGCCATTTGATGTTTCTCCTTCTTCAGCTCATTTTCGACAGGATTTCTCTGGGCTTCAGGCGCATGACCGATGCAGAGGAAATACCCACCGAAAGGATGATGATAGCAAAACCGATCAGATAGAGTCTTGCCATATTGTCAAGGCCGATGGCTACGTTGAGCGGCTCCACCGAAGCATTCTTCTGTATAGATTCCCCGCCGTCACCATTGTCATTGATAACGACATTGTCCTGCTTGGCCTCGTCCTTCATCTTGATTTGCAGCCCGTTATCCTCCTGCGGTGCGGTTTGCTCTTCCCCAGACTGCACCTGCGCCTGCAACAAGCTGTTGCCGATCTGGCCCGCGATGAGATTGCTCGAGAAGAAGGACAATCCGAACGCAAACACCGCGATCATCAGAACCTCCGCCAGATACTGGCCGATGACGGCCCCTTTACGGAACCCGATGGATAGCAATACACCTGTTTCGTGAATCCGGCTTTTTGCCCACATGGTCAGGATAAGGGACAACACGACGGCGCTGACCGCCACAATCAGGATGAGTACGGTGGTAATCAGGGTCTGAAATTTCTCGAGGGGTGCGGCGGCGGCCTGGTAGGTTTTATTGTTGGTCTCCACCTTGAACGCCCGCCAGTCGATGGTATCGTTCTGTTTGAGTCCGGCAACGATTTCGTCGAGCTGTGCCGGGTCGTCCACCCCAAATACGACATTTTGATAGCCCGCCGCGGAGTCTGACATCAGCTCCTGATAGGCCTGAAGGCCGGAAAAGATCTGGTTTTCCAATTTATCAAAGGAGTTGACGTTGGTGTATGCCTGTTCCTGTTTCAACACCTCAAACAGCCCGATGATCTTGATTTCGGTTTTGTCGCCACCGTCCACCGTTAAGGTAATACTGTCTCCGATACGCAGTCCGTTTTTCTCGGCCAAAGCCTTACTGATGACCGCCACATGCCCGCCGTCCGCCGGTACATGGCTGCCCTCGATGAGTTTCATTATCCCGCCACGGAAAAAGCTGCTGTTTTCCGTTCCCGTTACAAATCGGCCGTACACCCGGTCCCGGTATTTGTCCTTGACGGGGACGGTACCGGGAATGACGTCCAGATTGGTGGAGACAAGGCATTGCGACATGCCGTCATAGCTCTCGACCCCGGCTGTTTCCATCACCTTATCGATGATCTCCTGGGTGACGGGCATCTTCGTGTCAATGGTAAAGTTGCCCTCCTCGTCGGTTTCCATCTTATAATACGGATTGCTTTCCGAGTAGTCGGGCGCCATCTCGAATTCCCCGCCCAATGCGTAACGCAGATTGTCCTGTGTGACCCGCGTCGCCTTCTCGATGGAAAGCCCCGTCAGCACAAAGGTCGCTATCACCAGCAGAATGATGAACAGCAAAGCGCTTTTACCCCTTTTTTTGGTAACATATAAAAACGCCCGTTTGATAAAGTCCATAAGGAACACCTCCCTGTTATTGTACTGTTAGATTAGCACGCCGGCATGGAGGCTGTATGGAACGTATAAGGAGCGGGTATGGAATGAAAAACGTAAATGGGGATAAAACGTGACCCGTATTATCAAAGCCCCCTCCTGCATTGTGAATGCAGGAGGGGGCTTTCACTAGCCGATATACTTTTTTGATCCGAGTCTTTCTGATACCCTTGGATTATACTCCGCTGGCGTCGTTTAACTCAAACAGGTTTCCTTCCGGATCTCTGAAATAAGTACAGCGCATCCCCCATGCTTCAATGTATTGCGGTTCACCCAAAAACGGAACACCCGCTTCCTTCATCCGCCGGTAGTCTCCGTCCAGGTCGGTCGTGGGGACGACCGCCACTATGGTGTCAGGCTGCGTGTCACTGAGAGGCTGGGTATACCCTTGATACAGCGGCATCGCGTCCCCGGAAAAAATAGCAAAGCAGGGAGGAGCGCCGACGCTTACGGCAAAAGACGTATAAGGGCCATCCCTGTCGCCCCAAACGGGAACCAAGCCCATTTTCTCCGTATAAAAATCATAGCACTCTCCATAGTTTTTCCGCACTAAAATGCGGAGGGTGGTTTGGTCAAAATTCATGTTAAATCGCTCCCTTTTTTCATTTTTGCTTTTTGATATATAATGCCAGTGCTAATGCCGTATACATTTTGATTATATATCAAAATTTTGCGATTTCACTGTAAAAATCGGACATCCTGTTTCGATATTCCTGCGGCGTAAGTCCGCATACCGATTGAAAATCGCGGATAAAATGAGACAAATCGTAGAACCCTGTCTCACAGGAAACGCGAGTCAGAGGATACGGCGTATGTTTTATAAGCCGAATAGCCTTGTTGACACGAATCAGGCGGGAGAGTGTTTTGGTATTCATACCGAAATAATCCTGAAATATACGATTGAGGTGCCGTTCACTGTAATAAACGGAAGCGGCAAGCTTTTTACAGGAGAGGTTCCCGGCGCTTTTCATCATCATTTCCGCCGCCATTTTGAGTTCGGAAGGACATTGGTCATATATGTTATTCAATAAAATCCGGTCGAGACGGGTTATCAGTTCATCCAAACACCCGGCGTGTTCGAGTGCCTCTGCAAGCAGCCTGTTCAATGAGGAAGCGATGATTTCAAATGGAATTGTGCGGTCAGTCAATTCGTTTTGACTGACACCTGTAAACGCTGATAAACCCGCGGGCTGAAATTCTATGATGACGAGCATTTCACTTTGATTTGCCACACCGCCAACCATGCAGGGCCTGGTCATCGGACCAAACAGATGACTGTCTGATTCGCGCTGATTGCAGGAAAACACCAGGGTCGCGCTTCCATGAGGTATCACCGTATAGATATCGGGCAGAATCTGTTGATTTGGAAAGGTAATCGTATAATTGGAAATTTTGTCGCGCAGCGCCGGATGGGGCAGAATATAAACAAAATCGTTTTCGCGAAGTAGGATACGAGCCGTATCATGATAAATGCGTATGTCTTTTTTTACGATCATCCTCTGCTCTCCCTGTTTGGCCGCCCATCTTCGAAAGCCTCGCGATATAAATGAATCGCAAACCGCATGCCAAGCGGCTGCTCCATCGGACGAAACGAATAGGAAAGATGCATCGCTTTTAAAAGCGTATCGACGAGATACAGCCCCAGTCCATTCCCGCCGTCGTCTTGGCATCGGGCATAATCGGGCCGGTAGAAGGGCTCGAATACATGACGCAGGGCTTCGGATGGAATCGGAGCACATTCATTTTCGACCACCAGGCCGGAGTCGTTGAAATACACGGAAATCGTCTTGCCTGCCTCCGTGTAAGAGACGGCGTTGGCCAGAATGTTGGAAACCGCTTTGCTGAACATCCGCGGCGGCAGCTCGACGGAAAAGCCGCCCGAAAAGTCCCGCTTAAAAATGGTTCCGCGTGCTTTGGCGATCTGCTCATACGGCTCACATATACGGGACAGCAGGGAAGGCAAATCGGTTTTTACTGGGGCTTCGCTTTTTATAGGGCTGCTCAGTTTCGACGCCTCCAAAACCTCCTGAATCATTTCCGCCAGACGTTCAGTCATTTCCTTGCACTGAGGCAAATAGACGTCAATATTTCGATATTTCCCGATACCGAGAATCATATTCTCCAGCGTGGCGTTCAGAGCGGTGAGCGGGGTTTTCAGTTCGTGGGATGCCGCACGCATAAAGTCCACCTTGGATTGTTCCATGTCCCGCACGCGCTGTTTTTCTATTTCCAGCTTTTCAATGGCTGCCAGCAGGTTTTGATATAAGCCATTGATATTGTCGGCCAGCATACCGATTTCATCTTTCGTGTGGAGTTCGCAGGCCGCGGTTTTGTCCATCTGCGCCATCCGCTCGGTGACGGCTGAAATCTGCTTGACGGGAACGGTGATTTGCTTCGAAAACAACAGGGAGCAAAGGACGGAAATCAGGACGCAGCAGCCCAGAGACATCGGAAGGACCTTTTGGATCATCTGCGTGATATACGGCGTCAAATTGAATTTCCAGAGTAACGGTATGTCTCCCTGGCCGGGACCGGGAGTCAGCTCCAGCGGTACCTGCGGGGTGAGGAAATACAGAAGCGCGTGGGCCACCAGTACGATAAACAGTAGCAGCCCCAGCGTATAAAAAAATGTTTTTGGGTAAATTTTCAGCCGCTTCATTCCTGCACCTCAAATTTATATCCGATCCCCTTCACCGTGACTAGGCAATCCAGGCGGCATTTTTTGCGCAGATTTTTGACATAGGTATCTATCGTCCGGTCGATAATCGGATTGTCGTCGCCCCATAGCTCATCCAGAATTTGATTTCGTGTAAGAACCAGGCCCTTGTGCTCTGCAAACAGCCGCAGCAGGTCTATTTCCTTGGGCGTCAATTCAATTTTGCCGTTTTTATCCCAAGCCGTATAGCCGGAAAAGTTTACGTTTACCTCTCCGAACGCCATCGTGTCCGGCAGGATACTTTGCCCGCTTCTCCGCAGCAGCGCCGAGATCCTTTTACCCAGTAAAACCAGAGAAAAGGGCTTGGTGATATAATCGTCCGCCTGCTCGTCAAAGCTTTGAATCTGGGTGTATTCGTCTCCAATTGCGGTGAGCATGAGAACGGGGAGAGCGCTTGTCCGGCGGATTTCGTGCAATACGGCCAGTCCGGTCATTTTCGGTAGCATGATGTCCAAAACGGCAAGCTGGGCCTTCTTTTCTCTGAAAATATGTATGGCCTCAGCTCCGTCATAAGCCGGAATGGTCTCATGCCCGGTGGATTTCAAATATTCGCAGATGGCCTCGTTTGTCTTTTTATCGTCTTCCACGATCAATATCAGCGCCATAAGAACACCTCCTGCCGTAGTATACCATCTTTATGTGGAGGGAATATGAATGGAATGGCGGTTTGGAGGTGTTGGAAAATTTATTATACTTTTTTAGCGCTGCCATGGATTTAAGCGGACGGATGATCCGCTTCGCCCGGCGGCCGCCGCGGAGACCTTACATGAAGCTGAAATTGCTTTTTAAACAGATCATTTGATAATATGTATAGGGATGTATGTCATTTGCCGGATGTTGGAGGCTGATACCTTTCTTTTTCTACTTTTTTCATGATATCAATTCGTATCCGTTGTTACAGATGGCTTATCAGCTGATCTATGGAAATAAGCTGTTGCAAGATGGCTATTGTGATGTATCGGATGCATCCGATAAGTATTGTTGAAAAAACATTCTCCCTGTCAATACAGAAATTGGCATGTGGCCAATATAAGGTGAAAAGAAAGCAGCCGCTGGCAGAATTGCCTCTGGCTGCTTTTTATTTCACTCATGACGACGCTTTGGAAGGTGTCTGATCTTCCTGTCCGTGATGGCGGGCCTGATCCAAACCAGAGATACCGTGCGCCAGATAGTCGGCCATGTCCATTTTCAGCCGGCGGATTACAGGAAGAATCAGCGACCAGTCCTCGTATTTCCCCTCTTTGGCGTCGTACATGACCGTGTTCATCAGCTCGATCTGGTGATGGATCATCGTCTTCCACTGGGTGTCGCCCCATTGAGGGTTGATCTGGCATAAGCATTTCGTAATATATTGAATGTTGTCGTCTAATTTCTGACGGATTATCCCTTTGTCATCGCCTCCATGGAAAACGCAGTCCACGTACTCGACAAACAGGCGGTTTCCCTCGTAAACGGCCTGAGTCAAATCCCTGACAGTAGGGGAATTGACCGAATTGAGCATAATCAGCTCAAAGTTTTTCGGCAGGGACAGCAGCTTGTTGCGAACGACGCTGAGATTCGGCGCATGCTGCGCCACCGCATTGATATACAGGATCTGCCATAACAGCTGGTCAGCAGCATTCTCGTAAATGGCTTTGCGCAATTCTTTCAGTTCGTGTTCTGTATACACCGTGTTCACCTCCTTATTATTAAACTATGCGTTTTTCTTGATTTCGTTACCGTTCGTGACAGGAATTTTTGGCGTAAAGACGCCCCTTTTGTTCATGTTTTCAGGGATCCCTACGGAATCCACACATGGTTCATCAGGCTTAAAAGGACTGATGATTAGGATTGGCCCATACTGGTCACCACCAGCCACGGCGAGGCCGGCAGCGATCACGGGGGCAGAGCCTGGAGGAATGCTCCCCGGCTGGCGTACACAACCGGGTGCTGACACCGTTTTTAAGAAAGGAAAAGGAAACGGACAAGAAACGCCGGAACGCGCCACGCGTTCCGGCGTTTCTTGCTTATTCCGTGGAGGATTTCTTATAAACGAAGACCTTTGACATCCTTGATACGGGACAGGATGATATGGCAGCTGCTGCTGACGACTCCCGGGAGCGGGTCGACAACCTCCCGTATCAGCTGTTCCATTTCTTCGCCGGATGCGGCCACCGCGTGGACATGCAGCTTGTTTTGCCCGGTGACCCGATAAATTTGGGTGATCGTTTCGTCCCGGCTGAGTATATCCGTCACCTGTGCGAACGCTGCGGGGCTGGTCTCGATCTCAAAGTAACAGGATACCGCCCCGCTGATTTTCTGCGGATTGATGACAGCGGTGTATTCCTCGATCACGCCCCGCTTCTCAAGAGCCTGAATCCGCATTCTGACAGCGACACGGGATATCCCTACCAACTGACCGATTTCGGAATAGGACATCCGCGCATTCTGAATTAATAAGCGGACAATCTTCTGATCCAGCTCATCCAGTCCGTTCAAAAACATGATATATCCCTCTTTTCCCTTTCACACTTGAATTATAGAGGTATCATGAACAGAATGCAAGATGTGAATTGACATATGGTATATAAATGACTATAATTATTACATAATGTAAGAGATAAATTGCGATACGAAAGGTGTGCGGCCGGATGAGAGGCGATATGACAAAAGGCCCGGTAATGAAAACCATGCTGCTTTTTGCCGTGCCGATGATCCTGGGAAATCTGCTGCAGCAAGGCTATAATGTGGCGGATACGCTGATCGTGGGGCGTTACCTCGGCTCCGACGCCCTGGCGGCGGTGGGTTCGGCCTTTACCCTGATGACCTTTCTGACCTCCATTCTGCTGGGACTCTGCATGGGAAGCGGCACGGTCTTTTCCATCCGGTTTGGGCGACAGGATTTCGAAGGGCTGAAAGAAAGCATCTTTACCTCAATGATGCTGATTGCGAGCTTCGGCGTGCTGCTGAATGTAGCCGCTTATTGCAGCATGGACGGCATTCTCCGGCTACTGAACGTTCCGCAGGGAATACAGGGATTGATGCGGGAATACCTCGCGGTTATTTTCTGCGGCATTGCTGCCGTTTTTTTATACAACTATTTTGCCTGTCTTTTACGGGCTGTGGGCAATTCCCTGGCCCCGCTCCTGTTTCTGGCGGTGTCCGCGCTGCTGAATATCGCGCTGGACCTCTGGTTCGTGCTGGGGCTTCATCGGGGCGTCGCCGGCGCAGCGGAAGCCACGGTGATTTCGCAGTATATTTCCGGTGCAGGTATCGCCCTTTACACCTTTATAACATGTCCCCGCCTTCGGATCGGAATAGCCCATTGCCGGGTGCGCCTGTCCTGCCTGAAAGAAATCGCGGGTTTCTCGGTGCTGACCTGCGTCCAGCAGTCGGTCATGAATTTCGGCATCCTGATGGTGCAGGGACTGGTCAACAGCTTCGGCACGACGGTGATGGCGGCCTTTGCCGCCGCGGTCAAAATCGATGCTTTCGCCTATATGCCCGTGCAGGATTTTGGCAACGCCTTTTCCTCCTTCATCGCTCAGAATTATGGGGCGGGGAAGAAGGAACGCATACGGAAAGCTTTCGCGGGCGCGGCACTGGTGTCCCTGATTTTTTGTCTGGCAGCGTCGGCTGTCATGGGGGGCTTTGCCCGTCCGCTGATGCGGCTTTTTGTGGGGGAGAGGCAAGACGCCATTATTGCGGTAGGGGTCCGCTATCTGCGAATCGAGGGGTCTTTTTATGCCGGCATCGGTTGTTTATTTCTGCTTTACGGCCTCTATCGTGCTCTGGGAAAACCGGGAATGGCGGTGATACTCACCGCCATTTCGTTGGGGACCCGGGTAGCGCTGGCCTACCTGCTGTCCGCCATACCCTCCGTTGGGGTGGCGGGTATCTGGTGGTCGGTGCCAATCGGCTGGTTTTTGGCGGACGCCGTCGGCCTGCTATACTTCAAGCGCCATTACCACCGGATACTGCCGTAATGCCGTACCTGCCATTGGCCCAAATCCCTGGAGGAATCCGCCTTCTGTGACTGGCAGAGCGAATTCCGCTTCTGATAAAAGAAAGGGGAGCCAAGATACCTGCCGTTTTCTAACCGGGATGTGACCTCCCGGTTGTATGTTAGTGCTGCCGAAAGGTACGGCCCCGCTCCGCCGCCGGCTCATTTGATGTACAACTTGTTGGGGTTGGGTCGCGTATTGCGGAAGTGTGAGGCTTCCAGACATACCATGCGACAGATATGCTGTTGTTCCTCGAGGGGAAGGGTGGCGAGCTCCTGTTCGATAATCCCGGCGACGTCCTGACAATCAAAGCGGATCAGATCGGCCGGGTTAATCGTCAGGTCCAGCAGCTGAGTCAGGGGAACGCCGAGTCCGTTTGCCAGCCCGACCATCAGGGACAGCTGAGGATTAGCCGTTTCCTTCAAAATCCGTGCCACTTCGTTCAGGCTCAGACCTGTCATTTCCGCCAGTTGGTCCTGTGTCAGTTTGCGCTCCTCCTTCAGCTGGCGTAAATTGCGGGAAAGAGCGGCGCGTTGAGGCGCGGCCGCATCGAATCGCTGCTTGCTGAGTTCCTTTTTGTTCATGCTCGCTTCCTTTCAAGCCTGCGGGCAGAGCGGACCGTACAAGCCGATTGTAGCATTGAACCGATCAGAAACAAATACAGCCGGATGGCGGAATCACTCTTTTTGGGATGGATATTGATAGTAATTAGTGAAATAACGACTTCTTTTGAGGTGATTCCCGATAATCCGCAGCAAGGGGGACGCTTTTCTTCACCGCGTGAAGAAAAGCGTCCCCCTTGCTTACAGGACATTCCCCTGGAAGAAAGTCAACCACACAGCGGTAATCTGTGCCAGCAGGATCAGGGGAATGCCCAGCATAAATTTGAGCTTTTTGGTTTTATGCCGTATCAGCAGCATAGTTAGGTACATGGCGGCCGAACCGCCCGCAGCGGACAGAAGCAGCAGGGTGTTTTCCGGTATCCGCCATTTGTGCCGTCTGGCGCGGCGCTTGTCCGAGATGGTGACCACTGCGGCCACCACGCTGATGACCAGAAGATAATACAGCAGAATACGGTAAAGGCTTGGCATAGACTGCCTCCTCTCAACGATGGGTTCGGATTGAATGACCGCTTCATATATTTGTGCTTCGTTTGAGTTTGTCGATTCTCCCTACCCAGCCGATTTGTACATAGGGGAGGGGCCATGGCTCTCCCGAAACCCTGAGTCAATAAGTCGATGCTTGTTGTCATCGCAGGTTCCGCCGGCAAGGTATGGCCATGCCCTACAAAAGGAATCGGGTTCCTGTAACGGAAACAGAGTGGTCTACTCTCATCGCTGCTTCAGCGGCTTGTTGATGATGTATTCCCACCGGAACGCGGGCGAAAGATCAGATCCCGCTTCCTTTGATGAACCGGTTCTCCCGCAGGCAGAGGGTGAAAAAATCGGGCGGATACGTATGGGTCGGGAAGAGCGCCGGACAGCCACAATTTTGCCGCCGCCGGCGCTACCCGGTACACACTTTTGCAGCGGGGGCAGACGGCGGTGTAAGCGGTGAACAGCCGGGGGAGGGGCCACCCCTTCACAATCGGCCGTTGAGCGCAGCGGTACAGGACCAGCGGACGAACCTTTTTGCAGCGGGGGCACCGGCCCGGCAGAATACCACGGTCCTTCATCTCCGATTGCAGATCAACGATAGGGGACATGTTTTTTCCCTCCTTGCCATATGTATAAAAAGCGCTGGCTTTATCCTATCTCCCCCGTCCTCGGAAGTCAAGAGGCGGACGATACGCCGAAGTCAAGAGGGAGGATGAGCGGGGGCGCACCGATATGCGCGGAAATTGCCGCCGAACGGTTGACCCGCGGCGGCAAAGCTTATATTATATAATATATGGCCGAAAACGGTCGTTTTCCGCCGGGAAGGAGTCTCCATGAAATTCAGCCCCTCTGTCCGACCCACCGGACGCCCCACCGCGTTTCTCCTGACAGTGCTGCTGCTGGTTTCCCTGCTGCTGCCGGGCTGCGGCCTCGGACCGTCTGCTGCCGATCCGCCGCAGCAGGAGCCGTCATCCACCGTCAAGAAGAACGGCGGCGTGACACGGGAGGAGGAGTTCCGGGGGGTATGGGTGTCCTATATGGAGATGAACACCCTGCTCAGTGGGCAAAGCCCCGACGGGGCGAAAGCGGCCATCAATCAGTTGATGGACGACTGTGTTTCCTACCACCTGAACGCCGTGGTGCTGCATGTCCGCGCCAACAGCGACGCCTATTATCAATCCTCCCTGTTTCCCGCGGCGGCGGCCGCCGCCCCTTTGCTGGAACAGGGCTTCGATCCTCTTGCCTACGCGGTGGAAGCGGCCCATGCCCGCGGTATCGAGCTCCACGCCTGGCTTAATCCCTACCGGGTGGGGACCGATCCGGAAAATAAGCGGTGCGACGACGTGTTCCTGTGCGGGGACCGCACCTACTATATCCCCTCCTCCACCGCCGCGCAGAAGCTGATTCTGGACGGGGTGCGGGAGATTGTGCGGAACTACGCTGTGGACGGCGTCCAGTACGACGACTATTTCTATCCCCCCGGCGGCGTGCCGGACGACAATCCCGCCGACTTTGAGGCGGAGGACTTCGCCAGATCGGGGATGTCCGATATCGGCCAGTGGCGGCGCACCCATGTCAGCGCGCTGGTCCGCGCTACCAGTGTGGCCGTCCATGAGCGGGAAGGCTGCGTGTTCGGCGTCAGCCCCGCCGCCACCATCGACCACGATATCCAAAAATTGTACGCCGATGTGAGGGAATGGACCCGGACGGCGGGCTATCTCGATTATATCTGCCCCCAGATCTATTATGGCTTTAAAAACGGCGCCAATCCCTTCGATCAGGCGTTGGATCAATGGCTGTCTCTGCCCCGGGCCGATTCGGTGAAGGTGTATGTCGGCCTCGCCCTGTATAAGGCGGCGCTGGCGGATGACGCCTATGCCGGGGACGGGCGGCAGGAATGGGCCCAAAACAGCGATATTCTCAAACGCGCGGCCCTCCTGACACGGGAAGCGGGCTGCGGTATGATCCTATACAGCTACAGCTATTTCGACCCGGCAGGCCGGGGAGAGCTGAGCGGCGACGCGCTGGCGACGGCGCAGCAGGAAGTGGAAAATCTGCTGCCGGTCCTACGGGACGGCGGCTTGTCAGCGACGGAGACCACGGCAGCCGCAGAGTAGCCGTCGGTCCCGCCGGCCAACGGAGGATGTGTAACATGGCGCAGCACGCCCGGCATTCCAAAAAACGGGATAAGAAGGGAAAAACGGTTCCCCGTCAGGAGAGAACCGCTCCTGAGGCTTCATCAGGCGCGCCCGCGGGAAAGGCGGCGCCTGCTTCCGACTGGGACATCGAGATGCTACTGCAGGAAAGACGGGCGCCGGCCGACCCGCCGGCCGCTGTGGAGCAGCCGCCGGCAGCCGCCGGGACACAACCGGGATTTCTGTATGAAAAATGGGGGGGACCGGCGGAAAACGCAGCCCCGGTCCCTGACGATACTGCCTCGGCGGATGATGGGACGGCTCCCCTGCACCCGATGGAAGGAGACGATTCGGACAGCGGTGCCCCCCCCTTGCTGCCCCAGGAATCGGCTCCCCGCCGCAAAGGACCTTCCCGCAAAAAGATCGTTATCGGCGCGGTGGCTTCCGCGGCCGCTGTTTTGTTGGCGGCCGCGGTGATATTCGTCTGCAACGGTGGCTTTACCGCCGTGACCGGCCTGATTTCCGCGGCGCTGTCGTCTCAGACGCCCCCTGTGGTACAGGCGGAGGGCCCCCTCGGCACCAAACCCGCCGGGGATGATTCCGACCCGGCGGTGGATTCGCCGGAAGTGCCTGTCCAGCGGGTATTTGCCCGCCCCGACGGGATGCGCGGGGCGTGGATCACTCCGGGGGTGGACTACCTGACCGGGGAGGGAGACACGGCCCAGACCGTGCGGGAGCAGCTGGACACCGCAATTGCCAAACTGAAGGAATGGAATTTTAATACCGTGCTGGCGCCTATGAGCCGGGGTGAGCGTCTGCTGCTGCCCACCGCCGGGGCTGAGCCCCTGTTCGCGGAGGAACCGGCGTTTTCCCCACTGTCCTATCTGCTGGAAAAAGCGCGGGAGAACGGTTTATTCGTCTACGGCGTGCTGGACCTGAATGCACGAGGCGACGCACCCTGGGACCCTGCCGACCCCGATGGGGCAGCATGTATCCGCTCGCTGGCCGCCGCCTGTGCTTCGCTGGCCGCCGACGGTTTCCTCATCGACAATTACAGCTATGAGGCGGGGCGCGGCGCCAGCTATGCCGCTTATATGGCTCAGGCGCCCGGCGCGGGACGGGAGGGCTTCACGCGGGACAGGGTCACCGCCGTGATGGAGGACGTGGTCCGCACCCTCCGCGCCGCCAATGAGAACGCCTATATCGGTTTGCTGGCGGGGGGACTGTGGGCCTCCTCCGAGACCGACGAGCGGGGCATGGCGGCCGCCGGCTACGCCGAACTGTCCGACGGGCACGCCGACACCCTCTCCTGGGTACAGGGGGGACTGTTCGATTTCGTCATGGCGGAAGATTACGAGTCCATCGAAAACGGGGACTGCGGTTTCCAGACCGTGCTGGACTGGTGGGCGTCGGTGTGCGGGGACGCTAAGATTCCGCTGTATATCGCCCATGCCGCCGACCGGGCCGTCACCGACGGCGCGGGGTGGAAATCTCCCGACCAGCTCTCCCGTCAGGTATTGGCCTGCAAGGAGCGGGCCGGCTGGGCGGGCAGCGCCTTCCGTTCCCTCGCCGATCTGATACGCAACCCCCTGAACAGTACCACCGTACTGCTCCGCGCCTTTGACGGCGGGGTGCGGAGCGAGTATATCTCCAACCAGCTGGTGGTCTCTTCCCCCAAAAAGCAGACGATGACCACCTATGAATCCACCCAGAATTTCCAGGGCAGTGCGGACCCCAACTTCCCCCTGATCGTCAATGGGGAAGAGGTGGAGCTGTCTGAGCACGGCTATTTCGCTTTTACGGCCGAATTGTCAGTGGGAAAGAACACCTATACCTTCGAGCATAAGGGGCAGAGCGTCACCTATACCGTCACCTACAAGGTACAGGTGCTCAAGAGCGCTTCCCCCGGCGAAAATCTGGCGCTGGACGGCGGTACCACCATCACGGTCAGTGCTATCGCCCACAAGGACGCGTCGGTGTCCGCCAAAATCGGCGGGACTTCCATCACCATGTCGCCCGCCCCGCTGAAGCAGAATGAGCTGGACGCCTCGATTTCGGCGGATTACGAGAATTTCTCCGGCGAATACACCCTGCCTGAGGGCAGGGAAGGGGAGTCCCAAAATCTCGGTACGGTCAAGATATCCGGCAGCTATAAGGGTCTGAGCGAAAGCTTGACCGGCGGGTCCATCACGGTCAACCCGCTGCCGGTGTACAATCCCGGTGCCCCCGACGATCCCCTGCCAAACGGCGGCGGTAAGCCGGTGGACCCCGGTACCGGCGGCGCTGTCATCGCCAGCGGCAAGATACTGACCATCACCTCACAGTATGCGGAGACCTTCAGCGGGGAGACGACCGACGACTACTCCCGTCCCACCAATGCCTATCTGCCCCAGGGGACCACCGACCGCCTGGTCAAAACGGTGTACGACTCTGCATCGAAGAATTATTATTACCTGCTGGGCTGCGGACGGCGGGTGTATCAGCGCGACGCCGCCGTTTATATGAACAGCGGGAATATCACGGCCAACACCATCAGCACCACCGGGGTGAAATCGGAGGGCGGCTATACCACCGTATCGCTGAAATCGATATGGCACGTTCCCTATAACCTGCGCCTGCTGCCCCAGAGCTATGCGAATACCTCCACCCCTAATTACGCCGTGTCCTCGGTCACGGCCCAGTATGTGGATATCCGCTTCTCCTATACCCCGGCCACCGGTTCCGTCCCCGACGTATCGGGCAGCCCCCTGTTCAGCAGCGCTGAATGGCTGCGGGACGGGAACGACTCTACCCTGCGCCTGCACCTGAAGGCGACCGGCGGTTTTTACGGCTATTCGGTATCGTGGGACGACAGCGGGGTTCTCCACTTCTCCTTCAGGCACGCGCCGGGGAGCCAAAGCCTGCAGGGCAAGCGCATCGTCCTCGACCCTGGTCACGGCGGCAGCCACGTGGGCACCGCGGCGGGTTCGCTGGCGGAGAAAACCATGACACTCAAGTACGCCCTGACCCTGCGGGACAAGCTTCAGGCCATGGGCGCCACGGTGGTGCTGACCCGCACCGGGGACGTCCACCTCTCCACCGACGATCACACCGACCTGGAGGCACGGGCCGCTTTTGCCCGTAACAACCGCACCGATATGATGATCAGCCTGCATATGGACGGTTCCACGTCCTCCTCCGCCTACGGGTCCTCCGTCCATTATTTCTATGAATACGCGCAGGCGGCCGCGCAGACGATAACCAACCGTATGCAGGGCGTATACGACGCCTACAATCCCAGCGGCCCCCGCCGCGGCACCGTCTGGAACCCCTTCCTGGTTACCCGTATCCACGACTGTCCCGCCGTCCTGATCGAGTGCGGCTTTATGACCTCCCCCTCCAATCTGGAGCTGCTGATCAACGATACCTTCCGGGACAAGCTCACCGCCGCCATCACGGACGGTGTGCTCGACTATTTCAAGGCGCAGCCGGTATCCCGCGTCGCTTTTGCCGAACCGGTCATACCCTTGGTCAGGCCCCTGGCCGATGTCCCTAAAGAACGGCGGTATTTTCTGTAAACTGCATGGAAGAATCATCGGCCGCCGTTCCTGCTGCATACCTCGATGACAGCAAACATAGGCAGGGTGGTGAAAGGTCTCGGGCCGGCCCCTGCGATGAATGAGATGTTCCGGCTGTGTTTGTCGAAGGATAATTTATCCGGAACAGTTGATATTTCCTACCAAAATGGTATAATAAACAAGCGGAGAAAGCGCGTGCCGAAGCCCGCGCTTTCTCTCTGCCTTCCGCGCTGTGCCGCGGAGAGACCGCCATCAATAACCGTCTGCGGAAACACAGACGAAGGAGGAACTTTTATGATACACCAATATTTCAGACAGGCCGCTGCGGCGGTTTTATGTCTGCTTATGCCGTCCCTGCTGCTGTCCGGCTGCACGTCGAAGGAGGAACCCAAGGGAGACCCGTCCGCTTCCACCTCTTCTTCGGCAAAGGCGGGCCCGGCGCGGGTATACGCCATCAAGGGCCCCACGGGGATCGGGATGGCCAACCTGATGGCCGAAGCGGCGGAGGGAACCTATGATTTCCACATCGCGGCCTCACCCGAGGAGGTCACGGCCAAGGTGGTCAGCGGCGAGGCGGATATCGCCGCCGTCCCCACCAATCTCGCGGCGGTGCTGAGCAAGAAAACCGGGGGCAAGGTGCAGATCGCCGCGGTCAATACCCTGGGCGTGCTGTACGTGCTGGAAAACGGCAGCGCCATCCAGTCGGTAGCCGACCTGAAGGGCAAAACCATCTACTCCATCGGACAGGGCTCCAACCCAGAGTATGTCCTCAACTACGTGCTGACCAAAAACGGCCTGACTCCGGGCGAGGACGTGACCATCGAGTTCAAGGAACAGGCGGATGAGCTGGCGACTCTGCTGGCCGCCAACAAAGCGGCGGTGGCCATGCTGCCCGAACCGTCGGTAACCACCGCTCTCTCCAAAAACGCAGAGCTGCGGGTAGCGCTGGACATGACCAAAGAGTGGGACGCGGCCACCGACGACGGCAGCCGTCTGATGATGGGCTGTGTCATCGTGTCTACCGCCTATGCCCAGCAGCATCCCGATGAGGTGAAGGCGTTCCTCACGGCTTATCGAGGGTCGGTGGAGAAGGCATCCGCCGATGTGGAAGGGACCGCCCAACTCTGTGAGCGGTACGAAATCATCCCCAAAGCGGCGGTGGCCAAACAGGCGATTCCCCGCTGCGGGCTGACCTATATCGACGGCAGTGAGATGCAGTCGCAGTTGTCGGGTTATTACGCCGTGCTGTATGCCGCCGATCCCCAGTCGGTGGGCGGTGAGCTGCCCGGCGACGCCTTCTACTACCATGCCGCGTAATCGGGAAGCTGTTTTCCGCACCGGTCCGCTGTCCAGGGGGCCGGTACGGGGGCTGCTGGCGGCCCTTTTCTGGCTGGCGGTCTGGCAGTTGGCGGCTGTCGCGGTGGGGGAGGAACTGCTGGTTCCTCCGCCTCTGACGGTGGCCCGCACCCTGGGGGGCCTGATGGGTTCACTGCCCTTCTGGCAGGCGGCGGGAGCGTCCCTGCTGCGCATCGGGGCGGGCTTCGCAGCGGCGGTAGCGGCTGGCGGCCTGCTGGCGGCCCTGACCGTCCGGTTCCGCGCTGCCGATCTGCTGATCTCCCCGCTGCTGCGTACCATCCGGGCCATACCGGTGGCTTCCTTCATCATTCTGCTGCTGGTGTGGGTGCGTACCGATATCCTGCCCGCGGCGGCGGCTTTCCTGATGGTGATGCCAGTGGTGTGGGGGAATGTGGAGAAGGGCTTCCGGTCGGTGGACGGCAGCCTGCTGGAGATGGCGCGGGTATTCCGCTTTGGGACGGCGCGGACGTTGACACGGGTGCGCATACCGTCGGTGATGCCCTATTTCCTGTCCGCTTGCACCACCGGTCTGGGGCTGGCGTGGAAGTCGGGGATCGCTGCCGAGGTCATCGCCCGGCCCCTGCTCTCCATCGGCAAGGAATTGCAGGATGCCAAGGTGTATCTGGAAACCGCCGAGATGTTCGCCTGGACCCTGGTGGTGGCGGTGCTGAGCCTGCTGCTGGAAAAGCTGCTGGTGTCCGCCGCCCGCCGTTTCGGGCGGCGCTGGGGGGCCGCCGGCGATACGACGGCGTGAGGGGGAGCGTATGGCTATTCGTTTGATCGATGTGGATTTTACCTACCGGGGGGACGGCGGCGAGCGGGAAATTCTGCGCCGCTTTTCCCTCACTCTGCCCGAGCGGGGGATTGTCTGCCTGTCCGGCCCGTCCGGCTGCGGCAAGACCACCCTGCTCCGCCTGCTGGCGGGGCTGGAAGAGCCTGAAGGGGGCCGGATCGAAGGCCTGGCCGGGCTGCGGCCCGCCATGGTATTTCAGGAGGACCGCCTGCTACCCTGGTGTTCGGCGCTGGAGAACGTGGCGCTGGCCGCGGGCGGGGACAGCCCAAAAGAAACCGTCGCCCGCTGGCTTCGGATGGTGGAGCTGGAGGGGGCGGAGGCGCTGCCGCCGGCGCAGCTCAGCGGCGGCATGAAGCGGCGGGTAGCCATCGCGCGGGCGCTGGCCTCCCCGGCCGAACTGCTGCTGCTGGACGAGCCGTTTACCGGCCTCGACCGGCCGCTGTGGAGCCGTATCGCCCGCCGCCTTGCTCCGCAAGGCAGCGACCGCCATAAGGAGCAAGGCGGCGACCGCCTCGTGGTGGCGGTGACCCATCTGGCGGATGAAGCGGAGGCGCTGTCCGCCCGGCGTATCGTCCTCGACGGCCCGCCTCTGGCCGTGGCGGAGATTGTGTGAACATGACGATGCATCTGGCTGGACCGGAGCTGCTTAGGGTTTTATTTCTATTCTTCACCTCACCGACATGCTGACAGTTCTCATAAGCCCCCGGACGCTTTACGGCGTCCGGGGGCTTTTCTCAGTTTTTATGAAACGCCGAACAGCGCCCGGATCATGGGCAGCCGTTTTTTCGTATAGTCGTATCCCGCCTCCATACAGGCGTTCATGGTATCGAAGGTCAGCAGTCCCGCTTCCTCCGGCAGTTCCGGCTTGAGCAGCAGCTTTTCTTTGGTGGCAAAGCAGTCCTTCAGCCGGCTCTCCATGACGGTGAGGGATTTGGACAGGGTTTCGATGAAATTGTCCCGTTTGGGCGCCTCGTACTCCTCCGACACGTCCACCGCCAGGATATTTTCCACGCCCGCCGCCCTCAGGAGGTCCACCGGCAGGTTGTCGGAAATGCCGCCGTCCACCAGCCGGTAAGGGCCTTCGGACACCGGATGGAAGATGCCGGGCACCGATGCGCTGGCCCGCATGGCGCGGCACAGCGTGACGTCGTTGCGCCACTGGACGTGATTCAGCGGGCGCAGGCCTTCCAGTTGATTGGTATAGGCGATGGTGTCGCCGGTCAGGATATCCACCGCCGGAATCACCAGCCGCATGGAAATGTCGCGGATGGGAATCGGACCGGTCTGGGAACACAGGAATTTTTCCAGGCGATTGCCGCGGATCAAACCTTTCAGCGTAGGGGCGCGGAAGGTGATGAGCTGAAGGGCCGCGCGGCCCACGCCCCATACGTCGGGATCAATCAGCCGCTTGCCGTCCTCGCACAGCGACAGCACCAGTTCCTTCAGCTGAACGGGTTTCATCCCCGCCGCGTACAGGCCCGCCACCAGACTGCCCGCACTGGTGCCCGCTATCGACTGCGGACGCAGCCCCGCCTCTTCCAGCGCCATGAGGATACCCACATGCGCCGCTCCGCGCGTGCCGCCGCCCGCCAGCGCGATACCAAATCCCATGAAGCAGCACTCCTTTTCGTTCCTCTATCTCCATGGTATGAGAGGAGGAGAAAAGGGTGACGATAAAAGGGGAAAAACTGCTTATTGGGGCGGATGGCATTTTGAGCAGGGAGTATAGGATCGCTTGGCCTCCTCCAGCGATATCGGGATTTGGCTTTTACGCAGATATTGGCAGCCTGCCCTGTGGTATTTTTCACCGGTTTTGGTGATATAAACAGTCACCGACTGCGGTTCGGGAGCGGCTGTCGCTGTGGTTTTCGGGAGGGTCGTCTGCGCCTCTGTAGTAGGGGCAACGGTCGCCTTCGTGGGGGGAGCGGTTGTCGTTGTTGTTGTGACAGGAATACTGGCGGATGTGGTGGTAAGGGCAGCCGACGAGGTGGTAGCCGGGCGTTCCCTGACCGGCTCATTGGTCGGCGACGAGGTGCTCTGAGTGGCAGAAGCACCGGCGGCACGTTTGTCGTCACCGCCCGCATCGGAACAGCCGCTGATGGTGAACAGTACCATCAGAACGGCGGCACACGCGGCGATTAAGCGATGCCGCCTTCTGCCCCATTCCCGGACACCATAACCTTTTTGTCCATCCGCACCTTCTTTTTCATGAGCAGTACCGTCTGGTTGTGTGAAACAATGCATATATGATACCTCCTGCGGTGCCTCTCCCTTGGAGAAGCAGCCGATTCCTTTGATTCCGAATTATATCACAAATTAAACTAAAATGGAAATATGAGGCGATAATGGTGTGATGGACATAAACAAACTCCCCATCCGGTGGATAGGGAGTTTGTTGAAGGGGCAGGATGGATTCAGCGCTCTTTCCATCGAGAATGGCCGTTGCGGCGCAAACTGCGGATCAGGTCCCAGACGATTTGCTGGTCGGCTTCGTTTAATTCGAGCAACTCGCGGACGGCGGCTTTGGCGACGACGCCCTGAACGGGTAACGCCGCGTGGGAATCCAGCCGCGGGTCCAGCAGATGGAAGGCTTCCCGGTCGAAACCGACGGACAGCTTTTCCAGCACGATAAGTTTGGGGCTGACGCGTTCCCGTTCGATTTTGCCGATCTCGTTGACACTGAGACCAGAGGCTTCCGCCAGATTTTCCTGTGTCATCTTCAGCTGGCTGCGTAAATAACGGGTGTTGTGACTGAGAATTTGCAGCAACACATCTATAAATCATTCTCCTTTTTCTACAGCGTAATGATTTTTTCGGCAAAATTCCACACCCTTACAGGCAGGTATCACCACAACTGTACCGAAAATAACATAAATTTCCTATAGAAAAGGAAAGCACACATACCAAAGTAAAATGTCGGCCTATTTTCGTCATTACCGACACTAAGGACGATCTGCGCGGCGATTCCATGCATGAATCGATTGACAAAGGGGAAAAGCTAACCTCATACCATGGTTTTGATCGTTTTGAACTACGGAGGGGATAGCGAATTATGGACAATCCATCCATCTGGCAGACGAGGGGCGCGGCAGCTCCTGCCTTTTCACCCCTGAAAGGGGATGTGGAAGCGGACGCGCTGGTGATCGGCGGCGGGATGTGCGGCGTACTGACCGCCCATGAGTTGAAGGTGCGGGGGCTGTCGGTCGTGGTCATCGACGCAGGAGAGCTGGGGCAGTCGGTGACCGCCCACACCACCGCCAAGATTACGGCCCAGCACGGTTTTATCTATCACCGGCTGCTGACCGGGGCGGGGGAGTCGACCGCCCGGCGCTATGCGGCCGCCAACCGGAGGGGAGTGGACCGGCTCTGTCAGCTGGCTGCCGCCGAAGGAATGGACTGCGACTTCGAGCGGCTGGACGCTTACGCCTACGTCCGCGACAAGGACAATCTGCCCCTGGCGCGGCGGGAGACCGAAGCGGCACGGGAGCTGGGCTTCCCGGCGGAGCTTGTCCAGCAGACCGAGCTGCCCTTCCCGGTGGCGGGGGCGGTGCGCTTTCCCGACCAGGGAGCCTTCCATCCGCTGAAATTCCTTTACCGCCTCATCGACAAGCTGTCCAGTGCCGGTGTGCGCTTTTATCCGAACACCCGCGCCCTCCATCCCGAGGGGGGCGACTGGAAGGACGGAGTGGTGCGCACCGAGGGAGGCGCGATCCGCGCCCGGCACATCCTCTGCTGCACCCATTTTCCGTTTATGGACAAGCCGGGCTGGTATTTCGCCCGGGTGTGGCAGCAGCGTTCCTATGTGCTGGCCTTGCAGGGCGCGCCGGCGCTGAAGGGCATGTATATCGGGTACGAGGAGGAAGAGGACGCCTATTCCTTCCGCCCGTATCAGGACCTGCTGCTGCTGGGCGGACGCAGCCACAAGACGGGGCACGAGGGGCAGGAGGCCCACTTCGACCGGCTGGCCCAGGCGGCCTGCAGCTTTTACCCCGACGCGCAGCCCACCCTGGGCTGGTCGGCGCAGGACTGCATGACCCACGACCGCATCCCCTATATCGGTGCGTATAAACAGCTGTCCGACCGGGTGTATGTGGCCACCGGCTTCAACAAATGGGGCATGACCTCCTCCATGGTGGCGGCGGAACTGCTGGCCGATGCGGTGACGGGGGTGGAGAACAGCTACGCTCCCGCCTTTTCTCCCGAACGATTCGATCCCTGGCTGAAGGGGAAAAGCTTTATCATTCAGTCGGCGGACATGATGGCCGACTACATCGGCGGCTATATGAAGCTGCCGAAGGGGACGGCGGCCGACCTGCCCCGGGGTGAGGGCCGCATCGTAGAGCACGACGGCGAAAAGGTGGGGGTTTACCGGGACGGGGATGACACCCTGTACACGGTCAAGCCCTACTGCACCCATCTGGGGTGCCCCCTGCGGTGGAACGCCGACGAAAAGTCGTGGGACTGCCCCTGTCACGGTTCCCGCTACGACGTGACCGGCCATATCATCAACAACCCGGCGGTGGAACCACTCCGACCCGGCCGGGGCGGGCGGGTGCAGGAGGGGGAAGCGCCCGCCCTGTAAATCCGACGCGCATAATGGGCACTTTCCCGGTAAAACTATAGCTTACCGATATTACCGGTTCAGAAAAACCGGACAAGAAGGAGAGGGGTATCCTTGGATATCACGGGTCAGGAATACCGGCAGATGAACAAACAGGCGTCGCCTAAATCGCCGGTACTCAAAAACTGCATTCTGGCGTTTCTGGTGGGCGGCCTGCTCTGCGTCGTGGGCGAGGTGATCTCCCAGCTGGCGGTGGGAGGCGGCATCGATCAGAAAACGGCGCGATTTCTGGGGTCCCTGACCCTGATCGTGCTCAGCGCCGTGCTCACCGGCTTCAATGTGTACGACGACATCGCCAAGCACGCCGGCGCCGGTACGCTGGTGCCGATCACCGGCTTTGCCAACGCAGTGGTATCGCCGGCCATTGAATTTAAGAGCGAGGGGCTGGTGCTGGGGCTTGGCGCCAAGATGTTCACCATCGCCGGTCCGGTGCTGGTGTACGGCATCACCACCTCCATCGCCTACGGCATTGTCCTGTTCGTCCTGTCCCTGTTCTGACCGGCCTGGGCGGACCAACCTATAACAGCTAAGAAAGGCAGGGAAACACTATGCCGGAACGCAAGGGCCAGTATACCGTGACCCTCTCCAGCCGGCCGACCATTCTCGGCTATGCGGCGGTGGCGGGCAAAAAGGAGGGGGAAGGCCCTCTGGGGCGGTATTTCGACACCATTTTTGAGGATACGACCCTCGGTGAAAAGACGTGGGAAAAGGCGGAGAGCGCCATGCAGCGGGAGGTGTTCACCCGTGCGGTGAACAAGGCCCAGCTGTCCCCGTCACAGCTCAACTATATCTTTTCAGGCGACCTGCTCAACCAGAACATCGCCTCCACCTTCGGCATCCGGGAGTTCGGGGTGCCGCTGCTGGGCCAGTTCGGCGCCTGCTCCACCATGGCGCAGACGCTGGCGATGGCCTCGATTTTCGTGGACAGCGGCGCCGCCGATCTGTGCTGCGCCATGACCTCCTCCCACTTCTGCACGGCGGAGCGTCAATTCCGCTTCCCGCTGGAGTACGGCGGGCAGCGGCCCCAGACCTCCCAGTGGACCGCCACGGCGGCGGGGGCCGCCATCGTCGGCATGGGAGGCAGCGGCGTCCGCGTATCCGAGGTTTGCATCGGCAAAATCGTGGACATGGGCATCACCGACGCCAACAACATGGGTGCGGCCATGGCGCCCGCGGCGGCGGATACCATCGCCGCCTTCTTCCAGGACACTGCCACCGGGCCGGAGAATTACGACCTCATCGTCACCGGCGACCTGTCCGCCGTGGGCAGCGACCTGATGCGGGAGCTGCTGGGCCGGCAGGGCATCGACCTGGGCACCCGCCACGCCGACTGCGGCCTGATGATCTACGACCGCAACAAGCAGGACGTCCACGCCGGCGGCTCGGGCTGCGGCTGCTCTGGTTCGGTGCTGTGCTCCTATCTGCTGGGCAAAATGGAGCGCAGGGAATTGAACAGCATCCTGTTTGTAGGCACCGGCGCGCTGATGTCGCCGACCTCCTCCCAGCAGGGGGAGAGTATCCCCGGCATCGCGCACCTGGTGCATCTGGTCACCCAGTAAACTTCGACAGCGTCCCCGTCCGCCGTGTCTATCGGCGTGCGGCGGCGCATACATACAAAATCAGGAGGAAAACCGCCCCGGCCTCTTGTGTTTTCACCCCGCCCCGGCTATAATAAAGCAAAGTGACATTTGCTGCGAAAGGAATGAAGACACGATGATTCTCAAGAACGCGACTGTCTATAATGAAGAATTCAATCCCATCGCCGCCTCGGTTGAGGTGGAGGGCGAAAAGATCAAGGCGATCGGCCCCATGGCCGATGCGGGCGAGGTGCTGGATTTAACCGGCTGTACCGTCATTCCCGGCCTGATCGATATGCATATACACGGCTGCGCGGGCGCCGATACCGGCGACGCGACTCCCGAAGCGTTAGAGGCCATGTCCGACTGCCTGGTGCAGCGGGGCGTCACCTCCTTCTGCCCCACCTCCATGACCCTGTCCTTTGAGGAGCTGCAGAAGATTTTCGGCAACGTCGCCGCCTGCAAGGATAAGGTCAGCGGCGCGTATATCCAGGGCATCAATATGGAGGGCCCCTATATCGCCCTGTCCAAGAAGGGGGCGCAGAACGGCGAGTATGTGCGCAATCCCGATAAGGACGAGTTCCGCCGGCTGTATGACGGCTGCGGCGGCATCATCAGCGTGGTGGATATCGCGCCCGAGTGCGACGGCGCCGAGGCGTTCATCCGCGAAGTGCAGCCCTACTGCCCCGTATCCATCGCCCACACCGCCGCCGGCTACGACGAGGCGGTGCAGGCCATCGAGTGGGGCGTGCGCCACGCCACCCATCTGTACAACGCCATGAGCGGCCTGACCCATCGGTCCCCCGGCGTGGTCGGCGCCTGCTTCGATATGGGCCGCACCTATGGCGTGCAGGCCGAGCTGATCTGCGACGGCTTCCACATCCATCCCGCCGCCCTGCGCGTCGCTTTCCACCAGATGGGGGAGGACGGCACCGTAATCATCAGCGATTCCATGCGCGCGGCGGGCCACACCGACGGCGAGTACGATCTGGGCGGCCAGACGGTTTATGTCAAGGACGGCAAGGCCCTGCTGGCCGACGGCACCATCGCCGCCTCCACCTCCAACATGTACGAGGAGCTGAAGAACGTCATCCGCTTCGGCATCCCCATGAAGCAGGCCATCAAATCCGCCACCATCAACCCCGCCCGGTCCATCCGCGTGGACGACGTCACCGGTTCTATCAAGGTGGGCAAATACGCCGACCTGCTGGTGCTGGACGCCGAGATGAATATCAAGCTGGTCATGGTCAAGGGACAGATCAAGGTCAACAATCTGTAAGCCGGCGATAAATGAGCCCGGGCGGTCCCGGAGGATAAGCAGAAAGGTATGGTAACCAGAATGAAAGAGAATAAAACTTCCCGTCTGACCTTTATCGTGGTGCTGGCGGCGATAGTCGCCGCGGCGACCACGGCGGCGATTTTCTTCCTGCGCGCCCGTGAGAAGAAACGCACCCTGCGCGCCTACGACGACGCGTTCGACTACGATTTCGACGACTGCTGCTGCGACGACGAGTGCTGTGGCGAGGACTGCGGCTGTGAAGGCTGCGGCGAACCCGCAGCCGATGAGACTGTCGAGGACGACAACGCGGAATAAGGGCTGTACAAATCAAGAGGCTGACAGTTTGTCAGCCTCTTTTTTTGTGGACATCTCTCGCTGAAGTGATATTTTATATTGTTTTTTACGCTCATGCCGCGCGGGCACATCCTTTCCGTTCCGTCGGAAAGGATGCAAAGGACGGCTCAGGGGGCGCGCCGGTTGTCATCATACAAATTATAGCGCGGTCTCTTGCGGCAAAGGTCGCCTCATTTCGTCGGACACGCCGCCTCATGACGCTCCCGCTGCTGCGCCCACCCCGTCTCCCTGTTTCCGCCGCCGGCGGCGGTCGACGGCATTGCTCTTGAGAATCCCCCGATAATCACAAGAACAGCGTTATATGCTGTGAAGAGAGATAAAGAGCCTTTGAGTTTTGCCATCTCTGACCAGCCAGGGTCCAGGGACGTAGTCCCTGGTCATGGTGGGGAAGGGGTTTTAAGGGGAAACCCGTTTGAAAGGTTTCCCCTTAACGATTCTTTTCCCCCCTTTTCTTATCGTCAAGAAAAGGGGGCCTGCGGAGCAAGCGCCATGAAGCTATTTCTTTGTACCGCGTTTCCAGTCGATGGGGATGGGGCCGTGCTCCTTTTCATAGGCTTCCACCGCCTCCTTGATGAGCTGGAGGACCTGACTGTTGGCGGAGCGCCCCTCGAACCCTGCGATGTAATGGAGCTTATGGAGTGATTTTTCATCTATGCGGATGGTAAAACTTTTCATTTTCACAGAACCTCCGAATATAAAGTGAATCTATTTTATATTCAGAAATGTTCCAGTGACAATTTCAGATATAAAATATATCTAAAATATGGTCACCGGAGGTTCATATGAAGGTCGCAATTGTGGGTTCCCCGCATTTTCACAAGGACATCACCAAATACATCCCGCTGGATACCTCCTGTCTCATCATCGGGCAGGAAACGGGGGTGGGTGAGCAGGCCATGGCCTACGCCCGGCACCGGGGGCTGCCGCTGGTCATCCTGTATCCGCCGTATATGAGCAGCGGGCCCCGTCTGCGGGCACGGGATTAGCAGCTGGTGGAGCTGGCCGACCAGCTGGTGGTCATTCAGGACGGCTGGACCGACAGCGCCAACGACAAGGCGCTGGTCGCCTATGCCCGCCGGCAGAAGAAGCTGGTGCACGAGGTGCGGTTCTCGGTGGACGACTCGTCCAACCGGCTCCGGCGCTGAAAAAGCAGGCAGACGAACCCCCGTCCTTTTTCAGGGCGGGGGTTCGTCCGGTACATCTGCGGATGCGCTTATCATTCATTTGGATCATAGACGGATGTCGGATGGGTCTCGTGATAATGGCGGACATATTCTTCCGCCAGACGGCAGAGGAAATCCTGTTCATCTGTCGGAAGTGAGGACAGCGCGGACAAAATCAATTCTTTGCCTTCTGTTTCGATAAAATGAGAAACAGCCGCCGAATCCGCAGGAGGATCCAGCAACTGTCTGACCGATACGCCAAGGCCCGATGCCAGCGCCGCCAGTGTATCCAGCTGAACGTTGGTGATGCCTCGCTCTATTTTCCCAATAGCGTTGGCGCTGACGCCGGTCAGGCCTTCCAGCTTTTCCTGCGACAGCTTGCGTTCTCTGCGGAGCGTATGCAGATTGACCGAGAGCGCGTGCCGCAGTACGGCAGCCTCTTTTTCACGATCCAAGTAATCATCTTCTTTGCGTTTGAGCACACGGGGATGTACCTGATTTCAGTATACCAATTGGCGGGTGATTATACCACACACAGTTAAGGGGAATTCGTCGATTTCGGGACATTATAGGGCGGATTTCATTTTATTGACGTCTAACTGTCGGATAATGCAGTGATATGCCGAATCGCCTGCGCCGTGTTCACAGGTATACCACGGTCGTTCCGTTTATGAGGGGGCGTACCGTTAATAGCTGTCGGTATATGAAACACCACCCCGCGGCAGGCGCTGAGGCCTTCACGGGGTGGTGTTTATCGCTGTTTCGCCGGTCAGTGGAGGTGGCATACCTCTTCCTCCGGGTCGGGCAGCTCGCCCACGATGGGGGTGGGGTCGATGCCCTGCCGGCGGTAGTAGTCCGCGATGGCCGCCTTAATGGACTGTTCCGCCAGCACGGAACAGTGGATTTTGTGAGCGGGAAGGCCGTCCAGCGCTTCCACCACCGCTTTGTTGGAGAGGGTCAGGGCTTCCTCGATGGTCTTGCCCTTAATCATCTCGGTGGCGATGGAGCTGGTGGCGATAGCTGAGCCGCAGCCGAAGGTTTTGAACTTGACGTCGGCGATCCGCCCGTCCGCCACCTTGATATACATTTTCATGATATCGCCGCATTTGGCGTTGCCGATTTCGCCGACCCCGTCCGCGTCGGGGATTTCACCCACGTTGCGGGGATGGGTGAAATGATCCATTACTTTTTCACTGTAATAAGCCGCCATGTTCGTATCATCCTTTCTTTATCGTTGAGAGGCCGGCAGGGCGTCTTCACCCACGATCCGTTCCCACAGGGGGGACATGTCGCGCAGGTATTTCACCACCGCGGGCACCGTTTCCAGCAGGTAATCCACGTCCTCGTCGCTGGTATCCTCCGACAGGGTCAGCCGGAGAGAGCCATGGGCCACCTCGTGTATCAGGCCGATGGACAGCAGCACATGGCTGGGGTCCAGCGAACCAGAGGTACAGGCCGAGCCGGAGGAGGCGCAGATGCCGTGCATGTCCAGCATCAGCAGCAGGCTTTCACCCTCCACCCCTTCGAAGCTGATGTTGACGTTGCCCGGCAGCCGCTGTTCCCGGTCACCGTTGAGGCGGCAGCGGGGAGAAGAGGCGAGGAGGCCGTCGATCAGGCGGTCCCGCATCGCGGCGATGCGGGGAGCGGTCTGCGCCATCCTTTCGCAGGCGATGTCCAGCGCGGCGGCCAGCCCCACGATGCCAGGGGTGTTCTCGGTACCGGCCCGGCGGCCGCTTTCCTGCGCGCCGCCCTCGATCAGGCTGCCCAGCCGCAGGCCCTTACGGCACAGCAGGGCGCCCACACCCTTGGGGCCGTGGAATTTATGAGCCGACAGGGACAGCATGTCGATATTCATGCCGGCGAAATCCACCGGCACATGCCCCACCGCCTGTACGGCGTCGGTGTGGAACAGCACACCCTTTTCCCGGCACAGGGCACCCAGCTCCCCGATGGGCTGGAGGGTGCCGATCTCGTTGTTGGCAAACATGATGGTGACGAGGGCGGTATCCTCCCGCAGGGCGTCCCGCAGCTCGTCCACCCGGACGATGCCGTTATCGTGCACCGGCAGCAGGGTGACTTCAAACCCCTCTTTTTCCAGCGCCTTCAGGGTGTGCAGCACGGCATGATGCTCGAAGGCGGTGGAGATCAGATGCTTTCTGCCTTTTGCCGCCTGCTGTTTGGCGGCCATGCGGATGGCCCAGTTGTCCGCCTCGCTGCCGCCGGAGGTGAAGAACACCTCGTCGGGCCGGCAGTCAAGCCGCTGCGCCACCGTCAGGCGGGCCTCCTGAACCGCCTCGTGCGCTTTCTGCCCGAAGGCGTACAGGGAGGAGGGGTTGCCGTATTCCTCGGTCAGATAGGGGGTCATTTTATCCAGCACCTGCGGCAGCAGACGGGTGGTGGCCGCGTTATCCGCGTATACAAATCGTTTGTCCATGGTATTCCGTCCTTTCCGGAGCTTTTCCTGTGATGAAGGGGGTGCGCCTTTAATATATACCAAAACAGTATGAAATACAATACCCGGTTAAAATAAATTTGAAGAATACACGGATAGCCGCGATGCTCGATTTCCTTTTTTATTTATACTGCTGATAGGCAGCCACCGCCAGCTGGTCGCACCGTTCGTTTTCGGGATGGCCCTGATGACCCCGCACCCATATCATCCTGACCTCGTGGAGCTCCAGCAGGGTGAGCAGCCGGTCCCACAGGTCAGCATTGAGGGCGGGCTTTTTATCGGCTTTGCGCCAGCCGTTGCGTTTCCAGGAGCGGGCCCAGCCCTTCTGGATGCCGTCGATCACGTAGCGGGAATCGCTGGTCAGGGTGACGCGGCACGGCTCCTTGAGGGCGGACAGGCCCTCGATGACGGCGGTCAGCTCCATGCGGTTGTTGGTAGTATCGGGCTCGCCGCCGGAGAGCTCCTTCTCCTTGCCGCCAAAGCGCAGCACCGCGCCCCAGCCGCCGGGGCCGGGATTGCCCGAACACGCCCCGTCGGTAAACAGTTCAATTTCTTTCATGTTGGCGTTCTCCTCTGTCTGAATCCGCTTTCCTGACGAAAGCACAGCCAGTATAGCACATTTTTGACCCGCGGGACATAGGAGAACGTATTTGAAAAAGCCCAAATGCTATCTAGTTCTGCTGTAAGACACCATCTTCTGCGTCAAAAATGCTTCGAATCCGGAAGGATTCGTCCGCTTTTTTCCTTGAATCGGCTATTCTTCAGCGAAATATACGGCACTTTTTCATTCAAACACGCTCTAAAGCACCCCAAAGCGGTCAATACTACTCTCGACACGCGGCGGGACACCCGCTGCAAGGAGCCGTGCTGCGAAGCAGCTGCGGCAAAAATGTGCCGATTCGGCAAGGAAAGGCCTGATACAACATGATGAAAGCCGTGATCATGGCGGGCGGGGAAGGCAAACGCCTCCGCCCCCTGACCTGCGACCTGCCCAAGCCCATGGCGCGCCTGTGCGGCCGCCCGGTGATGGAATACCTACTCGACCTGCTGGAGGAGCACGGCGTGACCGAAGCGGCGGTGACCCTGCGGTATCTGCCCTCCGCCATCAGCGAACATTTCGGCGAGGGTCACGGGCGGGTGAAGCTCTCCTTTTACGAAGAGGACCGTCCCCTGGGCACGGCGGGCAGCGTGAAAAACGCCGCGTCCTCCGGCTTTATGGGGGAGGAGGACACCCTGCTGATCGTCAGCGGCGACGCCCTCACCGACATTGATCTGACCGCGGCCGCCCGCCGGCACGAGGAAAAGAGAGCGGCGGCCACCATCGTGGTCACCCGGGTGGACGACCCGCGGGAATACGGGCTGGTGGCCTTTGACGGCAACGGCATGGTCACCGGCTTCGTGGAGAAGCCTGGCTGGGCCCAGGCGGTTACCGACCTGGCCAATACGGGTATTTATTTGTTATCTCCCGAGGCGCTTCGCTATATCCCCGACGGGGAAGAATTCGATTTTGCCAACGACCTGTTCCCCCTGCTGCTGAAGGAGGGGCTGCCGGTCTGTGTCTATGTGGCCGACCGCTATTGGTGCGATATCGGCGACCTGAACTCCTATGTGGCCTGTCAGCGGGATATTCTGGAGGGCCGGGTGCGCACCGTCGTCAGGGCGGAGGGCGGTGTCTGCTGCGAGGACGGGATGCCGGAAGGGGCGTACGAGCTGATTCCGCCCGTCTATATCGGCCGTAACGTTCACATTGGCGCGGCGGCGACGGTGGGGCCCTTCGCCGTACTGGACGACGGGTGCCATGTGGGCAACAGCGCCCGCGTAAAGGGCTCGGTGATGCTGCCCTGCGCCTACGCGGGCGACCGGTCGTCCCTGTCGGGGGCGCTGCTGTGCCGCGGGGCCTCGGTCCGGCGGGGTGCCTC
The DNA here is from genome assembly GCA_022800315.1 of Clostridiales bacterium. GTDB lineage: Bacteria > Bacillota > Clostridia > Oscillospirales > Acutalibacteraceae > Avimonas_A. The sequence goes on from JAAWQC010000009.1 coordinate 32,893, forward strand.
TCTCTACGAGGGGGCGGCCGTGGGCTTCGACAGCGTGGTGGGGGAAAACGCTACCGTGCGGCCCGGTGTGAAAATCTGGCCGGAAAAGGAGATCGCCGCCGGCGCCGTCGCGGCGGACAACCTCCGTTCTGGCAGACGCAATCCCTCCCTCTTTGACGATGCGGGCCTCACCGGCGAAACGGGGGTGGAACTGACCCCCGAGCTGTGCGCCCGCTTCGGCGCGGCGGTGGGCAGCCTATCCCGCGGGGAGCGGATCGCGGTGGGGTGCAGCCACGACCGGGCGGCCTCCGCCCTGCGCATGGCGCTGACCTCCGGCGTGCTGTCCACCGGCGGTCAGGTCTGGGATTTCGGCTCCTGCATCGAGCCGCAGTTCGATTATTTCGTCAACTTCGGCCATATCCACACCGGCGTGTACGTCTCCGGCGGGCCCAAAGCCTGCCTGCGGCTGGTGACCGCCGGCGGGCTGCCCGCCGAGCGGGCGGCCGAGCGGGCAGTGGAGGCCAGCCTGTCGGGAGGCGACTTTGCCCGCGCCAGCTGGGACTGCGTGCGGGAGGTGACCGATATGTCGGGCATGAGTCAGCTGTACCGGCAGGAGCTGGTCAGCCTGGCTCCTCACGGGCTGGGCGGCCTATGCTGCGAGGTGCGGGGCTCCGATTACGAATCGGTCAAGCTGCTGTCGACGGTGCTGGAAACCCTGGGCTGCCAGCCCGGCGAGGGCCGCGCCCTGTCCGCCGGCGGCATGCGCCTGCATCTGGGGGCGGGGGGACGCCGTCTCTCCGTCTTCGACGAACAGGCCGGTTATATCTGGCCCGACCGGGTGCTGGCCCTCAATTGCCTGTTTGAGCTGATGGACGGCCATGACGTCGCCCTGCCCTGCGACGCCCCCGTCTGTGTGGACCAGCTGGCCGCTCAGTACGGGCGCAGGGTCTACCGTTATCTCAACTGTCCCGCAGATACCGCCGACGAGCGGGCCCGTCGGCTGGCCGCCAACCAGCTGTGGGTGCGGGACGGCCTGATGATGGCGGTGCGGCTGCTGAACCGGCTGAAACGGGAACGGCGTACCCTGTCGGAGATGCTGGACCGGATGCCGGCCTTCGCCGTCACCAGCAAAACGGTGTGCTGCAAGGGAAATCCGGGCCGGATACTCCGCCGCCTGTCGGACGACAAGGCTTCTTCTGAAGAAAAAGCGGAGGGAATCGGGGAAGGGACCCGCCTCCGCACAAAAAACGGCGTGATTTTCGTCCGCCCCACCAAGCTGGGCAGTGAACTGATTCTGACAGCGGAAGCGGCCGATATGGAATCGGCGGCGGAGCTTTGCGGCGAACTGGAAAAGAAGCTGGATGCGCTTCTCCTTGACATCGACAGGGAAAAAAAGTAATATAGTTTTACCGGAAATAAACGGAACGGAACCATTCATGACTTGCTTTATAAGGGGAGACCGCCGGAGCACGGCGTTTCCCTTTACGGATAGTATCCGCCCCGTGCGGATTCCCTTCGCCAAACGCGGAGACAGACAAGGACGTATAAAGCGTGTGAAGAATCAGCCCCGCCGTCAGCGGGGCTCTTTTACCACGATGCATGACCGTATGGTTTCAATACAGGAAATGGAGGAACATGTGTGACAACCGAAAAAAAGAATGAGGCTCCAGCTGCGTCGGGCGCAGTGAAGGAGACGGCGGGCCGCGGCGCGGCAGCCGGCTCCAGGGGCCGCCAGCCCGCGGCAGCCCCCGCCGCCAAACCGGACGGGGAGAAGAAGAGCCGCGGCGGCTATCGCGGCTCCCGCGGCAGAGGGACCCGCAAGCCGAAGACGGAGGTGCCGGCCCCGACGGCGGCGGAATCCGTACAAGCGCCTGTTCAGCAGACAGCGGTGAAACAGGCGGCTGCCAAACAGACGCCCCCCGCGCAGGGACAGGCAAAGAAGCCGCAGAAAAACGGCAAACAGGAAACTTTAAAGCAGGGCGCGGCCCAGGAATCCGCTGCCCCCTCGCGCCAGCAGGGTTCCCGGCGGGGCCGCCCGCCTAAAAACAAGGCGCTGCCGGTCCGTCTGACCATGCTGGGCGGACTCAATGAGATCGGCAAGAACATCACGATGTTCGAATATGGGAACGACGCCTTTGTCATCGATTGCGGCATGGCGTTTCCCGACGACGAGATGCTGGGTGTGGACATCGTGCTGCCCGATTTTACCCATATCGTCAAAAATAAGGACCGCATCCGCGGCATCGTCCTCACCCACGGGCATGAGGACCATATCGGCGGCCTGCCTTACCTGCTCAAGCAGGTGAACCTGCCGGTTTACGGCACTCGCCTGACCCTGGCGCTGGTGGAGTCCAAGCTCAAGGAGCACGGCCTCGCCGGAAAGGTGAAGCTGAACGTGGTCAAACCGGGTGACGTGGTGCGCTTCGGCGAGGTATCGGTGGAGTTCATCAACGTCAACCATTCCATCCCCGACGCCGCGGCCCTGGGTATCAAAACGCCCATCGGCTACGTGGTGCATACCGGCGACTTCAAAATCGACTGCACCCCCATTCTGGGTGAAATGATCGACCTGACCCGTTTCGGCGAGCTGGGCAACGAAGGGGTGCTGGCCCTCCTCGGTGAGTCCACCAACGCGGAGCGCCCCGGCTTTACCCCCAGCGAGCGGGTGGTGGGGGAGAGCTTCGCCAACCTGTTCCGCAAGGCGGAAAACAAGCGGATTATCATCGCCAGCTTTTCCTCCAACATCCACCGCATCCAGCAGATCATCGACGCGGCAGTGCATGACGGGCGCAAGGTGGCGGTCTCGGGCCGCAGCATGATCAACGTGGTGAACATCGCCACCGAATTGGGGTATCTCAAGATGCCGGAGGGTCTGATTGTCGATATCGACCTGATCAACCGGTATCCTAAGGATAAAATGATTCTGATCACCACCGGCAGCCAGGGCGAGCCCATGTCCGCCCTCAGCCGCATGGCCTTCTCCGACCACCGCAAGGTGGAGGTAGGCCCGGACGATTACATCATCATTTCCGCCACCCCCATCCCCGGCAACGAAAAGACGGTGGGCAAGGTGGTCAACGAGCTGATGAAGCGGGGCTGCGATGTGGTGTATGAAAAGATGTACGACGTACACGTGTCGGGCCACGCCTGTCAGGAAGAGCTGAAGATCATCCACGGCCTGACCCGCCCCAAGTATTTTATCCCCGTCCACGGCGAGCAGAAGCACATGCAGAAGCACGCCATGCTGGCCCGCTCCATGGGTATGCCGGCGAAAAATATCGTCCTGCCCGACATCGGCAAGGTCATCGAGATCACGCCGGACAAAATGGAGATGGTCGGAACGGTGCAGGCCGGCCGGGTGCTGGTGGACGGCCTCGGGGTCGGCGACGTGGGCAGCATCGTACTGCGGGACCGCAAGCATCTGGCCCAGGACGGCCTCATCGTGGTGGTAGCCTCGGTGGACTGCGCCAACGGGGAGATCGTGTCGGGACCCGACGTGGTGTCACGCGGATTTGTCTATGTGCGGGAGGCGGAGCCTCTCATCGATGACATCCGCAGCCTGGCCCGCGGCGTGCTGGAGGATTGCCTGCAGGAGCACGGCGACTGGTCCACCATGAAGACCCGCGTACGCGATGAGCTGTCCCACATGCTGTTCCAGAAGACCAAGAGAAGCCCCATGATCCTGCCTATTCTGATGGATGCCTGATGATTTTCGCTGGGAAGGATATCCCTGTTTTCTTTGAGGATCGACACCCCGGAGTGGGTTCCACTTTTAGCCTCCGTCAGGGGTGAACACCCTGGCGGAGAGCGGAAAGGGTACGGCTGCTGTCTATGAAAAAGAAAGGCTTTTGGTCCGTTACGCCTGTGATCCTGCTGCTGGGCGCCGCCCTGCTGCTGGTCACGGGCGCGACCTTTTTCCTCAACCGTCCGGTTTTTTATGGGGCCTGCGCCCTGACGGCGGCCGTATTCGCCTACGGCATCTGGCGGCTGCGCCGGCTGAACGCCGACATGCGCCGGTATCTGGCCCGCGTGTCGGGCTCCCTCAGCCAGAGCGAGCAGGATGCCCTGGCCTCCTTTCCCATGCCGGCGGCAGTCTGTTCGTCCGGTGGGGAGATCCTGTGGTATAACGAGCTGTTCCGTGACCAGGCGCTGGACGGCGCCGAGCTGACCGGCGAGTCGGTGATCCACATCAGCGGCGGCGCGCCGGTGGAGGACATCGCGCGCAAGCGCTTTATGGACGTGTCGCTGAAGGGGCGCCGCTATACCGTGTACATCAGCCCGGTGCCGGTGCGGGGGGAGACCCTGTACGCCCTGTATTATGTGGACGACACCCGTCTCAAGGAAATTGCGGACGAATACCGTCTCAGCCGTCCGGCCGTGATGGTTGTCTACATAGACAATCTGGAGGAAGTTGTCCAGAACACCCGCGATAGTGAGCGGGCCCAGCTCTCCGGCCGGGTAGAAACCCTGCTGGAGGACTGGGTGGGTTCCACCACCGGCATGCTGCGCAAATACAGCAGCGACCGCTTCCTCGTGATGGTGGAGCAGCGTCATTTGCAGCAGGTGGTGGATAGCAAATTCGATATCCTCGACCGGGTGCGGTCGGTACAGACCCCCGGCGGTTTGAGCGTGACCCTGTCCATCGGCGTGGGACAGGGCGACACCATGCGGGAGTCGGAGGAGATGGCCCGCCAGGCGCTGGAGATGGCGCTGGGACGCGGCGGCGACCAGGCCGCCGTCAAGACCCGCAGCGGCTTCGATTTTTACGGCGGCGTCTCCAAGGGCGTGGAGAAACGCACCAAGGTGCGCACCCGCGTGGTAGCTTCCGCCCTGAGCGAGCTGATCGCGGGCAGCGACAACGTGATGGTGATGGGGCACCGGTTTTCCGACCTCGACTGCCTGGGCTCCGCCGCCGCCATGACGGTGGCGGCCCGCAGCATGGGCAAACCCGCCTATGCCGTCGCGCGGCATAAAACTACCCTCGCCGCCGAGCTGATCGACCGTTACGACGCATCGGGCAGGGGGGATTTGTTCATCGAGCCGGAGGAAGCCATGGAGCTGCTGAACCGGCGGACCCTGCTGATCATCACCGATACCCACAATCCCCATATGCTGGAGGACCCCGCCTTATACCGCGCCGCCGGTTCGGTGGTGGTCATCGACCATCACCGCAAGATGGTGGATCACATCGACAACGCGGTGATATTCTATCATGAGCCCTACGCGTCCTCCGCCTCCGAGATGGTGGCGGAGCTGATCCAGTATATGGAGGGGGACAGCATCTCCCGGCTGGAGGCGGAGGCTCTGATGGCCGGCATCATGCTGGACACCCGCAGCTTTGTCATGAAGGCGGGGGTCCGCACCTTTGAGGCAGCGGCATACCTGCGCCGGCTGGGCGCTGACACGGTCGAGGTCAAGAAGATGTTCGCCGAGAGCATGGACACCTACCGGGCCAAGGCGGACATCATCGCCAAAGCGGAGCTGTACCGGAAAACCGCCATTGCGTGCTGCGATCAGAGCGGGGCCAGCGAAACCCGTATCGCGGCGGCCCAGGCCGCCGACGAGCTGCTGTATATCAAGGGGGTGGACGCCTCCTTCACCCTCTTTGAAGAGGGGAACACCGTCAATATATCCGCCCGTTCGCTGGGGGACTTCAACGTCCAGCTGGTGATGGAGACTATCGGCGGCGGCGGGCACATGACCATGGCGGGGGCCCAGCTGGAGGGCGTGGATATGTCCGGGGCCCGGCAGATGCTCACCGAAGCCATCGACCGCCTGCTGGCCGACCGGGAACACGCCCTGGCGGTCCAGCAAAAACAGAACGAAAGCCGGGGCGGCTGACGCCACGGCAAACCCATACGGAAAGGACGATTCTTATGAAGGTGATTCTCAAACAGGACGTACGCGGCCAGGGGAAAAAAGGCGAACTGGTCAATGTCTCCGACGGATACGCCCGCAACTATCTGTTTCCCCGCGGCCTGGCGGCGGAAGCCGACGCCGCGGCCATGAACGAGCTGAAGAATAAGGAAGAAGCCGCCCGCTTCCGCGAGGAGCAGGACAAAAAGGCCGCTTCCGAAACCGCCGCCGTGCTCAGCGGCAAGGTGCTGAAGATCACTGCTAAAGCGGGGCAGGGCGGTCGGCTGTTCGGTTCGGTCACCACCAAGGAGGTGGCCGAGGAACTGAAAAAGCAGTTCGGCGCCGACGTGGACAAGCGGAAGATCCAGATGGCCGACATTAAGGCCTTCGGTACCTATGAAGCGGAAATCCGCTTCAACTTCGGCATCTCGGCGAAAATGAGCGTTATGGTGACCGAGTGAGTTTCCCCAAAAGCGTAAGTTTTGGAAAGCTCAGTAAGAACTTGGGGCGGCGGAAGGCGCCTGACGCGGGATTGAACACAATCCCGCGTTCCCTATTCTTCCGCATTTCGCATAAACAAAAATGTGAGAGAAACGCGGAAAGCCCTCTTTGAAAGGACGTATGAACATGCCAGACCTGAACAATGTCCGCAGCGACGGCCTGAACCTGCCCTACAGCCTGGAGGCGGAGCAGGCGGTGCTGGGTTCGGTGCTGATGGAACCGAACAGCCTCAATCAGGTGGCGGATGTCCTTCGTCCCGATCATTTCTACCTGCCGGAGCATCAGGCGATATACCGGGTGATGAGCGAGAAGATGATGGCCTCCCAGGTCATCGATTTCGTCACCGTGCTGGAAGCGCTGAAGACCGAGGGCTTTTTCTCCGGGGAGGAGGGCAAGGCCTACCTGCTGCGGCTGGCCCAGATGGTGCCCTCCATCTCGAACATCGGCAATTACGCCCGTATCGTGCGGGAGAAATACGACGTGCGCTCCCTGATACAGGCGGCGCGGGAAATCGTGGACGACGCCATGGACCCCGGTATTGAAGCGTCCCTGCTGCTGGACTCGGCAGAACAGAAAATTTACGACATCCGGCAGGGGCGGCAGCCCGGAGGACTGGTGCCTATCCGGGAGGTGCTCGCCTCCAACTACGAGATGTTCAACAAACTGGCTTCTGACGACCGGGATCAGTTCGTGGGGGTCTCCACCGGCATTTCCGCGCTGGACGAGATCACCACCGGCCTGAACCGGTCCGACCTGATCATCGTCGGCGCCCGCCCTGGTATGGGAAAGACCAGCTTCGCCCTCAACCTGGCACGCAACGTGGCGGTCCAGAAGGGCAAGACGGTGGCCTTCTTTTCGCTGGAAATGTCCCGCGAGCAGCTGGTCAACCGCATCCTGTCCACCGAGGCGCGGGTATCCAGCAAAAAGCTGCGGGTGGGCAACCTGACCCCCGACGAGTGGGGACGCATCGCCGCGGCTTCCAACATCCTGTGCCAGGCCCCCATGTATTTCGACGATACCTCCAGCATTACGGTACCCGAGATGAAGGCCCGTCTGCGCCGGATGAAGAATCTGGATTTCGTGGTCATCGACTACCTCCAGCTGATGCAGTCGGCCCGCCGCATCGACAACCGTGTGCAGGAGGTCACCGAGATCACCCGAAATCTCAAAATTATGGCCAAAGAGCTAAATATCCCCCTCATGGTGTGTGCCCAGCTCTCCCGTGCCACCGAAAAACAGCAGAATCACCGTCCCGCCCTGGCCGACCTGCGTGAATCCGGCTCCATCGAGCAGGACGCCGACCAGGTGCTGTTCCTGTACCGGGACGAATACTATAAAAACGAGAAGGAAGACCCGTCGGAGGTGGAAACCAGCACCTCCGAGGTGATTGTGGCCAAAAACCGACACGGCGAGCTGGGTACTGTCAAGCTGGCCTGGTTCGGTGAGTTCACTCAATTTACCAGTCTGGAGATGCATCAGAGTGAAAGATGACCGGCAGCGGCAGGGCGGGGCCCTGCCCCGCAAGGCAGCGGATATTCTCGTTCAGGAGCGTATGCTCCCGGATGGCGCCGTTGTCCTGGTCGCTCTTTCGGGCGGCGCCGATTCGATGGCGCTGCTTCATTTTTTTAAGGAACGGTGGGAAACCCTCGGCCTGTCCGGCCTGTTTGCTGCGCATTTGAACCACCGTCTGCGCGGGGCGGAGTCCGACCGGGACGAGGCGTTCGTCCGCACGGTATGCAAAGGGTGGGGAATCCCCCTGACAGTGGAGCGGGCCGACGTGGGTGCTTTGGCCGCCGGCGGCTCCGAAGGGCTGGAAGCGGCGGGCCGTCGGGCGCGGTACGCCTTTTTGCGGCGGACGGCAGAAAAACTGGAGGAACAGACAGGCGGTCGGTCGGTGCGCATCGCCACCGCTCACACCCTTTCCGACCAGTGGGAGACTATCCTGCTCCACCTGACCCGCGGCAGTGGGTTGCGGGGCCTGTGCGGGATTGCCCCGGTCCGGGACGCGGTCATTCGTCCGCTGCTGGACTGCACGCGGGCGGAGGTGGAAGATTACTGCCGGGCGAACGGCATTCCGTTTATCACCGACAGCACCAACGCCGACCAGCGGTACAGCCGCAACCGGATACGGCACGCGGTGGTCCCCATCCTGTCCGAGCTGAATCCGCGGGGCGCGCAGGCGGCGGGCCGGACCGCCCGACTGCTGCGTGAGGACGCGGATTATCTCGACGGGCTGGCTCGGCAGGCGGAAAGGCAGGTCCGGCGGGCCGACGGCGCTTATGACGCCGCCGCCCTGCGGGGACTGCCTCCTGCCCTGCGGGGCCGTGTGCTGCGCCGGCTGGCCGGGACGTCGGAGGGAGAGGACCCACTCCACGATCTGGACGCGGAGACGATCGGCCGACTGGAACGCCTGCTTGACAGCGAACGCGGCGGGATCAACCTGCCAGGGGGACGCACCGTCCTGCTGGCGGCAGGACAGCTGACAATACGGGTTTCTCCGGTGGATTTCGGCGAGGTGAGTCTGCCCCTTCCCCGTGACGGCGGCTGCTTTTTCTGCGGGCGGACGGTGCGGGTCTGCATTCTTCCGAAAACTGTGTTGGACCAGCGGCGGGAGGCCGCGCTGTCCGCAGCGGCGGAGGCCAATGAGGATGTTAAGAAAATTTACAATTTTGTATTACAAAACACATGTGACTATGATATGATTAAGAGCAATGTGATCCTGCGCAATCGCCGAGCGGGAGACGCTTTTCGCCCGGCGGGCCGCGGCGTGACCAAAAGCCTGAAAAAGCTGTGGAACGAAAAACGCCTGCCGCCTGAAAAGAGGGCGGCTGTCCCGCTGGTCTGCGACGAGGACGGTATCCTGCTGGTCGGCGGCTTCGGCTGCGACGAGCGGGTGCGGGTCACCGATTCCACCCGCCGTGTCCTGCTGCTGCTGGACGCGGCCGCTGTGGGAAATCTCAATATCAATGCCTCATTTTTTGAGGGGATTGGGGAAGCATAATGAATATGCGCGACGATATCGCGGAAATCCTCTATACGGAGGAGCAGCTGGCGGAGATCGTCAGCCGGATGGGCCGCCAGATCAGTGAGGATTACGAAGGGAAAAACCTGTTTATGATCAGCGTGCTCAAAGGGTCGCTGATTTTTATGGCCGATCTGATGCGGGCGGTGACCGTCCCGTGTTCCATCGACTTTCTGTCGGTTTCCAGTTACGGCAAGGGTACGGTCAGTTCCGGCGCGGTGCGGATTCTCAAGGACCTGGACGATTCGCTGGAGGGCAAGGACCTGCTGGTGGTGGAGGACATCCTCGATTCCGGCGTGACCCTGTCCTTCCTGCTGAAGAATCTGTCCGCCCGCAATCCGAGAAGCATCCGTTTGTGCACCCTGCTCGACAAGCCCGAGCGGCGTAAGGTGGATATCCGCCCCGACTATGTGGGGGCGGAGGTGCCCGACGAATTCATCGTCGGTTACGGTCTCGATTACGCCGAAAAATATCGCAACCTGCCCTATATCGGGGTGCTCAAGCCGGAGGTTTACGCCGGCTAGAGGCCCGGAGGGCGCTTTCCCCCGGAGGACCGGAACCCGTGCCGTCCGCAGAACCCGACGTGCGGCGGTGATAAGGAGTGAATGTATTGGAATCCAACAACAATGATTTCGGCAAGATGATCCGCAACATCGGCCTGTTCCTGGGTATCCCGCTGCTGATTTTCATCGCGCTCTGGCTGGTGCTGGACGCCCGCACCCCCGCTGATGAGAAGAAATATTCCGATTATCTCGCGTATTTCCGCAACGAACAGGTGCAGGAATACGATCTGAATATCGGCAACGGCAATCTGAAAATCGTGCTCAAGCCCGAGTTTATCACCGAGGATACCAATCGGGACGGCAAGCTGGATGAGAAGGACATTCTCAAGTACCAGGTGCCCGATGTCAGCCTATTCGTTCAGGACCTGCGGGATATCTTCGAACGCAAAACCGACGCCGACGCCGCGTATGTGCCGCCAGCCAACGACTACGAGCCGGCCAGCCAGCTTCCTTGGATTCTCAATCTGCTGCCCTCCCTTCTGATCGTGGTGGTATTCATCGTCATGATCGTGATGGTGCGCCGCTCCATGTCCTCCATCGACGGGGGCAAGACCATGGGCTTCGGCAAGGCGCGGATCAAGCAGCCCAGCGAGGATAAGCGCAAGACCACCTTTGCCGACGTGGCGGGGGCGGATGAGGAAAAGGAAGAGCTGCGGGAAATCGTGGACTTCCTCAAATCCCCCAAAAAGTTTAAGGAGCTGGGCGCCCGGGTGCCCAAGGGTGTGCTGCTGGTGGGCCCTCCCGGTACCGGTAAAACCCTGCTGGCCCGCGCCGTGGCCGGCGAGGCGGGGGTTCCCTTCTTCTCCATTTCGGGTTCCGATTTTGTGGAGATGTACGTGGGTGTGGGCGCCTCCCGTGTCCGCGACCTGTTCGACCAGGCGAAAAAGAACTCCCCCTGTATCATCTTTATCGACGAGATCGACGCGGTGGGCCGTCAGCGCGGCGCCGGCCTGGGCGGCGGCCACGATGAGCGTGAGCAAACCCTGAACCAGATGCTGGTGGAAATGGACGGCTTCGGCAGCAACGACGGCGTGATTATGATCGCCGCCACTAACCGACCCGATATTCTCGACCCGGCCCTGACCCGTCCGGGCCGCTTCGACCGTCAGATCGTGGTCAATTATCCCGACGTCAAGGGCCGTGAGGAAATCCTCAAGGTTCATGCCCGCGGCAAGCCCTTGGCTCCCGACGTGGAGCTTTCGGTTATCGCCAAATCCACCGCCGGCTTCACCGGAGCAGATTTGGAAAACCTGCTGAACGAGGCGGCGCTGCTGGCCGCACGGAGGGGGCTCCACTCCATCACCATGCCCGAGATCGAGGAGGCTACCATCAAGGTGGTCATGGGCACCGAAAAGCGCAGCCACGTCATCACCGATAAGGAAAAGAAACTCACCGCCTTCCACGAGGCGGGCCACGCGGTGGTCACCTATTACTGCCCCACTCAGGACCCTGTCCATCAGATTTCGGTTATCCCCCGCGGCATGGCCGGCGGCTACACCATGAGCCTGCCGGAGCACGACCGTTCCTACCGCGCGAAGAAGGAGATGCTGGAGGATATCCAGGTGCTCCTGGGCGGCCGGGTGGCGGAAGCGCTGGTGCTGGACGATATCTCCACCGGCGCTTCCAACGATATTGAGCGGGCCACAGAAACCGCCCGCAACATGATTACCAAATACGGCATGAGCGATAAGCTGGGGCCGATCATGTTCGGTTCCTCCGACTCCAATGAAATTTTCCTGGGCCGCGACTTCGGTCACACCCGCAACTACTCCGAGCAGGTGGCCGCCCAGATCGACGAGGAAATCAACGAGATCATACGGGAGAGCTACCAGCAGACCGAGCGCAAGCTAAGTGAGCACAGGGAACAGCTCGACGCGGTGGCCCGTTACCTCTTCCTCAACGAGAAGGTAGACGGCGAACAGTTCCGCGCCATTATGGAGGGGACGCTGGTACCCAAGATGACCGACTTTGTCACCCGTCCGAAGGAATCCGCTGAAACGGCAGCCGAACTCCCCGTCGGAGAGACCGGGGGAGACGGCGAGATATCCCATTGATGAAAGTCACGGATTGACGTGACCGGCCGCCTCCCTGACAAACTTATAAAGAAGCCCCCGGCGGTAAAGACCGCCGGGGGCTTTTGCCTGCTGTTCTTCCAGCTGGCGGTCTGCGGAGCGGCACTGGACGGCAAAGCAAAGATCGGGTATACTGGTAATCGCAGCGTCGCCGTGATTGCGGGGACGGGTTAATACGACGGGAGATACCACCATGAAATTATGCCTTGCTCACGCTCCATGCAAAGTCTGATCCGGGCGGGTCTGCATGGAGCCAATCCTTTTCATACGCCCGAACAGGCTTTGCTCTCTGTTTCTGATAAACAAAGAGTAGAGGAGCAAAGTCGTGATGAATACCTTTCGAACCACCATCGGAGAGCTGCGTCAGTTTCTGATTCTGTGGTCCACCCAATCCTTATCGTCCCTGGGCAGCTCCATGACCAATTTTGCTCTGGTGGTCTGGTCTTATCAGGCGAAGGGCTCGGCCCTGACCACCGCGCTGCTGTCGGTCTGTTCCTACGCGCCCTATGTGCTGATGAGCATCTTCGCCGGAGCGTTCAGCGACCGATGGCCTAAAAAAGTGACCATGCTGGCAAGCGATACCTTTGCCGCCGCCTGTACGGTGGGGGTGTTGCTGCTGATGACCACGGGACGGCTGGAAATTTGGCATCTGTATGTGCTCAACGCCCTGAACGGGCTGATGAATACCATCCAGCAGCCGGCGGCTGACGTCACCATCAGCCTGCTGACGCCCCCGCGGCATTATCAGAAGGTCAGCGGCCTGCGTTCCCTTTCCAACTCCCTCACCGGCATTCTGACGCCGGTACTGGCCACCGCCCTGCTGGCCTTCGCCGGTATGGAGGCGGTGATCGTTTTCGACTTGGCGACCTTCGGGGCCGCCTTCGTATCGCTGTTGTTTTTTATCAAAATACCGCAGGTGCAGCAAACCGATAAAGGGGAGGAATCGGTCTGGCAGGCGGCCAGGGCGGGCCTGCGCTTTCTCCGCGGTCATCGGGGTATCCTGCACTTGATTTTGTTTCTGGCAGCTATCAACCTGACCGCGTCCATGTTCAACGCAGCGCTGCCCGCTCTGCTGATCACCGGCGGGCCGGGTGGGGAAACGGCGCTGGGAGCGGTCAACGCCGCCACGGGCGTGGCCATGCTGATCGGCAGCCTGGCCGCTTCCTTTTTGCCCGAGCCCAAAAGCCGGGGCCGGGTGATCTGCAACACCCTGTTGCTGTCCATGAGCACCGAGAATTTTTTTCTGGCCTTTGGTAAATCCCTCCCGGTGTGGTGCCTGGGGGCTGTGCTGGGCTGGCTGTGCATTCCGGTGATGAACGCCAATATGGACGTCCTGTTCCGCCGGAACATCCCGGTGCCGATACAGGGACGTGTCTATTCGGTGAGGAATACCCTTCAGTTTTTCACCATCCCCATCGGGTACTCACTGGGGGGGCTGCTGGTGGACCGGGTGCTGGGGCCGTTTATGGTTGCCCAGCCGCCGGATAGCTGGTGGACACGCCTGTTTGGCTCCGGCAAGGGAGCCGGGGCTGCTTTGCTGCTTTTTTTCCTGGGCGTGCTGGGGGTGGTCACCTGCCTGATCTTTCGCCGGGATCCCGCCATCTGGGACCTGGAAAAGGACAGGGAGCCGCTGCCCGACGAATAGGAAGGGCTCGGGAATCATTGTTACCAGACTGTCAAAAAAGAGGCTGTCGGCTGATGCCGATAGCCTCTTTTCATCGTTACGGACAGGGGACAGCCGTGGAGAAGGAGAATCAGAAAATATTTTCGGTCAGGGGCGTTTCCACATTGGACAGCTTCTCCAGCTGATTGCGGCACACCGCCAGCTGGGCGGCAAAATGTCCGCCGTCACCCTCCGCGATCATGACGGGAAGCGGCACCACCGTTTCTTCAATCTTTTGAATGTCGGCGTGCCGCATAAACAGCGGAAAATGCTTGGTTTTCTCTTCAAAGGTTTTTACAAAATCCCGTGACAGGGTGCGGCACAGCTCGATGTTGCCGTCGTCGTAGGCCTGCTGGACCTGTTCCAGCTCATCCAGCAGATATTGGGTGTTGTTTACCTGTACGCCCAGGGAGACAACGCACACTGCCGCTACGATGACCAGCAGGGCCGCCGCGATTATCAGCCGTTTCACAGGTGAGCCCTCCTTTGTCCGTCAGGGGCTATCCGCGAACAGATTACGCGGATAGCCCTTTATTTTTTAGCATCTTTACGGATCAGGGTGTATTTTTTTGCCCGATCCGCCGTCAGCAGAAAGACATCGTCGGCGCGGCAGTGGTTCCATTTCAGCGTCTTTTCCAGCCATTTGTCGTCGAGACCGCAGACCCCCAGCGCCCAATGGGACACCTTGCCGTCATCAATGAGGACCATAGGCAGCCCCGAATCGGGTGGGACGGCGTTCAGGTCACCGCAGGAGGGCGGCCGGTAATCCGGCTTCAGAAAGACACTGATTTTGCCGTTGGTTTCGGCGATGGCGTATTGAATCTGCTCAATATCGAAAATGTTCTGTCCCCGCAGGTTTTCCATCATTTCGCTGATGGTCACCCGCATACGCCTGAGAGCCTGCTGGTCCAGTTTGCCGTCGTTGATGACCACCATGGGCCGGCCGCTGATCAGGTGATAAAAAAAGGGGACCTTCAGCATCAGGCCGGACAGCAGCAGCTCCATCGCCACCAGCACCAGAATGGGGATCAGGCCGTCAAGCAGGGGCATACCGCTCTCCTGCATGGGGACGGCGGCCAGATCGGAGATCATCAGGGTGACCACCAGTTCGGCAGGCTGCAGCTCACCCAGCTGCCGTTTGCCCATGATGCGCATGGCCGTGATAATGAATATGTAGATTATCACGGTGCGGATAGCAGTAATCGCCATATTCTCAGTCCCGCCTTTCGAAAGGATGCGCCCACATGAACGGCGCCGCTCCCCTAGTATGGCCTGCCGCCGCACGGTTATTCGAAAAAATGCATTTTCCCGGCGTTTTGGCGGCAGAGAATAAGCGGCGGGTGAGACGGACATAACTATATTTATTGATTGCCCGACTGAAAATCAACGCCTATTTGAAAGGAGCGGCCGTATAGTATGCCCTCTTTAAAAGGATTTTTCCGTTCCTCCGGCGACCGGCAGAAGGCGGTATCCGCGCCGCCCCCGCCGCCGCATCCGGTGTCACCGGTGCTCATGGACAACCTGGTTTATCTCCATGCCCAGTTCGGCGTCAGCTCCGACCTGACCGTGCGGGAAATGGAGGCCGGCGGCTGTAAAATCGCCATCGTAACCCTGGAAGGGATGGTAGACCGCCACACCATCGCCGACGCGGTTCTGCTGCCCCTGTCGAAGGTTCCGGATATGGACGGGGCGGAAGCGCTGATGTCCTACGTCCGCGACAAGGTGCTGGCCATGGTGGACCTGATGCAGGTGGTCACCATGGATGAGGTCATCAACCTGATCTCTTCCGGCTTCGCCGCGGTCATGGCCGACGGCGCCGCCTATGTGCTGCTGGGCGGTTTCCAAAATTTTATGATCCGCGGGGTGGGGGAGCCTTCCTCTGAAATGACCACACGCGGCTCACGTGAGGGCTTTACCGAAGCGATCCGGGTGAATATCAGCATGATCCGCCGCCGGATGAAGACTCCCGACCTGACCTTTGAGATGATGAGCGCGGGCAAAACCAGCAATACGGCGGTCTGTCTGTGCTATATGAGGGGGCGGGTGTCTGAACAGCTGCTGAACGACGTGCGCGCCCGCATCCAGAAACTGCCTCTGGACGTGGTGCTGGAATCGGGATATATCCAGCCCTTCCTCGAAAACCGGCGGCTGTCCCTGTTTTCCAGTGTGGGAACCACCGAACGCCCCGATACCCTGTGCGGCAAGGTGGCCGAAGGACGCATCGGTGTGCTGGTGGACGGCACCCCCTTTGTTTTGATTACGCCCACCCTGTTCGTGGAACACTTTCAGTCGATGGATGACTACGCCATCCATCCCTATTACGCCAGTTTCCTGCGCATCATCAAATACGTTTCCTTCTTTGTAGGGATGCTGCTGCCGGGGCTTTATGTGGCGGTGGGAACCTTCCATCCCGAGATGCTTCCCTTTACCCTGATGCTGTCCTATCTCAAATCCGACCTGTCCACCCCGTTCCCCCTAGTGATGGAGGCCCTGATTATCCACTTTCTTTTTGAGATCATGCGGGAGGCGGGCCTGAGGTTTCCCAAGGCGGTGGGCCACGCCGTCAGCATCGTGGGAGCGCTGGTCATCGGCGAATCGGCGGTGCGGGCGGGTCTCATTGGCGCGCCCATGGTCATCATCGTCGCCCTGACCGCCATCAGCTCCTTCGTCATCCCCTCCCTGTACGGCCCGGTGACCCTGCTGCGCTTCGGCTTCATCATCCTGGGCGGGACGCTGGGTATTTACGGCATTATGATCGGTCTGACCCTGCTATTGTGCAGCGTGTGTGCTGTGCATATCCAGTCCATCCCCTTTACCGCCCCGGTGACCCCCTTCAGCCTCAAAGCCATGCGGGACGTGCTGATCCGGGCGGATTGGCGGGAACTTTGGAAGCATCAGTTCCTGGTGCAGAACGTGGTGGGCTCCCATCTTAAGGAAAACGGAACCGAGCCCGACACGACCGACCCCGGCGAGGAATAAGACCGGACCCGTCCGGAAGGAAAGAGCGGTGGTTCCCCTGAAAAAGAATACTCAGATCAGCGTGTCTCAATTGGTGTGCCTGCTGCTGGCCAGCCGGCTGACCACGGCCATGACCGCCTCCCCTGCGGGGGGGCCGGCGGGATTCGGTTCCAGTATGCTGGTGTCGGTGGTGCTGCAAATCCCTCTGCTGCTGATACTGCTGCTGCCCACCTGGTGGTTCAGCCGCCGTACCAACCGGTCGGGGACGATCGATTATGCCTATGTGCTGTTCGGCCCGAAGGGGGGCGGAGCGGTGGCGGCCCTGTATGGTCTGCTCTGCCTCGTGATCGTGAACGCCGACCTGCTGCGTTTTCAGACCTTCGTGTCGGTGGCTCTGTCCCCTGGTATGTCCCGCATAGCCCTGTGCGGCACGCTGGTGGTGGGGGTGTTCTTCGCCGCCTCCTGCGGGCTGCAGGCCGTCGCCCGCGCCGCCGGCGTGGCGGTGGTGGTGGTGATCGCCGCTATGGTGTTCACCTTGTTTTCCCTCCTGCCCGAGATGCGGGGCGTCCACTTCCTGTCACCCCTGTACGACGGGGTGTATCCGGTGGTGGAGGGCGCGCTGTACGAGCTGCCCCGCTCCATCGAGGTGGCGGTGGTGGGGATGCTGCTGCCCTACGTCCGCGGCAGCTCCTCAAAGGGCTACGCGGTATGGACGACGGTGCTGGCCGGCGTGCTGGTGCTGATGCAGGCGACTATTACCGGCGTGCTGGGGGATTTCGCCGCACAGGTGCGTTTTCCCTATTATACGGCCGTCACCGCCGCCGACGTGGGGATCATCCAGCGGATGGATCTGATCGCGGTGGCCGTGTGGCTGGTGGTCCTGTTCGTCAAGATGGCCTTTTACTCTATGCTGTATATGAGCTGCGCCCAGCGGATATTCGGGAAAAACCGCAAACCCCTGTACGCTGTCGCGGGGGGCGGGACGGTTTTCGTGACCGGTTTGTCCTTTGCCGGTTTGGCGGCCCAGAGTGAGCAGGAGGCGTCGGTCCCCGTCTATCTGATCATCGCGGGACTGTTTGCGGTGGCGCTGCCCCTGGTACTGGTGCTGGCGGATATGGTGCGGGAACGGCGGGCGCGCCGGGCACGGGCGTGAACCGGGTTAACGATCGTTTTTTACGAAAGGCGGGACGGCTCCGATGAAGGTATGGGCGATATTGATCGCGCTGGCGCTGGGCATGGCCCTGATCCCCAGCTGTAAAGAAAAATCACAGGTCAGCAGCCGGGTGATCGTGACGGCGGTGGGGATCGACGGTGTGCCGACAGAGGGGGAGGCCGGCGAAAACGGCGATGTGAGGCTGTCGGTGCAGTCGGTGGAACCCCTGCTCACCTCCGGCAGCCTCACCGAACAGCAGGATAACGCCACCGGCGTTTACGAGGCGGAGGGGGCTTCGGTGGCCGACGCCCTGCACACCTTCGTTTCCCTCACAGGGCGCAGCGCCTTTATCATGCACAACCGGGTGATCGCTTTGGGGATGGAACAGGCGCAAAGCCGGACGCTTTCCTCCCTGACCGACTACTTTATCCGCAATCATGAGGGACGACCCCTGGTGGATGTGGTCATCAGCCGCACCACGGCGGCCGACCTGCTGAATCTGAAGTCCACTGCCTTTACCGTCCCGGCTGAGCAAATCTCCATGATGCTGCGGGAGGGACGGCACCGGGGCGCCGCGGTGCGTACCCGTCTGCTGGACCTGGAGCGGGCCTCCAGCGGCATGTACGACGTGGCCGTTCCCATCGTGGAGGTCGGCGGGGAGGGGGAGGACCAGACCGCGTCGGTCACCGGAACCGCCCTGTTCCGCGGCGGCGTATACGCGGGGGAAGCGGATATCGACGCCACCCGCGGCCTGCTTTTCCTCCGGGGAGAGCTGGAAACGTCCCCCTATGTGCTGGAGCTGGGGGACCAGGGCCGCATCACGGCGGAGGTGGAAAGAGCCTCCTGCTCCATTCGGGTGGAACGGGAGGGAGACGGCGTCCGTTTTCACATTTCGGTCGACGTCCGGGCGGAAATCGCCGATGAAACCAAACCGCAGAAAATGATGCGGGAAAATCTCGACCATATCAACACAGCCCTGTCGGAACGGATTGAGGCGGATATCCGCCGCGCCATTGATCAGTCGGTTCTGCGGAGCGGCTGCGACGTAATCGGCCTCGAGAGGCTGATGATGCAGCAGGAGCCGGAGCTGGTCAAGGGATCGGAAGACCGCTGGCCGGCGGGACTGAAGGACTGCTCCTACGAAATAGAGGTGAAAGCCGTCGTCGATAAATTTGGCGAAGAGGCGGAGCACTGACCACAAGACGATAAACAGGACGGACGATCGGTTATCCGATCGTCCGTCCTGTTTATCGTCTTGTGGTCAGCAGCAATCCCAGCTGTAACTCACCGATGAGAAATCGAGGTTTACCAGCTCTTCCAGCGTGATAATAAAGCGGCAGGCTCCGCAGTCACCGAAATGGATATTGCAGTTATCCGCCAGCTGAAGCAGCAGGAACTCCTCGTCCGGCTCCAATTCCCCGTCCTGTGGGAAATAGGGATAGCCGCCTATCTGGCAGTCCTCATAGATTTCGTTGGACAGGACCGGCGGGTCAAAGGTCATCCTGCACGGCTCATCAAAGGGAAGCGCCGCGCGATACGCCTCGTCGGCAAAGGGATGTTCGGTCAGCAGCCCGTCGTCGGATTCCGCGATATCGGCGATATAGCGTACGACAGGCGACGAGTACAGGCCATAAACGTCGTCCCAGCCAACGAAAAACTGCAGCATCCCCTCACTGGGAAGCAGACCGATGGAGGGAACCTCCTTCAGGTTGATCTGCGCCATAAACAGCAGGGGTTTTCCGTTTTCCCCCAGGGGATAGTCCGCCGCTGAACGCAGATAGGGGCAGCCGCCCAGCTTGCTTTCCCACACGCGGCCTTCGTCCTCTTGAAAATCTATACCGATGATCGGCAGGCTCCAGCCATGTTCCTCCAGCTGGTCCAGATAGTGTTGAATTTTCTTATTTGACATCGTTTCTCTCCTTATGATTTTGTCAGGTTACGCCCTTCCTGGGAAGGGGCACCGGGCTATTCCGCTTTTTTATCGATAAACTCGGGGCGGAGTTTGGAATACAGGATTTTCTGTTCGCTGTAGAGGCTGTAATAACCCGACAGCATATAGCTGACCGCCACCGCCAGCGCCACATACAGGATACCGTCCGCGCCGAACAGCTCAAGGCCGAGAATGATGGAGGTGAGGGGGCAGTTGGTCACGCCGCAGAACACGGCTGCCAGTCCCAGACCCGCACCGAAGGAGGGATTCAGACCCAGCAGGCCGCCCATAACGTTGCCGAAGGTAGCGCCGCAGAAGAAAACCGGGATGATCTCCCCGCCCTTGAAGCTGGCGCCCAGGGTGACGGCGGTGAACAGCATTTTCAGCGCAAAGGCCTCCGGCCGTGCCTCACCGCCCAGCGCGCGGGCGATCACCTGCATGCCGGTGCCGTTGTAATCCCCCGTGCCGGTCAGCAGGGTCAGCGCGATGATCAGACCGCCGCCGGTCAGAGCGATCAGATAGGGGTTCTTGATATACCGCTGGTACAGCACGCGGAACAGCTGCATCACCACACAGAACAGGACGCTGAGCAGGGCGCACAGAGCGGCCAGGCCGATGGTCTGCAGCGCCGGGAGCAGGGACAGCTCCGGAACCCCCGTCATGACGAACTGGGTGGGGGCCACCGCGAAACGGGCTGCCAGCCAGGCCCCGGTCAGGGAGGAGAGCAGGCAGGGGACGATGGCGGAATAGTACATCACACCGACGCTGATGACTTCCATGGAAAAGACGGTAGCGGTCAGGGGGGTTCCGAACAGGGCGGAAAAAGCGGCGCTCATGCCGCACATGGTGATGATGCGGGCGTCCTTGTCATCCAGCCGCATCCATCGTCCGATCTGGGCGGAAATGCTGCCGCCCAGCTGCAGCGCCGCGCCCTCCCGGCCCGACGACCCGCCGAAGAGGTGGGTGATGACGGTGCTGATGAAGATCAGGGGCGCGGTCTTCAGCGGCAGCTTTTCATTGCCCCGCACCGCCATCAGCACAAAGTTGGTGCCCCGGTCCTTTTCCATCCCGCACAGGCGGTACATCAGCACGATGGCCAATCCGCCCAGCGGCAGCAGATAGAGCAGCCAGGGATGCCCCATCCTCCACGTGCCCGCTATCTCGATGCTGTAGTGGAACAGGATGCCCACGCCGCCGACCACCACCCCGATGATCAGGGAAAAAACCACCCACCGCAAAAAGGTGAGCAGGTCGGTTTTTCCCTGCAGCAGGCGTTCCTTCAGATGTTCCATGGTCATGTGGTTCCCCCTCTGTGTGACGGTGACATTGCATACGGGTTAATGGATGCGCAACAGTATGGAGAGCGTTTATTTCCTTCGCGGTAAAGATAACCGTACATTCTGTATGGCGCTGCTGAACGTATCACTGCCTCTGCTAAAAGAGAAGACACAGCTCGTTTCGCAAAGATACGGCAGGGGGTTCCCTGCCGTATGTTGATAGGGCTCCGTATGCGGTTCGATGGCTCAGCGGATTTTTTTGGCGTTGTAGGGCAGCGGCCCCGGCCATTTTTGCAGTATCTCCGTATACCGCTGATACGCCCGGTCCACCGCCGTATCCCACGACAGATAAATGTGTTCGCCGGCGTTGCGGCCCACCCGGCCCGGATTGTCCCGGCTCTGGCAGGCGTCCAGCAGCACCCGGGCGCAGTCGTCGGCGTTTTCCTCTGCAAGAAAGCCGGTGAAATCCTGCTCGATCCCCTCCGACGCGCAGCTTCCACGCACCAGCAGGGCGGGACATTCGCAGGCGGCGGCCTCCTTCACCACGATGCCGGAGGTATCGTAGGTGGAGGGGAAGAGGAAGATGTCCGCCATGCTGTAATAGACCCGCAGCTTTTCCCGGTCGTAGACAGGGCCGGTGAAGGTGACCTGCTCCTGCATGCCGAGGGCCTCGGAGTAGGCGCGGATGTCCGGCGCGTCGTAGCCGTCCCCCACCATGAACGCGCGGAAGGGCAGCCCGGCCTTTTTGGCGCGGGACAGGGTATCGAGAATCAGGCGGACGTTTTTGTACCACATCATCCGCCCGACGAACAGGAAGACGAACTCGTCGTCTTTTACCCCGTATTTCTGCCGCAGGGATTCCACCCTGTCCTCTTCCGCCTTGCCGAAGGCGAAGTCGGTGCCGTTTTCCATCACCCGGTAGCCGCCGCGGTAGCCGATGCGGCGCAGCGCCTCGCCGCAGCCCTTGGTGACCACCCAAACCTCGTCCACCGCCTTGATGTTCTCCAGCAGAAAGCGCATGGCGATCTTGCGGAATTCGGGCAGGCGCACCCGCTTTTTGATATCAATGTCGAACATGGTATGGTAGGTAAGCACCACCGGCACACGGGGGTGGAAATTGATATTTTTCACCAGCACCGACGACGCGAAGGGTGCGTGGATATGCATCAGGTCGAAATGCCGGGCGCGCAGCTTGAGCAGGGTGTCGGGTGAGAAGGGATTCCCCGCCCGGTAGCCGATGCGCTTATCCAGCGGGATGGAATGATAGCGGAACACGTCGAATGGATAGTGGTCCACCACACCTTTATAGCTGGGCGTGACCACCGTGACGTCGCAGTGGTTTTTCTGCAGGATGGTGGCGTAATTTTTGACCGTCTGGGCCACACCGTCGATGGTGGGCGGAAAGGAGTCGTTGAATTCCCCGACATGCAGGCGTTTCATGTGGTCGGTTCCCCCTCTGTTGATCAAAGCGTATGCAGGTCTCTGTTCCTTATTCTACACAGTTTCCCCCGTTCATTCAAGTAGGGGGCGCCAACATGACGGAAAAGTCATCTCCTGACAAAAAAATCTCCAGTTTTTCGCCGCCGCATATTTAAAGTCGGACCAAAATACGCTATACTATCTCTATGCATTATTTTCCGCTGATACCTGCATGCTCCTCCGTCCTGGGGCGGTGCTGTACCATCGGTGCATGGTGGAAAAATCGGAGACAGGCGGGGCCTATACCGTGGAGGATGGCGGCGTCGCCTGACAATCCGCCCGGTTTAATTTTAATAACGTAAAAAACAGGAGGCAGGTTATGACAAAGGCATTTACCGTCTCGATGGCGGACATCATCGAGGAGAATATGCTGGAAACGGTGTACATGCCCGCCCACCCAGAAAATTTGATGGTTGCCTGCAGCGACGTCAATCGTCCCGGTCTGGCTATCGGCGGGTATTTCGATTATTTCGACAAGGACCGCATTCAGATCATGGGGAAGAGCGAACATGGCTATCTGGCCGACCTCAGCCAGGAGACGCGAAAAAAGCGTATCGATGAGTTCATCTCCCGGACGCCGCCGGCGGTGGTGGTGACCCGCGGGCTGGAGATCCTGCCCGAGCTGCGGGAGAGCTGCGAGCGGTACCAGGTGGCCCTGCTCTCCACCAAGGAGGCCACCTCCAGCTTTATGGCCACCCTGATCGCCTATCTCAATGTGGAGCTGGCGCCCCGCATCACCCGCCACGGCGTGTTTGTGGAGGTGTACGGCGAGGGCGTGCTGCTGGTGGGCGACAGCGGCGTGGGCAAGAGCGAAACCGCCATCGAGCTGATCAAGCGGGGACATCGCCTCATCGCCGACGACGCGGTGGAAATCCGGCGGGTATCCTCCAAATCGCTGGTGGGCTGCGCGCCGGAGAATATCCGCCACTTTATCGAGCTGCGGGGCATCGGCATCATCAACGCCCGCCGCATCTTCGGCATGGGCGCGGTCAAGGTGACCGAGAAGATCAACATGGTCATCCAACTGGAACAGTGGGACAACGAAAAAATTTACGACCGCATGGGCCTGGAGAACGAGTATACCGAAATACTGGGCATCACCGTCCCCATGCTGACCATCCCCGTCAAGCCGGGACGCAACCTGGCCATCATCATCGAGGTGGCGGCCATGAATTACCGGCAGAAGAAGATGGGCTACAACGCTGCCCAGGAGCTGATGCACAATCTGGGCATGACCCAGGAGCCGCCCGCCCCCAAGGTGAAGGCGGAATGGGAAGGGATGTAATCCGGCGCACGCCGCAGAAAAGGAGAACCTCCACGTGAACGACGTAACCTTGATAGCCGACCTCCACTGCCACACCCTGGCCTCCACCCACGCTTACTGCACCGTGACCGAGCTGGCGCGGATGGCGCGGGAGAACGGTTTGCTGGCGGTGGCCTGTACCGACCACGGTACCGGCGGTCCTGATTCCCCTCATCTCTGGCATTTTTCCAATCTCCATGTGCTGCCCAAACAGATTGAGGGGATACGGGTGCTGCAGGGGGCGGAGGCCAATGTCATAGACTTCGGCGGCGCCATCGATCTGCCCGCCGGCATCCTCGCCCGGTTGGAGCTGGTGATTGCCTCCATGCACGGCGGCATCATGCCGGAGGGACATCATATGGAAGCCTGTACCGCCGCCTGGCTGAAGGTGGCGGAGAATCCCGATATCGATATCATCGGCCATTCGGGTATTCCCGAATATACCTATGATTTTGAGACGGTCATCCCCGCCTTCGGCCGCGGCGGCAAGGCGGTGGAGATCAACGAGACGACCTTCCGTGCCCGGTCGTCCTCCATCCCCAACTGCCGCCGCATCGCTGAGACCTGTAAAAAATACGGGGTTCGGGTCGCGGTGGATACCGACGCCCATTACGGCACCCAGGCGGGCCGGGCGCCCCAATCCCTCGCCATGCTGCGGGAGATCGACTTCCCGCCCAAACTGATCGTCAATTCCAGCTTGGAGCGGCTGGCTGCCTTTTTGTCCGAGCGCGGCGTCGCGCTGTAACGGGACAGCTCCCCAAGATGGGAAGGATCGGCGGCCCGGCCGCCTGAAACTTATAGATTACCTGCCGGTTACGGCATAAAACGGGAAAGGATTGGAGTATCATTATGTACAGAGTGGGAATCGACCTCGGCGGCACCAACATCAAGGCGGGGGTCGTGGATGAAAACTATCGCATTATCGCGGACGCCCGGTGCAAGACACGACTGCCCCGGCCCTCCCGGGAAATCCTGATGGATATGGCCCGCGTCGCCAAGGAAGCGGTGGAAAAGGCGGGGCTGACCATGGACGACATCCACAGTGTGGGCATCGGCATCCCCGGCACCTGCAACGCCGACACCGGCGTGGTGGAATACGCCTGCAACGTGGGGTTTGAAAACGTCCCGGTGCAGGAGGAGATGAGCGCCCTGCTGGGCAGGCCCGTCTACATAGAGAACGACGCCAACGCCGCCGCTTTGGGCGAGGCGCTGGCCGGCGCGGCCAAGGGGGCGCAAAGCGCGGTGTGCATCACACTGGGCACCGGCGTCGGCGGCGGTATCATCATCGACGGCCACATATACGGCGGCTTCAACTTCGCCGGCGCGGAGCTGGGCCATATCGTCATCATGGTGGACGGCGAGCTGTGCGGCTGCGGCCGTCAGGGCTGCTGGGAGGCTTACGCCTCCGCCACCGCCCTCATCAACCAGACCCGCCAGGCCATGATCAACCACCCCGACAGCGGGCTGTGGAAGATCGCGGAGGATCTGGAGCTGGTGGACGGCCGCACCGCCTTCGACGGTATGCGGGCGGGTGACCCGGTGGCCAAACAGGTGGTGGACACCTACATCAAGTATATCGCCTGCGGGCTGATCAATGTCATCAACATCTTCCAGCCCGAGGTGCTGTGCATCGGCGGCGGCATCTGCAAGGAGGGGGATACCCTCCTTCTCCCGCTGAAAAAGCACATCGAGCGGGAGCGGTACAGCAAGTACAGCACCCACCAGACCAGGCTCTGCGTGGCGGAGCTGGGCAACGACGCGGGAATCATCGGCGCCGCGTATCTGGGCTAGTACGGATTTCGTCCGTACTAGCCCGGGGGACTGATTCCCACCGCGCAGGGTCCACGGAAAACCGGGGAAAATTCATCGGATAAAAGGGGAATGGCTGTGGGAATGACCGGCATACAGCGGGCGGGCCTGATGGAATACGCCCGTTCACTCCATTGTGAAGTGCGGGAGGACGCGCCGATGGCGGCGCTGACCTCCTTTAAGATCGGGGGGCCCTGCGCCTGCCTGATCACCGCCCCCAACGGGGAGGCGGCCGGCCTGCTGCTGGCCCGCTGCCGGGAGGAGGGGGAACCGCCCCTGCTGCTGGGCAACGGCAGCAACATGCTGGTCGCCGACGGCGGGATATCCGGCGCGGTGCTGCGCCTCGCTCCCGGCGAGGTGAAGGCGGAGGGCAACCGTCTCTTCTGCTCCGCGGGCCTGCCCCTCAAGCAGCTGTGCCGCGCCGCGCGGGATCACGGCCTGTCGGGCCTGGAATTCGCCTTCGGCATCCCCGGTACGGTGGGCGGCGCGGTGTATATGAACGCCGGCGCCTACGGCGGGGAGATGAAGGACGTGGTGGTTTCCGCCCGGGCGGCGGACGGGGAGGGCGCCCTCCGTGAGGTGGCGGCGGCCGATATGGACCTCGGCTACCGACACAGCGTATTCATGTCCCGTGACCTCACCGTGCTGTCGGCGGTGTTCGAGCTGACCCCCGATGACCCCGCCGCCATCAACGGGCGGATGGAGGAATTCATGCGCCGCCGGCGGGAGAAGCAGCCGCTGGAATACCCCAGCGCCGGCAGCTTCTTCAAGCGGCCCGCCGGTCATTACGCCGGGGCCCTGATCGAGTCCAGCGGGCTCAAGGGCTTCGGGGTGGGGGGCGCGCAGGTCAGTGAAAAACACGCGGGCTTCGTCATCAACCGGGGCGGGGCGACCTGCGCCGACGTGCGGGAGCTGGCGCGGCGGGTGATCGAACGGGTGGAGCGGGAGCACGGCGTGCGGCTGGAGCCGGAGGTGCGGTTCATCGGCGTCACCCTGTAAACGGCCATAAGCAGTCTGAGTTAGATGGAATCGAGGAAGAACAGGCCCCATGGAATTTGTAATTGTGACCGGGCTTTCCGGTGCGGGTAAGTCCCGCGCGGTGGACGCACTGGAGGATATTGGATTTTACTGCGTGGACAACATGCCGCCGAAGCTGCTGTCCAAGTTCGCGGAGCTGTGCCTCCAGTCTCAGGAGAAGCTGTCCCGTGTGGCTATCGTCATCGACAGCCGGGGCGGCCGGCTGTTCCGCGGACTGTTCGACGAGCTGGACGCCATGCGGGAACAGGGCGGCAGCTATAAAATCCTGTTTTTGGAATGCGAGGACCAGGTGCTGGCCCGCCGCTTTAAAGAGACCCGCCGCAAGCATCCGCTGGCGTCGGAAAACGGCGGGTCGGTGCTCAAGGCCATCGAGGCGGAGCGGCAGCTTCTCCGGTCGGCCAGGACCCGCGCCGATTATCTGATAGATACCTCCCATCTGTCCTCCGCCCAGCTGCGGGAACGGATCGCCCAGCTTTTTCTGGGGGATACCAACGGGGCGATGATGGTGCAGTGCATGTCCTTCGGCTTTAAATACGGCTACCCGTCGGAGGCGGACATCGTCATGGACGTGCGCTGTCTGCCCAATCCCTATTATGTGGATGCGCTGCGCAGCCGCACCGGGCTGGAGAGCGAGGTGCGGGACTATGTGCTGGACCGGGACGAGACGCGGGAATTCCAGCGGCGGCTGTACGACCTGATCGACTATATGCTTCCCCTCTACCGCAACGAGGGCAAATCTCAGCTGGTCATCGCTATCGGCTGTACGGGGGGCCGTCATCGGTCGGTCTGCCTCACCGAGGAGCTGGCCCGCCATATCGGGGACGGCGGCCAGCGGGTGATGGTCAACCACCGGGATATCCAGAAGTAAGAGAGGGCGGGGCGCGGCCCCGCCTCTTTTCCCCTGTGGATAAAGGAAAAGGAGAAGCGGACATGTCATTTTCTGCCGAAGTCAAGAACGAGCTGGCCGCCGTACGGGCGGACAGGCCCTGCTGCCGGGGGGCGCAGCTGTACGGCATGCTGGAGATGGGACACAGCTTTTCCGGCGGCGCGATATCCCTCCAGACCGAGTATGAGGCGGGAGCGGGGCGGTACGCTTCTCTTCTTCATCAGGTATGCGTCATTCCGGAGCCGCCGGTACAGCCGCCGGCAAAGGAGAACGGTTTTTACACCGTGTCGGTGGCGGACGGGGAGGACCGGGTCCGGGTGCTGGAACGGTTCGGCCACACACCGGGGGAGCTGAACGTCCGCCTCAACCGGGCCAATCTGGAGTGTGAGGAATGCGCCGCCCACTATCTGCGGGGGGCCTTCCTGGCGGGCGGCGCGGTGACCAATCCCAGCGCCGATTATCATCTGGAATTCAGCGTGCCCCACTACAACCTCAGCCGGGACCTGCTGGCCCTGCTGAGGGAGCTGAACTTTAACGCCCGTCTGGTGCGGCGCAAGGGCAGCCCGGTGGTGTATTTCAAGGAGAGCGGGCAGATCGAGGACTGCCTGACCCTGATGGGGGCCACCGGTGCGTCGCTGGAGCTCATGCACGTGAAAATCGTCAAGAATGTGCGTAACCTTGCCAACCGCCTTACCAACTGCGAGAGCGCCAACATTGATAAAACGGTGGCGGCTTCCGCCGCCCAGACCGAAGCGATCCGCCGGCTGGCGGGGCGGGGCGGCCTGGATTCCCTCCCCGACGAGCTGAAGGAGCTGGCCCTGCTGCGGCTGGATAACCCCGAGCTGTCCCTGCGGGAGCTGGGGGAGCTGCTGGAACCGCCCCTGAGCCGGTCGGGGGTCAACCACCGCCTGCGCCGCCTGCTGGACCTGGCGGAGCGGGATTAAGAGGCAGTCTGCAACCTTTGTGAGTCAGTCCATACACCCTGTCGATCAAGGAGGCGTGGTTATGTCGGGTTTCGTACATCTGCACGTACACAGCGAATACAGTCTGCTGGACGGCGCCTGCCGTGTGGAGGAGCTGGTGAAAACCGCCGCCCGGCTGGGTCAGACGGCGGTGGCGGTCACCGACCACGGGGTGATGTACGGTCTCGTGGAGTTTTACAAGGCAGCGAAAAAGGCCGGGATCAAACCGATCCTCGGCTGCGAAGTATACGTGGCGCCCCGCACCCGGTTCGACAAGGTGCACGGCGTGGACAGTGAATACAGCCACCTGGTGCTTCTGTGCGAGAACGAGGAGGGGTACCACAACCTCATCAAACTGGCCTCCTCCGCCTTTATCGAGGGCTTCTATTCCAAGCCGCGGGTGGATCACGATCTGCTGCGGGAATATCACGGCGGCCTCATTGCCCTGTCGGCCTGCCTGGCGGGGGAGATACCCCGCGCCCTGTCCCGCGGCGATTACGAGGGCGCGAAGGAGCGGGCCCTGTTCTACCGTGACCTGTTCGGCGAGAACAATTACTTTCTGGAGCTGCAGGATCACGGCCTGCAGGAGCAGAAGACCATCAACCCCCATATCGTGCGCCTGTCCGCCGAGACGGGCATCCCGCTGGTCTGTACCAACGACGCCCACTACCTGACGCGGGAGGACGCCAAGATGCAGCGGGTGCTCATCTGTATCCAGACCAACACCACCCTGGACGAGCCCAATCCGCTGGCCTTTGAAACCGAGGAGTTTTATCTCAAACCGGAGGAGGAGATGCGGGCGCTGTTCCCGGCGCTGCCGGCGGCCTTTGACAACACGGCGGCCATTGCGGAGCGATGCAATGTGGAGATCGAATTCGGCCACACCCAGCTGCCCCACTTCGACGCCCCCGGCGGGGACAGCCTCGCCTATTTCCGTGAGGAATGCTATAAGGGCCTCCATCGCCATTACGGCGAACAACCCGACCCCGCCCTGGTCGACCGGCTGGAATACGAGATCGGCACCATCCAGCGGATGGGATACGTCAACTATTATCTCATTGTCAACGACTTCATCCAGTATGCCCGGCGCAGCGATATCCCGGTGGGGCCGGGGCGCGGCTCCGGTGCGGGCAGTCTGTGTGCCTACTGCATCGGCATCACCGGCATCGACCCCATCAAGTACAACCTGCTGTTCGAACGGTTCCTCAATCCCGAACGGGTGAGTATGCCCGATTTCGACATCGACTTCTGCAACGAGAAGCGGCAGCTGGTCATTGATTATGTCATCCAGAAGTACGGGGCGGATCACGTCTCCCAGATCGTGACCTTCGGCACCATGGCGGCGCGGGCCGCCATCCGGGACGTGGCGCGGGCCATGGCCCTGCCCTACGCGGTAGCCGACCAGGTGGCCAAAATGATCCCCTGGGAACTGAATATGACCCTGGACAGGGCCCTCAGCCTCTCCAAACCGCTGAGGGAACGGGCGGAAGCCGACCCGCAGGTGCGGGACCTCATCGAGATGGCCAAGAAGGTGGAGGGAATGCCCCGCCATGCTTCCACCCACGCGGCGGGAGTGGTCATCACCGCCCGGCCGGTCAGCGATTACGTGCCCCTCTGCCTCAACGGCGACATGGTGGCGACCCAGTACACCATGGGGCTCATCGAAGAGCTGGGGCTGCTGAAAATTGATTTTCTCGGCCTGCGCAACCTGACTGTCATCGACGACGCGGTAAAAATGGTGCGCCGTCAGAAGCCCGATCTGCGTATCGAGGACATCGCCCTTGACGAACAGCCGGTGTTCGAGATGCTGACCAGGGGGAACACCGAGGGGGTATTCCAGTTCGAATCCGGCGGCATGCGCCGGGTGATCGGCAATCTGCGCCCCGACTGCTTCGAGGACCTGATCGCCGTGATTTCCCTTTACCGGCCGGGGCCCATGGATTCCATCCCGAAGTATATCAACAACCGCCACCATCCCGAGCAGGTGCGTTACCTTCATCCGCGCCTGGAGCCCATCCTCAGCGTGACCTACGGCTGCATCGTGTATCAGGAGCAGGTCATGCAGATTTTCCGTGAGCTGGCGGGATATTCCCTCGGCCGCGCCGACGTGGTGCGCCGCGCCATGTCCAAAAAGAAGCACGACGTCATGGAGCGGGAGCGGGAGATATTTATAAACGGCCTGACCGCCCCCGACGGCACAGTGGAGGTGGAGGGCTGCGCCCGCCGCGGCGTTCCGGAGGAAACCGCCCGGGCCGTCTTCGACGACATGTCCTCCTTCGCCTCTTACGCCTTCAATAAATCCCACGCGGCGGCCTACGCCATGGTCGCCTACCAGACCGCGTGGCTCAAATGCTTTTATCCCCGGGAGTATATGGCGGCCCTGATGACCAGCGTGCTGGGCTACGAGAGCAAGCTGGTGGGCTATATCACCGAGTGTGAGCGGCTGGGCATCCGGGTGCTGCCCCCCTCGGTCAACGACAGCGCCATGGGCTTTCTGACCACGGGAGAGAACGCCGTCCGCTTCGGCCTGCTGGCGGTGAAAAATCTGGGCCGCGGCTTTATCGAGGAACTGATCGCGGAGCGGGAGAAGGACGGCCCCTTCCGCAGCTTTTATACCTTCTGCCGGCGGATGTCGGGCCGCCGGGATTTCAACCGCCGGGGCTTGGAGAGCCTCGTCAAGAGCGGGGCGCTGGACGGCCTGGGCGGCAATCGGGCGCAGATGCTGGCCGCGCTTCCGGTCTTTCTCGACCAGCTGGACAGCGAAAACCGGCGCAACGTCGAGGGGCAGCTGGACCTGTTCGGCAGCCCCGACGGGGAAGAATACGCCGAGCCGCCCCTGCCGGTGAAGGAGGAGCTGCCCTACGCCGACCTGCTGGCCATGGAAAAGGAGGTCACCGGCCTGTATATGACCGGCCACCCCCTCAAACCCTACGAAAAGATATGCCGCATCCTGCGGGTGGACCGGCTGGACCGCATTTTCACCTCGGTGGAGGAAAACAACGGGGACTATCGGGACGGCGGGACGGTCACGGTGCTGGGGATGCTCACCTCGGTGCGGCAGAAGAATACCAAACAGGACGCCGCCATGGCTTACGTGACGGTGGAAGATCTGTTCGGCGCGGTGGAAATGCTGGTCTTCCCCAAGACGCTGTCCCGGTTCGTCTCCTTCATCCGCCCCGGCGCCGTCCTGCTCATCCGCGCCCGCATCAGCGTGCGGGAGGACGAGGAGCTCAAGCTGCTGTGCGACGGGGTGCAGGAGGCTCCCGACAGCGAGGAGCAGGCCCGCGCCCTCCGCCCGTCGTCCCCGCGCGGCGGTTCCGTCCCGGCGGGGGAGAGGCGGGGGTCTCAGCCGCCTCCGGCGGAAAAACCGGCGAAGGGTCCTTCCGCCCGCGCGGGGCTGTATCTGCGGGTGCCGTCGGCGGAGCATCCCCTGTATAAGCGGGCCCTGCTGGTCACCAGCGTGTTCGACGGGTCGTGGCCGCTGTACATCCGTTTTCAGGACAGCGGCAAGATGGTCCGGGCGCCCCAGAACCTGTGCGTCTGGCCCCACGCCGTGATGCTGGACGAGCTGCGGGCGATCCTGGGGGAGGAGAACGTGGCGCTGGTGGAATAAGCCGTTAAAGAATTAACGAAAAATTCACCTTCCGGGGGGAAAGAGGGCTTCCCTTTTCCGGCGGGGTATAGTATAATCAATTCGATTAGCGTCCCGGCGCTGATCCCGGTAAGGCCGATAGGAGGATTCCCCGCCGTATCGCGGCGCGGGGTCCTATAATAAGGCGGAACGGCCCGTGGGGCCCGCCTGAAATAAGGAGAGGATCTCGATGTCTGTCCATAAGATTGCGGTATTGACGAGCGGCGGCGACGCCCCCGGCATGAACGCGGCTATCCGCGCGGTGGTGCGTACCGCCCTGAGCAAGGGGCTGGAGGCCTACGGCGTGTACCGCGGATATAACGGCCTGATAAACGGCGATCTGGAGCTGATGAACCTGCGCAGCGTGTCGGATATCATCCACCGCGGCGGCACCATGCTCTATACCGCCCGCAGCCCCGAATTCCGCACCGAAGAGGGGATGCAGAAGGCCATCGCCACCTGCCGTGAAAAAGGCATCGACGGCGTCGTGGTCATCGGCGGCGACGGATCCTTCCGCGGCGCGCAGGACCTCACCCGCCGCGGCCTGCCCTGCATCGGCATCCCCGGCACCATCGACAACGATATTTCCTGCTGTGAGTACACCATCGGCTTCGATACCGCCATGAACACCTGCGTCGAGATGGTGGATAAGCTGCGAGATACCGCCCAGTCCCATGACCGCTGCAGCGTGGTGGAGGTCATGGGCCGCCGCGCCGGTTATCTGGCCCTCAATGTGGGCATCGCGGTGGGCGCCACCAGCATCATCGTCCCCGAAGTGCCCTATGACTTCGACAAGGACATCGTCTCCCGGATGGAGACCACCTTCGCCACCGGCAAGAAGCATTTCATCGTCGTGGTGGCTGAGGGCGTGGGCCGCGTAATCGAGTTGGCCAAGCAGATCGAGGAGCGTACCGGTATTGAATCCCGCGCTACCATCCTGGGCCACGTGCAGAGAGGCGGCACCCCCACCCTGCGGGACCGCCTGATGGCCAGCCAGATGGGCTACAGTGCCGTGGAACTGCTGCTGGAGGGCAAGAGCAACCGCGTGGTCGCCATCCAGAACGGCCGCATCGTGGATTTCGATATCGAGGAAGCGCTGCAGATGAAAAAGCCCTTCGATTACGAGCTGTACCGCATGGCTCATGAAATTTCCATGTAATTGCGGTTCCCGCAATTTTTATCGGCATCGGCAGCCGTCGTCCGTAAGGGCGGCGGCTGTTTGTTTTTTCAGGGGGCTGTCGTCGGCGGAACGCCGGTGACAGCCCCTCCCGCCAAGCCGCGCGGACAGCCATACGATTGGGTTCCCGACAGGTCGGCAGGACTAACACAGTGCTGATTGGAAACAATTAAGTTGTATTACGGCTTGCAATATCTGTACATAATTGGTAATATAATGTCGAATACCACATTCTCTTTATAGCGACATGGGAAAGAGGGGGTAAC
>JAAWQC010000051.1 GCA_022800315.1 Clostridiales bacterium
ACCACTGCCAGCACTCAGAAGGACAATCCGAAGACCGGCGACAATAATGCACTGGTTATGGTTGGTGCTCTGCTCCTGATCGTCTCGGCCGGTGCGCTGGTTCTGACGACTAAAAAAATTGGTTCCCGCTAAATTCTGTTCGGAAGAATAGAAGAGCATAACAAAGGCGCTGTCGGTACATCCGGCAGCGCCTTCGTTTTATTGAAAAACGATATAGAAAATAAATGGCAGTATTAGCCAAAACATTCCAAATAAACTTATAGAATATGAATAATCCTGATGGTTATTGCCAAAAGCACTTGATAATTCAAAACGATCATAGTATAATTCATTAAAACAGGTTGCTTTCCCTAAAAAAAGCAGCCAAGATAAATTAAGGAGGAACTAAAATGAAGTTAAAGCAGAACCTGAAAAAGGTTCTCGGTGTTTCCATGGCGGTTGCCCTGGTTGCAACGACGTCGGCTCTGACGGCTTTCGCCGCCAACGATCCGGAGCCTTTTAACCTGATGCCCGCCAGTGCAGATGAAGTCAGCGGCGGCACCGCTTCCATGGATAACGGCGTCCTGACCCTGCAGGCCGGTGACGCGGAAACCGAGTTCATGTATGATGTTAGCGGAAGCTACAACATCAATGATCTGATGAATCTGTACTTTACCCTGGAGCACACTGGTGGTTTTGATATCAAGATCAAGACTATTGCCAAGAACGGGGAAACCATTCCCAGTGTTTCCGCTGACTTTGGTGATGACGCTGATTTTGGCAGCAAGACCACCGATAAAAATGATCCGAATGTGTTGGGCTCTTTGATCACCACCGGCCCCACCTTTACCGACAAGCAGGTGGGATGGAAAGGTGCTTACGGCTGGAACGACAATGTTCCGGACAACGGCATGATCGAAGTTCAGGGTGTGATCGTTCGTGTCGGTGCCAACGGCACGGTCAAGCTGTCCGCTCTGTACATGGGCGCGGTTGCCGGCGCTCCGGGTACCGATGCTCCGCAGCCCACCGAAACCGAACCCAGCGACACACAGCCCACCGAGACGCAGCCCACCGAGGCTCCCGAAGTGAAGACCTCCATCGTTTCGATGAACGCTGCCGACTGGGCGGAGCAGCCCGATGAAGCCAATAATCCCGCCGGATCGATGGTCGTTGAGAACGATGCGGACGGTGCGCTGGTTTTCTATAACACGAACGCGAAGTGGCCCTGCGCGGTAAATACGCTTGCCGAGCCGATTGTGATTGACAAGTCCGGCTTCCTTTCCTATGATATCACGGTTGCCGGCACCACGAATATCATCCTGTTCTTTAACGAAGCCACCCCTGACGATTTCCAGGATAAGGGCTACAACGTTTCCCTGACCAAGTTTATCGATCCTGCCAGTGAGAGTGACGATCTGGTAGGCGGTGGCAAGACCTTCACCGGTACCATCGCACTGGCCGATCTCGGTCTTCCGGAAGGCGAAGCTACCCTGACGGGTGTCAAAGTTTTCGCCGTGGGCGAGGCCAACAAGCCGGTTGTTATTCGTGAGCTGGCTCTGGTGACCAAGGGTGAGCCTGTGACCACCCCCTCCACCGAGCCCACTGACACGACCGACACGACCGATACGACCGAAACCACCACGACTGCTGCTCCTGCCACCACCACGACTGCTGCTCAGAAGGACAACCCCAAGACCGGCGACAGCACCACTCTGGTGATGGTCGGTGCTCTGCTGCTGGTTGCTTCCGCTGGCGCGCTGGTTCTGACCGGTAAAAAGGCCAAATCCCGCTAAGCGAATTCGATTAGAAGTTACGGATTAAAATAAGAAGGACCGTCTATCCGACGGTCCTTCTTTCTTATAGCGGTATTTTATTTGATAGGAAATGGAAAAGTCTGTGTCTTGTTTTCCTTCCCGAATCACGTTATATTGACAATTGCAGACCGGTATTTTCCGGCTATCAATTGATATGGAGGAAAGCTATGAGACTGAGACATTCTTTTAAAAAAGCTCTTGGCGTATCGTTGGCGGCAGCCATGCTGGCGTCGAGCTCTGCGTTGACTGCGCTGGCCTACGGCGGCATGCGTGAGACGACTGGTCAGGGAGCCTATGTGAACCTGCTCCCGGTTGAAGGTATAACCGAATCGGTTCAGTTTGCCGGCTCCACCGGTACGCTGACACCCGCTTATAACGAAGATGGGAGCGTGACCCTGACCGCCAGCGAAGCGAGCTGGCCGGGAGTGAAAACCCCTCTCAGCGTGTCGGTCAACCTGAATGAAACCCCGTATCTCTACTATGATTTCGGCAATATCACGCCGGATTCCCATACGGGGCTCAACGGCTATATCAATCATGAAGGCGACACTCAGATGCAGCTCTCTCAGATCATCAAGGGATCGGAAGAAGATATGATGGAAGCCGCTTCCGGACGTGCAGACCTGAAAAAGTATATGGAAGACAATGGTCTGCTTCCGGAGGGCGGTGTGCTGACCATTGAAAACATCCTGCTGGTAGTGGGCACGTGGGGCGCTGGGAGCAATGTCACCGTGAATCAGCTCGGAATCGGCGGAGAAACCATTGAAAGCACCGATTCCTCTCAGCCAGTAACGACCGAATCGACTTCGTCCACCGAGACCACGACCGCCGGTTCGACCGGCTCTGAACAGACCACCGGCACCACAGAAACCGGTGAGACGGCGGAATCCACCACCACGGAAGCGCCTGAAGTAAAGACCCCCATCCTTTCGATGGATAAAAACGATTGGGCGGAGCTTCCGGATACGGGTGCGAACCCCGCCGGGTCTCTGGTGATCGAGAATGGCGCGGACGGCTCTCTGATTTTCTACAATACCAATGGGGGATATCCCTGCGCCGGTTACGTTCCCGCAGAAGGGATCACCTTCAATCCCGCCGAAACCCGGCTGGAATACGATCTGACGGTGGAAGAGAAGACCAACATCTTCCTGTTCTTCGGCGGTTCCACCCCCAATGAGTTTAAAGACAATCAGTTCCTGTCCCTGAATCGGCTGTTTGAGGGCGCTGATGTCAATGAGGACGGAGACCTGGTCGGAGACGGTACCCCTTTGCAGGGGACCATGAGCCTGAAGGACGTCCTGCCTCAGGAAGCGCTGAATGAGGACGGCACCGCCACCATCACCGGTGTGAAGGTGTTCGCCATCGGAGCAGCTGATAAAAAGGTCACCATACGCACCCTGAACCTGGTGACCAAGGGTGAGCCGGTCACCACTCAGCCTGTCACCGGAACCGAAACCACTGCTTCTGCCACCACACAGAAGGACAATCCCAAAACCGGTGAAAATACCGCATGGATGGTTGTCGGAGCGGTTCTGCTGGCGGTATCCGCCGGCGCCGTTATCCTGACAGGTAAAAAAGCGAGACTGAAATAGACGGCTGTTTTCTCTAAGCCATTTACTTCGGCAGATGAGGAAAGGGGAACGCTGGATTCCGGCGGCCTTCCATGCCTCGACAGGTCATACGGGTATCCAATGAGACCGCCGCGTTTCCAAAATGTCGAAAAAGAATAAGAAAACAAGGTGAAAATATTTAGTTATTTGTCCTAAGCAACTTGATTTTTACCGAGAAGGCGTGTATACTCTCTTGTAGAGGAAGAACATTTCGTTCTTACAAATTCCATTTTTTATTATGGAGGGAAAGTTACAATGAAACTCAAAAAAATTCTCGGCATTACCCTGTGTGCTGCCATGCTGTCGACTGCTGCTCTTTCGGCTTCGGCTGCTCCCGCTCCGTTCAACCTGATGCCTGCCAGCGCGGACAAGGTTACCTCTGAGGGCGGCACCGCCACCATGGAAAACGGTGTCCTGTCGCTGAAGGCTGGCGCTGCTGAAACCAAGTTTACCTATGAGGTGAACCAGGCTTTCAACGTGAGTGAGCTGTCCAACATGTACTTCACCCTGGAGCAGACCGGCGGTTTTAACATCGGCCTGACCACCACCGCTAAAAACGGCGACGTTTCCCCCAGTGTTTCCGCTGACTTCGGCAACAAGACCATCTTTGGCGCCAAAACCGACGATAAGAACGATCCCAACGTCTTTGGGTCCCTGATCACGACCGCATCCATCAAGGATTCGGATCTGGTCGGAGAGGGCACCGGGGCCGATAACAGCACCGTTAATTGGCTGGGCGCTTACTCTTGGAACGACAATGTCCCAGCTGATGGACTGGTCACTGTTAAGACGGTTACCATTACCCTCGGCGCCAACGGCACGATGAAGCTTTCCAACTTCTATATGGGTGCTGAGGTCGGTGCTCCGGCTTCCGATGCGACCAACACCAGCGCGACCGCTGGCACCACCACGACCACCAAGGCTGGTGACACCACTGCCGCGAACGGCACCACCACCACCAAGAAAGACAACCCCAAGACCGGCGAAAGCACCGCGATGGTCGCTGGCGGCGTTGTCCTGGCTCTGGCTGCTGCCGGTGTGGTTGTCCTGACCACCAAAAAAGCAAAATAAGCTTAGTTCATCTGAGCTATTCAGCCTGAACGGTTAACAAAGAACCCGCCCTCCTATGGAGGGCGGGTTCTTTACTATTCCCTATTTATAAAGAAAAAGGCCATGCATCATCAGATTGCATGGCCTTTCGATATGGTGGCCGTTTATCAGGCACCGTGAACCCACGGCGCTTCACTTTCATGGCGGCGGGGACGGGCCATCAGTTCCAGGATCGCCGCTTTGGGCGATTGTCCTTCATAGCAAATACGATAACACTGGGTGGTGATGGGCATTTCTACGCCGATTTTCCGGGACAGTTCCCGCCCGGCGAGGGAAGCGTAATAACCCTCCACCGTTCCTACCAGCCCGACGGCTTCCTCCGGCGTTTTTCCCTGCCCGATGAGGATACCGGCCCTGCGGTTGCGGGAATGCAGGCTGCTGCAGGTGACAATCAGATCGCCCATGCCCGACAATCCGGCGAAGGTTTCGGAAGAAGCACCCATGGCCACGCCTAACCGGGCGATTTCCGCCAAACCGCGGGTCATCAATGCCGCCTTGGCGTTGTCACCGATGTCCAAACCGTCACATACGCCAGCGGCCAGAGCAATCACGTTCTTGAGAGCGCCGCCCAATTCCACACCGATGACATCCGTATTGGCGTATATGCGAAACCGCTCGTTCATCAGCAATTCCTGGACGCGTTCCGCCGCTTCCCGATCCTCAGAAGCACTGACGATGGTGGTGGGAACACCGCGCCCCACCTCTTCCGCGTGGGAGGGGCCGGACAACGCGACCACCTGTGCGGAAGGAAGTTCTTCCCCGATCACCTGTGTAAAACGCTTATATGTCTCTTTTTCCAACCCCTTGCCTGCGTTGACCACCAGTGTGCCGGGGGAGAGGACGTCTTTCAGCTTCGCCGCGGATTCCCGTATGGCAAAAGAAGGCACTGCCATCACCACGATTTCAGCGCCCTCCGCTTTCCGCAGATCACAGGTCAGGTGAATAGAGGGGGGAACAGGAACGCCGGGGAGAAGCCGCTTGTGCTCGCCGTGCCGGCGTATTTCCTCCAGCTCGTTTTCGAAGGGAGACCACAGGGTGACGGCATGTCCGTAGCGATTGAACATAACAGCCAGCGCGGTACCCCAACCGGCGCCCATGACAAAAATTGATGCCATACTCGATTCCTCCTAAAAAAGCCGGCCGGCGTCGTTTTTTGTCGCCGGCCGCTGTCTTATCCGTTTTTCTTCGATCCGATAGAGAAGCGGCTTTCGGTTCCCGCCGCAATACGCTTCAGATTGGCCCAATGTTTGGCGATCAGTATCACGGCGATAAAAAAGGTCATGGCCGTACAGAATAAGGCTGCCAACCGGTCGTTGTGTTGATAGACGGTAAAATGGAACAGGCAGGTGACGACCGGCAGGCTGGCCGCCGCGCAGCAGGAGCCTAGAGAAACCATCCGGCTGAGCAGGACCACCAGAATGAACACGCCCAGACAGATCATCGTAGCCTTCCAGTCCAGGATCAGCATCATGCCGAGGGTGGTCAGTACTCCCTTGCCGCCGCGAAAACCAAAATACAGCGGATATATATGCCCGATAATGCAGATAAGGCCCGCGAAATAACGGCCGAAGAGCATATAAAGCTCCCGTTGTTCCTGTGTGGCGCTGCCAGCCGCCATTTGAACCAGAAAACCTCCCAGAATAACCGCGGCAAAACTTTTGAGAAGATCACCGATAACCGTAAACAACGCGGGCACCTTGCCCTGAGAGCGCAGGACGTTGGTGGCACCGGCGTTGCCGCTGCCATGTTTGCGAATATCGGTTTTTTCCCATATACGGGTGACGATGATCGCAAAATTGAGGCTGCCCAGCAGGTAGGCAGCCGCCGCCGTCGCCAGCAGAGCCGGCCAGCAGGTTGTCAAAAACTCCTTCAGGGTTAGCAGCATGACAGTTTCGTCCTTTCCAATGGGTAAGTCCGCATGACGCCGTTCCGGCGGCCTGCGGACGGGAAGAATATCCTTACGGGACAAAGACCTTTCGAGGGGTAACGGCCTGCGGACATTATATCACACTTTTATAATAGGAACAATTCCCCATGAAAAAGGGCGGAACCCTGTCCGCCCTTATTTTTTTATTCGTCCAACAGTTGAAGAATCGCTTCTTCCAGCTGTTCCGTCTCGCGGATATGCAGAATGGGGATGCCTGCCTGACGATAAACACCGTCCAGAAAATCGTCCCGCTCCTGCCGGCTGGCGGTATCGTGGGTACTGTCGTCCACCTCCACAAGGAGGACGGGTTCCAATGTATCCGGATCGGACAGCATAAAATCCACGTGTTTTGCCTGGATTTTGCTGAAAAAGCGTCCGTACTCGGTTTTTTCCAAACCGGAGCAGACCCCAATAAAATCCGCGACCCGTACCTTCGCCAGAAGATGAAGGCCGCAGCGGTCGGCTATCGGACGCAGCGCCTGATAGAAACGGTCCTCGTTATCGGTAAGCAGCGGACGGGGCTCATAGGGGAACTCGCCGCCGTTCTCCTGATCCGATGGGACATGCCGATACCGGATAAACCAGAAGAGGAACAGTGCCAGCAGAAACACGGCGATGATCAGGGCCGCTGTCAGTGTGGGTGCGGATATTGCCGCAGGGTTCGCATTCATCACGCCGTCTCCTTTACACCTATTTCCTTTCGCCCTTCTCACGGACGATGAAGCGCACCGGTGTTCCCTCCAGTCCGAAGGTCTCACGGATCTGGTTTTCCAGATACCGCTGATAAGAGAAGTGGAACAGATCGGCTCGGTTGACGAAGAAGACAAAGGTGGGGGGCTTGGTGGACGGCTGGGTCATGTAGTAGATTTTCAGCCGCCGCCCCTTGTCGGTAGGCGGCTGTACCCGCGCCGTCGCGGAGGCCAGCACGTCATTGAGCATGCCGGTGGAAATCCGCATGGCGTTTTGGCCCGCCACGTATTTGATCAGTTCGAACAGGCGGTCCACCCGTTGTCCGGTTTTGGCGGAAATGAAAACAAAGGGAACGTAGGACATAAAGGAAAAATCATTCATCAGCTGTTTGCGCATCTGATCCATGGTTTTATCGTCTTTTTCGACCGCATCCCATTTGTTCACCGCAATGATACAGCCTTTGCCCTGTTCGTGGGCGAGGCCGGCCACCTTGCTGTCCTGTTCGGTGAATCCTTCGGTCGCGTCGATCATGATAACGCAGACGTCGGAGCGTTCCACCGCCATCTGGGCGCGAAGAACGCTGTATTTCTCGATGGCGTCCTCTACCTTGCTCTTGCGCCGCAGGCCCGCCGTATCAATAAAGATAAAGTCGCCGTGGGTGTTGTGGATCTCGGTGTCGGTGGTGTCGCGTGTGGTGCCTGCGACATCCGAGACAATGGTACGTTCCTCACCGGCGATCTGGTTGACCAGAGAGGATTTACCCGCGTTGGGCTTGCCGATGATCGCCACACGGATCAGGTCGCTGTCCTCCTCTTCCGGTTCCGCGGCGGGAAGCTGCTCCACCACCGCGTCCAGCAGGTCTCCAGTACCGTGGCCGTGGACGGATGACACCGCTATCGGGTCGCCGAGACCCAGGTTATAAAACTCGTAATACTCGGCGGGCATGGAGCCCACCGAATCGCATTTGTTGACGCACAGGATGACCGGTTTGCCGCTTTTCTGCAGCATGACCGCCACGTCCTGATCGTTGGCCGTCACACCCGCCAGCAGGTCGGTGACCAGTACGATCACGTCGGCCTGCTCAATGGCGAGCTGGGCCTGATGCCGCATCTGGGACAGGATCACGTCGTCGGAGTGAGGTTCGATACCGCCGGTATCCGCCAGCATAAAGGTACGTCCCCGCCAGTCGCAGGACGCAAAAATGCGGTCACGGGTCACGCCCGGCGTGTCCTGCACAATGGAAAGCCGACGGCCGATGAGTTTATTAAACAGGGTCGATTTGCCCACATTGGGCCGGCCGACCACTGCGACGATGGGTTTTGCCATGGTGTATCCGTCCTTTCGTACACAGCGGATAAAGGCGCTCTATCCGGCCATGCCTCCTTTTATTGCAGCAATGCTTGCAGTAATGCGTATCCGTCGGCGGCGGGGACCGGCTGCAAGGGTATTCCCAGTGCCTGTTCCGCCTGCTCCAGGGTTACGTCGTCGAGAAAACAGTCTCCCTCATGCCGAAGCATGGCATCGGGAAACAGAAGGCGGTCGCCGGATTTTCCTTTCAGCTGTTCGATCAGATCGCCGCCGGTCACCAGGCCTGCCACGTCGATGGTTTCCCCAAAGAACCGGTTGCGGACGGCCACCACCTCCGCCTGCAGGGAGGGCCACTTTTGTTTGGCGGCCCCGACCAGCTCCCGCAGCAGAGGAAAAGCCGCCACGCCGGTGGCCAGCACTAACCGGGAACCGGCGGGGGAGGCGGTCTCCTCACACAGTGCGTCAAGGAATTCCGAACGCAGCAGGGAGCACAGGCCTACGCCGTTTTCCAGCTGCGAAAATTCCCCGTAGAAATCGGCCGCCGGTATCGGCCGCCCGGCTTTGATGTAGAATTCGTCAGCGGGGTACACCAGACGGTTGCCGGTCTCCGCCCGCAGCCGATCCCCGACGGTTTCGCACAAATCGATGACGGCTGCCGCCTCTTCCCGTGTGAACATACGCAAGGGGGTCAGCCCTTCCCGGTATCTGGTCAGGCCCACCGGTACACAGGCCACGCTCTCCATTGCGGGCATCAGCCCTTCCAGATCGGACAGGCTGCGCCGCAGCTCGCCGCCGTCGTTGAAACCGGGGCAGAGCACCAGCTGGCATTCCATCCGGATACCGGCATCGGCAAAACGCCGCAGAATATCGAGACAGTTGCCGGCAAAGCGGTTACCCATCATCTGACAGCGCAGGGCGGGGTTCGTGGTATGGACCGAGATGTGGATCGGGCTGATATGCATCTCGATAATGCGGGAAATCTCTCGCTCGGTGATATTGGTCAGGGTGATATAGTTGCCGAAGAGAAAGGACAGACGGCTGTCATCATCCTTGAAATACAGGGATTCCCGCATGCCGGGGGGCAGCTGGTCGATGAAGCAGAAGACGCATTTGTTGCGGCAGGCGTGCTGCTTGTCCATCAGGTAGGTGTCAAACTGCAGGCCGATATCATCGTACTCGTCCTTTTTCAGACGGACGCTGCGGGGGCCCGTGTCAGTTTCCAACGACAGCAGAAGCTTGCGTTCGGTCAGGTAGAACCGGTAATCCAGCACATCGTCGATGGGATGGCCGTTGATGGTGAGGAGACGGTCTCCCGCCTGAATGCCGCCGCGCTGCGCCGGGCTGCCGGGCTCCACACCCGCTATTATGACCGGCATGGCGCCGCCTCCTTCTTGATAATATAAACCGGGCCACGTTTAGTTTGTCCCGCCCAGCCGTATAAACGTTTCCATAAACAAAAATAGAGAAGGATTGCTCCCTCTCTACTTCCGGACAATCTTCGCCGTTACCCGACTCAGGCATCCTTCTTAATGATCTGTTTGCCGTTGTAGTAGCCGCAATTGCCGCAGAGACGGTGCGCGCGTTTATACTCGCCGCACTGCGGGCACTTTACGAGCGCCGGTGCGTCCATTTTCCATACATTGGAACGCCGCTTGTCGCGTCTGGCCTTGGAATGTTTTCTCTTGGGTACCGCCATCAGTCAGCACCTCCTTAATCCAGAAATCCTAATAAATCAGTTCAACAGCTCTTTAAGTGCCGCCAAACGGGGATCTACTTCTTTTGTGCAGCAGCCGCACAATCCCTCGTTCAA
This sequence comes from Clostridiales bacterium, assembly GCA_022800315.1. Taxonomy (GTDB): domain Bacteria; phylum Bacillota; class Clostridia; order Oscillospirales; family Acutalibacteraceae; genus Avimonas_A. Next base: position 10,249 of record JAAWQC010000051.1, read on the forward strand.
ATCTTTTCCGCACTGCTGGCACAAGCCCCTGCAATCCTCACGGCACAGGATCTTGGACGGCAGATTCAGCAGAATATCCGCTTCGGTCAATTCGTCAAGGGGCAGCTGGTAGTTTTCCACCAGCAGGAAATCGTCGTTGTCCTCATTGTTGAGGGAAGTGACGAGAATGTGATCCATCCCGATTGCCATCTCCCGCCGGATCGGTGCGGCACAGCGGTCGCAGGGACCGTCGTAACGGAAGTACGCCGTTCCGCGAAGGGTGACGACGCCGGAGATCAACCTCACCTCTCCCCGCACCCTGACGGGCTGCTGAAGGGGATGAAGGCCGCCGATCTCCACAGCGGACAGATCAATTTCACCGTCGATGGGCAGGCTTTCGGCCTCACCCATGAAGAGGGGTTTCAACTGCAAAACCATAAAGCACCTCACGGTACGGACCCTCCGGCGGGTATTACCGCAAAGAGCGAATCCGCAAGATATTATACCTTTCCATCCGGTATTTGTCAACCACATTTCGGGAAAACCCGCCGTCCTGCGTTAAAAGAGGGGAAGGAACGCTTATTTCCCGTCCGCAGGCCCTTCAATGGCCTCCACCGGGACGTAGGGCATCGCCTCCCGATCGCCAATATCCCGTACAATAACAAAGGGGGTCAGCTCATCGTCCTGCCCCGCCGGGTTGTCCCGGATCAGGTCGCTCAGTTCCTCTTCACTCCGGCCCACAAGGGAGGGGGCGCGGCCGAGTATCTCCACATCGATGTCGTTGGCATCCACCAGGATGCAGGCGATGCCGGTGTCTTTTTCGATATCGGCGCATACCTTGTCGGGGTCCTTCGGATTGAGAACGGCGAGGGTGTGATAGGTCTCGAAAGCGGAATGGCTGTAGAAGCCGTCGATACCCGCTACGTCCTGTCCCACAATCTCATAGAAAACGCCTCTCTTACCGAACACACGGCATACCGCACCGCACAGGCTGGCCCACAGGATCAGGGGCAAGCCTCGCATGTTGATGGCCAGCTGCAGTTTGTAGGGCTCGTCCATACCGATGCCGTTGTGGTTATGAGTGGCGAATTTGGACAGGAATTTCGCCCAGAAGCCCACGCGGACATCCTTCATTTCCACCGTGTTGTTCTGGCACATGGAAATCACCTTTTCGCTGACGGTGACCACATCGCCCGGCTGGCAGAGGGGGGAGAGGTAGCGGCGGACCACTTCCACATAATCCTCGCCCCGTTCGATGAAGTGGGTCTTGACCGCGTACCGTTCATAGCGGACGCCGTTTACCACCCGGACGCCGCGGACAAAGAAGGTGACGCCGTTTTCCTCGTGCCGGTTTTCCTCTTTGTTCAGATTGCCTTCATACCAGATTCCCATGTGTTTTCGATCCTTTCGAACGGCAGTTCCCGCGATGCCGTTCTTTTCATGTTTATTTCCCGGCGGCCGTTTTACAGGCGTGTAGACTTCCCGACAACTCTTTACAGGGCCGCCGGGAGGGAGAGCATACCTGCCACGCGGAAGAAGGAAGTGGTGCGGCGACGCCTTGTCGCCGCCTGAAAGGGATAGATACCCGCCAGAGCGTGCGGCGACCTCGAAAACGCTGCCGCATTTTCCTGACAGGCAGTGTACACTTCCCGACAACTTCATTCTTCCCTTTACAGAGGCCGCCGGGAGGCGGATCTCTGTAAAGACAGTCCCCCGCCCAACAGGAGCCCTGCTGAACGAGGGACAGGAAGGTTTTTCTGCGTTTGCCAGTTAGTTTTACAGCACCTTAGCCAGTTCCAGCACCTTGGCGGGGATTTCGCTCTTATCCGCTGAGATGGACAGGGTGACGTTGGTTTCCGCTTTGTCGGACAGGGCGCCCAGCTTTTCAGCGAAGTCAGCGAGCTGATCCAGGTCGGCGCCGCCGATCTTCAGGGTGGAATCCACAAAGATGTCGGTCAGGTCGTAGTTGCCCGCGCACATACCGGCGATAAAGCCGTAGAACGCGTCGAAGCCCTTGACGCCGTAATCGTCGGCCACCACCAGACGCGCCTGATGGCTGACGTCGAAAATGGACACGCCGTTCTTTTCAATAAAGACCACATTGCCCTTGGATTGTTGGGTCGCCTGGTTGCACAATTCGATCAGGCGCTTGGTTTTGCCGGAGCCTTTCTTTCCGAGGATCAAGGTCATCATTTTTAACTCCTCCTAATATATAGTATAACCGCGAATGAGCGGTCTTAGGCATTTTTACAGGCCGAGACGCTTTTCCAGCACGGCCTTTTCGCCTTCATAACCGGGTTTGCCCAGCAGGGCGAACATGTTGCGCTTATAGCTTTCCACACCGGGCTGGTCGAAGGGATTGACCCCCAGCAGGTAGCCCGATACGGCGCAGGCTTTTTCAAAGAAATAGATCAGGTAGCCCAGCGAGCGTTCGTCCGCCGCAGGCACGCGGAGCACCAGGCTGGGGGTGCCGCCGTCAGAGTGGGCCAGCACGGTGCCCTCGAAGGCTTTGCGGTTGATCTCGCTCATGGAGCGGCCGGCCAGGAAATTGAGGCCGTCCACGTTTTCCGCGTCCTCCTGAATAATCAGCTCGCCGGGATTGCGGTCGAACTGCAGCACCGTTTCGAACAGAATATTGGAGCCGTCCTGCACGAACTGGCCGAGAGAATGCAGATCGGTGGAGAAGGTGACCGAGGCGGGGAACAGGCCCTTGCCGTCCTTGCCTTCGCTTTCACCGTACAGCTGTTTCCACCACTCGCCCATCATGGTGCAGCAGGGCTCATAGCTGACCATCAGCTCTACCGCGCGTCCCTTGCGCAGCAGGACGTTGCGGGCTGCTGCGTAGCGGTAGCAGTCGTTGCTGTCGAGAGAGGGGTCGTTCAGCGCCTTCTGGGCTTCGGCGGCGCCCTCCATAAGGGCAGTGATGTCGCAGCCGGCCGCCGCGATGGGCAGCAGGCCCACTGCGGTGAGCACCGAATAACGGCCGCCTACATCGTCGGGGACCACAAAGGTTTCGTAACCTTCCCGGTCGGCGAAAGCCTTCAGGGTGCCGCGGGCCCGGTCGGTGGTGGCGTAGATGCGTTTCTTCGCTTCTTCATGGCCCACCGTACGCTCGAGATAGTCGCGGAACACGCGGAAAGCGATGGCGGGCTCGGTGGTAGTGCCCGATTTGGAGATGACATTGACAGACACCCGCCGGCCCTCGCACAGCTCCAGCAGCTCGGACAGCGCGGCCGCGCTGATGCTGTTGCCCGCGAAATAAATGTCGGGGGTGTCTTTCTTCTTGGCGTTATAGTTGGGGGATTTCAGGAATTCGATGGCAGCGCGGGCGCCCAGATAGGAACCGCCGATACCGATGACGATCAGGATGTCGGTGTCCCTGCGGATGCGTTCTGCCGCGGCCTGGATACGGGCGAACTCCTCTTTATTATAGTCGGTGGGCAGGGTAAGCCAGCCGAGAAAATCGCTTCCCAGGCCGGTGCCGGCGTGGAGCATTTCGTGGGCGGCATTCACCTGCGTCTGCAGGGCCCCCAGCTCGTGGGAGCGGACAAAGCCCTCCAGATACCGGGTTTCAAGTGTTACGGACATGAAACTTCCTCCTTGCTTGTGCTTGATTCCATTCTACAATATCCCGGTGGAAAAGGCAACCGGCAGGCAAAAGAAATTGCGAAGAAATCACAGGGAGGAAACGATTGGCCGTATGCCGCGGTATCTGTTTTGCGCGAAGAAGATGACACGGATTTTGCAATGAGGCCAGGGAGGGCCGCCCGCCGGCGGGCGG
>JAAWQC010000052.1 GCA_022800315.1 Clostridiales bacterium
GCGCGTCATATGACGCGCCCCTTGTTATATCTCATCCAGCAGAGCGGCGAGGAAAGCTACCCTGCCCGTGCGTTCGCCGAATAGGAGGGAAGGAAGCGCAGCTCCCGCAGCGACCAGCGTCCGGTATACTCGTCCACAACGGCTATCAGCCGCCGATAGAAATCCTCCCCGAAATGCCGCCGGAGTTTGTCCCGCTCCCCCGGCTGAAACAGCGGTTGAGCCACGCCTCATCCCTCCTTTTTGATTTTACGCCAACACGTGGAGCTGACGAAGCAGCTCCACCGCGTCGCGGCAGCCCTGTCTGTACAGTTCTTTTTGCAGCAGGGCCGCCGCAACAAAATCCTGTTCGAAGAATTCCTGAAAATCCAGGCAATCCCTCGCGCAGATCGTGACCGACTCCTCCCGCATAATGATGGAATCCAGATTGCTGTACAGATTTTTGCGCCGGTCCATCGCCAGCGCGTATTCCCCGTTGGTACGCCGCAGCTCCTGCGCGATCTCGTCGATGCGGATATCCACAAAATCGGATACCGGCAAGCTCATATGCCTTTCCCCTTTCGTCGTTATCTCACAGCCCCTGAAAGAGATCGCATGCGCATCCATAAAATCATTTGCACGCACATGATTTTATGTTATACTATTTACACTGCAATCGTCTTCGGACGGCTGTGGGTGTGAGGGAAGCGGTTTTGCTGTAGTGGGCGGGCCGCTTCCTTCTATTTTTTGAGGTCGTCCTTTAGTTTTTTAATGCCTCTGCGTATGGCCTCGGTCCGGGTGACTTGCTTCTGCTCACAGTATTCCTGCAGTATGGAGTCCGCCTCCCCGTCCAGCCTGACGTGAACAGAGACACCCTTTGGATTATCCGTAGGACGCCCCATCTTCTTTTTGTCGGGCAAATCCTTCACCACACTTTCGTAGCCCATAACCATAATATGTTATTGTGGCCCATTAGTCAAGTGATAATATTCCACCTTCCCGATAAAACCTCTCACGCCCGGTTTTTTCTGATCAGACGCTTGCCCCACTTCACCAGCTCGGAGGCCAGCACGACGGTGAAGGTCACCAGCACGATCTTCACCCACAGGCCGAAGGACAGGGGCACGGTACCGAAGAAGGCGCCGCCGAACTGGGTGATGACCACCTGCAGACCGAAGGTCAGGGCGAACACGCCCAGCATCAGCTTGTTGGCGGACAGGTTGCAAAACACGCTGGTGTCATCCAGCTCCCGGCTGTTGAAGGCGTTGAACAATTGGAAGACCACGAACAGGGTGAACAGGATGGTGGGCAGCTGCTCCGCCGTGCCGCCCAGGAAATTGGTCCAGTGCTGGGCCATGAATACCGCTGCAATAAACAGGCCGTTGACCACGATACGGGCCAGCATCCCCGCCGATACGATGCTGGCGCCGCGCAGGGTGGGCCGCCGCTTCATCAGGTCGCCCCGAATGGGCTCCAGGCCCAGGGTCAGTGCGGGCGGGCCGTCCATGATGATGTTGATCCACAGCAGCTGGAGGGCGGTGAAGGGCGCGGCGAAGCCCGCCAGCAGGGAGCACAGCACCACCGCCACCGACGACAGGTTCACGGTGAGCTGGAACTGGATGAAGCGCTGGAAGTTTTCATAGATGCCGCGGCCCCACTGGACCGCCTTGACGATGGTGGTGAAGGAATCGTCCAGCAACACGATGTCGCTGGCCTCCTTGGACACCTCGGTACCCGATATGCCCATGGCGATGCCCACGTCGGCGTTCTTGATGGCGGGGGCGTCGTTGATACCGTCCCCCGTGACCGCCACCACGTTGCCCTGTGCTTTCAGCGCTTTGACCACCCGCATTTTGATGAGCGGCGTGCTCCGCGCGATGACGCGGATGCAGGGCAGGGTCCGGGCTAGCTCCTCGTCGGTGAGCCCGTCGATGAAGGCGGCCTCCACCACGGCGCGGTCATTGTCGAGAATGTGCAGCTCGTCGGCGATGGCCGTGGCCGTCACCACGTTGTCGCCGGTGAGCATTTTCAGCTCGATGCCCGCGGTGCGGCAGCGCTCCACCGCGGCGTATACGTCCTCCCGCAGGGGATCGGTGATAGCCACAAAGCCGTCGAAGGACAATCCTTCCTCAAGGGAATCGGTCGCGGTCAGGAAATCATCCGGGCCGTCGATCTCCTTATGGGCGAAGGCCAGCACCCGGCAGGCCTTTTTCTGGAACCGGAGGATTTCTTCCTCCGCCTGCCGTTTCTCCCGATCGCTCAGCAGGCATTGGGAGAGGATTTTTTCCGGGCTGCCCTTGCTGTAGGCGGTAAAGCCGCCCGCCCGGCGCACCACGGTGGTCATACTCTTGGTTTCGGAACAGAAGGGGACCACGTGGACGATGTCGGCGTCCCCGCGCCGGGCGCGGTAGTCGGCGCCCGCCTTGTGGGCGGCGGCCAGCAGGGCGCATTCGGTGGGGTTGCCGATGAAAACGGTGCGTCCGTCCTCAAAGTTCACGTCCGCCGTACCGTTGATGCAGAAATTCTGCATCAGGGCGCTGTCGTCCAGCTGGGCCGGCCGGCAGAGGCCGCCTCCGGCGGTGTAAACGTCGGTGACGGTCATGCGGTTCTCGGTCAGGGTGCCGGTCTTGTCGGAGCAGATGACGTTGATGCAGCCCACCGTCTCACAGGCGATCATTTTTTTGACCAGGGCATTCTGCCGGGACATCTTGATGATATTGACGGCCAGGGAGACCGCCACGATGGTGGGCAGTCCCTCCGGCACCGCCGCCACGATCAGGACGATGCTGGTGATGAAAGCCTCGGACACCGTATCCAGCGACGCGGTGCCGTTTGCCAGGAAAACGGCCAGCTGGATGAGGAAAACCACCGCCGCCGCGGTGGCGCCCAGGATGGTGATCCGCTTGCCCAGTACGGCCATCTTCTCCTGCAGAGGGGTGGACGACGCCTCGGTGGAGGACAGGCCCCGGGCGATTTTGCCGAACTCGGTGTGGTCACCGACGCCGGTCACCACCGCCCGGCCGCTGCCCCCCGTGATAAAGCAGCCGGCGTACAGCATGTTGCCGCGCTCGGCGACAGGGGTGTCCGCCGACTCATAGACCGCGCCGGGCTCCTTGCACACCGCCATGCTCTCGCCGGTCAGGGCGGATTCATCCGCCATCAGGCAGGTCGCGCTCAGCAGCCGCGCGTCGGCGGGCAGCTTGTCCCCTGTCTCCACACACAGGATATCTCCCACCGCTACCTCCCGCTGGGAGATCAGGCGGATTTCACCGTCCCTCACCACCTTGACCTGGGTATCCTCGGTGATGCGGTTCAGCGTCTCGAAGGCTTTGGCGCTGCGCCCCTCCATCACCACCGTGATGACCACCGACAGGGAAATGGCGACGAAGATACCGACACATTCCAGAAAATCGGCCTCTCCCCCTGTGGCGGCCCGCGCGATATTGACGAAAAGCGTGATCACCGCCGCCAGAATCAGCATGATAATCATGGGCTCGCCGGCGGCCGCCCCGATACGGCGGAACAGCGGCACCGGCTTCTCCCGGCTGAACGCGTTGACGCCGTACCGCTCGCGGCTCCGGGCCGCCTGCTCCTCGGTCAGCCCCCGTTCGGCATCGGTGCCCAGCCGGCGCACCGTTTCCTCTCCCCGCTCCTGAAAAGCCTGGCGTTCTTCGTTTGTCCGTTCTGTCTGACAGGTTGGCATAGCTCATCTTCCTCCCGTTTTTAGACAACGAAAAAGACCCCGGTACCGCTTTCACAAGCCGACCGAAGTCCATCAAAACAGAGACTCCCTGTATGGCTGTCAAAGCGATACATGAGTCTCGTCATTTAAGATAAGCCAGACCGAAGCCTTGCGGCCCCCATCAGTATGTTGACTTACCACACGCCAAAGCGCGCCGCCTACTCCCTCACGGGCATTTTTCATTTGTTGTATCCTAACATCTGGAAACGGGTTTGTCAAGCAAAACATGCCATAATGGAAAGGCAGGGGACGGCGCACCCCGCCGTCCCCCTCTATTTTTCCATCAGGCAAGCCCCATCCGCTTGTTCTCCAGGGCGGCGCGAGGCTCGATCACCTTCATGACCCGGTCGAATTCCGCCGGTGTCAGCGACTGGGCCCCGTCGCACAGGGCGTGTTTGGGATCGTTGTGTACCTCGATCATCAGGCCGTCGGCGCCCGCCGCCACCGCCGCCTTGGCCAGCGGCTCCACCAGCCACGGGATACCGGTAGCGTGGCTGGGGTCTACCACCACCGGCAGGTGGGACAGGTGCTTGAGCATCGGGATCGCCGAAATGTCCAGCGTATTGCGGGTCATGGTCTCAAAGGTGCGGATGCCCCGTTCACACAGGATGACCTTTTCGTTGCCGCCTGCCATGATGTATTCGGCGCTCATCAGGAATTCCTCCAGCGTGTTGGCCAGTCCCCGCTTGAGCAGTATGGGCTTGTCACTGCGGCCCAGCTCCTTGAGCAGCTCGAAGTTCTGCATATTGCGCGCCCCCACCTGGATGACGTCCACCTCGCTGAACAGGTCCAGATGGTTGAGGTTCATGATCTCGGTGACGATGGGCAGGCCGGTGGCCTTCCGCGCCTGCAGCAGCAGCTTCAGCCCGTCGGCGTGCAGGCCCTGAAAGGCATAGGGCGACGTCCGCGGCTTAAAAGCGCCGCCGCGCAGAAAGGTGGCGCCGCTCCGCTTCACCGCCTGGGCCACGCCGATGATCTGCTCCTCGCTCTCCACCGAGCAGGGGCCCGCAATCACGTGGAAGGTGCCCTCCCCGATCAGGCGGCCTTCCACCGGTATATGGGTGTCGTCGGGATGGAACTTCCGGTTGGCGGCCTTGAAGGGTTCGGAGACACGGGTGACGTTTTCCACCAGTTCGTTGGCACGGATGAGGTCGATATCCACCCGGGAGGTGTCTCCCACCAGGCCGATGATGGTGGTTTGCGCCCCCTCGCTGACATGAAGGGTGACGCCATATCCCTCCAGCGTACTGGACAGCTGGTGCAGCTTTTCTTTATCGGGATGGGGCTTCAATATCACGATCATATGGATTACTCCCTTTCATCACTGTTACGCTTTAAAGTGTAACAGTGATGAAAGGATTTGTCAAGGGAGGAAATTTGACATACAGTTGTCCGGTTTCCTGTGGTATGATAAAAAAGGATTCGGACGATCCTGCGTAGTTTTCGTTTTAGGAAAATCACAGGTCGCTGTGAAACCGCCGCACTAAGCGTCTGCGAACCACCGGCAGAGAAAAGGAGGCGTCCCCATGCTTACTACCCCCGCGAAAACCATCCTGTCCGGCTATCAGAAGAACGGCTGGTTCGGCACCGACTACAGCATGAATCTATACCGGGGCTGCTGCCACGGCTGCATTTACTGCGACAGCCGCAGCGAGTGCTATCGCATCGACGATTTCGACACGGTGCGCGCCAAGGAAAACGCCCTGCCCCTCCTGCGGGACGAGCTGCGGCGGAAAATGAAGCCGGGGGTGGTGATGACCGGTGCCATGAGCGATCCCTATAACCCCTTCGAGAAAGAGGAGAAGCTGACCCGTCACGCCCTCGAACTGCTGGACGCTTACGGTTTCGGCGCCGCCATCGCCACCAAAAGCGACCTGATCGTCCGCGACATCGACGTATTGTCCGATATCGCCCGCCACTCCCCCGTGCTGTGCAAGGTCACGGTGACCACCTGCGACGATGAGCTGGCGGCAAAAATAGAGCCCCGCGCCCCCTCCCCCTCCGCCCGGCTGGAGGCAATCCGGCGGCTGAGCGGGGCCGGGCTGTTCACCGGTGTGCTGCTGATGCCGGTCCTTCCCTTTCTGGAGGATTCCGACGACAGCGTCCTCTCCCTGGTGGAGCGGGCGGCCGATTCGGGCGCGCGCTTTATCTACCCCGCCTTTGGCATGACACTGCGTCAAAATCAGCGACAGTATTATTTCGAACGGCTGGACGAACGGTTTCCCGGTATGAAGGAACGCTATATCGCGCGGTACGGCACCCGTTATTCCTGCGTCTCACCCCGCGCCAAACAGCTGTGGGCGCTCTTTACCGACCGGTGCCGGGAACACGGCCTGCTGTACAAAATGCAGGATATCGTCAGCGCGTACCGCCAGGGCTATTCCACGGAACAGCTCCGGCTGTTCTGAGGCATTGCACCGGGATTTCTTCCTTGACAAATACAGCCGCAGCGCATACAATGAGAGCACACGATAAACCGTTGAACAGGAGCAAGTACCCGCGATTTGCAGACGCACAGAGAGCCGCCGGAGGTGGGAAGGCGGCGGTCACGGCCGTGGGGAATGGACCTTGTGAGGGCTGACCGAGCCCGGCAGCGCCGGGGGTAGGAAGGACGGCATCCGGCCGTTATCCGGAGCAGAGCGTGACCGGCGCGTGGATAGCGCCGGCTGAATCCGGGTGGTACCGCAGGATGACTTCCTGTCCCAGAAGTGGGACGGGATTTTTTTATGCCCCGCCCGATTGGAAAGGATGACGATTAATGGAAAATCAGAATACCGTCCGCAAGCCGAGGGCCCTCAGCTGCATTCAGCCCTCCGGCGTACCCACACTGGGCAATTACCTGGGGGCGCTGCGCAACTGGGTGGACATGCAGGACGAATACGAGTGTTTCTTCGCCGTGGCCGACCTGCACGCCATCACGGTGCGGCAGGAGCCCGCGAAATTCCGCCAGCAGATTCGGGAGATGTTCGCCCTGCTGCTGGCTATCGGCCTCAACCCCGAAAAAAGCCTGCTGTTCGTGCAGTCCCAGGTACCCAGCCACGCCCAGCTGGCGTGGCTGCTGGCCTGCCACACCCAGTACGGGGAGCTGTCCCGCATGACCCAGTTCAAGGATAAGGCGCAGAAGCACGCGGACAATATCAATCTGGGACTCTTCGCCTATCCCTCCCTGATGGCGGCGGATATCCTGCTGTACCGTCCCGACGTGGTGCCGGTGGGCGCCGACCAGAAGCAGCACGTGGAGCTGACCCGCGACATCGGGGAACGCTTCAACAGCCTGTACGGCGATGTCTTCGTCATCCCCGAGCCCACTATCATGAAAACCGGCGCGCGTGTGCGCTCCCTGCAGGAACCCGCGCGCAAAATGTCCAAGTCGGATGAAAACCAGAACGCCTTTATTTCCCTCAAGGATGATCCCGACACCGTCATGCGCAAATTCAGGCGCGCCGTCACCGACAGCGAGGCCTGCGTCTGCTACGGCGAGGGCAAGGACGGCATCAACAACCTGATGGAAATCTACAGCGCCTGCACCGGCAAGCCGCTGGACGGTATCGAAGCCGAGTTTGACGGCCGCGGCTACGGCGATTTTAAAACGGCGGTGGGCGAAGCGGTGGCCGACACCCTGCGCCCCATTCAGGAACGGTTCCGCGAGTTCATGGCGGATAAGGCGCAGCTGGACGCATTGATGAAACAGGGCGCCGAACGGGCGGAAACAGTGGCCCGCCGCACCCTCGACAAAGCGATGAAAAAGATGGGTTTCGTCATCATCTAAACCCATTTCTCCCCTCTACCGGCTGCGGGTCCACCGCGGCGATGGAAAGATGGAAAACACGGCGTCACCGCTCATGTGGCGGTGACGCCGTGCTGTTTTCGATTCGCTCGATAAAGTGTACCGGATAGATATCCCAGTATTTCGCATACGTCCGGTCGTCCTGCCCGTCGAAATTCCGCTGATACAGACGGAAGACGACCTGTTTATTTTTGGGCTGCCACTGTTCCTCATAGGAATACCGGTAGGTCATGCCGAGCCTTTTCATGACCTCGCCGCTGCGCGGGTTGTGCACATCGTGGGTCGCGGTTATGTAGGGGATTCCCGCTTTTCTCACCTGTTCCAGAAAAGCAGCCCCCGCCTCGGTAACAATTCCCCGGTGCCAGTATTCCTTGCGCAGCGCGTAGCCGAAATCGTGGCTGTCGTCGGCCGACAGATGGAGGTAGCCGACAGGTCCCGGGTGTTCTCGCAGGCAGACGGCGCAGTACGTCCCCCCGCATTCGCCGGGAGACAACAGGTTATCGCGCAGGAACGCGCCGGCTTCTTTCGGTGTTTCCATCGGGAACCACGGCAGGAAGGTATTGACTTCCCGATCCCGCAGCAGCGTAAATACCGCGTCGGCATCTTCTGCCGTGAAGCGTCTCAGTACCAGCCGCTCGGTGGTCAATGCCACAGGAGTCACCTCGTTTCCTCACAGGTCTTTCGAATTTCTTCAGAATCTGTTCACCGCGGATTAAGGAAAATAGGGTATGATTTTACCATTACAGAATCATGACAAAGGTGCCCGCGGTAATCAGCAGGCCGCCGACTACCGATTTGACGGTGACCGTCTCGTGCAGTATGATAAAGGCCAGTATCATCGTAATGACGACGCTGAACTTGTCGATGGGGACCACCCGCGACACGTCTCCGATCTGGATCGCCTTGTAATAGCACAGCCAGGACAGGCCCGTGGCAATCCCCGACAGGATCAGGAACAGCATACTGCGCCCCGATATGTCGTGGATACCGTGCTGGGCGCCGGTGATAAAGACGATTCCCCAGGCCATTATCAGTACGACTACCGTTCGTATGGCGGTCGCCAGGTTGGAATTGATGCCCTCGATGCCGATTTTGGCCAGTATGGAGGTAATGGCGGCAAAAACGGCGGACAGCAGCGCAAAGAGGATCCACATACGCTGTCCCCCCTTTTCTGCGGTTTTCATCGGATCCCTCTCCTCCCGACATGGATTTTCACCCTGTTAGTATTTCCCTATTGGAGACGATATACATGGAATGGCTGCAGCAATGGGACAGCAGCGTGTTGTTTTTTATACAGCAGCATGTGCGTTCCGACTTTCTCGATCCGCTGATGACAGCGATAACCTCTCTGGGTGACATCGGCTTCATCTGGCTGATCGGAGCAGCACTTCTGCTCGTGCAGAAGAAATACCGAAAGCACGGTCTGCTCCTGCTCGGCGTGCTCCTCCTCTGCCTGCTGGTGGGGAATTTTGGACTCAAAAACCTGATTGGCCGCACCCGCCCCTGTATCGCCTATCCCGGCACACCGCTGCTGATACCGGTCCCCTCCGGGTCGTCCTTTCCCTCCGCCCATTCGATGACATCCTTTGCCGCGGCGGGCGTCCTGTTTGCCGCCAACCGACGATACGGCGTCGCTGCTTTTGCCGTCGCGGCGGCTATCGCCTTTTCCCGTTTGTATCTCTTCGTCCACTATCCCAGCGACGTGCTGGCGGGTATGCTCATCGGTCTTGGCATCGCTGCGATCTGCGTGTTTGCCTCCCGACGCCTCTATCCCCGTTTCCGAAAGCGTTTGGTCGGGCAGAGAGCAAAAACCGAATAGCCTGTCATCATCGCTTATCAAAAGAGCAGCCGGAAGATACTCCCCGGCTGCTCTTTATTATCCGTCGAACCGCCTTACTGATCTTCAGCCGCCTGAAGTTCCTCCATGGTCATTTTGCCCTGGGATACCATAAACAGACGGTCGTTGTACTCATCCACCGTGTTAATGGACACAAAGATCATGTACTTGAACAACTCGATATCGATCAGACTGTCCCGATAGCTCTGGGTCATGCGGAAGGTGATCTGGCCGCGCTCCAATGTGATATCGAAGCTGCCGTTGAGCAGATGATCGTTGATCCAGCAGATGGCCATCGTGACATCGGGCAGGCGCTCCTCCGCCACCTTGAAGGGCAGGAAGGACAGCAGACGGATCACGTCCCGGTCGCCGAATACCGAAATGGTAAAGTCCATGGGCAGGTCGTCGCCCTGCACGTCGTAGCGGACCTCCAGCTCATCCTCATCCTTCTTATAATGGTATTCTATATCGTCCAGGGCACTGCAGAGGGTGTTGAAGATTGTCTGTGCCGCCTTACGGTCCTTTTCGTCCATTTCACTCATAAAAATCATCCTTTCAAACTTGTTTATCAGTTAATCGGCTGCGCCGAAACCAATCGTTTTCTTGGAATTCTTTTTGAGCAGCTCAGCGAATTCCTTGTCCGTGATTGCTTTGCCCACATCTTCCGCCATCAGCGCAACGGGCTCCGATTTGTTCAGGCTGCGCCGGATAGCGGCTTTCGACCAGACGCGTTCATAAAGGTTACGCGCCAGCCGGGCGTTGCTGAAGGTCTTGGCCTTGTATTGTTCCGCACTGATAGAATCGAAAAACTGCTGGGCCGCTTCGGTAAAACCGTCCCCGAAGGGAAAACTGCGTCCTGCCATATGCAGAAAAATGGAGGTCAGCTCCTCCCGCGTATAGTTGGGAAATTCCAGCTCATAGGGGACCCGTCCCGCCAGGCCGGGATTGGCGTCCATCAGGGTTTTCATCTCATCGGGATAACCCGACAGGATCACCACCATGTTGTCCCGGTGGTTTTCCATTTCCGAGATGAGAGTGGCAATGGCCTCCTTGCCGTAATCCCGGCTGTTGTCATCGCCGTTATACAGGGAATATGCCTCGTCGATAAACAGCACCGAGCCATAGGCGCTGCGGCAGATTTCACTGGTTTTGGGAGCGGTTTCCCCCACATAGCGGCCGCAGAGGTCCCGGCCCGATACCTCGTAGAAATTTCCGATGCTGAGAATTCCCTTTTCCTTGAATATCTTGCCCAGGATACGGGCAATCGTGGTCTTGCCCGTACCGGGATGCCCCACGAAGCGCATATGTAAGCAGGGGCGCTCCAGTTCCTTGTTGCCCTCGCACAGCTCTTTCTGCATTTCGATCTGAGCAATCATTTCGGTGACCCGATCCTTGATCGCGCTCATACCGATCATGTCGTCCAGCATTTCCATGCCATTTTTTTTGTTATTGGCGCTCTGGCGGCAAAGATCCTCGATATCCTCCTGCCGTATGACCGTGTCGGCCGTACCATGGCGGCTGTTGCTCAGTAATTTCAGATAGACCATCTCGTCCACCATTTTTTCAATGGTGTTGATCCCGTAAAACCGGCCGTCGCTCTTTTCCTCCGCCAGTTTCATTTCAAAGACGGGCCAGGCGTCGTCTGTCATATGGAAATTGCATTTCTCCACCTGCTTGGCGGCGCATACCGCCAGCTCCTCGTTGGAAAAGGGGACAAAGGTCACCACACGGGTATAGAGAACGTCGTTCAGATGGGAACGCACCGTTTCCAGCACATCGTTTTCGATAAAGGGCACACGGAAAACAAACAGGAACTGATCCTCCGCATCGTGTATCTCTCCCAGCATCCTGCAAAAGCGCGGGTCTTCGGTCTTTTGTATCCAGGGGCTGATATCCACCGAAACGATACCGCGGTAATTGGCCCGTCCCTGTATGAAATCGAGCACCTTCATCACCGGCGACATATCCTCATCGTTGGAGGGCGCCTCCATTTTCAGCTCGGTGACCTTCCTTTTCCCCTGAAACCGGAAGAGTCCCAGCTCGTCAAACAAATCGGCCATCAATTCGAGCGCCGTGGAAAAGCCGCAGCCGTCGTTGATGGAAAAAAGGTAATTCTGGAACAGAAAAGCGCGGTCCGCCTTCAGTTCCTTGATCTGGGGAGCAATGGCAACAAATTCGTCCGCCATTTTTTTGAAATCTTCCGCTCCCACCAGCTCCTGAATTCGGTCATACGCCTTCTGCGGCGCCTCCTTGTCCGACGCAACAGAGACTTCGGCCCCTTCTTTCCGTTTTTCATCCGGGACCGGTTCCTTTTTCCCGCCGTCACCCTCGTTATTCAGCAGCTTATCCGCTTCTTCCTCTGACAATTCCTTGGTACTGTAAACGCAGATATCTGCGCCTTCTTCTATTTTCAGTTCATGACGCAGGATTTCTTCCACTTTTTTATTCAGGTCGAACTTCCCCGTATCCTCCAACGCTACCAGCAAACGGCAGGATACAAAATTCTTCTTCAGTATTTTCACAGCGTCGTCTTTTCCGATGCCCTCAGTCAGCTCTCTGACAAAAGTATCCACCGGCAGTATCTGCTCCTTGCTGGTTTTCAGCACCCAGGCGCCGTCAAATTCTATCTCAATCAGTTTATTCTGCATATTGTCACGGCCTTCTTCTGCTAGATTACGCTTCACCGTTTGTCCTGCCGATTTCAGCGTCGGCAAACAGGGGCAAACGCTATTTTTCTGATCCCTTTATATTCCACACCAGCTTTTGTCTGTAAACTGGCAGGTCAATTATAACATAGTCCTTATTTCCACGCAACGTATTCCCTTCCCGGACCAACAGGCTTCACAAAAACTTAACCTCTGTTCCCCCGTTAACTCCCGTTGGTATTTCAAGGCGCAAGTGGTATAATCTAACCAAATCGTCTGAGCGGATAAAGGAAAGGGGCAAATCAGATGGAACCCTCCTATATATTGGCGCTGGATCAGGGAACCACCACCTCGCGCGCCATCCTCTTCGATCGAAACCAGCATATCGTTTCGATGGCGCAGAAAGAATACGAACAATTTTATCCCCAGGCCGGCTGGGTGGAACACGATGCTGAGGAAATCCTGGATTCACAGCGGGAAGTGATGAAGCGTGTCCTGCGCGACAGCGGTGTTTTTGCCGGTCAAATCGCGGCCATTGGCATCACCAATCAACGGGAAACCACTATCGTCTGGGATCGTAAAACCGGCCGGCCGATTTATAACGCCATCGTCTGGCAGTGCAGGCGGACTGCGCCCCAATGCGAGCAGATGGTGGCGGATGGGTGCGAGCAGTATATCCGCGAAAACACCGGATTGCGTATTGATGCCTATTTCTCGGCAACCAAGGTCAAATGGCTGCTGGATCATCTACCCGGCGCCCGTGAACGCGCCAAAAGAGGCGAACTGCTTTTTGGAACGGTGGACACCTGGCTGATCTGGCGGCTGACAGGCGGACGCGTCCATGCCACTGACTATACCAACGCGTCGCGCACCATGATGTTCAATCTCCATTCTCTCGACTGGGACGAAAACATCCTATATGAATTGGATATCCCCCGCTGCATGCTGCCGGAAGTGGTCCCATCCTCCCATCTGTTTGGCACAACCAATCTGGAGGGGGTCGATGTCCCCATCGCCTCCGCTGTGGGTGACCAGCAGGCTGCCCTTTTCGGTCAAACCTGTTTTCGTAAGGGTGACTGCAAAAATACCTATGGTACCGGCTGCTTTCTTCTGATGAATATGGGCCCTGAATTTCGTCTCAGCCGTCACGGCCTGCTGACCACCCTGACGGCAGGAACGGTCCCTGGCCGGCCCGAATATGCCATGGAAGGCAGCGTCTTTTCAGCCGGCGCTGTTATCCAATGGCTGCGCGACGGGCTTGGCTTAATCAGCAATGCAGAGGAAAGCGAATTTTTTGCCCGTCAGGTGGAGGATACAGGAGGAGTTGTAATGGTTCCTGCCTTTACGGGTCTTGGCGCTCCCTATTGGGATATGTACGCACGCGGTACGATCTGCGGGCTGACCCGAGGCAGCGGCCGCAGCCATATTGTGCGCGCCGCACTGGAGTCCATCGGCTATCAGTCTATGGACCTGGTGGAGGCAATGGAAGCGGATACCGACCTTGCCCTTTCCAGCCTTCGCGTAGACGGCGGAGCCAGCGCCAACGATTTCCTTATGCAGTTTCAGGCGGATATTCTGGGACGAAAGGTGATCCGTCCACTGATTCATGAAACGACCGCTCTGGGCGCGGCCTGTCTGGCGGGTCTTGTCTGTGGCTGGTGGAATATGGATGAGCTGCTCCGCAAACGGACGACAGATCAAGAATTTGACCCTAGTATGGATACTTCGCGGCGACAGAGATTAATTGACCAGTGGCACGCGGCACTATCACAGATTCTTCATATCGGATGTGACTGAGAAGAGCTCTGTGTCTCAGCATAAAAGACATTGTTCACGTAAGTGGCATAGCTCCCGCCAAAGCCTGATAGGAGACACCT
The DNA here is from genome assembly GCA_022800315.1 of Clostridiales bacterium. Lineage (GTDB taxonomy): Bacteria > Bacillota > Clostridia > Oscillospirales > Acutalibacteraceae > Avimonas_A. Next base: position 13,865 of record JAAWQC010000052.1, read on the forward strand.
GGAGCGAACAACAATCAATTTACAGGCAGCTATATTGAATATCCACG
>JAAWQC010000053.1 GCA_022800315.1 Clostridiales bacterium
GTTATATTGTATGGTTCAAATGCTTTTCCTTGGTATTCTGCTGGCCGGCTGCCAGCCTAAACAACCGGAATCGTCTGGTGGTGCCCTGTTTTCCTGGAGTACCGGCATTGTCGCGGATCCGGGGCGTCTTTTCCAGGTTATGAAGGAACAAAAGCTCAACGTGTTGTACCAAAACTTTTCCCGGGATTTGGATGAGGAGTCGATCGTCTCCTTTCTCAGCAATGCGGAAGAGCAGGGCACCGACGTCTATTTTCTGACGGGTGACCCGCAGTGGGCGCTGCAGCCGGAGGGAAACGCCCTGTGTGAAGAGGTGGATCGGATGGCGGAGATCAACCGGACACTGCCGGGCAAAAAGCTGAAAGGTATTTTGATCGATGTAGAGCCTTACCTGCTGGACGAATGGGAAAACGGGAGCGCGCAGGAGGTGATGGACTCGTTTGTCGCGGGCATGAAAACCGCCTACGACCGTGCCAAAGGGTATGGGTTGGAGGTTATTGTCTGCATGCCGTATTACTTCGACAGCAAGGGGTTTGAGCGGGAGCTGGAAACGCTGATCCGTTCCTGCTGCGACAAGGTGGCGGTGATGAACTATTACCGGGGGAAAGAAATCGAGCATATCGAGACCGAGGCCGCGCTGGCAAAAAAATATAACAGAGAGCTGCTGTCGGTTTATGAACTGAAAGCGCCCGGCACCCACGGCCTGACAGAAAAGAATACCTATTTTGAAGAGGGGCTCGAGGCGGTGGAGGAGAATTTTATACAGCTGACAGACGCCTATCCAGATCAGACAATTTCCATTGCCCTGCACGATTTTGAGGCACTGGAGGAGGTGCTGGGCCGTGAATGAGGTGCTCCGGCAGGAAAAAAAGTTCCTGATATCCCTGTCCCAGTTTTACCGTTACAGCCACCATCTGCGCCATATCCTGCCGCTGGACGCACACAGTGACGGGGAAGGGTATCTCATCCGTTCCCTGTATTTCGATACACTGGACGATCAGGATTTTGAAGAGAAAGAGGACGGCGTGGAGCTGCGCCGGAAAATCCGTCTGCGCAATTACGGGCCGGACACGCCGTTTGCCATGCTGGAGATGAAGCAGAAGCAGGGAGCCAACCAGAAAAAGCGTTCCCTGCGTATGGACAGGGAGGATGCGCAGCGGCTCATCCGGGGGGAATACTCCGTTCTGCTGCGCTATGAAGAATCCTTCGCCGCGGAGTGCTTTGCCCTGATGCTGGGGCGCTGCTATCGACCCAAAACGGTCGTCACGTATCGCCGGAAAGCCTTCGTAGCGAAAGAAAACAAGATTCGGGTTACCTTCGACCACCACCTTGTCGGAACGGAGAGCCGGTTCGACATATTTTCGGAGTCTCTGCTGGAAAACAGCCTGCTGGATCCTTATCTGGTGGTACTGGAAGTGAAATATAACGGCTTTTTACTCAGCTACATCAAGGATATGCTGTCGGAATGCGATACCGGTGAAACCTCCGTCAGCAAGTACTGCCTGGGCCGGGCCGTCAGCAAGCATTATCAATTTTAACGAGATGGGTGAACTTTCATGAAAGAATTTCTGGCAGGTCTGTTGGAAGAAAGCGGATCGCTGAGCGCGGAAGCGGTCATACTGCACATCATCGTGTCAGCCCTGATCAGCATCGGTATCTACATATCGTATTGGTATACCCATACCGGGACGGCGTACAGCCGCAAGTTCAACGTGTCGCTGGTGACGCTGACTGTTCTGACGGGCACCGTCATGACGGTCATCGGCAACAACATCGCGCTTTCCCTCGGCATGGTCGGCGCCCTGTCCATCGTCCGGTTCCGTACCGCTATCAAGGATTCCCGGGATACCACCTATATCTTTTGGGCGATCATCGTGGGTATCTGCTGCGGTGTGGGCGACTATCTGGTGGCCGGTGTCGGCAGCGCGGTGGTTTTTGTGGTACTGCTGATCATGGGAAGGGTGCGCAACGAAAACCGGATTTTGCTGATCATCCGTGCCCGACGAAGCAAAGAGACGGGTATCGAAAGCGTGGTTTTTGATTATTTCAGCAAGCGGGCGCTTCTGAAGGTTAAGAACACTACGGAGGATTCGGTGGAATTCATCTATGAAATGCCGCGCAGTGCGTATAACCTGTCCTATAAGCGAGAGCAGGGCGTCACCCAAAAGCTGTATGACCTCGGCGGCGTGGAGTATGTCAACGTCGTCACGCAGAGCGACGAAATCAGCGGGTAAATGCGGATGAGAAAGAGATGGCTATACATTTTGACCGCGGTAGGCGTGCTGCTGGTCTCCCTCGGTCTCAACCAGATGGAAACCGACTCGAGGGCCGGCAGAATCCACCAGCACCGGCAGGCACAGTGGCAGCCGCCGCAGACCGCGGCGGAGGATTCCACCCATCTGCCGATTGTGCGCATTGATACCGGCGGACAGAAGGTGCCTGGCGCGCCTCTCGCGCATAGCGGGGGAACCACCTTTGAAACGACGGAAAACGGTGAAGAGACCCTCACAGTCTCTTTTGACCTCATCGACGGGCAAAGGGGTGACAACCGGCCGAGCGACCCGCCTGCGGTGTCATCTCAGGCGCAGATCCGGTATCGGGGGAATTCCTCACGCTTCTTTGATAAGAAATCCTACTCCATACATCTCGTCGATGAAAAGGGGCGGGAGAACCCCAGGGAACTGGCCGGGATGTCCGCCCACGACGAATGGGTGCTGAACGGGCCCTTTCTCGACCGCACCCTCATGCGCAATTATCTCTGTCTGAATATCTCCGGTGAAATCATGGAATATGCCCCGAATGTCCGGTATTGCGAGCTGTATCTGGACGGGGCCTACCAGGGCCTGTACCTGTTGATAGAGAGCGTCAGCCGGGGCGAGGGCCGCATTTCTATCCCGAAGCCGGAGAAGAACAGCGCCGTCACCAGCTATATCGTGCGGTGGGACCGCACCGGCAAGGGAGATCATGAGCTCGACAACTATACCTTTTATACCTATAAAGGAGATGTGTCCGCTCTGGACGTGCGCTATCCGGGGAACAGCCAGATCACACAGCAGCGGCTCGCGTACATCGAGGACGACATCAGTAAAATAGAAAAGATGCTGTATTCCTACGATTTAACCGCCGCGTCGGATTACCTCGACGTCAATTCCTTCGCGGAATACTTTATCATCAATGAGTTTTTTCGAAACGTGGACGCCGGGCGGTTCTCCACCTTTTATTACAAAAATTCCCGCGGCAAACTCAAAACCTGCGTCTGGGACTTCAACAACAGCTGTGACAACTACATCGATTACGTGTGGGATGAAGCGGGCTTTACCATGCAGAATGCCCCCTGGTTCGGACAGCTGCTGAAAGACGAGCGCTTTGTCAGCCTGGTGGTGGGAAAATACCGGCAGCTGCGCCAAAAGGCCCTGAGCGAAAAGAATCTGCTCTCCTATATCGACGAGACGAGGGCATGGCTGGGGGACGAGGTGGAGAAGAACCAGGAGAAATGGGGATATGTATTCGACCTTTCCCGCTATAACGGCATGAACTACCTGACGCCGGTGGAGCGAAACGACGTCTCCTATGACGGGGCAGTGCAGCGGCTGAAAGCGTTTCTCATCGCCCGCGGCGATTGGCTCGATGCACATATTGAAACGCTGTACCAGTATTGTCATCCGTCCAAAACCGTGAATGAGCTGACCAGATAAAGAAAAGGGGGGTGGGCATGAAAAAGTTTTTAATCGTTACGGCCGCAATTGTTCTCTGTCTGCTGGGGCTTTATTTCGGCGTCTATTACGGTGGATTTTATCTGGATTTTCAACCGGATGCCCCCGTGGAGACGACGGTCAAAACAGAGGGGAAAACGATCCTTCTGAAGAACGACGACGGGGCGTTCGAACCACTGACCGTGCGGGGCGTCAATCTCTCGGCCAGCATACCGGGCCATGCCTCCACCGATTTCGCCGTGGAGGAGGAAACCTGGCTTCGATGGTTCACCCAGATCAGGGCGATGGGAGCCAACACGATCCGCATTTATACCATCTATGACGATACCTTTTACAACGCTTTTTACCGGTTCAATACGGAAAGCGAATCGCCGTTGTATCTGCTGCAGGGGCTGCAGGTGTCGGATTATGCCAATTATTCGGGCTCGGATGCGTACGGCGAGGAGTTTTACGCCGCGCTCAAGCAGGATTCCATCACGGCGGTGGACGTTCTGCACGGTCAAAAAAGCATTATGCTCAATCGTATGAAGGGCAGTGGCCGCTACCGGCGCGACGTCTCACCCTGGGTTCTCGGCTATGTGCTGGGGAACGAATGGAATACGGGCACCATCGCCTACACCAACCACAATCGGAATCATCCCGCCGCCTATCAGGGTAAGTATTTTAGCACGGCGGAGGGCGCGACGCCGTTTGAGGCCATGTTGGCAAAAATCTTGGATGAACTGGTGACGTATGAGAGTCGCAAGTACAAGACGCAGAAGCTGGTTTCCTTTCAAAATGACCCCGAAAACGATCCTTTCCTCTACGAGGAGACCTATGCCAAACAGCTGGGTAAATTCAACCGGATGGACGCAGAGCACCTGCGTCCGACGGAGAATCTCCTCAGCGGATATTTCGCCTCCTATCGGTTGTATGAGTACTGCCCCGATTTTTCACAGTACCTTTCTCAGGAGCAGGAAGCGGCGCTACAGCCGATTCTTTCGCAGCTCGATACCGCCCTGTACCACCAGGGCTACACGCAGGTATTAAGCGGATACCACACGATGCCGGTAGTCGTCACCGGATATGGCTTTTCGTCGTCTAGGGGCACCGACACGGCGGACGGCCCCCTGACCGAGCGGGAGCAGGGAGAACAGCTGATGAAGGCTTATGCGGACATCGTAAGGTCCGGCTGCAGCGGCGCCTGCATCGATACCTGGCAGGACGCGTGGGAGCGCAGGACCTGGAATACCTCCTATGCGGTGGATGTCCACAATGCGCCGCTGTGGCACGATATACAGACTGACGGCCAGGGCTACGGGCTGCTGGCCTTCGATCCCGGCGGGGAACAGAGCGTGTGTTATGTGGACGGGGACCGGATCGAATGGGGGCCGGATGACTGTGTCCTCGAACAGGACGGCCTTTCCCTCTCCGCCCGGTATGACGAGCGGTGCCTGTACCTGCTGATCGAGCGGGATGGTCTGACGGAGCAGACGGCGCTTTATGTGCCGATTGACGTCACGCCGAAATCGGGCAGCCAGATCAGTGAAGCTCCGGCGCTTTCTTTCGAACGGGGGGCGGACTTTCTGCTGTGCCTGAACGGAAGGTTGGACAGCCGGCTGCTTGTACAGGCACGGTACGAGGCGCTGCGGGAAAATTACCTCATGCAGACGGCGGGAGAGGACCCCTTTGTCAGCTTCCCGGCAAATGACGCCCCGCAGTTCGTACCGATCCGGATGATCCTGCAAAAACACAAGCTGGTGTCGATGGACGCATCGGAGGAAGAGCTGCTGGCGGCGAAGCTGTCGGACACCTTTGATACCGGGCGCCTGGTTTACGGTAACGGCAACCCCGCCAGCGAATACTATAATTCACTGGCGGATTTCTGCTATGGCGATGGCTTCGTGGAGGTACGCATCCCCTGGCAGCTGCTCAATTTCAGCAATCCCTCCAAAATGGAGGTTCATGACGACTACTACACGAATTATGGAGTGGAATGGACAGCCATCCGGCAGCTGTATCTGGGAGTCGGAATACCCGGCAGCCAGGCAGCCGTGGCAATGTCGCCGTTCGCGCTCAGGGGCTGGGGGGAAAAGTTCGCGTACCACGAGCGGCTGAAACAGTCGTATGATGTGGTTCGGAATAGCTGGGGGGAACAGGATGCGTCTGGATATTGAAGTGGTCATATACGCCTATCTGTTCATCTGCCTCGCCCTGCTGTTTTTTGATTTGGGTTACATATTCTGCAGCAAGCACCGGGGGCTGCATTTAAAACGGCGGTCTCTGGACTGGGAATCTGAGGTGCAAACGCAGATGAAACGGCTGACGGAGGGACTGCCGCCGGCACCGGCCCATATCAGGATGATCGAAACGAAGCTTGTCCGTATCGGGTTACTTTCCTCATTCGGGGCTGCGCTGGACCGATTGGGCAGAAAGGACGGAGAGCTGACCGCCCGGTATATGTACGCCTGCCAGGGTTCCCTGCAGGTGGTGGCGTCCCACTACATGAAAAGGGATAGTATGGAACGGGCGTATTTGTCGTATCTGATCTCCCGGCACCGGCCCTGCTATGGGGAGGAATACCGCCCTCTCATGGACATCCTGCTGGAATTTCTGGACGGTTCCACCGTGTATTGCCGGGAAAACACCTTGAAGGCGCTGTACGCTCTCGGGAATTGCCAGGCTGTGGAAAATGCCCTGCAGCTGCTGAACGACCGCCAGGTGTTCCATCACACCAAACTGCTGTCGGACGGGCTGCTGACCTTTTCCGGCGACCGGGAGAAGCTTGCGTCCCGTCTCTGGCGCCATCGGAAGGAATGGAGCGAGGAGCTGATGCTGGCAGTCATCCAGTTCATCACCGGATTTACGGGGCAATACCGGGAAGTCTTCCTCCCGGTATTGCAGGCAAAGGATACGGGGATGGAAATACGGCTCGCACTCCTTCGATATTACCGGCGTCATCCCTACGAACCGGTCCGACCGCTGCTTCTTTCCAATCTGACGGGGAACGAAGCCGAGGAGAACATCCAAATCGTGTCCGCTGCCGTGCTGGCGCGTTATCCAGGCGCGGACACGGTCAGGACGCTGAATGAGTCCCTGCACCATCCCAACTGGTACGTGCGTTACAATGCGGCGCAGTCGCTGGTGGAATTAAAAACGCCGCCGGAGGAGCTGGAAGAAATTCTGAAAGGCGAGGATCAATACGCAAGAGAAATCCTCACCTATATGTTAGAGGATGCCGATGAAGGTGGTGACGGGCATGGCTGAGCTGGCAGATACCTTTTTGCGCGGGGTGGGCGTATTTTTCCTGATCTATCTCATGCTGTATGCTTCCTATCTGTTTTTCTCCGTAACCGTGGGGGCGTGGAGGTTGTATCAGCGGGACAAGCGGCAGCGCATCCGCAACGAACTCAAGCACGACTATTATGTGCCCGTTTCTGTTCTGGTCCCAGCCTGCAATGAGGAGGTGACCATCGCGGACAGCGTCAAGTCCCTGCTGAACCTGAAATACCGCCTGTTTGAAATCATCGTGGTGGACGACGGCTCCCGGGACAATACGGTGAGCGTATTGATCGAGGCCTATCATCTCAGAAAAGTAAACCGGCCGATTCACCGGACGGTTCACTGCCAGCCAGTACGGGAGGTCTATGAAGCGAAAATAGGCAACGTGAGGCTGACACTGATCTGCAAAGAGAACGGCGGAAAGGGCGACGCGCTGAATATGGGGATCAACGCCGCCCGATACCCGTATTTCCTTTGCCTCGATGCAGATTCCATTCTTCAGCGGGATTCGCTGGAGAAGATCGTCCAGCCGGTTTTAGAGGACGACGATATTGTGGCGGTGGGCGGCCTGATACGGGTGGCCCAGTGCGTGGAGATGGAAGACGGCCGGGTGATGAGCTATCATCTGCCCCTGAACCCGATCACCGCCATGCAGGTGGTGGAGTATGACCGCTCCTTTTTGGCTTCGCATATCCTGATGGATCAGTTCAACGGAAACCTGATCATCTCCGGGGCCTTTGGCCTTTTCCGAAAGGACGTGGTGGCGGCGGCCGGCGGCTATGATACGGATACGCTGGGGGAGGACATGGAGCTGGTGGTCAAGCTCCACGTATTCTGCCGGAACAACCAGCGGAAGTACGCCATCCGCTATGAGCCCAACGCGGTCTGCTGGAGCCAGGCACCTTCCTCCCTGCGGGATTTGATGAAACAGCGGCGGCGCTGGCACCTGGGACTGTTCCAGAGCATGGTGAAATACCGGCAGATTTTTGGGAATCTGCGGTTCGGGCTGGTGAGCTTTATTTCCTACTTGTATTATCTGCTGTTTGAACTGCTCTCCCCTTTTATCGAGATTTTTGGAATTCTGACAATCGTGCTGTCCCTGTGCTTTGGTCTTCTGAATTTCCCGTTCATGATTCAGTTTTTCCTGCTCTACTCGGTTTATGGGGCCATTCTGACCCTGACGGCCTTTTTTCAGCGGGTGTACACCCAAGGGCTGAAAATATCCCCCGCTGACACGGCGAAGGCTGTCCTGATGTGTCTGCTGGAAGGCCTGTTTTTCCGCTATGTTCTCTCTTTTGTGCGCGTGACGGCGTTCTTCGGATACAAACGGAGAAAACGGGAGTGGGGAAATATCACACGAGCAAAGCACGGCGGGCAGAACTGAGGGAGATATCAGCATGAGCTGCGCCGTGACGTGAACGGAAAGCTGGTGCATGAAAGGATCGAAACCACGACCTGTTCTATTACTACGATGCGGACGGGTCGGTAGGGGTGACCTCCTACGATTACATGCGGTACGCGTTCCGGAAGCATCTGCAGGGCGACGTGGATAAATTACCGCAGGAGGGTACTTTTGATGACATGGAAACAACTTGTGGCTATCAACTTATCTATAATGCCCCGATACAATGGAAAAGGATTGAAGGGCAAATTTGTGCGAAAATATATGGGAAGTCATAGCCATTATGCTGTTGAGCTGAAGTATCCGAGGCTGATTTTATAGGTCGCAGTTACAGCATATGTGCCGTCTTATTTTCCCTTTTATCTTTTGGCTGTTATATTATGCTAGACGCGATAGAACTTACACACGGATGGCTGAGGGGATTTATATCTGCGTTATTGCTGATCATCCTATACGGGCTTTCACGAATCAGTAGCATAATGCTATTAAGTTCCATACAGTATCTGCGTTATTATCATAATAAAAATTAGTGTTGTATTTTACCTGATATATTGAATAAATCCCATTTAGCATAATTAAAAAGAGCCGTCCTGTTGTGAAGTGGTAAAAAGAAGGCAGACACATCTGTGCCTGCCTTCTTTTTATGTTATGACGATCAGGGAAACCGCGCTGTGCATAAACCCGCACAGCGCGGTTTTGGTTTACAGATTCTCGTTTTTCAGCGCGTCGATGATGTTTTCCCGGCGGACCTTGGACATGGAGTACATCATGGTGGCGAAGACGATGAGGAAGACACAGGCCACACAGAAGATCAGACTGCTCCACGGGATCATGAAGGGCAGATTCACCCCGTTGTTCATGGACAGATAGATCAGGTAGGTGACGCCCAGCGCCAGCGGCAGGCCGTACAGCAGGGCCTTCAGCCCGTAGAAGATGCACTCAAAGTTCATCATGCGGTTGAAACTACCCTGGGTCATGCCTACCGATTTGAGCATGGCGAACTCCCGGCGGCGGAGGTTGACGTTGGTGGAGATGGTGTTGAACACGTTGGCGATGGTGATCAGGGAGATCAGGGCAATGAAGCCGTAGGCGAACACGCCCACCACCAGCAGAATGTCGGCCTGGGTCTTCTGCGCTTCCGCCGCATTGTACAGGCCGTCGGTGGCCAGATGGTTTTCGGTGAGGATGTTCTGGATTTCTTTTTCCGTCTGGGAGGGGTCGTCGGTTTGGACGTAAAGGGTGGTCCCTCTCCGCTCGTTCATGGCGCTGAAGCCGGAGAACAGGCGGTCGAACACGGCGTCGGACACGATCACCTGGAAGGCGGAGGGAGTGTTGACCGCGCTGTAGGCGCCCATGGGCACCTCGTCCGCGAAGGCCCCCGCCGTCAGGGCGGCGGTATGGGCAATCTCATTTTCCGCCGTGTTTTCGGTCACGACGATCTCCAATGAATCCTGTTTTTTGAAAATGTGACTGTCCACGTAGCGGCCGTCGGTTTCCATGTATTTCTGGCGGTCGATCACCACCGCCCTAGGCTGGTCGGGATCGTTGTATTCGTCGAAATCAAGCCCCAGCTTTTGCAGGTATTCCTTCATCTCGGCGTCGCTGATGGCGGTCACATAGGCGCTCAGCATAGCTTTCCCGTCCTGCGAGAGGGCGACAGGGGTGTAAGCAGAACCGTCGTCCAGGGGCTGTTCCTCCAGCAGATGATCCTCCACCAACGCGGGATCGGCATTGAAGGTACCATAGAACTGGATGGAGGAGGAGACCTTGTTCACTTTATCCAGGCCGGCGATGCGGTCGAGCAGCATGGCGGAATCCTCCCGGCTGTAGTCGGTCAGGCGGAGGTCGTAGTTGGCCGTGATGAACAGCGTGTCGGTGCCCGCCGTCATATAGGTGGCGAAGGAAGAGGCGGACAGGAACAGTACGATGCTGATCACGAGGGAAAATACGGTGGTACGGTAGCGGCGGCGGTTGCGCTTGAAGTTCTTCAGCGCCAGATCGCCCTCGATACCGAACAGCTTGCGGGTCAGGCGGGAGGTCTTGACCTGCCGGGAACGAATGCTGACGTCGTTGGTCTGGCGGATGGCGTCGATGGCCGACATACGGGCGGCCCGCCGGGCGGGAATCCACGCCGAGAGCAGCACCGTCACCAGCCCCACCGCTATCGCGATGACCACGGCGGGTACCGATACCGCCAGATCGAGGGTGATGCCGGTATCCACCACACCGGTGTTGACGATTTTATCCTTCAGAAGGAACAGGGTCACACCGATGCCGCCGATGCCGGCTAACACCCCCAGCGGGATACCGATGACGCTGATGGACAGCGCCTCGAACAGCACCGAGTGGCGAATTTGGCGGGCGGTGGCTCCCGCGCCGGACAGCATACCGAACTGCTTGGACCGTTCACTGACCGAAATAGCGAAGGCGTTGTAGATCAGGGAGACGGAACCCACCATGATTAGCAGTATCAGAACGCCCGCCATGTTGTAAAGCACCGCGTTGAAGTTTTCGTCGGGATCGATGCCATGAAAGCGGAGCAGCTCCTTGTTATACCCTTCGATGACCGTATCCGATCCGGTGGCTTTCACCAGAGCGGGGAGGGTCTCGTAGATATTCCGCGTGTTGACCATATTCAGATACGCGGTAACCGTATCGTCGGCGGTGAGGGTGGCCGGGTCCAGACGGGTGATGGCCGTGTAACCGGGAGCAGTGAAGGATTCAAAGCCGGGACGTTTATACAGCCCCACCACGGTATAGGTTTTCTCAACCAGCTGGTTCAGATGCTCCTCGTCTTCCACGTGAAAGGCGGCGTTCTGCCACAGGGTATACCCTTCGCTGTCCTGCCGCAGGCCCACCTGCAAGCGAAGGGTTTCCCCTACCGCGATGCTGACGCCGCCGTTGGAGCTTACGTGTTCGGGGATCAGTATCTCGGTGTCGGTCTGGGGCAGACGCCCTTCGGTGACGCGGAGGGGGAGACGCTTCAAGGCGGTGTCGTCGAAGGATTGGATGGACAGGTAGGGCTTATTCGGGTTTTTGCCGCCTTCCAGCATGGCGTAGCCTTCCTGCCGCAGCAGGAAGGAGGTCTCCACCTCGTCGCTGCCGATAACCGTCTCCAGGCTGCCGTAAGACGTGTTGGACAGCATGCCCTCCCAATCGCCGTCGGTGGCCATGGTTGAGCGCAGCATAAAATCCTGCATGCTGGAAACGAAGGTGGTCACCGCTGTGAACATGGAGAGGGACAGGATGACGCCGATGATGGTGACGATGGTGCGGGTTTTGTTTCTGGTCAGGGTTTTCAGGGTGACACGGTTGAGGACGTTCATATGGTCATCACCTCGTCGCGGGCGATGCGGCCGTCCTCAATGCTGATGACGCGGTCGGCCTGCAACGCGATTTTTTCGTCGTGGGTGATGACGATCAGGGTCTGGTTATGCTGGCGGTTGTACAGCTTGAGCAGGTCGAGGATTTCAGCGCTGTTTTTGCTGTCCAAATTGCCGGTGGGTTCGTCGGCCAGCACCAGCGCCGGGTTGTTAATGAGGGCCCGGCCGATGGAGACCCGCTGCTGCTGGCCGCCGGACAGCTGATTGGGCAGATGGCCGACCCGTTTCTCCAGTCCCAGTGTCCTCAGCAGGGCGTCCAGATGCTGCCGGTCCACCTTCCGCCCGTCCAGCAGCAGGGGGAGGGTGACGTTTTCCTCCACGTTCAGCACCGGAATCAGGTTGTAGAACTGATAGATCAGGCCGATCTGCCGGCGGCGGAAAATCGCCAGGTTGGTGGCATTGAGTTTATATACGTCGGTGCCGTCCAGCAGCACCTTGCCCGAGGTGGGGGTGTCCACGCCGCCCAGTATATGCAGCAGGGTGGATTTTCCCGATCCCGAAGGGCCGATGATGGCGATGAACTCGCCCTTCTCCACCGAGAAGGAGACATTGTCCAGCGCCTTGACGGCGGTTTCGCCCCGCCCGTAGGTTTTACAGAGGTTTTCCACACGCAGAATTTCCATAATGGCTCGGTTCCTTTCACCGCAAAATTTTGAACCGGTCCGCGCCGGCCCCGCGTCCGAAGCCTTCCTGCCGGATCGTTTGTCAGTATACCCGGCGGGAGTGACGATCCGGTGACCCTGTTGATGACAATTGTGTCACGGATGGGAAACAGGCGTCCGCAGCGGTCAGACCACCACTTTGTACAGCTTGACAAGGAAGATAGTACCCTCGCCCGGGACGCTGTCCACCGTAATGTCCCCATTCTGCCGGCGAACGATCTCCTTTGCCATGGCGAGGCCGATGCCCACGCTGTCATCGGCGGCGTTTTTCCCACGGTAAAACCGGGTGAAGATGTGAGGAATATCCTCCGGAGCAATGCCTGCCCCGGTGTCCCGGATACGAATTTCGGTATACAGCGGATTGCCGGTCCACTCGATCCGCAGCCGTCCGCCCCGCGGGGTATGTTCCACGCAGTTTTTCAGGATATTCACCAGTGCTTCGCTCATCCAGCCCTCGTCCCCCTCGAAGGTGACATCAGGCCCTTCGGTTTCCAGCACCTGCTCCTTGACCTCGATGGGGATCAGCAACGGGGCGAGGGATTTGCGGATCAGGGCGGGGACATTGACCGGGACTTTTTTGAAGGGGACAACACCGGCGTCCAACTTGGATATTTTCAGCAGGGAGGAGACCAGCCACTGGATGTGTTCCAGCTGCTGTCGGATGTGGTCGGTGAACTCCCGCCGTTTGTCGGGAGGCAGGTTGTCCCCGCTGAGCAGGTCCGCCATCACCATCATGGAGGTCAGGGGTGTTTTCAGCTGATGGGAGATATCCGAAAGGGAATCGGAGAGCCCCCGCTTTTCCGCCAGGAGACGTTCGTTGTATTCGGTGAGCAGGACGGTCACTTTGTATATTTCGCTTTTGAGAATGCTCAGTTCGCCCTCGTCGTTGTCGCGGATATCCAGCGTGTGCTCTCCCGCCGTGATACGCCGCAGATAGGAGGAGAGCTGATCGATCTGCCGGTATCGCCAGGCGGTGAAGCCCAGAGTGAACAGCGAGACAAAAAGTCCCGTACCCGTGGCGGCCAGACCGGCCGGAAGGCCGAAACAAAAGCCGGTGATGCCGGCGCAGAGGGTGACAGCCGCCAGTACAAAACAGAGCCTCCGTATTTCGGTATTGCGAAAAAAGGACATCCCGTCCACCCCTTTATTTTAGTAAGGTATTTATATAAGCACCGATTTTGCATAACGAGTATGGCAGGGGATAGGGAATGAATTCTTCGGCACTGGTTCCCAGTAACTATGGCATAGCAGAGGGTGATAGGAACCAGGCGGATGAGAAGAAGGGAGAGGAAGAATTCAGGG
>JAAWQC010000054.1 GCA_022800315.1 Clostridiales bacterium
CGGCAGTTACCATCTATAACCCATGCAGGAAAATTCCGTTAGGAATTTTGAGACCACCGCCGGAAAGCGATGGAATACTGAGCCGTTGGGCGGCAGTTACCATCTATAACCCATGCAGGAAAATTCCGTTAGGAATTTTGAGACCACCGCCGGAAAGCGATGGAATACTGAGCCGTTGGGCGGTGGTCATGGACAGGAAGAATCTCCTTTCGGGACGATCACCGGTTCCAGGCGGCGTAACTCGTTTTGGGAAGGAAAAGGAACCGGTGTATGGTATAATAGGGTTGGACGAACCGTTGGAAATGAATGGAGGCGAGCTTGTGAAATCGTATCAGCTGGCGCTGCTGCCGGTGGATTCCCGACCCTGCTGTGCGGTGTTTCCCGCGCGTATCGCGCAGACAGCGGGCGTATCCCTGCTGACCCCGCCCCAGGGGGCTTATCGGGATTTCATGGCGGAAGCGGACATCCCTGCCCTGACCGCCTGGCTGCGGGAGGCGGCCGGGCAGGCCGACGCTCTTGTTTTTTCCTCCGATATGCTGGCCTATGGCGGGCTGGCGACCAGTGCCCGATGCCTGATCGGAACGGAGGAGGCACTGGAACGGCTGGAGGTCATCCGTGAGCTGAAGCGGGAACATCCCGCACTGAAAATTTATGCCGCGTCCTCGCTGCAGCGGACCTCGACTGCTATTTTCAATCATGGTGATGTGGCTCTTTACAACGACTTTGCTCTTTATTCCGAGCTGTGTGACAAGCTGGACCGATATCACCGGCCGGAGGACGCCCGCCAGCTGAAAGAGGTGACGGACCGCCTGCCCGCGGAAGATTTGCAGGGATATCTGCGCACTCGTCAGCGGGGGCTGGCCGTCAATCGCCGCATGGTGGAATGGGCGGCGGAGGGCCTGCTCGAATTTGTCATATTGGGTCAGAACGATACCGGCGTCTATTCACTGGCGCGGCGGGAGCAGCGGGAACTGATGCGGCTGATATCCGACAAGCGGGTGCAGTCGCGCTGTATCCTGTATCCCGGCTGCGACGAGATGGAACAGGTGCTGGTCATGCGTGCGCTGCTGCGGCAGCGGGGTGTGAAGCCCCGCGTATTCGTCCGCTATTCCTCGGTGCTGGGGCCCACTATCGTCAGTGAGCTGGAAGATATCCCGGTGGGTGAAAACGTGCGCTCCCAGATTTATGCGCTGGGGGGCGTGAACGTGGATTCGCCGGAGGCGGCGGATATCCTGTTGCTGATCAACACCGCCGCCGCCCCGCGGGAGAGCCTCTCCTTTTTCGGCGGCCGCTCCGACGCGTGGGAGAAGCGCTCTCCCTCACCGGAGCACAACCTGTGGGATTTCGTCTCCGCGATGGGCTATTATCTCGATACCGGACGGCGGGTGGCGGTGGCGGACTTGGCTTTCCCCAACGGCTGCGATATCGATCTGATCCGCCTGATGGAGGAAACGATCGACCTGACCCGACTGGCCGCTTTCTCGGGCTGGAACACGGCGGGCAACGCGCTGGGTACCGCTCTGGCCCACGCCGCCGCCCGTTTTCTCGCAGAGACGGGGGATGAGCGGACGCTGGAGCAGGAAACCGTCCATCGGGAATTTCTGCTGGAACGATTCGCGGACGATTATCTGTATCAGGATGTGGTGCGTCCGGCGGTCAATGCCAGGCTGGAACAGGAAGGGACATCGGTAGTCAATCTGGGGCGGCGGTATCCCGAGGTGGAGGGCTGGGTAGTGGAACAGATGGAGCCGCTCTGCCGGGATTTTTATCAGCGGCATTTTTACGGCAGGCAGCTGGACGGCGCTTTTTCCCGCTATCGTATCGGGGAGTTGTCGGCGCTCCGCGTTAACCTGCCCTGGTCCCGTACCTTTGAGGCGGCGGTCGCCTGCCGCCTGACAGCGGTGGAGTAAAAAATACACGACAAGGGGCTGCTCTTTACAACGGCGCCCATGAAAGGAATGGAAATGATGAAAAAGGGTAAAAAAGTAAAAGAGAATCTGCCGCGCCTGCTGGCGGTGCTGTTAGTGACAGGAATGCTGACGGTCGGACTGACCGCCTGCGGCAAGGACAGCAAACCATCGGATTCCAACAGTTCTTCCGGCGGCGCGGCCCTGAGCGTTTCGGTGATGATAGAGGGACAGAACGCGATGGTGGCCGAGGGTACGGCGAAGCTGGATAAGGATAAAAACACGGCGGAAGCGGCCATCCGGCAGGTTTGCGATGAAAAGGGTGTCACCTACACGCTTCAGGACGGGATGTTCGATAACTTCGGCGGCGAGGCTTCCACTAACACCGACGGCTGGCTGCTTTATGTCAACGGCGCCCTGTCCGATGTGGGAGCGGGCGATACCAAGCTGCAGGACAACGATCAGGTCGCGTTTCGCTATGTCAATTACGACGAGGCTTTTGGCGGCTGATGTGACGAAGAAACGCCCCTGCCGCTCATGAAAGGCGGCGGGGGCGTTTCTTCCTACCGGCTACAGGACAAATTCCCGCGGAGGATTTCCCGAGAAATCTGACAGGGTCCCCCGTGCGTCCTCCAGATAAAATACCTCAAAAGCGGGGTTGTCGGCATTGCCGTAGAGGGAGCGGACCAGCTCGTTATTCGTCAGTATGGTTTCCTTAACCGACCGGTCGGGTACGAAGGTTACGCGGCCGGTCAGCCGCAGCCACACCGCATCGGCGCTGGATACGCACATTTCGATCAAGGGATGCCGCCGGAACTGTTCGTACACCGGTTTTTGGTTGCTGGTGCAGAAATAGAGCCGTCCTTCCTTTTCCAGCATGTACTGGAAGGGACGCACCCGCGGATTGCCCTCTTCGTCCACTGTCGCCATATAGACCACTGGATTTTGCGTCAGAAACCGTACCACATCGTTCATAGTGCCTGCCTGCCTTCCGTGAAGTGATCGGACACGGCGCCTTGCCGGCGCCGTCCGTTTCCTTTATACTAGACCCCGCGGTATCCGCTGTAAAGTACGCACTTTCCGGTGGGTTGGTTACCTTGAGGTAACGATGGGAAGGGAATGACAAAAGAAGGGAAGGATTCTCGTGGATAGTCATGAATCGCCCAGCCTGCGTCCCTATCGTCCGGAGGACCTCGCGGCGGTGCTGGAGGTATTCTACCGTGCGGTTCATGAACTGTGCCGTGGGGAATACACCGCCACTCAGCGGGCGGCCTGGGCGCCTGCCGCCCCCGATCAGGTCCGCTGGGCATCTTCGCTCGGCGGGCACCGGGCCATTGTGGCGGAAAGGGACGGGAAAACGGCGGGCTTTTCCGACTGGTATGCACAGGACGGGGTCGGGCAGCTGGACAGGCTGTATGTACACCCCGCCCATATTCGCAGAGGGGTGGCTTCCGCGCTGCTGGGGGAAATGGAGCGGCAGGCGGCCGCCGCGGATCTGAAGCGGCTGGAGGTAGCGGTCTCCCTTACCGCCCGCCCTTTTTTCCTGCGCCGCGGTTATGTGCCGGTGCGGGAGCAGACGGTGGTCCGTCAGGGGGTGGAGCTGCGCCACACGGTGATGGAAAAGTGGGTGGAACCCCATTCCCGATAGGAAATCGGGAAACGCTGGATTCTCCCTACCGCTTGTGCTATACTAAAAAACAGTGCCGTCCAAGGGCGGACCGAAAAGCGAAGAGAAAGATACAGGTGTCCTATGCAGTTTACAGATTTGTCGATTGAAGCCCCTATCCTCCGCGCACTGGCGGAGGAGGGATACACCGAGCCCACTCCCATACAGGAGCAGGCGATCCCGCCGGCAGCGGCCGGCCGGGACCTGCTGGGCTGTGCTCAAACGGGAACCGGCAAGACGGCAGCCTTTGCCATCCCGATCCTGCAGCGGCTGAGCGCCCGGCAGCCGGCGGGCAGACCGTCTCCGATCCGCGCGTTGATTCTGACCCCCACCCGTGAGCTGGCCATTCAAATCGGGGAGAGCTTCGCCGCTTATGGCCGGTATCTGCGCCAGCGGTGCGCCGTCATATTCGGCGGCGTGTCACAGAAGCCCCAGGAGGAAACGCTGCGCCGGGGGGTGGATATCCTCGTGGCGACGCCGGGACGGCTCAACGACCTGATCGGACAGGGGCTGATCCGATTGGACGGATTGGAAATCCTGGTGCTGGACGAAGCCGACCGGATGTTGGATATGGGCTTTATCCACGATGTGAAGCGGGTACTGTCCAAAACACCGGACAGGAAACAGACCCTGCTGTTTTCCGCTACCATTCCGCGGGAAATAGCCGAGATTGCCCGCGAACTGCTCCACGACCCGGTGCGGGTGGCGGTGACACCGGTATCTTCAACGGTGGATGCCATTGATCAGACGGTCTATTTCGTGGATAAAGCGAATAAAAGACGACTGCTGGAACATCTGCTCAAGGATCAGGCCATCGAATCGGTATTGGTCTTTACCCGCACCAAACACGGCGCCGACCGGGTAGCCCGCGACCTGACCAAGGCCGGCATCACCGCGCAGGCGATACACGGCAACAAATCCCAGAATGCCCGGCAGCTGGCGCTGAGTAATTTTAAAAGCCGCGTTACCCGCGTGCTGGTGGCCACCGATATCGCCGCCCGGGGCATCGATATCGACGAGCTGTCCCATGTGGTGAATTACGACCTGCCCAACGTTCCCGAGACCTATGTCCACCGTATCGGCCGTACTGGCCGGGCGGGGCTCAGCGGCACGGCCATCGCCTTCTGTGATATTGAAGAGAAGCCGCTGCTGAAGGACATCGAAAAGCTGATCGGCAAAGCGGTGCCGGTGGTGGAGGATCATCCCTATCCTATGATGGTGCTGACCCCGCCGCCCAAGGAGCCGCAGAAACCGAGGCCGCCCCGCAGCGAACGGCAGAAGCAGGGCGCTTCCCGACAGGGCAGGTCCCAGGGCGATAAACGGGAACCGTCCGCCGCGGCGCCAAAGGCTCCCTCCCCTCGAAAAGAGACCGGGCGCGGCCGTCCGGCGTCGGGTGACAGGTCCGCGCGGCGGGATAACGGTTCCCCGCAGACACGTGATGTCCAGAAAAAAACGACCGCGGCGGAGCCATCGCCGCGCGGAGAGAGAGAAGCGCCCGCCGCCCCGCAGCCGAGGAAGGTGTACTCCAGCGCTGTGGAGCTGGATAAACCGGGCCGGCCGGTGGCGAGCAGCTACGGCGGACGCCGTCGTCCCTACAATCCCAAAGGTTGATACGGAGCCGGGGGTGTGAGCCTCCGGCTCCTGTTTCGTGTGCCGGCTGCGCCGTTTGGCAGGGGCGACAATTATGGGCAGCATTCCCCCGCATCTGCGTTTGACACCGGCAGGGGGAGCGTTTATAATCGGGTAGATAAGAACGGGTTATTGATAAATGTGAGGATATAAGGCGGTGGATTTGAATGGAGGATCTCTTGAAGCGTTGCTGGGCCGCCATTTCACTGGATCACCTGGCATATAATATGAAACAGATACGCTCCCGGCTCCATGCGGGCTGCCGGGTTATGGCCGTGGTGAAAGCCAATGCCTACGGCCACGGCGACGCGGCGCTGGTCCCCTATTTCCAGCAATACGGTGCCGACTGGTTCGCCGTCTCCAATCTGGAGGAGGCGCTCATGCTGCGCCGCAACGGCGCCGCCCTGCCCATCCTGATACTGGGAACCACCCCGGCCCGGTATGCCGCCGTTCTCAGCCGTGAGGATATCACGCAGACGGTATTCTCAGCGGACTACGCCGACCAGCTGGAGACGGAGGCCCGGCGGGCGGGAGTCACGGTGGCGGTACATATCAAGGTGGATACCGGCATGAGCCGCATCGGCTTTCGCCCGGAGGAGCCGGAAGCCATCGAACGGGTGTATAGAGCGCGAGGGCTCCGCGCCACCGGGATTTTTACCCACTTTGCCTGTTCGGACGAGACGGATGCGGAATCCCGCGCTTTCACACAGAGACAGTACGACCGTTTTACCGATGTTTGCCGGCAGCTGGAGGAGAAAGGCATCGCTCCCGGTCTGCGCCACTGCTGCAACAGCGGTGCGGTGGTTCAATACCCTCAGATGCAGCTGGACATGGTGCGTCCCGGTATTATCTTATACGGTTTGGCGCCATCGGAGGAACTGGCGGGGGCGATGGATCTTCGCCCGGTGATGACCCTGTACTCCCGTGTGTCCATGGTCAAGGAAATACCGGCGGATACGCCGGTCAGCTACGGACGCACCTATACCACCGGGCGGCCCGCCCGCGTGGCGACGGTCAGCTGCGGTTATGCCGACGGCTATCCCCGCGCCCTCTCTTCCCGCGCCTCCATGCGGGTGGGGGATGCCGGCAGCGGGAGCGAAGCCCCTGTAATCGGCCGGGTATGTATGGATCAGCTTATTCTTGATGTCACGGGCATTCCCGACGTGGCGGCCGACGATACGGTGGTTGCCGCGGGAGGGGACGGCAATCAGTCCTTCGAACGGCTGGCCGCCCTGGCGGGGACCATCCATTACGAGCTGGTATGCAATATCAACCGGCGGGTCCCGCGGGTGTATCTGGAGAAGGGGCGGACTGTGCGGGTGGTGGACTATCTGGAATAACGGCGACGCACCACCGGAAATTTCCCTTGCAATTGGAATCGTACTGTGTTATTCTTTTATCAATCTCAGGATTCCAACCCAGAAGGCTCTGCCTGACGGGAAGGAGGAAAACAACGAAACAGTCGGCCTGAACGTCAGGGTTCGTCCCCAGCGGCAAGGCGGCGGCATTAAAGGGAAACTGTGAAAGACAGGGCCCTCCGTGCAGCTGCGCCTGCATGGAGGGCCCTTTTTGTTCGGGACGGCAAAGGAGGCAGCGGCGAATGGAAACGCGGATCGCACTCATCGGCGTGATTGTCGAGGATCAGGAGATCACCGACCGGCTCAACGAGATACTCCACGAATATGCAGGCTATATCGTGGGGCGGATGGGGATACCCTATCGGGAACGGGGTATCAGTATCATCAGCCTGGTGGTGGACGCTCCCGAAAAAACAGTCAGCGCCTTGTCCGGACGGTTGGGCATGCTGCCAGGCCTGTCGGTCAAGACCATGTATTCCAAGGCGGGTCAGCCGTGACTGCCGGGCAGGTGAAGGATATCCTGCGCAAACCGGACGCCCGGTCGCTGGCAAGGCTACTGGGACAGCCGGATTTCGCTCCCGTGTACGAAGAGGCTGACCGCGTCCGGCGGGAGCAGGTGGGCGATGTGGTACACCTGCGGGCCATCCTGGAATTCTCCAACGTCTGCCGTCGCCGCTGCCGCTATTGCGGGCTGAATGCGGTAAATGCCGATGTTACCCGTTATCGCATGACCGAGGAGGAGATAGTGGACACCGCGCGGCGGGCGGCGCAGGCGGGCTACCGTACCCTGGTGATGCAGTCGGGGGAGGACCCTTATTACACACCGGAGCGGCTGGGCAGGCTGATACAGGAGGTCAAAAAGACCGGGATGGCGGTGACGGTCAGCTGCGGGGAGATGGAGAAAAGTGCCTACGCTTATCTGCGCGTCTGCGGGGCCGACCGGTATCTCCTCAAGCACGAGACGGCCGACCCGGCACTGTATCGCCGCCTGCATCCCTGCGGCACGCTGGAGGAGCGGGTACGCTGCCTGCGTATCCTCAAAGGGCTGGGATATGAAACCGGCGGCGGTTTTATGGTGGGATTGCCGGGGCAGACTCTGGAAACCATCGGGCAGGACCTTCTCCTGCTGCGGGATATTCCCTGCGACATGGCGGGGATCGGCCCTTTTATACCCCATCCGCAGACCCCGCTGAAGGGGTCTGCCTCCGGCAGCACCGGGCTGACCAAGCGGGCGGTAGCGCTGGCCCGGCTGCTGCTGCCCCGGGCCAATCTTCCTGCCACCACCTCGCTGGGGGTGCTGAACGCGGGTGAAAAAAACGACGTATTCTCCTGCGGAGCCAACGTGGTGATGCGCAAGGTAACCCCCGACGCCTATAAACGGCTGTATGAAATCTACCCGGCGAATCTGCCGCCCACCGATATCCTGTCCGACCGGCGGGAGCTGGAAAATCAGATCCGTGCCCTCGGACGGGTTCCCCATTAGAAAGGAATGAGAGTGATGGGACATTACAATCCCCGTTCTCTCGCCGCCGACGAATTCATTGACGACGAAGAGATACAGGACACCCTGCGCTATGCGCAGGAGCATAAGCACGATACCGCGCTGGCCAGTGGGATACTGAATCGGGCCGCCGACTGCAAAGGCTTGACCTATCGGGAGGCGGCGGTGCTGCTGGAGTGCGACGACCCGGGCATCCGTGACCAGATGTTCCAGCTGGCGCAGAAGATCAAGCAGAAATTTTACGGCAACCGCATCGTCCTGTTCGCCCCACTGTACCTGTCCAATTATTGTGTCAACGGATGCCGGTATTGCCCCTATCACGGGCAGAACAAGCACATTGCCCGCAAGCAGCTGTCGCAGGAGGAAATTGTCCGTGAGGTGACCGCCCTGCAGGATATGGGGCACAAACGG
Source organism: Clostridiales bacterium (assembly GCA_022800315.1). Classification (GTDB taxonomy): domain Bacteria; phylum Bacillota; class Clostridia; order Oscillospirales; family Acutalibacteraceae; genus Avimonas_A. The sequence continues at coordinate 8,473 of JAAWQC010000054.1, forward strand.
CTGGCGCTGGAAACGGGGGAGGATCCCAAACGGTGTCCCATCGAATACGTTTTGGAAAGCATACAGACCATTTACGGCATCCGGCACAAAAACGGGGCGATCCGCCGGGTCAACGTCAATATCGCCGCCACCACGGTGGAGAACTACCGCCGTCTGAAGGAGGCAGGGATCGGCACGTATATCCTGTTCCAGGAGACATATCACAAACCGACCTATGAATACCTGCACCCTACCGGGCCGAAAAGCGACTACGCTTATCACACCGAGGCTATGGACCGGGCCATGGAGGGCGGCATCGACGATGTGGGTATCGGGGTGCTCTTTGGCCTCAATCTGTACAAATACGATTTTGTGGGCTTGCTGATGCACGCCCAGCATCTGGAGGCGGTTCACGGCGTGGGACCGCACACCATCAGCGTACCGCGGGTAAGAAAGGCGGACGATATTGATCCGGATGCTTTCGATAACGGCATATCGGACGACATCTTTGAAAAGATCGTCGCCCTTCTTCGCATCGCGGTACCCTATACCGGTCTCATCATCTCCACGAGAGAAAGCCAGACGACCCGTGAGAAGGTCCTGCATCTGGGGGTGTCCCAGATCAGCGGCGGCAGCCGTACCAGCGTGGGCGGTTACGCCGACGGCGGGGAGGAGGAGGATTCGGCCCAGTTCGAGGTCAGCGATACCCGCACGCTGGATCAGGTAGTGGAATGGCTGCTGGACAACGGGCACATTCCCAGCTTTTGCACCGCCTGCTATCGGGAGGGGCGCACCGGCGACCGCTTCATGAGCCTGTGCAAGAGCGGGCAGATCGTCAACTGCTGCCATCCCAACGCCCTGATGACGCTGAAGGAATATCTGGAGGATTACGCCGGGCCCTCCACGAAGGAAAAGGGACTGGCGATGATAGAAAAGGAGCTGGACGTCATCACCAATCCCAAGGTGAAGGAGATGGCGGTCCGCTATTTGCACGAGCTGGACAGCGGCAAACGGGATTTCCGCTTCTAATCGACGCCATAAGGAGGAACCGGCATGGGACTCAACGACACCCCGCAGGGCGAACGCCTGCAAATCGGCCTGTACGGCCGGCGGAACAGCGGGAAATCTTCACTCATCAACGCGCTGACGGGACAGGAGGCGGCGCTGACCTCCCCCTATGCGGGGACGACTGCCGACCCGGTATTGAAGGCCATGGAGTTCCCTCCCCTGGGGCCGGTGCTGTTCATCGACACGGCGGGATTCGACGACGTGGGCGGGCTGGGGGCCCTGCGGGTGGCGAAAACCGAACAGACACTGGACAGGACAGACCTGGCGCTGCTGGTTTGTCCCCCCGAAGGGGACCTGTCTCTCGAAGCGGAGTGGGCGGCCCGGCTGCGGGAGAAACGCATCCCCTTCATAGTCGTGCTGAATAAAAGTGACCGTCTGGCCGACGACACCAGTCGGCGGGAGGAACTCCGTCTCGCTCTGGATGAAGACCCGGTGGCGGTGAGTGCGAGGGACGGCCACGGGCTGGACGTCCTGCGGGAGGCGATGGTACGGCAGGTTCCCGAGGAAGTCGGTTCGGTGAGCATCCTGGGCGGGCTGGTCAATGCGGGGGATATCGTCCTGCTGGTCATGCCGCAGGATATACAGGCGCCGAAGGGGCGCCTCATCCTGCCGCAGGTACAGACACTGCGGGAGCTGCTGGACCGCTGCTGTATCCCGGTGTGTGTTACCGCCGACGGGATTTCGAAGGCGCTGGCGGCACTGAAAGAACCGCCCCAACTGATCGTCACCGATTCCCAGTGCTTCGCGGACGCGTATAAGCACAAACCGGAGGGAAGCCTGCTGACCTCCTTTTCGGTGCTGTTCGCCGCCCATAAGGGGGATATCCGTGCCTTCCTCGACGGAGCGAAAGCGATCGCCGGCCTGACGTCGGATTCCCGCGTTCTGATCGCGGAAGCCTGCACCCACGCGCCCCAGCAGGAGGACATCGGGCGGGTGAAGCTGCCCCGTCTGCTGCGCAAAAGGGCGGGGGAGGCCCTTCGGGTGGAGGTGGTGTCGGGTATGGATTTTCCGGACGATTTGTCGGGCTACGATTTGGTGATTCACTGCGGTGCGTGTATGTTCAACCGCCGGTATGTACTCGGACGCATCGAAGCCGCCCGGCGGCAGGGGATACCGATTACCAATTACGGGGTGGCCCTCGCTTCGCTGGCGGGCATACTTGATAAGGTGGTCTATCCCACATCATAAAAAGGAGAGGAAACACACCGTGTTTCCTCTCCTTTTTATTGGGCGGTAATCAATAGGGATAAACCACCGCGCCGGAGATGATTCGGCGGTATCGGCCGATCATCTGTCCGCTGATCAAATAGATAGCGGCGGCGGTGATTTGCGTCAGGACCGCCAGCAGCTCATTTGGGGCGCTGGGCCCCGAGGTGACCAGCGTTGGCATACTGCTCAGCAGCTGGAAAACGGCAAAACCGGCGCTGATATAACAAAATACCCTGACGGCGGATCCAAAGCGGGAAGAGGGATAGCCGGTTTTCATCGTCTGATAGATTGAACCGATAAATTTAATGAGGATAACCTGATAAATAATAAAAAAAGCGCCGATGACAACGATTACGATCAGGTATATGCCCAGGCTCGAACCCGCCAGGTCCAGGATGTTCAGACCGTTCCAATTATGGGACAGGGCAATGCTAAACAGGGAATACCCTGCTAACAAGGCGATGATCGTGACGACGATACAGCCGAAAACGAAACAGCCGAGGACCAGCGAGATAATCTGCATGATGCGGATGAGCGTAATACCCGTGGTCGGTAAAGGATCGGGTTTCGACCTTGCCGCGCTGTAAAGCAGCCACAGGCCGATACAGACGAGGATTTCGATCGGGGGGGTGAATTTCCCGCCGGAAAGGCTTTGGATCAACTGCAGCGCCGGCAAGACGGTGAACAGGATGGCAAGAACCAGCAGGGAGGTCGAGCCGGCGAGCGACCGAAGACCGTCCGTCAGCGGCGAACACAGCGGCGGCGCATAATAGCCGGTCTGCGGATAAGGCGGCTGCGGTATGTACGCGGGAACCTGTTCCGAAGGGGGCGGGGGGACCGGCGTTTGTTGTTCCGACGGCGCCCTCTGCGGGAAGGCGTAGCCGCAGTTGGAGCAGAAGACGGCGGGGTCGTCGTTGAACTGGCCGCAGCTCGGACAGATTCTCATCCAATCATCCTTTCAGATTCACAGGCGCTTTCATCCCGTCGAAGTTTGTCGAAGGTACGTGCGGGAGCATGCCGCAAGGGCATTCCGATTATTATCTTAGCGGATAAACCACAGAAAGGCAATTAGTTTTCCCGCCGCTTCAACCGCTCGACGATCATGCGGGCGCACTTGTAGATGTCGCCGCCCCCCATAGTGAGGACAAGGTCTCCCTCCGCGGCGTTAGACGATACGTAATCGGCGATTTCCTCAAAGGTCGGCAGATAAACGGCGCCGGGTATGCGGTCGGTAATCTGGCGTGACGAGATGCCGGTCGTATTTTCTTCCCGTGAGCCCATGATGTCGCTGACCACCACTTGATCGGAAATGGAGAGGGAGGAGATGAAGCCGTCCAGATGGCGCTCGGTCCGAGAGAAGGTGAACGGCTGAAAAACCGCCCACACCTGTTGGAATCCCATGGCTTTGGCGGCGTTGATGGTGGCGCTGATCTCGGTGGGGTGATGGGCATAATCGTCTGCTACCGTAATCCCTGCGTGGAAACCCAGGAATTCGAAACGCCGGCCGGCGCCCTTGAAGCTTTCCAGCCCGTCGGCAACCTGCTGGGGCGTGGCCCCGCATAGGGACGCCGCCGCCGCTGCGGCTGTGGAATTGAGGATGTTGTGTTCGCCGGGTACACCCAACTGGATCCTCTGATAGAATTCGCCGTTGTGATACAGGTCGTAGACGGCAAATGAGCCGCTGCCCGCCGCCGCGTTCCGCGCCTGCCATGTGCAGGCTTCCCCGGTGCCGAAGGTGATGATCTCTTTATCGGTTATGCCCTCCACCGCCTTCATGCTGTTGGGATCGTCGGCGTTGACCAGGATGGTTTTGGCCGCTTTTTCGGCAAATCGGTGAAAGGAGCGGATGATATTGTCGAGGGAGCCGAAATAATCCAAATGGTCGGCGTCCACATTCAGAATCAATGAGACCGCGGGGTAAAGCTCCAGAAAATGGTCGCGGAATTCACAGGCCTCACAGATCATGGTATCGCTGCTGCCGGCACGGCCGTTTGCGTCGATCAAAGGGAGTTTTCCGCCGATAAAGAGGGTCGGGTCCTGACCGCCCATCACCAGTATCTGTGATATCATCGAGGTAGTGGTCGTTTTGCCGTGGGTACCGGCGACTCCCACAGTATTGCCGTATCGGTGAGTGATCAGACCAAGAAGCTCCGCCCGTTCGATCAGGGGGATTTTCCGCGCCTGTGCCTCCAGGAGTTCGGGGTTGGTATGGCTCACGGCGGCGGTGTAGGCCACCAGGTCGGCGTCACCGACGTTTTCCGCGCACTGCTTCATCGCTACCGGTATGCCCAGCGTGCGCATACGGGCGACGTTATCCGACTCATTGACATCGGAACCGGTCAGTTCGAATCCGCGGGCATGCAGAATCTCCGCGATGGCGCACATTCCCGAACCGCCGATCCCTACCATATGAATCCGTTTGACCTTATTTAAAATATCCGAATATTCCATCCTGACACCAAACCTTTCCGCCGTTGCCTTTAAACGATTGATCCGCTGTATAACTTCTATATTATATTGCGGCAAAAGGTAAAAATAAACACCTGACGGGGATTTTCTCCACTGAATTTTCTAAGGAATCCGAAATGCCCGCTGTTTCCTGCCGTATTTTCAAAATAAAATAGAAAACCCCCTTGACAAACCTTTCGAAAAGCGCTAATATACAACAGTTGCCTCACGGGGCAGCACGAAAAGTATTGACACAGCGATTCAGCTGTGATACAATACTATTCACCTCCTGATGAGGGTTGTCCGCACGGATTGCCAATTGAAGGAGAGCGAGTTGAGCAGTGCGGAAGCAGTGCAGACTCGAAGGACCTTGAAAATTAAACAACGACGAACAAGAATAGATGCGAAAGCATATATT
>JAAWQC010000055.1 GCA_022800315.1 Clostridiales bacterium
AACCGGCAGGGGAAGAACAATGTAAAGGAAGAATGACAAAGGCATTCTTCGACACCGGTTCCCTGCGGCCTTCCCTTTTATTATACAAAAAGGAACCGGTGTATTATATTGCCAGGCCGCCGGTGATCCCCCGTGACGCCTGAGGGGCGGCCGCGCTGCACAGGCGTGAAAGGGCGTCGCCCACGGCGATGGGCTGACCATGTTCGGCGGTGTAAGCCGCCGCCGCGTCCCCCTCCCCTGCCGCCCGCGCGAATTCCAGCAGCAGGTTCCCCATGCCTCTGGGCAGGGGATCGGAGGGATAGAGGATCAGGCGGTACCCCCCGCCGAAGCGGTAGAGAGAGCTGCCCGTGATCGGGGCGGCGCGCCGGCCGATACTGCGGGCCATGCTCAGCAGCTGATCGGCGTCGTCCAGCTCGTAGATATAGGGACCCACCGCCCGCTTCATGCGCACCTTGCGCTTGCCCGACGCGGGGGTGAACAGCAGCAGACAACCCTTGTCCACCGGCAGCGCCTCCACAATAAGCCCGCCGGACGGATCGAAACCGGTTTCCCGCTGGGCGGCGGCGAGCAGCAGCTTCATCGCATCCCGGGTGGCCGGATCGTCGTAGTCCAGCCGTTCAAAGGTAAGTCCCAGCCCCTCCAGGTCCTCTTCACTCAACAGTATTTTCAGACAGCCGTTATCCGTCAGTTCCATGCGCACGGCTGCACCTCCCTCACGTAAATTGCGCTACCGGCCGTTCCCCGCCAGAGCGGCGGCCGGCTCGCAGTCACTTACTATTATGATATTATCCGGACCAGCTCTTTGCAAGAGGTGAAAAAAGGATGTCGATATTTACTAAAAGAGGGGTCCGTCTCCCCCTGATGAAGGAGCCGGCGGCCTCCCGGCCGGTCGCAGAGATGGAAACGGTGAGCCGCGTGACCCTTCCCCTGTCAGTTGCAGGGGATTCCAGCCGCTCCTGCCGGCAGGCGCTGGGCATCTATTCCAGCGTCATACGGGGGCAGGTCATCGGCCTGCCGGAGGACGAAGGGGGAACCCCCGTCCTATCCTCGGTGACCGGTGTGCTGGCCGGTATCCAGCCCCTTACTCACCCATTATATGGTGAGACGACCTGCGCTGTTCTCGACTGTATGGTGGCCGCTGCCGCGGAACCGGTGCTCCGCCCCCATAAGGGGGAATGGAAACCGGAGGAAATCCTCGGCGCGGCCCGGACCGCCGGCATCATTGACGAGCTGGACGGACTCCCTCTGCACGCGAAGCTGCGGGCCTGGCAGGACGGCAGCTGCAACTTCTTGGTGGTGGACGCCGCCGAGCAGGAGCCTTACGCCTCCAGCGGGTGGGCGGTTTTGAACGAGTCCATTGAGCAGGTGCAGGAGGGGGTGGCCCTGGCGGTGACAGCGGCCGGTGTGGCCGGCGGTCATATCGCGGTCAAGCTGCCCGCCGCCCGTAGAAAGGAACTGGCCAAACGCCTGCACAACAGCCAGCTGTTCCAGGTGCGCAGCCGGTATCCCGCCCGCCAGTATTGCCACGCGGCCAGCGACGTGGTCGTGTGCCGCATCGGGGTGCAGGCCTGTTTGGCCCTGTATCGCGCGGTGGTATACGGTGAGCCGCAGTGCGACTGTGTCATCACCGTCGCGGGGGACGCGGTAGCCACCCCGCAGAACATCCGGGTTCCCTTCGGCGTCAGCGTCAAGCAGGTGCTTCATGCCTGCGGGCTGTCATCCGATCCCGGCTATGTGATTCTGGGGGACGCGGTGACCGGCGTCGCCATACAGGATCTGGAGATTCCCGTGCTGCCGGGCGTCACCTGCGTGCTGGCCCTTACCGAACGAAAGGTATCCGCCCCCCGCCCCTGCATCGGGTGCGGGCGGTGCGCCCAGGCATGCCACGCGGGCCTGCTGCCCAGCGAAATCGCGGGCCGGCTGGAAAATATGCATTATGAGCGCCTGTCCACCCTGCTTCCCACCGAGTGCGACGGCTGCGGGGCGTGTTCCTACGTCTGTCCCGCTGGCCGGGACGTCACCACCCGGGTGCTGGAGGCGCAGGAGAACGCAGGTACGATATTCCTGAACTGGGGGGACGACGATGACGCTTAAAACCGGGAATGCACCCCATCTGCGCCAGGGCGAGCGCAGTGGGATGCTCAGCCTCGACGTCCTGATCGTGATGATACCGCTGTGTATTTTTTCGTCCTTCTACTATGGCCTGCGTCCGGTCCTGCTGGTGCTGACCGGCATCGGGACCGCCCTGATCTGCGAAACGGTGTGCTGCCTGATGATGAAGCGAAGGCCCGGCATTCTCGACGGCACGGCCGCCGTGACCGGCGGCCTGGTGGGTCTGCTGATGCCCCCCGCGGCCCCCTACTGGATGCCGGTGGTGGCGGCCGCCTTCGCCATCCTGGTGGCGAAAATGCCCTTCGGGGGTACCGGCCGCAACCTGTTTAACCCCGCCGCCGCCGGTATCGCGGTGGTAACCCTGTGCTTCTCGGGACTGTTCTTCCTGTACCCCGATCCGGGGCTGAGCGCCCCTCTGCCGCTGAATACGGCGGCGGGCGTCATCACCGAGGCGTCCCCCGCGGCTCAGCTGGCGGGAGGCGGGCAGACCATCTATATGTGGAGTACCCTCCTGTTGGGCGACTTCCCCGGGCCTATCGGTGCCACCGCGGTCGCCGTGCTGGCCGCCTGCGCCCTCTACCTGTTCACCCGGCGGACGGCCTCCCCCCTGATCACGGTTTCTTTCCTGCTGGTATGCGCGGCAAGCGCTGTCCTGTTCCCGCGGGTGTCGGGCGTCTGGCAGGACAGCGTGATGTTGGAACTATGCTCGGGCTATCTGTTATTCTGCGGTGTGTTTCTGCTCACCGATCCGGTGACCGCGCCCCGGCACTGGCTGGGCCGTATCGTATACGGCGCCCTGGCCGGCGTGCTGGTGATGGCGCTGCGGTATTCCGGCCGGTTTGAGGAGGGCGCCTGCTTCGCCGTCCTGCTGGTCAATGCCTTCTCCCCCCTGATCGACCGCTTCTGCTGGAAGCTGGTGAATGTCCGGCGCCTGCGCCGGGAAGGGTGGGGTCAATGATCCGTCCCGGCGAAATCCGACTGAAAGGCATGGTGCGGTCCTATGAAGACTGACCGGCATACCAAAACCAAATCGGCTAAATCCGGTACTCATCAGTTCTGGAAACTGACGGGTATCTTTATGGATACCTTTCTGCTGCGCAACATCGTGCTGGTGCAGGCCATTGGCCTGTGCCCGATCATCGCGGTGGGGGTCAACCTGCAGTACGGTGTGGTGCTGACCCTTTGTACCGCGGCGGTGCTGTTGCCCTGCAGCCTGTGCATGTCCTTTTTCGGCGACAGGCTCCCCGACTGGCTGCGCGCCCCCACCTATACAGTGGGCGCATCGGTGCTGCTCATTGGCGCAGCCGCCATCGTGGACCGCTGCATTTCCAACGAGGTTTACGCCGCCCTTTACCTGTTCCTTCCCCTGATGGCGGTCAACACCATCTTCACCTACCGGGCGGGCGGCTTTTCGGTGAGCAACCGGCCCGCCGCTGCGCTGGTGGACGCGCTGGGCTCTTCCCTGGGCTTCGGCATCGTCATCTGCGTCGTTTCCGCCCTGCGGGAGCTGGCGTCCTTCGGGACCCTGTGGAATATCCCGGTGGGCCTGCGCTGGACCCTGCCGGAGGCCGCGCTGCCCTATGCGGCGTTTATCATCCTCGGGTTCATGGCCGCCTTCCTCCAATGGGTGAAATCGGTGGCGGGACGGATGTCCGCGCGGAGGGATAGCCGGGTAACATCCCATAAAGCGGCTGCCCTCGCGGCGGAAGCCGACAAAGCGGACATCGCGGCGGAGAGCGAAGAAGCAGAAGCCGTGGGCCTTACGGCGGAAACAGAGCTTTCCACAGAAGAGGGGCTGCCGGTGGAAAACGACGCCCCGGCACCTGCCCGGGTGGAATCCTTCCCGTTCAGTCAGCTGTCCGACGACGCATTGGAACAGAAGGGGGGGAGCGAGGCGTGAATCCTTTTCAGCAACTGGTCCTCTACCTGCTGGCGGCGGCATTTCTGCAGAATATGGTTCTGTCGGCGGGCTTCGGCTCCTCCACGATGCTGCGCATCGTGCGCCGGCCGGGGGATATCCCGCTGTTCAGTGGCCTGCTGGGGATTTTTTCCCTTCTGACCGTTCTGATCGCCTATCCCATCGACCTGCTGATCAAGGTCGACCCGTTCACCAAACTGGTGCGCCCGCTGATTATGGTAACGATCGCGGCCGTGTTGTATATCGCCATGTCCCTGCTGCTGAAAAAGAAACTGCCACCGGTGTACCGACGGCTGCGCCGCCTGCTGCCGCTGGCCGCGTTCAACAATGTGGTGGTGGGCGTGGCGCTGGTGGTCAATCATCAGTTCGCCCTGACCCTGCCGGGAGCGGTCGGCCTGTCGCTGGGCAGTTCGCTGGGCTTTTTCCTGCTCTCTGTCCTGACGGCGGAGGCGCGGGAAAAAACCGATAACCCCGACGTGCCCCAGGCCTTCCGCGGGCTGCCGGTGACACTGGTGTATCTCGGTATCCTGGCGCTGGCCGTGATGGGCTTCACCAGCGGTTTTTCCTTTATCTGACCCTGTTGCGCAGCCCCGTATTTACCGTCGGCGAAATAAACCGGGACGGTTTGGTCAATGCTATTCCCGAATGACCGCCGTCCGCCATTCTGGAACTGGAGGGATGGGGAATGCCCCAAAAGATTAAACGGCGCGGCCCCAGCGTATTCCATAAGAAAAAGACAGGACCGCTGAAGGTGGCGGTCTGGGTCGTCCTGTGCGGGATACTGGTTACAGTGGGTTTTTTCTCCGCGAAATACCTGACCGAGCACGCCGGTCCTCCCGTGGAGGGAGGGGAACCGGCTTCCACGACCACCACCACGGGCGAAGGCGCCTCTCCGACCGGGGCGGACCCGACCGAGCCGACTTCCACCACCACCGAGCCCTCAGCCGTGAGTCCCGGCCAGCCGGCCTCCACGGCGGACGGCAAAGGCATCCACGCCTTTTATCTGCCGGTTTCGGCGTTGAAACAGACCGCCGCGCTGGACGCGCTGCTGGATGAAGCGGCGGCCGCCGGCTTCAATGCGGCGGTTTTCGATCTGAAGGATGAAAATGGTGTCCTGCATTACGCCTCCCAGACCGAGGACGCCCTAACCGCGGGCGCCGCCGCCGAGGACGCGTTCCGTTTGGAGGAGCTGCAGGTGCTCATCCAGCATATGAAGGATCGGGGCGTGACCCCGATCCCCCGCTTGTACGCCTTTAAGGACCGCACCGCGCCCTCGGGTCTGACCTCTGCCCGCATCGGCATCAAGGGCGAACCGGGCTGGATGTGGCTGGACAACAGCAAGGACGCGGGGGGCAAGCCGTGGCTTAACCCCTATTCCACCGATGCCCACCGGTATATCACCGGCCTGGCGCAGGAGCTGAAGACCGCCGGCTTCGACACCTTGATACTGGACGGCGTCCAGTTCCCCAACCAGACCTCCCAGGCCTATTACGGCGCCGGGGAGCTGACCTCCCTCAGCAAGGACGCGGTGCTGGCGAAATTCGTCACCGACCTGACCGCCGCGGTGAATGGGGATGGCTCCTGCACCGTGATGCTGTCCATGCCGGGGTTGTCCGCCTTCAGTGATGAGACGGCCCCCTTTGGCGGCAATCCCCTGACCTTCGGGGCTGCGGGCATGTGTCCCAATCTCTCTCCCGCCACGCTGGGGAATACCTTGAATTTCGGGGACGAAAAGCTGAACTCCCCCGCCACACTGCCCTACGACGCGGTCCGTTTGTCCATGAAGCAGATCGACCTGCGCCTCAAGCTGCTGCAGGACGCCCGGGTTCCCTTCGTCTGCCCCTGGCTGCAGGCCTACGACTACAGCACCGCCCAGATCAAGGAGGAACTGCGCGCGCTTACCGAGGAAAACAGCGAGGCGTCCTATATCCTGTACAACTCCGGCGGCACCTATGATTTTGCCGGCCTGAAATAAGACAAAACACTCGGCGGGGCGCGGAATACGCGCCCTGCCGTTTCGAAGGGAGAACCTTTCTTGATCGTCGATTTTCATACCCACCTGTTCCCCGACCCCATCGCCCCGCGGGCGTTGTCCCGGCTGGTGGAGAACACCCGGCCCTATGCCCACCGCTATGGGGAAACCAAAGCCCACACCGATGCCACGGCAGCGGGCCTGACTGCTTCCCAGCGCGAGGCAAAGATCAATCTGTCCCTCGTGCTGCCCATCGCCACCTCTGCGAAGCCCACCCCCACCCTCAACGATTTTGCCGCCCGGGTGGACCGAATGCCCGGCCTGCGCTCCTTCGGCAGCGTCCATCCCCACAGCCCCGCCTTCCGGGATGAGCTGCGCCGCATCAAGGCGCTGGGTCTGAAGGGCATCAAGCTGCATCCCGAATACCAGGGATGCTTTGCGGACGATCCCGAAACGGTGGAGGTGGTGCGGGAGGCCGTGGGGCTTAATCTCACGGTGGTGTTCCACGCGGGAGAAGATATCGGCATGGCGCCGCCGGTCCACTGCACCCCCGAGCGGGTACAGCGCCTGCGCCAGGCCGTGCCGGACGGACGCATCGTTCTGGCCCATATGGGGGGCTATCGCCTGTGGGAACAGGTAGAGGAGGCTCTTGACGATATGAAGGTAATGCTGGACACCAGCTTCTGCCTGCCCAACCATCCCGAGGAATGGGAGCGTTTTGCCCGTATCATCCGCAAGGCGGGAACCGAAAACGTGCTGTTTGGCAGCGATTCGCCCTGGACAAGCCAGCGGGCTTCCTTAGAGGCTGCCCGCACATTGTTCGACCGGTACGGATTTACGGCGGAAGAGCAGGCGGCCATGCTGGGCGGCAACGCCTGCCGCCTGCTGGGAGGGCGGCCCGCAGTGGAGGAAACGATATGAGGCGGCGCGCGTTTTTCTTCGATCTGGACGGCACCCTGTCCCACAACAACGGCCCTGTTTCCCCCGCCGACCGGGAGGCCCTGTCCGCGCTGCGGGAAGCGGGGCATCTGCGCATCCTCTGCACCGGCCGCACTCGGGGCTATCTGTACGAGCCGGTGCTTGACCTGGACTTCGACGGAATTGTGGCGGGGGCCGGAGCCCATGTGACGCTGGGAGAAGAACTGCTCTACCGCCGCCAGGTGGAGCCCGCCCTCCGGCGCCGGCTGGCGGAAGCGTTCCTCCGCCTGGGCCAGCCCTGTATTTTCGAGGGGGAACGGGAGATGCTCCTGCTGGGGATGGAGGGCTACGCCGGATTCGGCTGGCCGGTCGTTCGTTCGCTGGAGGATTTCGACCGCCTGAGCGAAGGGGTGTCTATTAATAAGCTCTCCCTTTTCGGGGAGCTGAAGCCCGGCGCGGCGGAGCTGCTGTCCCCCTCGCTGACCCTGATTCCCAATCGGGGATACGGGGAAGCCGTGCCCGCCGGCTGCTGCAAATCGGACGGCATGCGCCGCCTGCTGGAGGCGGCGGGAATCGAACGGGAGGACAGTGTCGCCTTCGGTGACAGCGGCAACGATATCGACATGCTCGCCTGGGCAGGGATCGGGGTCGCCATGGGCAACGCCCCGGAAGAGGTTCAGGCCGCCGCCGATTTTGTTACCGGAACGCTTGCCGAATCGGGGGTATCCGCTGGGTTGATTAACTTGGGATTTATACATAATGCAGAGTAATAACTATACGAATAGAAGTATAAACGACGTAATATACATCAAGGAATAGGTGAATGTTCCATGAGGGAGGAAAAACCGGTGACTTTGAAACCGCGGCGGTGCTTGTCGGCCCTGTCCGCGGCAGGCGCGGCCACGGCGGCGTTAGGACTGCTGCTGCTGACCATCCTGCCATTCGGGACGGCGGCGGGACTGTTCTCGGCAGCAGCCAGAGGGACTCGGTATCTGGTTGAGATGGTGACCAAACGGGCGATGGCTCCCGCTGCCGCCACGGTGGTGCAGGAGCTGGCCGCTCCCGCGTGTCAGGCGCTGGGGTATTTTCTGCTGGGACTGCTGCTCTGGGCGTCGATCCGCCTGTATGGGAAGCGGACCGACGGCGCGGTGCGGTCTGAGTTGATCGCCGTACCCTCCCTGCTCGCGTTCGGCGGTTCGTTCACCTGGGCGGCGCTGAATCAGCTGCTCCTGCTGTTCCTGCCCGGCAGGGGCCCCTCCCTCTCTGGCCTGCTGTGGTCGGCGGGCGGCGGCCTGTGCGCCGCCGGGGGGCTGGCGTTGTTTTTTTTCCTGCTGCGCCGGTTTCCCCGGCTGGTGAACCGGGAGACGGTGAGCTATATCGTGTTCGGTGTACTGACCACCGTCGTCAACATCGTTTCCTATCTGGCGGCGTCTCAGGCATTTGGCAGCGCCACGCCGCTGCTGACCACCCTGAACAACACCATCGCCTGGGTACTGTCGGTGCTGTTCGCCTATGTGGTCAATAAGCTGTTCGTCTTTCAGAGCAAGACCGACAGCCGAACAGCCGCGTGGCGGGAATTCGGCCTGTTTATCGGTGCCCGTATCTTCTCCTATGTGGTGGATGTGGCCTGCATGGTGCTGATGGTCAACCTGCTCGGCATCAACGAGGCGCTGTCGAAGGTCGTATCAAATATCTTTGTCATGATCATGAATTACTTTTTCAGCCGGTGGATCATCTTCAAAAAGAAGGAACCGGCGGAGGAATCGTAAAAGAAACAGCGAAAACGGCCGGCGCCACATGCGCCGGCCGTTTTCGCCTATCCTATAGAAGTGGTGCGAAGAACAAATCGGTGGCGCCCGGCTTGTCCCTGTAAATCCTCCGTTATTTTACCGCTTACTGCGCGGCGGATTCGGTCGTATTGGCACACAGCCGCTTCACCAGCAGGTTCAGCCCCAGGCAAACGACGATCACGGCGGCGGAAATGCCGGTCACCAGCGGGCTCAGATGGGCGAGCTGGGTGATGTCGAAACCGCTCTCCCCCTGGATGGTGGCGAACACATGGGCTACCAGGGTGACCGCCCCGGCGGCCGCGCCCAGCAGGGTCGCAGCGGACAGGCCGGCGCCCACCGGCGTCAGACGGCGCTGTACCACCGTGCGGGTGAGGCTCTCGCCGCGGAAGTCCAGCAGGCGGGACACGTAGACAGCCCCGATGATGCAGATCAGCGTCTCCGGGATCATGTAGGTCGCGTTATACGCCATCGAGAACAGCAGCCCGTCCACGGTGGGAATGGAGATACCCGCCCAGACGGTGCAGCCCGAGATGACATGGCAGAGATACCGCACGAAGCAGGCCAGCAGCAGGCCGGCGGTCAGGGCCCCGCCCTGGTGGGGGATTACCTTGCGGAACACGCCGCACAGGCCGAGCACCACGAAGGCGATGATATAGTCGAGCAGGATGATGGCCAGCACGGCCCACACCGAGGTGGCGAACTGGAGGTTTTTCATGCCGTCCAGCAGCTGCACCAAACTGAACGCGAAGGCGGACAGCAGCCCCCAGGCGGTGCCGTGGCGATAGGCGATCAGGGCGATAGGCAGCATGCTGCAGGCCGTGATGCTGCCCCCAAAGGGCAGGTCCACCAGCTTGACGAAGCTGAGGACGATGGCAAAAGCGAGCAAGATACCGCTTTCGGTCAGACGGACGACGGAATTTTTTTTCACAGATATACCCCTTCCTCTTGCCCGGCGGCTCGATTAAAACGCCGCAGGCTTGATTCGACACCCATGTCCCCGGCAGGGACGGCAACTGCGCCGCAAGGAGGGGGCTTCCGTCTTTTCACAGCCGCCGCCGGAAAAAACAAAACCCTCCACAGCGTGGAGGGTCAAACCGGGAAATCCAGACAGATTCCCGTATCACACAATCCCTCCGCCGGCATTACCCGGATCAGGTTTACAGGGTTTAGAGCCGTATCGGGCTCCCTCTCAGCCGGCCTGACGCCAGCACCCCTTTGTTCGATTGTCGCAGTTGCTCCCGGCAGGATAAAGAACCCCGCCGGCTGGGTTTGTCTGTTTTTTAACAGCAGCAACAGCATACACCACTCTGCGAATTTTGTCAACACCCCTTCTTTGCTACAGGAGGGCGGCCAACGCGTTGTCCGTTTTGGCGTAGTGGTTGAAACAAGCCCTTTCATATGATAATATAATAAAGAGGTCAAGAAAATTGACGCACCCCGACTATGAGGGGACAACGGCGCTTACCTATTCATAGGGGGATGGCATTATGTGTGGCTGGATAATGATTCAATCTCAACAGGACATTGATTATCTCATGTCTCAATACGGCGGCTTTCATGACAGTTGCCTTGTGGGCTTGAGTTATCAAAGCGGGGCAGCGGTAGACGATAATAACAGCATGTGTTTAGGCAGGTCGGAACAGAGACGATTGCGGGTGCTTTTTCACAGTCAGTGGAATAAAAAAGCGCTGGAGTTGTGCTTTTTAGGGGTAAGGAAGTTTTGTGTAGCAGGTTGGGAGGACAACTATTTCTGTGATATCTTTGATTGCCATCTATCCTTTCATGATGATTTATTTGCGGGAAGCAAGAATCCGATTATTGTGTGGGCGGATAATGCCGATTTTTCGCCAAAGGATATGTGGGGCAGGTCAATTTTAGCCGAACCTTCCATCACGTTTATTGCGGCCGACAATCTTCAGTGGAGATTTACAGAAAAAGGGATGTCGTCCCCAATGGATGATCTTATGGGGGAGGAATGAAATTTACACTTGACAATCGGACCCCCACTGCGTATAATCAATATGCTGTCTTTTTAGAGGACAACCTGCGCCAGTAGCTCAGCTGGATAGAGTGTTTGGCTACGAACCAAAAGGTCGGGGGTTCGAGTCCCTCCTGGCGCGCCAAAAAACGCTTCGCACATTAGTGCGGAGCGTTTTTTTTGCAGATAACCAAGGGAATCGAACCCTGAAGGTTCAGAGTCCCTCCGTCAGGAAACCACCGGATCGTCAGCTGATATAGAGAATCGGGACATCTCCCAAAATCCGTTTGATTTCTGTACGCAGAAACTCTTCCGCCTCTGCCCGCGCCGCCGGTGTATACCCGTACTTGCCCCTCCCTCGGCCGGTCATCAGCCGGGCATCGTACAGGTCGGGAGCCTGGGGAAAAGCCGCGCTGTTGATGGCGCGGTGTACAAAGGAATAGGTCATCAGGATGATCTCCAAAAACATCTGCTTTTGCATCTTTTCGGTCAGGCCTGCCCGCAGCTGTTCCAACAGCTCGGTATACAGGGCTTTCCAGCCCTCAACCAGCATGACCGGCGCAATCAGGAGGCCGCAGGGATATCCCGCCTCGCACATCCGGTTCACCGCTTGTATCCGTTTTGGCAGATCGGAGGTGCCGAGTTCGATGCGGCGAATCAGGGGCTGCGGATTCACACTCATGCGGAAAATAACCTTTCCTCGGTGGGGCAGGCCGAGCAGACTGTCGACCATGTGAAACTTGGTGGGAAAGGTAAGCTTCCCGGTGTCTTCCTCGGCAAAACGGGAGATGGTATAAATCAGATTGCCTGTCAGGGTATTTTCCAATATCAGATCGCTGTTGCTGCCGATCTCAAAGGTCAGCGGTGTCCCGCTGCTTCTTCCTTTCCGGATCAGCCGGTCCAGCATCTGCTCCCGGTTGACGAACAGGCGCAGATAGGCGCATTTATTATAGTGGCAGACCAGATAGCAATACAGGCACATGGCGGTGCAGCCCGACGAGGTGTAAGGGACCAGATAGTCGGATACCTTGTGGTTTTCCACATACCGGTGTGTTTTCCGGACGCCAATAATCAAATGGCGTTTCATTCTGCCGAACTCCGTATTGTCTTTTTCCTGCAGTTCCCGTATGGAGTTGTGATTCTCCACCGGTATCCAGGGCAAAGAGGCAAACTGTGCTTTCAGCTGCTTTCCCAGCGTGTAGGAAAGGCTGTCCGGTTCATAATACACCGCGTCAAATTGCATGATTTTCCTCCCCGCTTAACGAGCGCGATCGGTTGACCCCGGATAGTATGTGCCGCTGGGAACTTATCTATGAATCTCGAATCCTGTCACGCCGGGCTGCCCCCTGTCATAAGATACAGGGAGTCAAGCTTGCTGGAAAGGAAGATAGGATGAACTGCCGGAGGGAATTCAGCAACGTAACGAAAACGTATCTCTGTACGTTCTATGATATCCTCGAGGATATGGTCGCGAAGATGGAAGGCGCGGGGCTGACGAACAGCCTTTCGAACACCTTTATCGACCAGATGATCCCGCATCACGAGGGCGCCATCAAAATGTCGCGCAACCTGCTGCAGTACACGACCTGTGTTCCCCTGCAGAAGATTGCGGCCAACATTGTCGATGAGCAGACCAAAGGCATTGAAAATATGCAGCGTATACGGGAACGGTGCGGAGAGAAGACAAACTCCGCGCAGGATTTGTGCCTGTATCAGCGAAAATTTCAGCGGATTACGCAGGCCATGTGCTTGGAAATGAGCAACGCCTGTTCGGTTAATGACATCAACGTCAACTTTATGCGGGAAATGATCCCGCACCACAGGGGCGCCATCCGCCTGTCGGAAAATGCCCTGTGTTATCCGATTTGTCCGGAGCTTCTGCCGATTCTGCAATCGATCATCACTTCCCAGAAAAAGGGCATACGGGAAATGGAACACTTGCTGCGGTGTGTGGGCTGACAGGAGAGATATACACGTGCCCGACACCTTATGCTTTAAAAGGCCCGGCCGGTTTTGAAACCGGCCGGTCTTTTTTGTTGCTGAGGCGGATATGGGTACAGGATAACGATAATAAAGGTGAAGCTATTCATTTTCT
>JAAWQC010000010.1 GCA_022800315.1 Clostridiales bacterium
GGCAATTCAGGGGTGGGGAAATCCAGCCTGCTCAACGCCATGCTGCCGGGACTGCGGCTGCCGACCGGCGATATCAGCCGAAAGCTGGGCAGGGGCCGCCATACCACCCGCTCCGCCACCCTGCATCCTCTGGAGGACGGGGGCTATATCGTGGATACGCCGGGTTTTTCTTCGGTGGACACGGTACGGGCCGAGCCTATCCGCAAGGAGGAGCTGGCCTCCTGTTTTCGCGAGTTTGAACCATATACCGTCCGCTGCCGTTACGGTTCCTGTACCCATGTGCGGGAGGAAGGCTGCGCCGTCATCGGGGCGGTGGAGCAGGGCCGGATCGCTCCTTCCCGCCATCTCAGCTATCGCACCATGTACGAGGAAGTCAAAGACATAGGGGAGTGGGAACGCAAATGAAACGCTGTGTCATACTCGCTTCCGGTCCAGTGGAAGAGCCGGGGTCCCTTCGCCCGCTGCTGCGGGAGGGGGATTTTTACATCGCGGCGGACGGCGGCCTGCGGCTGGCGGCGCGGCTGGGGATCATCCCCGCGCTGGTCGTCGCGGATTTTGACTCGATAGGACGCGAGGAAGCGGAGCGCAGAGGGGTGCCGGTTTTCCCCCTGCCCTGTGAGAAGGACGATACCGATACGCTGGCGGCGGTCAGGATCGCCTATGAAAAAGGGTTTCGCGACTTTCTGCTCCTGGGCTGCACCGGCGGACGGCTGGACCATACCATGGCGGCTGTCTGTGTGCTGGAGTGGCTGCTGAACCGAGGCGCGCGCGCCCTGCTGGCCGACGAGCGCAACCGGCTGGAACTGCTGGCGCCGGGAACGCATAGGATAGAACCGGCCCCCGGCTGGAAGCTGTCCCTGCTTGCCTACGGAGGCCCTGTGACAGGGCTTACCGAACGGTATGTGAAGTACGAGCTGACCGACGCGACCCTGACCACCGAGTTTCCCGTAGGGGTCAGCAATGAATTCACGTCGGAACCGGTCGAAATCCGGTTTATGACAGGAATCCTGATGGTTTTCCGCTCGAAAGACTAGGCAAAAAAGAAGTCTCACCAAAATTGCCGTCCCGACATATGCTGATATTGAACACGGAAAGCTGCCGTGTCAATCCGCATAAGGGACGGTGTTTTTTTTGAGATGCAGAAATAATCCCGGATTAACTTTTGCTGCTTTTGGCGCGGGTCTGCTGACGGCGACCCTGTGCCCGCTGAAGCTTATGCTGGTCATTGTGGCGGCGGCGCTCGTGCTTCTGGGGCTGGCGCTTGTCAGAAAATGTTAGGAGGCTGTGTGTATGAAGATCGTTGTTGTGAAGAGTCCGAAGGTTTTTGCCGGGTTACTCCGCCGTGTATTTGGGATCAAAAAGGAAAACTACATAGATTGAGCCGCGCGGGAATCCACGCCTGCCGGTTGCCAATCGGCCGCCTGCCGGTACCAATAGACAGTCAAAAGGAAAAAGCGCCCGTCATACAATGACGGGCGCCTTTTTTGTCCTTTGATGATACCAGTGAATTTGACTGGCATATCGCACACCGGGTAAATTCGTAATTGAGCCCGCGGACGGTACGTCCGCGATAGCCCCCTCGTTAAAACCTGACGGGTTTTATGATGCCGCGGGATGATCGTTTACGCAAAGGGACGCCATTACCTTGGGATATCCGCGCTGTTTGCCGCATATTCATGTAACCCGGCCTGATCTCGCAGAAGAAGCCTCTTCCGACCGAAACATTTCCCATAATCGTCAAAACTTCTGCATTCGGCAGGCATACTTGGTGGACAGGTCGAATATATTGGTGCTAGATAAAGCGCAAAGGAGAGGTGTCTTTCATGGACTTTAAGGTGATAAGCAAGGCAATCGCCGTCTGCGAGTCCGTCTTCGATGATTTCGACGAACGGCCGGTTGACTGCGACTTTGTGCTGCCGGATTATTGCCCCGATATTGCGGCGGTGCTCAAATGCACGCTGGAACCGGTGGTACAGTCCAAACAGCTCAGCGGCGACCGGATCAGCGCCGACGGCCTTTACTTCGTCCGCATTCTGTATCTGGATGAGGAACGCAAGTGTATCCGCAGTGTGGAATTCAACAAACCCTTCACCAGCACCTTCATACTCAAGAGCAGTGTCATCAACCCCTGCATCCGCCTGACCGCCCGCACCGATTATGTCAACTGCCGGGCAACCAGCCCCCGCAGCCTCGACATCCACGGCGCGTTCAGCGTCAAGCTCCAGGTCACCGCGGAGGGAGGAAACGAGGTAGTTACCAGCGTCCGCGGCGACGATATCTACACGCGGGGCAGCACCATGTCCTACACCGTCCCCGCCGCTTACGCCGAGAAGCCCTTCACGGTCAGCGAGGTGCTGGAGCTGGGCTCGGGCAAACCGGAGGCGGAGACCCTGATCCGCAGCGAAGCGGTGCCGGTGCTGGAGGACTGCAAGATGATGGCCAACAAGGCGATCATTAAAGGAACCCTCCGCCTTCGCAACCTCTATGTCAGCGACCTTTCGTCCGGCGCGGCGGAGCAGGTACAACACGAAATTCCTTTCAGTCAGATCATCGACGTGGAAGGGCTTAACGATGAATGGACCTGCGACGTGGAGCTGGACTGCCTGGCTGTCGATATCCACATCAGTGTCAACCAGAACGGCGAGAGTCGGCTGCTGTCGGTCAACGTCAAGCTCTGCGCACGGGTGCAGTGCTATAAGAACGGCGCATCCGAGGTGGTCACCGACGCCTATTCGGTCCGCTGCCCTGTTTCGCTGGAATCGAAACCCCTGCAGACCGAGCACCTGCTGGATGTGACCCGCAGCACCTGTGTGGTCAAACAGATGCTCGACCTGCCGCCCGACGGTATTGCCAGTGTCATCGACCTGTGGTGCGAGGCCGTGCCGGTAGCCGACCGCTGCGAGAACGACAAAGCCTATCTGGATGGCAGGATGCTGATCTGTATGCTGGCCCGCGACACGGCGGGAACGGTTGCCTACTATGAACGGACCGGCGATTTCACCCTCGACTTCGACGAGTGCTGCGATAAGATGACTTCCCGGCTGACGGTCACCGATGTGGGATGCAGCATGACCGGCGGCAATCAGATGGAAATCCGGGTAGAGCTGTGTGTGGTGCGCTGCTGTTACGCGGTGCAGAGCTGTCAGGCGGTATGCAGCATGACGGCCGATGAAAACGGCGTCTTCCCCGACACCAACACGGCGCTGAAAATCTACTACGCCCGCCGGGGGGAATCCCTCTGGGAGATCGCCAAGGGCTGCCATACCTCAATGGAGGCGGTCATGGAGGAGAACGGCCTGACGGCCGACGTGCTGAACGAGGACGCCATGCTTCTGGTGCCCTTATGCTGAAAAGGAGGAGATGAGAGCATGGAGGGACAAAACATATACGATACCATCGCGGAGCGGACCGGCGGCGACATCTACGTCGGCGTGGTTGGCCCCGTGCGCACCGGTAAATCCACCTTTATCAAACGGTTCATGGATACGCTGGTGATTCCCCATATCGAGAGCGCGTACATGAAGGACCGGGCCAACGACGAGCTGCCCCAGTCTGCCGCCGGCCGCACCATCATGACCACCGAACCGAAGTTTATTCCCGAGCAGGCGGTCACCATCAGCATCGACGGAACGGCGAACATGAACGTCCGCCTGATTGACTGCGTGGGATATATCGTGCCGTCCTCGCTGGGCTATATCGAGAACGACCAGCCGCGTATGGTCAAAACCCCGTGGTATGAGGAGGAAATCCCCTTCAATATGGCGGCGGAGATCGGTACCCGGAAGGTCATCACCGAGCATTCCACCATCGGTCTGGTCATCACCACCGACGGCAGCATCAGCGAGATCCCGCGGGAGGAGTATGAGGAGGCCGAGGAACGGGTCATCGGCGAGCTGAAGGAGATCAACAAGCCCTTCATCGTCCTGCTCAACAGCATGGATCCCACCTCCGCCGAGACACTTCGTCTGAGTGCGGAGATGGAAGAGAAATACGGTGTGCCGGTGACACCGGTCAACTGCCTGGAGATGAGCGAGGCGGAAATCCGCCGCATTCTCGAAAAGATTCTCTTCGAATTCCCGGTCCGTGAAATTTCGGTGGAGCTTCCCAAGTGGATGACCACTCTGCCCCAGAGCCATCCCATCCGCCGGGCCGTATTCGATTCGATTCGCGAATCGGCGTGCAAGGTACACAAGATCAGCCAGGTGTCCGCCATGACTGGCAGCGTCATCGGCTGTGAGCATGTGGACAACGCCCGCATGACCAACGCGGAACTGGGTACCGGCAGCGCCACCATCTCCATCACCATCAATCCCGGCCTGTTCTATCAGGTGCTGGGGGAGTCCACCGGTCTGGATATCGACGGCGAGGCGTCGTTGATGAACTGCATGGTGGAGCTGGCGGCTGTTAAGAAAAAATACGATAAGATTCAAAGCGCCTTGGAGGAAGCGGAGGCCACCGGCTACGGCATCGTCATGCCCGAACTGGAGGAGATGACACTGGAGGAGCCGGAGATCATCAAACAGAGCGGCCGCTACGGTATCCGCCTGCGCGCCGAGGCCCCCTCCATCCATATGATGAAGGCCAACATCACCACCGAGGTTTCGCCCATCGTGGGCAGCGAGAAGCAGTCGGAGGAGTTGGTGAGCTATCTGCTCCGCGATTACGAAGAGGACCCCAACAAGATTTGGGAATCCAACATATTCGGCACCTCTCTGTACGGCCTGGTCAACGAAGGGCTGCACAACAAGCTGTACCGCATGCCCGCCGACGCCCGCGTCAAGCTGAAGGAAACGGTGGAGCGCATTATCAACGAAGGATGCAGCGGCCTGATCTGCATCATTGTCTGAGCCTGTTTGGCAAGGGCTTCAAAGCGGACGGGGGCGACCACGCGGTGCGGAGCGTCCCCGCCGCTTCGGGCTTTATGACGTACAGGCAGTGCCTTTTACGGGGGGTGCTGCCGTCTGCAAGATAACTGCCGAAACAGGGAGCAGCTATTTTCAGCAGAATCGGTGTGAGCGGTTTTCGAGGAAGCGCCGTTTGACATCCTGAGGTATTCGACAGGAAAGGAACGATGAGAAAATGCCGGACGAAAGACCGTATCGAACTTCTCCGAGGCACGACAGGGAGAACCGCTCCGGTACCCGCAAGGAACCCCGCTCCGGCGGGCAGCGCACGGGAGCGCAGCTGATCGCGGTGCAGAGTATCTCCTGCGTGGTGATCATCCTGATCGCCCTTGTGATGCGTTTCGCCGGGGGAGAAGCTTTTCAGCAGCTGCGGCAGAGCTTCAACGAATCGGTAATGGACAATTCGATCATGGCGACCCTGGCCGCCCTGATTGAAAGCGGGACCAAGGGCGGAGACCTTTCGGGCGGCACCGATCCGTCGGCGAGCGGAACCGCCCCCACCTCCACTGACCCCACTACGGGTGAAACGGAGCCCTCCGCCACCGAACCGCAGGCTACCGAACCGGCGTCCGGCACCGGTACCGCCGCCCCTGCCATGGGCGGAAAAGATATAGAGGTAAATGAAAAGAAAGTCCTCTACGCTCCGGAAGGGGCTACCTTTGCTCATCTGCGGATCAATCAGGCGGCCAAAGCGCCGCTGCCCAGCGGGAAAATCACCTCCTGGTTCGGCTACCGGGAAAATCCCACCAAGGAGGGGGAGGGCTTCCATTTGGGGCTGGATATCGGCGCAGATACGGGAACCTCCATCTCCTCGATGTTTTTCGGGGTGGTCACCGAGACGGGGGAGAGCGAGAGCTACGGCAACTATATCAAGATCAGCCATGGCGGCGGCATTGAAGTGATGTACGCTCATTGTTCCCAAATCCTCGCCGCCAAGGACGCCGTCATCCGCGCCGGGGAAACGGTGGCGCGGGTGGGCAGTACGGGGGACACCACCGGCCCCCATCTCCATGTGGAAATCCGTCTGAACGGCACCGCTTACGATCCGGCTGACGTCGTTCCCATCAATTTGTATGCTTAGGCTCCGTGTCGGCGGTATCCTGTTCCGGCTGAGCCTGCTGTTTCCCGCCACGGTGGTGGTGATGCTGACCTTCGACCAGAGCGGGATGGCCGCCTGGTGCGTCGCCGCGTCGGCTATGCATGAAACGGGCCATTTCCTGGCGCTTGTGCTGCTGGGGAGCCGCCCCGAGTCGGTGACGCTGGGCGTGTTCGGCATGCGGGTGGTCCAGCGGCCCCAGAACCGGCTGAGCTATCGGCAGAATATCGTGGTATCCCTGGCGGGGCCGGCCGTCAACCTGATCTCCTTTGCCGTGTTGTTTTCCGTTGGCGGCTGGAGCGTCCCCGCCTCTGTCCACTTTATGCTGGGGGCCATGAACCTGATGCCGGTGGAACCGCTGGACGGCGGCCAGATCCTGTATCAGCTGCTGGCCCTGTGGAAGGACGAAACCTTTGCTGAGCGCACCGCCTTCGCCGTGTCGCTGTGCACGCTGGCGCCGCTGGCGGCGGCGGGCTTTTATGTGCTCATCGACAGCGGGTATAATTTTACCCTGCTGATGCTGGCGCTCTATCTGGGCCTGCTGGTTATTTTTAAAAGAAGAGGGATTGCCTGAAGGCCGTGCGGCGATTGCCGCGCGGCCTTTTCAGTGATGTCGGACGGTGTAGACGAAGGTGGATTTATTTGATATAATACGTTGTCGGTATCCGCCGACCCGGCGGATAAAACTTTGAGCATTACTATATATCCACCGAATTGGCGGTTACTGACCGGAAGAATCGTCTTACGGGAGCGGGCCGTTTGTCTGTAAGGAAAATCTCCGTAGGAGATTTTCACGGTCGCCGTCTGTGAGGATTGAACAATAATCATTGAGGGCGGCGAAAGCCCAGCCGAAACCCTTGCGAGATAGGGTGCAGGAGAGGAGCCATGCCTCTCCCGTCAACCATTGATAATCCGTCTGCTGCGCATGTTTATCGAGCAGGACAGAAGGCCCTGCTGTTCCTATACCAAATACTTTACCCTGTCGGAAACGAGGAAGGATGTTCCCATGGACAATCGACTGGACAAGCTGTTTTTACAGGTGCAGAAGCCTGCCCGCTATACCGGCGGGGAGCTGAACAGCGTATACAAAGACCGGGATAAGGTGAATATCCGGTTCGCCTTCTGTTTTCCGGACCTGTACGAGGTGGGGATGTCCCATCTGGGAATGAAAATTCTGTACGGGATGATGAACGACGTGGAGGACGTGTGGTGCGAACGGGTATTCGCCCCCGACCAGGACATGGAAGCCCTGATGCGGCAGGAGGATATCCCCCTGTTCGGGCTGGAGAGTCGGGACCCCATCGGTACCTTCGACTTTCTGGGGTTCACTCTCCAGTATGAGCTGAGCTTCACCGGCATCCTCAACATGTTGGAGCTGGCCCGTGTGCCCCTTCACGCCTCCGGCCGGGGAGACGACTGCCCGCTGGTGATAGGGGGCGGCCCCTGCGCCTGCAACCCCGAGCCGCTGTGCGACTTTTTCGACCTGTTCACCCTGGGAGAAGGGGAGGAGGTCAACCTCGAGCTGATCAACCTCTACCGCAGGCATAAGGCGGAGGGCTTCAGCCGCCGCCGTTTTTTGAGGGAAGCCGCACAGATCGAAGGGGTGTATGTGCCCTCCCTGTACGAGGTGTCCTATCACGATGACGGCACCGTGAAGGCGGTGACGCCGCGGGACGGCGCGCCGGAGACGGTACGCAAGCGCATTATCGCCGATTTGGATGCCTGCTATTATCCCGACCGGTTTGTGGTACCCTTCATCGATATCGTCCACGACCGGGCGATGAGTGAAATTTTCCGTGGCTGCATACGCGGCTGCCGCTTCTGCCAAGCGGGGTTTATCTACCGGCCGGTACGGGAAAAATCGGTGGATACCATCGACCGGCAGAGCCGCACCCTGTGCGAGAACACCGGCTATGAGGAGTTTTCCCTGTCGTCCCTGTCCACCAGCGATTACACGGGGCTGACCGAGCTGCTGCCCCGTCTCCTCGATTGGGCGGAGCCGGAGCACACCAACATCTCCCTGCCCTCCCTGCGGGTGGACGGGTTCTCGGAGGAGCTGGCCGCCCGTCTGAACGTGCTTCGCCGAAGCGGCCTCACCTTCGCGCCGGAGGCGGGCACCCAGCGCCTGCGGGACGCCATCAATAAAAACCTGACCGAGGAGGAAATCCTCGGCACTGCTCGCAAAGCCTTCGCAGGCGGGTGGACAGCGGTCAAGCTGTATTTTATGATGGGTCTGCCCACCGAGACACTGGAAGATGTGGCGGGTATCGCCTCACTGGGTCAAAAGATCGTCAACTGCTACTACGACAACCCTGACAAACCCAAGGGGAAGGGGGTTACCGTATCGGTGAGCGTTTCCTGCTTCGTACCCAAGCCTTTCACTCCGTTTCAGTGGGAGCCTCAGGACACTGCGGAACAGCTGAAGGAGAAACAGACCCACCTGCGGCAGTCGGTGACCACCAAGAAAATTTCCCTGAGCTGGCATGACGCCGACATCAGTTATCTGGAAGGGGTGCTGGCCCGCGGCGACCGGCGGCTGGGCGCCGTGATTGAAGGGGCCTTCCGACGGGGCTGCAAGCTGGATTCCTGGTCCCAGTACTTTTCCCTGGAGGCATGGCGGCAGGCCTTTGAAGAGGCGGGGCTGGACCCGGCCTTTTACGCCAACCGCCGTCGGCCATTTGAAGAGGTGCTGCCGTGGGATCATCTGGATTACGGCGTGACCAAGGAATTCATGATAAAGGAAAACCAGAAGGCACACGAGAGCGTCACGACCCCCCACTGCCGCCAGCAGTGTTCCGCCTGCGGTGCCGCGCGATGGAAGGGAGGGGTCTGTATTGAAAACCGTCAGAATCCGGTTCAGTAAAACCGGACGGGCGAAATACATTTCCCACCTGGACCTCAGCCGGGTGATGCAGCGGGCCCTGAGACGCGCCGCTGTACCTCTATGGTATACCGAGGGATTCAACCGGCATCCCTACGTGACCTTCGCAGCCCCCCTGTCCCTGGGATTCGAGGGGCTGCGGGAAACGATGGATTTCCGCCTCGTGGAGGAGATGGATTACGGCGAGCTGACCCGCCGCCTAGACGAGGCGGTGCCGGAAGGCATCCATGTGCTGTCCGCCGCCGACCCGGTAATGAAGCCGGGACAGATCGCCCGGGCCCGGTACCGCCTGAGCGTGGAGGGCGGACTGGGGCTTCTTGCCGAATTCCTGGCCCTGCCCGAAATACCTGCGGAGAAGCGGACCAAAAAGGGCGGGATGAAAACCATCGACCTGAAACCGGCCCTGTTGGAAACCGCCGTGGAGGAACAGGAAGGCCAAACCGCTCTCGAGCTGCTGCTGCCCTGTGGCGGAGAAACGGTGAACCCGTCCCTGGTCTGGACAGCCTACGGCGCTTTCAGCGGCGACAGCCGCCCGGCGGCGGTGCTGCGGCTGGATTTATACGATGAGGCGGGGAATTCCTTTGCATGACAAGGGTTCTGCCGAAAAAGAAGGAAAAAGCCTTGCAATCCTTGCCGGTTTATGCTATCCTATACCGGTATCTGGAATCCGCGGGGCAAGTCTGTCCCGTTGGGGAGGATTGGCGGCCGTTCAGCCGTCTATGAAAGCGGACAGTCCTCTGCCCCTGAGGCAAGAATGTCTGACATCAAGGAGGAACTGAGAATGGATGCACTTAAGACGATTGCCCAGGACAGTATGAAGGAAACCACCCCCGAATTTTCCATCGGCGACACCATCCGCGTGGACGTGAAAATCCGCGAAGGTGAGCGCGAGAGAATTCAGGCGTTTGAGGGCACGGTCATTGCCAAGCGCGGCAGCGGCGTAGCCGAAACCTTTACTGTGCGCCGCGTCTCCTACGGCGTAGGCGTGGAGAGGGTTTTCCCCCTGCATTCCCCGAACGTGGCGGGCGTAAAGGTGATTCGCTACGGTAAGGTTCGCCGCAGCAAGCTGTACTATCTGCGCGACCGTGTCGGCAAGGCCGCCAAGGTCAAGGAGCAGATCCGCTGAATTATCGCCTCATGAAAAGCAGGAACGGAAACGTTCCTGCTTTTTTATATATGGCGGGTGAAAAAGCCCGGTTTACTTGCGGGGGGAATTGTGCTATACTGACTGAAAACGGTGGACAGGGAAAACCGCTGTCCGATTCTGTATAAAAGCGAGGGACCCCCATGAACGACGAACTCCTGCTGGACCCCCATGCGGACGGAAAAAAACAGTCCCGTGGGAATATGTTTACCGGTTTATACGAATGGGTGGAGGCCGCGATTTTTTCGCTGATCTGCGTGGTGCTGGTCTTTACCTTCCTGTTTCGGGTGGTGGGTGTGGACGGCCCGTCCATGACACCGACCCTGCTCAACACTGAACGGCTGATCATGACCAACCTCAACTACACGCCGGAGCGGGGCGACATCGTGGTCATTAACCGCTATACCCAGGAACCGCTGGTCAAACGTATCATCGCCCTGGCCGGCGATTATCTGGAGATTGACGGGGAGACGGGCGAGGTCCGGGTCAACGGCGAAACGCTGAACGAGACCTACATACAGGGCACCACCTATCCGAAGGAATTCCAGTCCCCCCAGACCGTACCGGAGAACTGCGTGTTTGTCATGGGCGACAACCGGGAGAATTCCACCGACAGCCGCAGCCTGATGGTGGGCTTCGTACCGGTCAAGAACATCATGGGCAAGGCGGTATGGCGCATCTGGCCCTTCAGCAAATTTGGGAGCGTGTATTAATGGGTGCGCCGGACAGCATCCAGTGGTTTCCGGGGCATATGACCCGCACCCGCCGCAAAATGGCGGAAATCATGCCCCTGATCGACCTGGTTACCGAGATTCGGGATGCGCGTATCCCTTACAGCAGCCGCAACCCGGAGCTGGACGCCCTGACGCAGGGCAAGCCCCGCATCTGTCTGCTCAATAAAACGGATATGGCGGACGAGAACGCCACCCGCGGTTGGATAGCCTGCCTGGAACGGGAGGGTGTCCCCGCGCTTCCCATCGACTGCAAGAGCGGCAGGGGAATCGGGGGCTTCGTGCCGCTGGTCAGGCAGGTCCTCCGCGAACAGATCGAGCGATGGAAAGCCAAGGGCATGGTCAACCGCCCCCTTCACGTGCTGGTGGCGGGCATCCCCAATTCGGGCAAATCTTCCTTTATTAATCGGCTTTCCAAAGGGGGCAGGGCGAAGGTGGAGGACCGGCCGGGGGTCACACGGGGCAACCAGTGGTTCACAGTGGAGGGGGGGCTGCTCCTGCTGGATACCCCCGGCGTGCTGTGGCCGAAGTTTGAGGATCAAACGGTGGCCCGCCATCTGGCCTATACCGGTGCTATCCGGGATCAGATACTCGACTGCGAGGAGCTGGCCTGTGGGCTGCTCACCCTGCTGGCGCGGGATTACGGCCCTCTGCTGCAGGCCCGATATAAACTCAGTGACAGCGAAATTGCCCTGCCCGAGGGGGAGCCCGCAGCAGGCTGGGAGCTTTTGCAGGCGGTGGGGCGCCGGCGCGGCATGCTGATATCCGGCGGTGAGGTGGATACCGAACGAGCCGCCGTGATGCTGCTGGACGAATTCCGCGGCGGCAAGCTGGGCCGCATCACGCTGGAACAGCCGCAGTAAACCGGTTATTTAAGAAGCGGAAAGACACTATTGTACAATGGTGTCTTTTTCCTTATAAGGATGTGTTAAGACGTGACCAATCGGGAGTACGACGAGGTATACCGCGGGCAGGGAATTCCTTGGCTGTGCGGCGTGGACGAAGCGGGGCGGGGGCCCCTGGCCGGTCCTGTCTACGCAGCGGCGGTGATACTGGACCCGGAACGCCCCATCGACGGGCTGAACGATTCCAAAAAGCTGAGCGAGAAAAAACGGGAAGCCCTCTATGACGAAATCGTAGAAAAGGCCTCCGCCTGGTCTGTGGCCAGCGCCTCGGTGGAGGAGATCGAAGTGCTCAATATTCTGCAGGCCACCCATCTCGCCATGTGCCGGGCGGCTCAGGGGCTCGAACTGGTGCCCGGCCTGATCCTGGTGGACGGCAACCGCCTGCCCCCCGACCTGCCGGCCCCCGCCCGCACGGTGGTCAAGGGAGACGTCCTGTCGGAGACTATTGCCGCCGCCTCCATTCTGGCCAAGGTCAGCCGTGACCGCCTGATGCGGGAGCTGGACCGCCGGTATCCTCAATACGATTTCGCACGGCATAAAGGATATGGGACCGCCCTGCACTATGAACGTCTGCGGGAGCACGGCCTGTCCCCCGTGCACCGCCGCAGCTTTTTAAAAAACTGGCAGGAGGGACGGTGACTGCCTGTGGCAGGGGTATCCAAAGGCGCAGCGGGGGAAGTGATCGCCGCCCGCTTTTTGAGGGAGAAGGGCTATACCATCCTGGGGGCCAATGTCCGCAGCCGGTTCGGTGAAATTGACATAATTGCCGCGGCCCCTCCGTATATTGCTTTCGTAGAGGTAAAGACCCGGAGCGAAGATTCCCTGTACGCCCCGCGGGAAGCGGTGACACAGGGGAAGCAGGTACGCATTCTCCGAACTGCCGCCCTGTATTTACAGGGGCATCCCACCGATTTGCAGCCGCGTTTCGACGTGATCGAGGTGGTCACCCGCAAGGGACGGCCGATGGAAGCGGTGGAGATTGACCATCTGTTAGGAGCGTATGAGGCGGCGGACCTGCATACCTCCTTCTGATACGGCGCTCCGGTCAGCCTCACGAAAGGGGCGCTGACAATGGACGTTTTTGATCTGCACTGCGACACCCTGTACGAATGTGTCAAGCACGGGCGGGAGCTGATGGACAATCCCTTTGCCGTCGACCTGCGCCGGGGCCGGGCCTACCGGCGCTGGGCGCAGGTTTTTGCCGTCTGGATGCCCGATTTCCTGAGAGGGGAGCCGGCTTTCGAGCAGTGTGTCCGCACCCTGCGGTTCGCGCGGGAGCAGGCGGATACCTACGCCGACCAGATGACCCTGGTCACCGACGCCGACCTGCTGGACGGCGCCCTGCTGAACGAGCGGTGCGGGGCCCTGCTGGGCATCGAGGGCGCTTCTGCTCTGGCGGGCAGTCTGGAACATCTGGAGGAGGCCGCCGCCTTGGGGGTGCGCATCGTCACCCTGACCTGGAACGGCTCCAACGAACTGGGGCACGGTTCCGGCTCAGGCTGCGCCGACGGACTGACCTCCTTCGGCAGGATGGCGGTGCGCAAGATGGAACAGCTGGGCGTCATCCCCGACGTGTCCCACCTCAACGAAAAGGGATTCTGGGACGTGGCGGAGGAGGCACAGGGCCCGTTTATCGCCAGCCACTCCGATTCGGCAGCGGTCCATCCCCATACCCGCAACCTCACCGACGACCAGTTCCGGGAGATCGCGGGGAGAGGGGGACTGGTCGGCCTCAACCTCTGCGGCGAGCATTTGGGTCTGGCGGGGGAGGAAACGGCAGAGCAGCCGACCTTCGAACCCCTGATGCGCCACCTCGACCATTTTCTGTCATTGGGAGGGGAGACGGTGCTGGCCTTCGGCTGTGACCTGGACGGCACCGACCTGCCCGCCCGATGGGGAGGGATAGAGGTATACGGCCGGATGAAGGAAGCCCTCCTTCGCAATAGATACGAGGAACAGCTGCTGGACCGCTTGTTTTTCGGCAATTGCTACGATTTTATCCATTCCGCTTTGACAACCGGCGGTCGCATGGGTTAGTATGATATTATATCCGTGCCCTCAGATTATCTATATAAAGGCGGCGTTCATCATGATGTATAAAAGCACCCGGGACGCTTCGGTCAGCGTTCCTTCCGCGCAGGCGATCACCCAGGGGATTTCTCGCGACGGCGGCCTGTTCGTGCCCGCGTCCATCCCCGCGCTGACGGCAGATGAGCTTGCCGGGCTGATCCCTAAAAACTACGTAGAACGGGCCAATGCCGTTCTGTCGAAATTTCTTACCGATTTCACGGAGGAAGAGGTGCGTTCCTGTACCGCCGCCGCCTATACTGCGGACAAATTCGGCTCGGATCATACCGCTCCGCTCCGCGAACTGTACGAGGGGGTCCACATTCTCGAACTGTGGCACGGCCCCACCTGCGCCTTCAAGGATATGGCGCTGCAAATCCTGCCCCACCTGATGCGGGTGTCGGCGGGAAAGACGGCGGGAGGAAGGGAAATCGTCATATTGGTGGCGACCTCCGGCGATACCGGCAAAGCAGCGCTGGAAGGCTTCCGGGACGCGGAGCATACCCGTATCCTGGTGTTCTATCCCGAACAGGGCGTCAGCCCGATGCAGAAGCTGCAGATGACCACGCAGGAGGGGGAGAACGTCGCCGTCTGCGCCATCCGCGGCAATTTCGACGACGCGCAGAACGGTGTGAAGGAAATTTTCACCGACCCGGCGGTGGCCCGTCGGCTGGCGGCGCACGGTATGATGTTCTCCAGCGCCAATTCCATTAACTGGGGCCGTCTGGTGCCTCAGGTGGTCTATTATGTATCCGCTTACTGCGATCTGCTGAAGGATGGCAAACTGGGGGCGGGGGAACCCTTCAACGTGGTGGTGCCCACCGGCAACTTCGGCAACATCCTTGCGGCATATTACGCGAAAAAAATGGGTCTGCCCATCGGGCGTCTGATCTGCGCCTCCAACCGCAACAAGGTACTCACTGACTTTATGGAGACCGGGGTTTACGACCGCCGGCGGGAGTTCCATCCCACCACCTCGCCCTCCATGGACATTCTGATTTCCTCCAATCTGGAGCGGCTGCTCTTCGACCTGTCGGGACAGGACGACCGCCTGATCGCCGATCTGATGGGACAGCTGAGCCGGGACGGCGTTTACACCGTGCCTGAACAGATGAAAAAAGCGCTGCAGGCGGGATTTGCCGGCGGCTGGTGCGATGACGGGCAGACCGCCGGCACCATCCGGGAGACATATGAGAAATACGGGTATCTGTGCGATACCCACACGGCGGTGGGAGTCCACGTGTACGAGGAATACCGCGCCCGCACCGGTGACACCACGCCGACGGTGATCGCCTCCACCGCCAACCCCTATAAATTCTCCCAGAGCGTTGCCGAAGCGCTGGGCGCGGAGACTGACGGTCTCGATGAGTTTGAAAAGGTGGAAGCGCTCCATAGCTTGACCGGCTGCGCCATTCCCGCGCCGCTGGCCGCCATACAGGGAAAATCCCCCCGTTTCACCGCTGTTTGTGATCGGGAGGATATGCGCTGCGCGGTTTACGAGCAGCTCCATATCGGTGAATGAGACAAAAGGAAACAGGCGGAAATCCGTAGATTTCCGCCTGTTTCCTCACCAGTAAATGGTGAGTGCCGGGACTGACTGCGTTATTTCGTCTGGGGTTTAAAGGTGGCGCAGGCGGTGTCGGTGGTGCTCACAGCGTAGGTCGGGCCCACGTTGATTTTCTCCGCCGTACAGGCTTTGTCGCCGTCGTGGTACACGCAGTTCTTCACGTCGCAGCGGACACCGGGGTTGCAGCAGTCGGAATCGAGATGACTCATGGTAAACAGCCTTCCTTTCCGGTTTTAAATGTTCGGGAACCATCCGGCTGGGATGCTTCCGTCTTTATTCTGTCCCCTGTGTGTTTAAATTAAACGGAAATAATTGAAAGGACGAGGATATGTCGCTCTTTGCCATTGCGGACCTGCATCTGTCGCTGGGGACGAACAAACCCATGGACGATTTTCCCGGCTGGCGGGATTATGTCAGCCGCCTGGAGCAAAACTGGCGCGCCCTCGTAGCGCCGGAGGATACTGTTGTGATCGCTGGTGATATTTCCTGGGGCATGACGCTGGAACAGGCCCGCACCGACTTTGCGTTTCTGGAATCCCTGCCGGGTAAAAAGCTGCTGCTCAAGGGAAATCACGATTACTGGTGGTCCACCCGGCGGAAAATGGATCAGTTTATTGACGAGGCGGGATTTACTTCCCTCACCATCGTTCACAACACCGCCGAAGCGGTGGGGGAGTTTGCCGTTTGCGGCACCCGCGGCTGGTTCTATGACGCGGAGGCGGATGAAGATAAAAAGGTGCTGGCGCGGGAAGCCGGACGGCTGAACGCCTCCATCGACGCGGCGGAAAGGACCGGGCTGGAACCGGTGGTTTTCCTGCATTATCCGCCGGTTTGGGGCGACCAGGTATGCGAGGAATTCATGACCATCCTGACAGAACGCCGGATACGCCGGTGCTATTACGGGCATATCCACGGCACCGGAATCCGCCGGGCTGTCCAGGGGACAGTGCGCGGGGTGGAGCTCCGGCTGATTTCGGGGGATTCCCTGTCGTTCACGCCCCTGTTGGTGCGGTAAAAACGGAAAGTTTGCAAATACGGCGTATAATTCACATTTTATTCAGAAATACGCCACGATAATTTTGAAAAGACGCTGGCGCTCCCGCCAACGTTATGGTATAATTCTAACCATTGTTGTAATCGTTATTCTGTAGGAGGAAGTAGACATGAGTTTAAAATCGGCCAACAAATTGGAAAATAACCGTGTGGAACTGGAAGTGGAGGTTGACGCCGCCGCTTTTGAGGCCGCCGTTGCCAAGGCTTACAAAAAAAATATTCGCCGTATGAACGTACCTGGTTTCCGCAAGGGCAAGGCGCCCCGCCATCTGGTGGAAAAAATGTACGGTACCGGTGTGTTTTATGAGGACGCTGTCAACGACCTGTATCCCCAGGCCCTTGACGAGGCAGTGGCCGAGTCTGGCTACGAATATGTGGAGGACAAAATCGATCTCGACGTGACATCGGTGGGCGAGGAAGGCCTGCAGTTCAAGGCGGTTATCACTGTCCGCCCTGAGGTGGAGATCGACGGATATAAGGGACTGAAAGCCGAAAAGAAGGTGGAAGAGGTCACAGACGCCGATGTGGACGCCGAGGTGGAGAAGCTCCGCGACCGCAACTCCCGCCTGGTGACGGTGGAAGACCGCGCCGCCGCTAACGGCGACACCGTCGTTTTTGATTTCGAAGGCTTTGTGGACAACCAGCCCTTTGAGGGCGGTAAAGCGGAAAACTATACCCTGGAGCTGGGTTCCAACCAGTTTATCCCCGGCTTTGAGGAGCAGATCGTTGGCAAAAAGACCGATGACGAATTCGACGTCAACGTGACCTTCCCCGAAGATTACCATGCCGAAGAGCTGAAGGGCAAAGCCGCCGTCTTCAAGTGCAGACTGCACGAGATAAAGGCAAAAGAGCTTCCCGAAGCGGACGACGAATTTGCCAAAGACGCCAGCGAGTTCGACACCATGGATGAGCTGAAGGCCGACCTGAAGAAGAAGCTGAGCGAACAGCGGGAACATGCCGCTGAGGACGCTTTCGAGACCCAGCTGATCAATCAGCTGGTGGAGCTGGTGAAGGCCGATATCCCCGAGGCCATGTTCGTCAACCGTGTCAACGAGGATATCCGCGAATTCGATTATCGCCTGCAAAACCAGGGCCTGAACCTGGAGATGTACCTGCAGTATACCGGTATGGATATGGACGGCTTCCGCGCTGGTTTCCGTGAGCAGGCCGAGAAAAAGGTCAAGATCCGTCTGGCGCTCGAGAAGATCGCTGAACTGGAGAAGATCGAACCCACGGCCGAGGAACTGGAAGAGGAGTACGGCAAATTTGCCGAGCAGTACAAAATGGACGTGGAAAAGATCAAGTCCCTGATTGCCGAAAAGGATCTCAAGAAGGATCTGGCTGTCGGTAAGGCGATGGACCTTGTCAAAGAAACGTCTGTTTCGGGCGGCAAAAAAGGCAAAAAATAAGTCTGATACCTGTCTGAACAGGAGGCAATGGGGTCATACTATGACCGGCCATGATGAAGCCTCCGCCGATACACCACCGGCTTCACCGGAAGGAAAGGATGGATTGACCTATGGATAGAATGAGCAGTTTGGTCCCTTATGTTGTCGAACAGACCAGCCGCGGCGAACGCAGCTACGATATTTTTTCACGTTTGCTCAACGACCGCATCATCATGCTGTCGGACGAGGTAAACGATGTGACCGCCTCTCTGGTGGTGGCCCAGCTTCTCTATCTGGAGGGGCAGGACCCCGATAAGCCCATCGAGCTGTATATCAACAGCCCCGGCGGCTCCATCACCTCCGGTATGGCGATCTACGACACCATGAATTTCATCAAATGCGACGTCTCCACCATTTGTATCGGTATGGCCGCCAGTATGGCTTCCTTCCTGCTGGCCGCCGGCACCAAGGGCAAACGCATGGCGCTGCCCAACAGCGAGGTGATGATCCATCAGCCGATGGGCGGCGCCCAGGGTCAGGCCAGCGACGTGAAGATTCATGCCGAGCATATCCTGTTCATCCGTGACCGTATGAACAAGCTGATGGCGGAGATGACCGGTCAGCCGCTGGAAACCATCCAGCGCGATACCGAACGCGATAACTTCATGACAGCGGAAGACGCCATGAAATACGGACTGATTGATAAGATTATTACCAAACGCTGAATTTCGCCATATGCATGCTAATACGTAACGTGAAACGGCGAAATTCTCGAGAATGCTGCGCATTCTCCGAACAGAGATAGAAGCGGATTCTGCCCAAATTATTATGTATACCCAAGCGGGACGGCAGCGTTCGTTTTCCCAGCAGAGTGAAACCTTTACAGGGAGCGATGTCCCTGGTAAACAGCAGAGATGCGGATAACGATCAACCATAATGAATGATACCGGAAGGCGGAGGAACCCAGCATGCCGAAAAACGACGAAAACAGAATTGTCAGCTGCTCCTTCTGCGGTAAAACGCAGGACGAGGTACACCGCCTGATCGCCGGGCCAAACGTCTACATCTGCAACGAATGTGTGGAGCTGTGCGAATCCATTCTGGAGGAAGGCACCAACTTTACCAAACGGCGTGCCGATGAGGCCCCGGCTCAGCTGCCCAAGCCCATGGAGATCAAGCAGGGGCTGGACGAATATGTCATCGGGCAGGACGACGCCAAGGTGGCGCTGTCGGTGGCGGTTTACAACCACTATAAGCGGATATACTTCGGGTCCACTCTGGATACCGAACTGGGTAAAAGCAACGTGCTGTTGCTGGGGCCCACCGGTGTCGGTAAAACGGCTCTTGCTCAGACGCTGGCCCGCATTCTCGATGTACCCTTCGCCATTACCGACGCCACGACGCTGACCGAGGCTGGCTATGTGGGCGAGGATGTGGAGAATATTCTGCTCCGGCTGATCCAGGCTGCCGACTACGATGTGGAAAAAGCGGAACGCGGCATCATCTATGTCGACGAAATCGATAAAATCGCCCGGCGCAGTGAGAACCCCTCCATTACCCGCGATGTCAGCGGCGAGGGTGTGCAGCAGGCGTTGCTGAAGATTCTGGAGGGCACGGTTGCCAATGTGCCGCCTTCCGGCGGCCGTAAGCATCCGCAGCAGGATTTCATTCAGATCGACACCACCAACATCCTGTTTATCTGCGGCGGAGCCTTCGACGGCGTCGAAAAGATCATTGAAAAACGTCTGTCTACGGGGTCGCTGGGCTTCAGCGGCGAAGTGATGTCAAAAAAGGATAAAGAGCGGTATCGCCTCTATAAAGAGCTGGTGCCCCAGGATCTGATCAAATTTGGCCTTATCCCCGAATTGGTAGGCCGTATGCCGGTGGTCACCACATTGGAGTCGCTGGACGCGGCGGCGCTGGTCAAGATTTTGACCGAGCCGAAAAACGCGGTGCTCAAACAGTACACCCAGCTGTTCGATATGGATGACGTCAAGCTGGAATTCACCAAGGAAGCTCTTACCGCCGTGGCGGAAAAGACGCTGGAGCGCAATACCGGTGCCCGCGGCCTGCGGTCGGTAATGGAAGAATTGCTGACTCAGCTGATGTACGAGGTTCCTTCCGACCATACCATCGAAAAGGTGACCATTACGAAGGACTGCGTGGAGAAGGGGGCAAAACCCGACCTGACCATCAATCCGGACCGGAAGCCTACCAAGATGAAAGTCCCTGTCAAGAGCCACGGTGGCCGCCGGAAGGTGACAGCTTGATGCGATAGGAATCGGATACCTGATCTGAAACATTTTTCGGATAAAGGCCAGATGTCGGATGCCAATGACGGCGTCTGCATCCGGCCTTTTTATCTCACAGACCTGCGAGGGGACCCCGGCTGCGGGACGGCAGGGCGGAAAGCGAGGACTCCCATGGAATTACAGAAAAAAATAGCCCGCATCAAAACCCTTCCACTGCTGCCGATGCGGGGCTTGGTACTGTTTCCTTCCCAATCGATGCATTTCGACGTGGGACGGCGTAAATCGGTGCTGGCTGTCAGCGCGGCGATGGAACGGGATCAGCTGATTTTTCTCACGGCGCAGAAGGATATGACCGACGATGAGCCGGACTCTTCGGGTATTGCGGATATCGGCGTCGTTGCCCGTATCCGGCAGATCCTCCGCCTGCCAGGCGATGGGATGCGCATCATGGCTGAGGGGCTCTACCGTGCACGCATCCGAGAATACATACAGACCGAGCCTTATTATGAGACCACGGTGAGGGAGTGCCTGGAAAGCCGGCCCGCCGACCCACTGCGGCGGGAAGCGCTGGTGCGTCAATCCCGTGAAGCCTTTGGGCATTACATGCAGATGAACGCCGGTGCTTCCCCGGAAGTGTCCCTGCATGTGGCGGCGGAAAGCGATCTCAGCCGTCTGACAGACTATATCGCGGCCAATCTGGCGCTGCCGCCGGAGGATAAACAGCGTATCCTGTCCACTCTGCCGGTGGAAAAACGGAGCGAAACCCTGCTGGCCCTGCTGGAAAAGGAAAACGAACTGCTCGCCATCGAAAAAGAGATAGAAAAGCGGGTGCAGGAGCAGGTTGAGAAGAATCAGAAGGAATACTATCTGCGGGAGCAGGTAAAGGCTATTTACACCGAACTGGGCGACGCCGACAATCCTCAGGAGGAGGCGGACGCCTACCGGGAAAAGGTAAAGGCCCTGTCGTTGGGCGGGGAGGGGGAGGAATCCCTTTTGCGGGAGTGCGACCGCCTGTACAAGATGCCTCCCGGTTCCCATGAGGCGGCGGTCATCCGCAGCTATCTGGATGTATGCCTCGCGCTGCCCTGGCATCAGCGGACGGCGGATAAGCTGGACCTGGCCAGAGCACAGAAGGTGCTGGACCGGGATCATTACGGGCTGGAAAAGATCAAGGAGCGGATTCTGGAAATTCTGGCCGTGCGGGTGCTGGCGCCCGATATCCGCGGACAGGTGATCTGTCTGGCCGGTCCTCCCGGCGTGGGCAAGACCTCGGTGGCCAAATCTATCGCCTCCGCTATGGGCCGTCGATATGTGCGGGTATCGCTGGGCGGTGTGCGGGATGAGGCGGATATCCGCGGACATCGTAAAACCTATATCGGCGCAATGCCGGGCCGTATCCTGAACGCCGTGCGGCAGGCGGGGGTCAAAAACCCGGTGATCCTGCTGGACGAGATCGACAAGATGAGCAGTGATTTTCGCGGCGACCCCGCCTCCGCCATGCTGGAAGTGCTGGATACCGAGCAGAACAGCGCCTTTCGCGACCATTATGTGGAGCTGCCCTTCGACCTGTCGGAGGTGCTCTTCATCACCACCGCCAACAATGCGGACGCCATTCCTGCGCCGCTGTACGACCGGATGGACGTGATTACGCTGTCCAGCTACACGGCGGAGGATAAGCGGCACATTGCCATGGATCACCTGCTGCCCCGTCAGTTGAAGCGTCATGGCCTGAACCGCCGTCAGTTTTCGATGAACGATGAAACGATGCGTGACCTGATCGCGGGCTATACGAAGGAGGCGGGTGTCCGCGGGCTGGAACGCCTTATCGCCAGGGTCATCCGCAAGGCGGCTAAAAAAATCGCGGCGGGAGAGGCGAAACGGGTGCTGGTCAACGCTGGCGATCTGGAAGCCTACCTGGGGCCGCGCCGCTACAAAGAGGAAGGCCTGCTTCCCCATGACGAGGTGGGTGTGGTCAACGGGCTGGCCTGGACATCGGTGGGCGGCGAAACCATGCCGGTGGAGGTGGCGGTGCTGGACGGTACCGGTAAAATCGAACTCACCGGCTCACTGGGCGACGTGATGAAGGAATCCGCCCGCACCGCCATCAGCTATGTGCGCAGCCGCGCGGCGGAATGGCGGATCGACGGAGAATTCTATAAAAAGAAGGATATCCATATCCACGTGCCGGAGGGCGCGGTGCCCAAGGACGGCCCCTCCGCCGGCGTGACCATTGCCACCGCGATCTTTTCGGCGCTGACAGATACGCCGGTGCGCCGGGATGTCGCGATGACAGGGGAGATTACGCTGCGGGGCCGTGTGCTGCCCATCGGCGGCCTGAAGGAAAAAACCATGGCCGCCTACTGCCATGGGGTCAGGACAGTGATCATACCCGCGGACAATGAGGCCGACCTGGCCGAGATCGATCCGTTGGTCCGCCGGGAACTGACCTTCGTTCCCGCCAGGCATCTGGATACCGTGCTGGAAACGGCGCTTTTACTTCCGCCAGAGAAGCCGGCGGGTTCAAAAGCGCCGATGGAGCCGCTGCCCGCCGGCGAAACGACTGCAGTGCCGCAATGACAAAAGGATGTTGAACATTCGTGATTGTATAACAGGGGGGATGTCAGGTGAAAATAGAATCCGCTGTTTTTGAACTGTCCATCGGCCTGCCGGAGCAGCTGCCGCCGGACGAACTGCCCGAAATCGCTTTTTCCGGCCGGTCCAACGTGGGAAAATCCTCTCTGATCAACCGACTGCTCAATCGCAGGGGGTTGGCACGGACCAGCGCGACGCCTGGCAAGACCGCCACCATCAACTTTTATCGTCTGGATACCTTGCGCCTGGCCGATCTGCCGGGTTACGGATATGCCAAAGTTTCGGATAAGGAGAAAAAACGCTGGCGGGGCCTGATCGAGGGTTATCTGGAAGCGGACCGTGACCTGCGTCTGGTGATCCAGCTGCTGGATATCCGGCATGCCCCCTCCGCCGACGACCGCACCATGCTGGAGTATCTGACCCAGCGGGAAATCCCCTTTATCGTGGTGCTGACCAAATCGGATAAGCTGAATAAAACCGAGCGCGCGAATCGCCTGGCCGCGTTCGAAGAGATATTTGCCGATTACGAGGGGCTGACCGTAATCCCCTTCTCGGCGACGAACGGCGAAGGAGCGGAGGAAATCCGCGGGATTCTGCGGGATGTGGCCGAGGGCGAATAACCGCCGCCGGAACAGTTAACAGGAAAGGACGATACTCTATGTTTCTTTCGAAAGGATTAACCATAAACGACAGGGGGCACCTGACCATCGGCGGATGCGATACGGTGGAACTTGCCGCCGCCTATGGTACGCCGCTTTACGTAATGGACGAGGACTCCATCCGCGAAGCGCTGCGGGAGTATGTGCGCTCGATGAACGAGCACTATCCCCAAGGCGGCCGGATCGCCTACGCCAGCAAGGCCTGCAGCTTTCTGGAGATGTATCGGATCGTGAACGAGGAGGGCTGCGGCGCCGACGTCGCCTCGGCAGGGGAGCTATATACCGCCCTGCAGGCGGGCTTCCCGGCGGATAAGCTGTATTTCCATGGCAATAACAAACCTGCCGGCGAACTGTGCATGGCGCTGGAGGCCGGGGTGGGCCGCATCGTGGTGGACAACTTGCCCGAGCTGCACCGGCTGTCCGCCGTGGCAAAGG
The DNA here is from genome assembly GCA_022800315.1 of Clostridiales bacterium. Classification (GTDB taxonomy): domain Bacteria; phylum Bacillota; class Clostridia; order Oscillospirales; family Acutalibacteraceae; genus Avimonas_A. Next base: position 23,675 of record JAAWQC010000010.1, read on the forward strand.
AACTGGGACGTACGGCGGAGATCCTGCTGCGCGTCACACCGGGTATCGACGCGCATACCCACAGCTTCATCCGCACCGGGCAGATCGATTCCAAGTTCGGCCTGACTATGGAAAACGGCGACGCGCTGGAGGCGGTGAAGGAGGCGCTCGTACTGGAAGGGATCGTGATCAAAGGCGTCCACTGCCATATCGGCTCCCAGATATTCGACGCCGATCCCTTTATCCACGCGGCGGAGGTGCTGCTGCAATTTCTTGCCGAAATACGCCGTGAGACCGGCGCCGCCCTGACCGAGATGAATCTGGGTGGCGGCTTCGGTATCGCCTACACCGGCGGGGACAAGCCCCGTCCCTACAGCGAATATATGGCCATGGTTTCCGGCGCGCTGAAGAAAAAGGCGGAGGAGCTGGATTTTCCCCTGCCCTTCATCGTCCTGGAACCGGGACGCTCCATCGCGGCCCCCGCAGGCATCACCCTGTATACGGTGGGCGGCGTCAAGGAAATACCCGGCGTGCGTACCTACGTCAGCGTGGACGGCGGTATGGCGGATAATCCCCGCTACGCCCTGTATCAGGCGGAGTACACGGTGGTGGCCGCCGGCAGGATGAACGAACCGGCTGTCCGAAACGCAGCCATCGCGGGCCGCTGCTGTGAAAGCGGGGATATGATCCAGGAGAACGTCCCTCTTCCCGCGGTGGACAGCGGTGACCTGCTGGCCGTGCTGGCGACGGGCGCCTACAATTACAGCATGTCCTCCAACTACAACCGCCTGCCTCGTCCCGCCGTCGTGATGGCCAAGGACGGCAAATCCCGCGTGGTGGTGCGGGGGGAGACCTACGACGATCTGATCCGCAACGATATCTGAATTATCCCCTCCGCGCATCCCGCGGAGGGGATTTTGCGTATCCCGACGAAGGAACGGGCTATACTAAAACAGGATCGGCTTGCCAAAGGACAAAAGGAGGAGCGGAGGATGCGTTTGTGGCACGAAGCGCTGCTGTCCGAGCTGCCCCGCGCCCAGCTTCTCGGCCAGCACCGGGAATGCTGCGCCCTCCGCGGCGGCAGCTGGGGGAAGCCCCATGCCGTGGTCAACTATGTCTTCGCCCATCCGATGGAGGATCTGTACGTGTATCATCGACGGGTCATGGCGGAGATGGAGCGGCGGGGCTATACGGTGGAACGCCGGTGGTATCGACCCGACTACCGCGGAAAACGGCGGCCTGCTTATCACCCGGATGAGGAACGACTATGGAAGATGTGGGGACGGATGCCCGTCTATCAGGAACACGACGACGGCTATCTGTCCGAATGCCTGCTGAATCTGAGGAACAAGGGAATTGCAGTGGAAACTGACAGCCCGCTGTGCTACAATACCCATAGCCCTATGGAAAATTACGGGAAAGGACGGCGATTGCCGATGGAGAACGAAGCGCGCCAGAAGATCGAACCGCAGTATAAGTGGCGGCTCACCGATATTTATGAAACAGAAGAGGACTGGGAGAAGGCTTTACAGCGGGTGGTGTCCCTTAACGATCAGATGAAGGGATATCGCGGCCGACTGGGGGAGAGCGCCGCCGTGCTGGCCGAGGCGCTTGCGCTGGATGAAAAACTGTCGGTGGAGCTGGAGCAGATGTTTCTGTATACCAAGCTGTACCGGGACCTGGATCACGCTGACCCCTATTACCAGTCCCTGAACGACCGGGCGCTCAGTGTGCTGTACCAGGTGCAGGAGGATGGGGCTTTCGTCATGCCGGAGCTGGCCGCCATCCAACCGGATACCCTGCTGAAATGGGTGAGGGAGACCCCGGCGCTCCGCGATTACGCCCACATGGCCGACGATATCATCCGCAGCCGGGCCCATGTCCTCTCCGAACGGGAGGAACAGCTGATGGCCATGGCTACCCCTGCGCTGGAAACGATGGATACTGCCTTCACTCTGCTGGACAGCGTCGACCTCAAGCGCGGCGAGGTGACCGACGAAGAGGGAAAACGCGTACCCTTGACCGACGGCCTGTACAGCCGTCTCCGGGACAGCCGCAAACGAGAGGTGCGCGCCGGCGCGTTTCAGGCGATGCATGAAGCCTTCGCCGCCATGGGCAACACCATCGCGGCCCTGTATGCCGGCAGTGTGCGGGCCGATGTGTTCCGCGCCCGCGCCCGTGGATATCAGAGCAGCCTGGACGCCGCCCTGTTCTCCGACAACCTGCCCCGTTCCATCTATACCGGTCTCATTGAGGCGGTGCACGAGGCGCTGCCCTCCTATTACCGTTATCTGGAGCTTCGCCGGAAGGCGCTGGGCCTGGACGAGCTGCACATTTACGACTGTTATCTTCCCATTGTGGATACGCCGGACAAGGAATACACCTACGAAGAGGCCTGTGACACGGTGAAGAATTATCTGAAGCCCCTGGGCGATACCTACCGGGAGGACCTGGACCGACTCCTCTCCGGCGGATGGGTGGATGTCTATGAAACGCCGGGCAAGGCTACCGGCGCCTATGCCTGTGGGGTCTACGGCGTGCATCCGTATATGCTGCTCAATTTTTCGGGCAAGCTGAACGATGTGTTCACGGTGGCCCATGAGGCGGGGCATTGCCTGCACACCTACTATTCCGACCAGCAGCCTTATATAAATAAGGACTATCCCATTTTTCTGGCCGAGATTGCCTCCACTGTTAACGAGAATATCCTGATGCGGGAGATGATGGCGGGATGCGACCTCTCCACCGAAGAAGGACGGAAAGAAAAGGCCTACCTCATCAACCGGTATCTGGAGGAGTTCAAAGGCTCGGTGTTTCGCCAGACAATGTTCGCAGAATTCGAGCTGAAGGCTCACGAGATGGCGGAGAGGGGGGAGCCTCTGACAGCGGAGGCCTTGTGTGCCGTGTACCACGACCTGCTCACCCTGTATTTCGGTCCGGATGTGGTGATCGACGAATATATGGATTGGGAATGGGCGCGCATTCCTCATTTTTATAACGCGTTTTATGTGTTCAAATACGCCACCGGTTTTTCCGCAGCGGCGGCTATCAGCCGCAGGCTGCTGGACGGCGGCGACCGGGAGCCTTATCTGCGGTTCCTGGCAGCCGGCGGCAGCGATTATCCCGCCGATACACTCAAACGGGCGGGCGTCGATATGTCCACGCCGGAACCGGCCCGTGTGGCCCTGCGGGAATTCGATTCACTGGTGGGTGAGCTGGCGGACCTGATAGGCTGAACCTCCGTATAAAATAAGGCGTCCCTCTCCATGATAAGGAGGGGGACGCCTTATTTTACGTATTCAGCAGGTAAAATCCGAGATTGAGATACCCGGCGAACAGTGTCCACAGCAGATAGGGGATCATCAGACGGCTGGCCGACCGGCGGATATAGCGAAAACCGGTGAGGGTAAGGGTGATCAGAGCGATCAGGAGCAGCAGCCAGAAGAAGGCGAACAGCCGCCAGCCCAGCCGGAAGAAGAACAGCGGCCACAGTGCGTTGACCGCCAGCTGCGCCAGATACAGCCGCAGCACCCGCGGTCCGTCGATATCGTAGGTGTTCCAGATCAGATAGGCCGCCAGGCCCATCAGCAGGTACAGCACCGTCCACACCACGGGGAAAACCCAGCCGGGCGGCGTCAGCGGCGGATGCCGCAGCGTGTCGAAGCCGGACATTCCCCCCAGCAGGCCTCCCAGCATGCCCACACCGAGGGTCAATATCTCAAAGAATAAAAGCGCTCCCAAATGAAAAGCACGGTCCCGTCTGCCCGCTGCAACCATGGCGATTCCTCCTGCTGTCTCCTTGATAGGGCGCGATCGCCCACTGCTTCATAGTATGCCCGCTTTCGCCGGGTTAGTATCCCTCGACAGAAAAACAGCCTACTCGCATGCGAATAATTGCCATTGGGAAATTCCCTTTTTAGGCGAAAAGCGGAACATATTTGGGACGGAATGTCAAAGACTATACAGGCATGGGAGGATGATGGGAATGAAGAAATACAGTATACTTTTTACCCTGACGATACTTACGATAGTGGGAATTTTGTTTACCGGCAGCGCGATGAAAGAAACGGTGACGCCGGTGGAATACCGGACGGTCGAAACCCGCACGGTGGAAGAGACCATTCTCTGTACGGGAAAGGTGGAATCGGCTGAGAGCGAAAAGGTGTTTGTCAGCGTCCCCTGCATCGCAGGGGAGGTGTATGTGAAAGCGGGAGAGCCTGTCGAGGCGGGCCAGCCGCTTTTTTCGCTGGATGTGGGTGCTACCAAACAGGCGATGGCGGCGGCCGGCGGTTCCTTGTCGGCCCTGGGCCTGACCGACAAGGATCTGGAAAGTGCGCCCGCCGAAGTCAAAGCGCCGATCAGCGGGATTCTCACCACCCTCAATGTGGCGCAGGGAGAACTGACCGATACCGAAAACGCCTGTGCCGTGATCTCCTCCAACGAATCGCTGCAGGTGACCATTTCCATCAATGAGAAAAGTCTGAAAAAAGCGTCGGTGGGACAGACGGTCAATGTCAGCGGCATGGCCTTTGATAAAGATATTTATCAGGGGACCCTCTCCTATATCGCGCCCTCCGCCCGTCAGCAGCTCGCCGGCAGCACGACCGAAACGGTGGTCGACGCGGTGGTGACACTGGACGACGATCAGCTGGATGACTCTCTCCGCCCCGGTCTGTCGGCCAAGGCGCGCATCGTGATCGGCAGCACGCCCGCCGCGCTGGTGGTGCCTTATGAGGATGTGATGCAGGACGAGGAAGGGAACGAGTATGTCTTTCTCTATCAGGAGGGAAAGGCGGTTAAGCGGATGGTGGTGACCGGCGACGAACTGACCTCCGGCTATCAAATACTCGAGGGGCTTCAAAACGGCGACCAGGTGATCCGGGCGCCGGAGGAACTGGAATTGACCGACGGCATGCGGGTCAGAGGCACTTTGGCAGCGTAACGGGAGGGAACGAAATGAAAGATGTGTTTCGCTGTGCACTGAAGAGCCTGTCCCGCAAATGGGGGCGCACCATACTGACGGTATGCAGCATCGCCGTGGGGGTGACCATGGTGGTCATCGTCTCCTTCATCAGCGGAGCAGGCAAGCTGGTGGTCAATAACGAGCTGGAGAGCATGGGGATCAGCGGGCTGTCGGTCAGCACCAACGCCATGGCGGGAGACACGGGGGCGGAAGGGCTGACCGCCTCCAATCTGGAGACCATTCGGGAATTATCCGGCGTGGATACCGCCATGCCGCTGATGATCCAGTATTCTACCTCGGTTCTGCGGGATACGCAGAGCAACGCGCTGATCTGCGGCCTGGATTCGGGCGCGAAGCAGGTCATCTCGCTGAAACTCAAGCACGGGCGCCTGATCAGCAAGAGCGACGTAAGGGCCTCCGCCATGGTCTGTGTGGTGGACGAGACGGTGGCGAAGGAGGCGTATCGCCGGGGCAACGTTACCGGCAAGTCCATCCTCCTGCAGATAAACGGCATGATGGAGGAATTCACCATCGTCGGCGTATCGGAGGCGGGGAGCAGTCTGCTTCAGAATGTAGTCGAGTTCATCCCCGGCATGGTGTATATCCCCTATACGACCATGCAGGCCCTGTCGGGACGGGATAATTTCGACCAGATCGCCGTCCGCGTGGGGGACGGCGCCGACGTGGCCCGGACCGAGTCCCGCATACTGGACTCGCTGGAACGCACTACCGGCCTGTCGGGATATTACCGCACCGACAACCTGGCCGCCCAGCGAGATCAGCTGACCAGCCTGATGGATGTCGTCACCCTGATCCTGACCGCCATCAGCGGCATCTCTCTGATCGTATCGGGCCTGGGGATTATGACCATCATGCTGGTGTCGGTCAACGAACGCACGCGGGAGATCGGGGTGAAGAAGGCCATTGGGGCCAGCCGGGGCCGCGTGCTGCTGGAGTTTTTATCCGAATCGGTCATCATCTCCCTTCTGGGGAGCGGGGCGGGAATTCTGCTGGGAGGCGCGGTGTCCCTGCTGGGCCTCTCCCTGATGGGGGTAACCGCGCCCATTGATTTGGGAGGCCTGCTGGGACTGGTGGGGTTCGCGGTGGTGACGGGGGCGGTTTTCGGTGTGTATCCCGCGATCAAAGCCTCCCGGCTCAAGCCGGTGGACGCCCTGCGTATGGAATAAGAATATAAGAGGACCGGATTTTCATCCGGTCCTCTTTTTAGCAGGGTTAATCAATCCCGTCCGCGGGAGGAGGTGAGCAGGGACAGCGCCTCGGTACGGCTGCGGGCGTCCGACTTCATGCGGCCCCGCAGGGCGGAGGTTTGGGTATGGGAACCAGCGGCGCGTACGCCCCGCATGGTCATGCACAGATGCTCCGCCTCGATGATGACCGCTACGCCCAGGGGGTTAAGCTCCTGCTCCAGAAAATCGGCGACCTGCGCGGTCAGGCGTTCCTGCAGCTGGGGACGGCGGGCGAAGCTGTTGACGATCCGCGCCAGCTTCGACAGGCCGATCACCTTGCCGTCGCGGGGGAGATAGGCGATGTGGGCCACCCCCATAAAGGGCACCAGATGGTGCTCACACATGGAGTACAGGGGGATATCCCGCACCGTGACCATCTCGTCGTTCTGATCTTCGGTGAAGATTTTAAGGTGCTGACGGGGGTCTTCTTCCATCCCGGCAAAAATTTCGCCGTACATACTGGCCACCCGGCGCGGGGTCTCCCGGAGCCCCTCGCGGTCGGGGTCTTCACCGATGGCGAAAAGGATTTCTCTCACCGCCGCCTCGATACGTGCTTTGTCCATAGGAAAACCTCCTGGCTTACGAAAACAATGTGGAGTCACCGGCACCTGGGGTGTCGGTGACTCCGTTTATCATATCACGGCGGAAGAGGATCGTCAATTAACGCTTTCCCGCACGACAGCGGCAAAATACCGGTGAAAGGCGCTCTGGCCGGTCAGTTCCGGATGGAAGGTGGTCGCCAGCAGACGGCCTTCGCGGGCCGCTGTGATATGGCCCCGACAGGTGTGGAGCACCTGCACGTCAGGGCCCGCCTTTTCGATCCAGGGGGCGCGGATAAAGACGAGGGGAAGGGGGTCGGGGGAAACGGCCGGTATCGTATCGGACACGGTGAAGCTGTCTGTCTGCCGCCCGTAGGCGTTGCGACGCACCGTGATATCCATCACGCCCAGGTGGGGCGGTTCGTCGATCAAATCTTTTGCCAGCAGGATGGTGCCGGCGCAGGTACCCCACACAGGCATCCCCGCCTGTATCCGCTCTCGCAGGGGTTCGAACAGACCGAAGGCCCGCAGCAGGCGGACGATGGCGGTGCTTTCTCCGCCGGGGAGGATCAGGCCGTCCGCCTGCTGGAGGGCGCGGACGGTTTTGACCGCCCGGGGCGTCACCCCCTCGCAGCGGGACAGGGAAAGGAGATGTTCCTCAACCGACCCCTGCAGGGACAGAACCCCGATGGTGATAGGTGGCGTCATCTTACCAGCCTCTTTCAGCCAGCCGGTCCTCCGGCGCAATATCCCGCAGCTCGAGGCCTTTCATCGCCTCGCCCAGTCCCTCGCTGATTTCGGCGAGCACATCGGGCTGGTCATAGCAGGCGGCGGCCTTGACGATGGCTTTTGCCATGACGGGGGGATTGGCCGATTTGAAGATACCCGAACCGACGAATACGCCCTCGCTGCCCAGCATCATCATCAGCGCTGCGTCGGCGGGCGTCGCCACACCGCCCGCGGCAAAGTTGACCACCGGCAGCCGTCCGTTTTTCGCCACCCAGGTGACCAGTTCGTAGGGGGCTCCGTTCTCCTTGGCAAAGGTCATCAGCTCCTCATCCGGCATCACCGACAGGGCGCGGATACCCGCTGTCATGGTGCGCATATGGCGCACCGCTTCCACCACGTTGCCGGTGCCCGCTTCACCCTTGGTACGGATCATAGAGGCGCCTTCGCCGATGCGGCGCAGGGCTTCTCCCAGATTCCGCGCACCGCAGACGAAGGGGACGCGGAACTGACGCTTATCCAGATGATACCGGTCGTCGGCCGGGGTGAGGACCTCGCTCTCATCAATATAGTCGACTTCCAGCGCCTCCAGAATCCGCGCCTCGGCGATATGGCCGATCCGCGCCTTGGCCATCACGGGGATGGTGACGGCCCGCTGTATTTCCCGTATCATCTTCGGATCGCTCATCCGCGCCACGCCGCCGTCCTTGCGGATGTCGGAGGGAACCCGCTCCAGCGCCATGACCGCTACGGCGCCGGCCTCCTGGGCGATGGCGGCTTCTTTGGCGTTGGTGACGTCCATGATGACGCCGCCTTTCAGCATCTGAGCGAGGTTTTTATTGATTTCCCGACGATTGTCTGACATATGTGACCGCTCCTTTTGTCGTATCTAGTGTATGACGAATATTCGTTGGGATCAGTATAATGTTTGACATTGTATGCTGTCAATGATAATATTGTATGACATACAATCAAGGAGGAACCGCCATGGGCACCTATCCATATCCGCTGACATGGGAACCGGAAATTGAAAAGGAGGGGGGCCGGCCGGTCTATCGCGCCATCGCCGATGCTCTCCAGCGGGACATTGCCGCCGGTGCGCTGAAACCAGGGGACCGTCTGCCCGCCCAGCGGGAGCTGGCGGATTTCCTGGGGGTCAACCTGACCACTGTAACCAAGGCGTTCCGTCTTGGCATCGACCGGGGACTGCTGGAGGCGGCGGTTGGCCGCGGCACCTATGTGGCGGCCCGGCGGGAGGAGGAGCCGCTCCCCGCCACACGGGAGGATAACACTGGCGGCCGTGAGGGGCTGGGGCTGATTGATCTGGGGATGATCCATCCCCTGTACGGGCAGAACCGCCTCATCGCCGAAACGGTGAAGCAGGTGTCCCAGCGCATCGGGATCGAACGGTATTTTGAATACGACGAGCCTCGGCAGGCCCGCACCCACCGCCAGGCTGGCGCGCAGTGGCTCCGCCGCGCCGGTTTTGACACCGACGAGGAAAGCATCATGGTGGCCTCCGGTTCTCAAAACGCACTGGCCGTTACCTTGATGTCTCTGTTCCATTCGGGGGACAGCATCGGGGCCGACCGCCTCACCTATACCGGTTTCCGCAATCTGGCGGAAATGCTGGGTATTCGGCTGATACCGGTGGATGGTGACGGGGAGGGAATGGACCCGGAGGAACTGGCCCGTCTCTGCCGATCGGAAGGGCTGAAAGGGGTTTACCTCATGCCGGAATGCCAAAATCCCACTGCCCGCACCCTGTCGGAGGAGCGCCGCCGCTCCCTGGCGTCGGTCGTGGAGCGGCAGGACCTGATTCTGTTGGAGGACGACCATTACTCCTTCCTGGGGAATACCGGCCTGCCGCCGGTGTCTGCCTATATACCCGAACGCAGCGTCTACATCGCCGGTACCTCCAAGTCGTTAGGGCCGGGACTGCGCATCTCTTATATGCGGGTGGCTCCCGCCTTCCGCCCGGCGGTAGGACGGGGAATCTACAACGTCAACCTGACCACCTCCCATTTCAACAGCGAGGTAGCGGCCAGCCTGATCGAAAGCGGCGCCGCCGACCGCATCATTGCCCTCAAGCAGGCGGAGGCGGAGAGCCGCAGCCTGTTGGCCGACGAGCTGCTGGGCGGTTGGCAGGTGATGGGGAACCAACGGGACTATTTTCGTTTTCTCACCCTGCCGGCAGGCTGGACGGGTCGGGAATTCGAACGGGCCGCGGCCGCGGCCGGGGTCCAGGTCAACAGCGGTGAAAAATTTGTGATCGGCAACCGTCCCGCCCCCGCCGCCGTGCGGATCTCCCTTTCTGCCGCGCGGGATCGGGAGGAGCTGGGACAGGGTCTGAAAATCCTCCGGTCCCTGCTGGAGCGGGGACCGGAATCCGGGCCGCTCTTTGTTTAGTTCCATCGGAACATGACAGACAGGTGTCGTCTTCAGGGAGGTATACTGCTGTCGAAAACGGAGGAAGACAGCCGTTTGAACAACGGCTGACGCAAGCGGAAAGGGGACAATACTCATGATCGATTCCCGATGCGGGCTGTGCTGCTCAAACGGGTACTGTGAAGAACTGTACGGAGTAAACTGTGAAGGCTGCGCGAAAATCGACCGGCCTTTCTGGGGCGAGTGCCCTGTCAAAGCCTGCTGTGAGGGCAAAAAACTGGCGCACTGCGGTCTCTGTCCGGAATTTCCCTGCAAACAGCTGAACGATTTTGCTTATGATAAAGAAAACGGCGAAGGGGATGGCCGCCGCCTCGAGCAGTGCCGCTGCTGGGCGGAGGAGTCCGCCGTGAAAGAAAGCGGGGAGGCCTTATGCTGAATCAAACCGATATTTGCTCGCTGCGTATGCGCCGCCAGCATCTGTCGTCGTCTGCCGGGACGGCGGAATACGACGAGCTGTACCGGGATACCCAGCCGGGGCAGAACGTATATTGGAACGGCTTCGGCGATCCGCCCAGCCTCGCCTTCCGGGCGGATTTCGATGATATGGAGTACAACCGCCGGCGTCAGCGTACCCGCCAACTGGTCAAGGGGCGTTTTGCCGGCGGTAACCTGGGCTGGATCGTCCGGGAGGATATGGAGCTGTTCGCCTGTCTGTACCGCAAGCCGCTGGACCGCCTCAGCGATAAACAGCGGGCCCTGTATACGCTGATCGAACGGGAAGGCCCCCTGAATATCCAGCAGATGAAGGAGGTCACCGGCATGCTGGTCAAAGAGATCACGCCGGTTCTCCATCGGCTTCAAGAGGCGTTTTTGCTGTATGAAGACCAGTACGATGGGGAGTGGGACCGCTGCTGGTACCGGTTCTCCGAATCCTTTCCCGCAGTCGACCTGACCCGGTATTCCCGCGTGGAGGCCCTGAAAATCCTGCTGCTGCGGTATGCCCGCCGCCTGGTGCATGTGACGCTCGACATGGCTAAAAACTTTTACAGGGTGCCGGCGAAGGAACTGAAGCTGGCGGCGGAAGAACTCTGCGCCGAGGGTGAGCTGACCCCCTGGGAGGACGGCTATCTGCTGACGGAGGACCGCGCGCTGCTGGAAAAGGAGGACTTTTCCCTCTGCCAGTCGGTCTATGTCCTCCATCGAAACGATATCCTGGTCAAATCCTTCGAGCCGCTGCTGAAAACGGTCTGGCCCAATCCCGATAAGGCGGCGGACAACCTGTACTATATTCTGGTGGACGGGGATTTTCACGGCGTGGTGAAGGGGCACTTCAAAAATGGGCCCTATCTTCTCGAGGATGTGCGGCTGGACCTTCCGGATGACGTGATTTTCCGGCGGCGGGATGAGGTGATCGAAGCAGTTTACCGGGTCAACGATCGGGAATTAAGCCCTTTGCCCCGGTTTATGGGTGAAAAATTAGCTTAAAGTCAATCAAATATGTATCGATTTAAGCCCGTGGATGGGCAGCGGCAGCATACCACCATATTTAGAAAGTATCAAAACGGCTTTGCAGGAAAGCAGGCTGCTGACTTTCGAATATGTAGCTCACCACGGAATTAAAACCGCGCGGACCGTCGAGCCCTATCAGCTGGTATTAAAAAGCAGTCTTTGGTATTTACAGGGGTATTGCTATAGACGAAATGACTTTCGCTGATTTAGACTGTCCCGCATGTCAAACCTGCAAATACAAAAGAAAACTTTTATACCACGGGATTATCCAAAATCGACCTTAGCGTTTGCGGAAATTCTGGAAACCATGCAAACAGGAATCAAAATCCGGATTCATCAATCCGTCATGGACAGGGTCTTGGATGATTGAACTTATGAAGAATTCTCACCAGACGGTGATGAGTATTATGCGGTTTGTTTTCTTTTGTTGAGAACGAATACCAATACGCTATTCTTTTAAGTTTTGACGATAAATGCGAGTGCCTGGAACCGTTGCATGTTCGTACCGAAATGAGACGCAGAATACAGGATATGGCTGCCCTGTATGCTAAGTAAACGGACAAATACACCTTACGCTGACAGTTTGAAACTCTACTTGATAGAATAAAAAACAGCCGCTGTCTTTCCGATAAACGGAAGACGGCGGCTGATTTCCCAGGAAATAGAGTATATTCAATAAACGGCATCATTTTGTAATGACGGCAATTATTGCATAACGATCCATCGTATGGCGGCAGACTCTGCGGGCATGATAAATCCACAATCATCCGTCGGAGGTCACCGCATGAAAGTCAAAGAAGTCATGAAAATCCCCTGCTCGCTGGAACTGTTTTGTCTCGGCGGCGGCATTTATAACCTGATCGAGGTGGTGTGGCGCGGCTACACCCACTGGAGCATGTTTCTCGTCGGCGGCGCCTGCTTTCAGATCATGGGCAAAATCCAGAATTCCGAAAAGTTTAAACACCTGCTGAGCAAATGCGCCCTGTGCTCCGCTGCGGTCACAGGCATCGAATTTGTCAGCGGCTGTGTCTTCAATCTGGGATTTAAACTGAACGTCTGGGATTACAGCCAGATGCCCCTGAACCTGATGGGGCAGGTCTGCGCGCTGTACACCGTCCTCTGGGGTCTGCTGAGCATTGTGGCGCGGCCGGTTTATCGGTTCCTCAGCGAAAAGCTCAATTCCGCGCTCCCCGCCCGCCGTCCTCAGAGGGCGCCGTTTTTCTTAAAAGATCCGCAGCAGTCCTGAAGGGGACAGTCCGCGCAGCGGGGCGCGCGGGCGCTACATATATCGCGGCCGAACAAGACCAGCCGATGGCAGAAATCGTTGCTTTCCTCCGGCGGGAGCAGCTTTCGAAGCTGTACCTCCACCTTATACGGGTCCTTGATGTTGTCGCACAGGCCGATCCGGTTGGAGATGCGGATGCAGTGGGTATCGGTGACGACGGCGGGCTTGCCATAGATGTCGCCGCAGACCAGATTGGCGGTTTTTCTTCCCACTCCTGGCAGCTTGGTCAGCTCCTCTACCGTATCGGGCACCACACCGCCGTAATCGTCGCGCAGCTTGTTCGCCATAGCGACGATGTCCCGTGCTTTGGTTTTGTACAGCCCGCAGGAGCGGATATACTCGCCCACCTCTTCGGGATCGGCGTCGGCGAAGGCGTCCAGCGTGGGAAACCGTTCAAACAGGGCGGGGGTCACCAGATTGACCCGGGCGTCGGTACACTGGGCCGATAGCCGTGTGGCGATGAGCAGCTGAAGGGGTTCCCGGTAGGTCAGAGAACAGATCGCGTCGGGATAGCGTTCTTTCAGGCGCTGAACAGAGGTCAGGGCCCGTTCTTTTTTCGTCATAATCATCCTCCTATACAGACAATCGGATGGCTGAAATCAGTGTATCACGGGGTGAAAAGACTGTCAAACTTTCTGGTAAAATAGCGGAAAACGGGATATCATTACCAGTCTGAAGGGAAAGAAGGTAGGTTTATGCCCTGTTGTTTTCCGCCGGTTGCCGACCGGTGGTCCGAAGTGCTTCTTCTGGGGACGATGCCGTCGGAGGATTCACTGAAAAGCGGGCGGTATTACGGCAATCCCCGCAACGCCTTCTGGCCGCTGATGTACGCGCTGTGGGGCGAACTCCCGGCCGATGATTATGAGCAGCGCAAACGTTTTGTACTGGAAAAGAGGATAGCCCTTTGGGATGTGCTGGCCGCCTGCGAACGGGAGGGAAGCGCAGACGCCGCGATCCGTTGCCCGATACCAAACGATTTTGCCGCCTTTGCCGCCGATCATCCGCTGATACGGCTGGTCGCCTTCAATTCTCATACGGCGGAACAGCTGTATGGGCGGCTGGTGCGGCCCGACCCTTTTGCGAACGTTCAAAAGCTGATGCTGCCTTCCTCCAGCCCGGCGCGGGCCATGCGGTTTGAGGATAAGCTGGCGGCGTGGATGCCGGTACGGCGCGCCTTTGAGCACTGAAAAGAGGGAAGGGGCGCTTTTATCCGGCGGGAGGGTGACTTTTCCGAAGTATTTTACCAGAACCCTTGCGTAGAACCGGAAAAAAGTGCTATGATAGCGCTATAATTGTTTAAAAAGGAGAAGATGCGGATGTACGCTGATATGATGGACACCATCGGATTCGTCACGGGCTATGACCCCGAGGTGGGGGAAGCAATGAAAAAGGAGCTGCAGCGCCAGAGACGAAATTTGGAGCTGATCGCCTCCGAAAACCTGGTTTCCTCGCCGGTTATGGCGGCCATGGGCAGCGTTCTGACCAATAAATACGCGGAGGGTTATCCCGGCAAACGTTATTACGGCGGCTGTCAGGAGGTCGACGTAACCGAAAATATCGCTCGTGAACGTGCCTGCCGCCTGTTCGGCGCGGAGCACGCCAACGTACAGCCTCATTCGGGTGCACAGGCCAATCAGGCGGCTTATTTTGCCCTGATTAAGCCGGGTGACACTGTCCTCGGCATGAATTTGGCCCACGGCGGCCATCTCACCCACGGTTCTCCAGTGAATTTCTCCGGCGCACTTTACAACTTCGTCCCCTACGGCGTGGACGAGGAGACCGGCTACATCGATTACGACAAGCTGATGGCGCTGGCCATGGAATCCAAACCCAAGCTGATCGTGGCGGGCGCCAGCGCCTACCCGCGGGAAATCCGTTTCGACAAGCTGCGGGAGATCGCCGATGCCTGCGGTGCCAAGCTGATGGTAGATATGGCCCATATTGCCGGCTTGGTGGCGGCTGGTGAGCATATGAACCCGGTGCCCTACTGTGACGTGGTGACCACCACTACCCATAAGACGCTGCGCGGCCCCCGCGGCGGCATGATCCTGTGCCGTGAGGAATACGCCAAGGCCATTGATAAGGCGGTTTTTCCCGGTTCGCAGGGCGGCCCGCTGATGCACGTCATCGCCGCCAAGGCGGTCTGCCTGGGCGAGGCGCTGTCCGACGGTTTCAAAACCTACCAGCAGCAGGTCCGTAAAAACGCGGCGGCGCTGGCCGCCGGCCTGACCGGCCGCGGTCTGAAGCTGGTTTCCGGCGGTACCGACAACCACCTGATGCTGATGGACCTGCGGGAAACCGGCATCACAGGCAAGGAACTGGAGCACCGTCTGGACGAGGTGTTCATAACGGTCAACAAGAATACCATCCCCAACGAGCCGTTGTCCCCCTTCGTCACCAGCGGTATCCGTATCGGTACCCCGGCGGTGACCAGCCGTGGGCTGAAGGAAGCGGATATGGATCGAATCGCCGGTTTCATCGCCGACGCTGTGACCGATTTTGAAGGTAAAGCGGACGCCATTCGCGCGGGTGTGAACGACATCTGCGCGCAGTATCCGCTGTACGAATAAGCGGGAGGCGGAAACGGTATGTCGATGTTTGACGGCAATGTTTTTTCCAACGCCCTGGGCATGATCGTCTCGCTGACCGTCATTCTGCCGGCGGGCAGCAAGTACGGTACCCCGGACGGGGATATGCCGGTTCTCACCCTGCTGCACGGCCTGTCGGACAACCGCAGCGCCTGGGTGCGGCGCACCAAGGTGGACCTGTACGCCGAGCAGGCGGGCCTGGCTGTGGTGATTCCTGAGGTACAGCGCAGCTTTTACACCGATATGGCTTATGGCCTCGATTACTATACCTACGTTTCGGAGGAACTGCCCAGGCTCTGCCGCCAGATGTTCCGCCTGTCCGACCGGCGGGAGGACAACTTCGTAGCCGGCCTGTCCATGGGCGGCTACGGGGCGCTTAAGCTGGCTTTCCAGCATCCGGAGCGGTATGCGGCGGCGGCCTGCTTTTCCGGCGCGGTAGACGCGCAGAGCCGGTACGATCTGCTCCCTGAAAAGGAGCGGATCTCCATCAACAAGGATCGGCTGGCCGATGACTGCAACCTGTTCCTTTTGGCCGAGGGCCTGAAGGAAAAAGGGCCGGCGCCCCGCCTGTACATGACCTGCGGACGATCCGATTTTATGTACGAGGACAATCAGCGATTCCATCATCATATGGAATCGCTGGGCATTGAACACACCTATGAGGAATGGGACGGTGGACACGACTGGTTCTTCTGGGACGAGAGCATTCGCCGAGCGATCCCCTTCCTGCTGGAGGAAAAGAACGCCGATTGAGGAAAGGGCGTGAGGACTAATGGCCGCACCACTGGCCGACCGGCTGCGGCCGGACAGCCTTGACACCATCGTGGGCCAGCGCCATCTGCTGGCTCCCGGCAAGGCGCTCAGGCGCATTATCGAATCAGGGGACATCCCCAACCTGATCTTTTACGGTCCGTCCGGTGTGGGTAAAACCACCCTGGCCAGTATTATCGCCGCCCGTACCGACCGCCGCCTGCACCGTCTCAACGGCACCACCGCCTCCACAGCGGATATCAAGGCGGTGGTGGAGGAACTGGATTCCTTCGCGGGCATGAACGGCATCCTGCTATATCTGGACGAAATCCAGTATTTCAACAAAAAGCAGCAGCAGACTCTGTTGGAACATATCGAAAAGGGACGTATCACCCTGATCGCCTCCACCACCGAAAACCCCTATTTTTATGTGTATGGCGCGATATTGAGCCGCTCCACCGTCTTTGAGTTCAAAGCGGTGGACAGCGAAGAGATCGAACCGGCGGTGGAACGGGCGTTTACGTTTCTGGAGGGGGAGCGCTCGACGATCATCGGACGGGAAGAGGGGGTGGTCGCGCACATCGCTTCCGCCTGCGGCGGCGATGTGCGTAAGGCTATCAACGCGGTGGAGCTGTGCGTACTGGCGGCTTCTCCCGCCGCCGACGGCAGCCTCAGTGTGACGCTGGACATCGCGCAGCAGCTGGCCCAGCGCAGCGCCATGCGCTACGACCGGGAAGGAGACGAGCATTACGACATCGTCTCCGCCTATCAGAAATCCATGCGCGGTTCCGATCCCGACGCGGCGGTGCATTATCTGGCCCGCCTGCTGGAGGCGGGCGACCTGCCCTCCGCCTGCCGGCGTCTGATGGTCTGCGCCTGCGAGGATGTGGGTCTGGCCTATCCCATGATTATCCCCATCGTTAAGGCGGCGGTGGATGCCGCCATGCAGGTGGGCCTGCCGGAGGCGGCGCTGCCCCTGTCGGACGCGGTGATCCTGGTGGCCACGGCGCCCAAGTCCAATACCGGCGCTCTCGCCGTGTGGGACGCGATGGGCGACCTGCAGGCAGGACGTTCCGGACCGATCCCGCGCCAGCTGCAAAACAAGCATTTCGATGGGGAAGACAACGAGCGCAAGGGGCAGTTCTATCAGTACCCCCACGATTTCCCCGACCGATGGATACCGCAGCAGTACCTGCCCGACGCGCTGAAGGACCGGGTTTATTACCATCCGGGCGACAACAAGAACGAGCAGGCTTTCAAAGCCTACTGGGATAAAATTAAAGGGAAAAAGGGTGACAAAAACAGCGGCGGCGGAAACGGTTGATCCGCCCCGCGGAAACTGAGGAGGAGCACATGTCGGAAAAACAAATTTGTATGCTGATCTCCATGGCGGTATACATGGTGGTCGTGCTGATCATCGGCATCATCTGCGCCAAACGGAACAAGACCGCCGACGATTTCTATCTGGGAGGACGCAAGCTGAATCCTCTGGTGGCGGCCATGAGCGCGGAGGCTTCGGATATGAGCAGCTGGCTGCTCATGGGCCTGCCGGGACTCGCTTTCCTGTCTGGTGTGGCGGATGCAGGCTGGACCGCTATCGGCCTTGCCGTCGGCACCTATCTCAACTGGCTCATCGTGGCCAAGCGCCTGCGGCGCTATACGGTGGTAGCGCGCAATTCCATCACTCTGCCGGATTTCTTTTCCAACCGGTTCCACGACAAACATAAGATATTGATGAGCGTATCGGCCCTTATGATCCTGATCTTTTTCGTGCCGTATACAGCCTCCGGTTTTGCTGCCTGCGGCAAGCTGTTCAGCAGCCTGTTCCAGCTGGATTATTTTTGGGCGATGCTGCTCAGCGCCGTGGTTATCGTCGCCTATACCACCATCGGCGGTTTTCTGGCAGCCAGCACCACCGACTTGATGCAGGGCATCGTTATGTCGATCGCGCTGGTAATCGTGCTGGTGTTCGGCATCAGCACAGCCGGCGGCGTCGGCGCGGTGATGGAAAACGCTCAGAACATGCCGGGGTTCCTCAGCATGTTTGACGTTCACGTACCCGCCACCGGCGGCTCGGAACCCTATGGCTTCCTGAAAATCGTTTCTATGATGGCATGGGGTCTGGGCTACTTCGGCATGCCTCACGTGCTGCTCCGGTTTATGGCTATCCGCAGCGAGCATCAGCTGAAAACCTCCCGCCGTATCGCCTCGGTGTGGGTGGTCATCTCCCTGTTCGTCTCGGTCATGATCGGCGTCATCGGCGCCAAAGCCATTCCCGAGCTGCTGGATCGTTCCAGCCTGGTGGGAGCCGGCGCGGATACGCTGGCGGCAGCCACATCTCAGTCGGAAACCATCTTTATCAAAATCGCCGACACCTTGGCCAACAGCGGCATACTGCCCGCTCTGCTGGCCGGCGTGATTCTGGCGGGTATTCTGGCGGCTACCATGTCCACGGCGGATTCCCAGCTGCTGGCGGCTTCCTCCAGTGTGGCGCAAAACTTCTTCAAAGGCCTGATCTGCAAAAACGCCAAGGAAAAGACCACCATGTGGGTGGCGCGGGGTACCGTTATCGTCATCGCCATTATTGCGGTGATGATCGCTTCCGATCCCAACAGCTCGGTTTTCGAAATCGTTTCATTTGCCTGGGCGGGTTTCGGGGCCACCTTCGGCCCGCTGGTGCTTTTCTCGCTGTTCTGGAAACGCACCACCCTGCAGGGGGCTTTGGCGGGCATGGTATCCGGCGGCGTGATGATTTTCCTGTGGAAATTTCTCATTAAGCCGCTGGGCGGCGTCTGGGGAATTTACGAGCTGCTGCCCGCTTTTATCGTGGCGAGCATCCTGATTCTGGTGGTCAGCCTGCTGACCAAGGCCCCTTCGCAGGAAATTGTGGACGAATTCGAGCTGGCGGCGGATAAGACCCGCGCGGTGGAGTAAATCAGGGGATAAGGAGACACTTACATGCCGAAAACCTTCGTCAAGAACGATTCCGGCTTCGTCTGTGCCCACTGCGGCCGGACGGTGGGAAAGCTCTCCTATACCTCCCGCGACCACTGCCCGTACTGCCTGCACTCCCTCCACGTGGATATTCATCCGGGGGACCGGGCCAATCCCTGCCGGGGGGACTTAAAGCCCGTCGGTGCGGAGACCAGCGGAAAAAAAGGGCTTGTCATCGTCTATCGATGCGTCAAATGCGGTGAGTTTCACCGGAATAAAGCGGCGGACGACGACGATTACGAAAAGATAGTGCGCCTGTCCGCTCACGAAGAATTGGAATAAAGCAAGAGGCGCGGGAACTCAGTTCCCGCGCCTCTTGCTTTATTCTGTGGTTTATTTCAGATCACTGGCGGTCATTTTGAAAAATTTTTTGACCAGTCCGGAGTCCTCCTCGAGAGAAAACCAGGTATTTTCATGATAATAATCAAAAATCGTGATATCTTTGTTATGGAAGATGGTGCTTTGATGCAGGTAATACAGGACGGTATTGGTCGCGTACGGCCGAATCAATGATCGGATGCTGTAGGCGAGATAGCCTCTTAAACAATCGGCCGACGGATGACGGCTCAATCGGAATTCGACAGCGGTATTCACGGGCGATGCTTTCCTCGGTAAAGACGGTATTCGTTTCCATAGCCGCCTCACTTTCTGTTTTTATCATTTGTTTTTCATTTGTGGCAGCTGGAGGAAGACGCTGTCCGGGATGCTGTACAGTCTCTGCCTGATAAATCCGGGGACAATGTCGATATTCGAAGTATGGTGCCGATCATTCGGGAGATGGAGCATGCCGTCAATGAGGACGCGCTGGAAATCAAATGCTACGGCGACCAGTGCTTCATGCAGACGGAAAAAGCGTATCGTCTCCCGCTGCGCATCGATCTGAAGGCGAAAACCGATAGCACCAATATCCGCCTGTATTTCCATCGGGGCGAGGTCATCTTCAACTGGGAGTGCAACATGCCGGAGCTGCGTATTCACGACATCTGCACCGGCGAGAATTACGGGTATCCCGGCCGGGGCCTGATCCCCCAGAACGAGTATGTCGATATCACCTGGATAATAGAAAAAGAGTATATGGCCGTGCTGGTCAATGGTGAGCTGCGGCACGGCGGTACCCAGTATACCTACGTATTACAGCAGAAGGACGATCCGGCGCTTATAATCGAGGATCATGTGCGCGTATCCTCCGCCTGGGGCAGCACCGTTCATGTCAAATCGTTGAAGGTGAGGGAACTGTAAGTCCCTGCAGGAGGCGTTATACATATAAAGACGCCGCAGAAGGCATCCTTCTGCGGCGTCTTTTCCCTTCTTTAATCGGCGGCGGAAGCGCCGTTTCCCAGCGTGCCGTTGGCCGCCGCTTTGAGATAAGCGTTGATGAAGCCGTCGATATCGCCGTCCATCACCGCGGTGATGTTGCCCATTTCATAACCGGTGCGGTGGTCTTTTGCCAGCGTGTAGGGCATAAAGACGTAGGAACGGATTTGGCTGCCCCAGGCAATCTGCGCCTGTCCGCCCTTGATATCCTCAATTTTGTCGTAATGTTCCCGCTCCTTAATTTCCACCAGCTTGGAGCGCAGCATGCGCATCGCCATTTCCCGGTTTTGATGCTGACTCCGTTCGTTCTGGCAGGCCACCACGATGCCAGTGGGAATATGGGTGATGCGGATGGCCGATTCGGTTTTGTTGACGTGCTGCCCGCCGGCGCCGCTGGAACGGTAGGTGTCCACCTTCAGGTCTTCGGGGCGGATTTCCACTTCTACCGTGTCGTCGATTTCCGGTACGACCTCCAGCGCGGCGAAGGAGGTATGCCGCCGCCCCGACGAATCGAAGGGGGAGACCCGCACCAGGCGATGGACCCCCGATTCTCCCTTGAGATAACCGTAAGCGTTGAGCCCTTCTATTTCAATAGAGGCGCTTTTCAGCCCTGCTTCATCGCCGTCGAGATAATCAAGGATTTTATACTTGCACCCGTGCCGTTCCGCCCAATGTGTGTACATGCGGTAGAGCATCTCCGCCCAGTCCTGCGCCTCGGTACCGCCGGCGCCGGCGTGGAAGGTGAGAATCGCGTTTTTCGCATCGTATTCCCCCGACAGAAGGGTGGTCAGGCGCTGGGATTCCATGCTGGTCTGCACACGGTTCACATCCGCCGTGCATTCGTCCAGAAGGGACTCGTCTCCCTCTTCGTCTGCCAGCTCGATCATGGTCAGGGCGTCGTGATACTGACCCACCAGCGTGTCGTAATCCGCCAGCTTGGCTTTGAGGGCCGAGGCGCGCTGCAGAATCTTCTGCGCGTTCTCCATATCGTCCCAAAATCCTTCAGCCGCCGCTTTTTCATCCAGTTCCTGTGTTTCTTTTTTCATCCTGTCCACGCCGAGGGCAGCGGCCAGATCGTCGATATCCGGTTTCAATCCCTCCAGGCGGAGGCGAAGTTCTTCAAACTGCAGCATATACAAAATTCCTAACCTTTCCGGCAACCGCCGCTTCCGCAGGGTTCTTTCCCTGCCAGGCGGACAGCCCCGTTCATTCGTCACGCAAAGTATTATAAGAGATTTACGGGATATTGTAAAGAAGTATCCGGCGAAAACCCTCCCAATCACTGGAAATTCTGTGCATCCGGTCTTGACGTATGGGAATCCCGCTGGTATAATACTATAGTTCTTGAAAAAGGGCGTCCGCCGTCGAAACACGGCAATCATCCTTGCCCCGTTTTTGCGGCGGGGCCATAAGACCGTAAGGAGGTGCAACAAATGCCCACAGTGAAAGCCAATTATGAAGCGGTATTCATCTTCTCCCTGACCCTTGGGGAGGAAGGCATTGCTGCGATCATGGAGAAGTTCAAATCCCTGATCGAACAGAATGCGGAAATCGGTGAAGTCGACGAGTGGGGCAAGCGCAGACTGGCTTACCCGATCAACGACGAAAACGATGGCCATTACGTCCTGTACAACTTCACCAGCGGCCCCGAATTCCCGGCGGAACTGGATCGTGTCAGCAAGATCACCAGCGGTGTCCTGCGCTCCATGATTATCCGTAAGGAAGAACCGTCTGCCAAAGCCAAGGCGGCGGCGAAGAAGAGGGAAGAGGCCAAAGCGAAAGCAGCGGCCGCCGCGGCACCCGTGGAACAGTAAAGTAAGGAGTGTGCAAGCATGCTGAATGTCGTTTGCCTGATGGGACGGCTCGTCGCCGACCCCGAGCTTCGTCACACCCAGAACCAGATCCCGGTGACCAGCTTCCGTATCGCTGTCGACCGCACCTATCAGACTAAGGGTCAGGAACGGCAGGCGGATTTTCTGGATATCGTCGCCTGGCGGAACACGGCGGAGTTTGTCTGCCGTTATTTCCGCAAGGGTCAACTGGTAGCCATCCAGGGGTCCATCCAGACGCGGAAGTATACCGATAAGGACGGCAACAATCGCACGGCGTTCGAAATCGTCGCCGATAACGCGTTTTTTGCCGAACCGAAACGGGACGGCGCCTCATCTGGCCCCCGTTACGATTCCCAGGTTCCGCAGTTCAATGAAGCGGCGCCCGCTTTCTCCACCGCCGGTGCGGGGGATTTTGAAGAGATCGTCAGCGACGACGATCTGCCCTTCTGACAGCGACCGTTTCACACGATTATACCGACTTCATGATAAAGGAGGCCAAGACTCATGGCTGACAGACCCGAGAGATCGGACAGACCGCGTGGCCGTAAAGGTCGCCGCAAGGTCTGCAGTTTCTGCGTTGACAGAATTGACTGCATCGATTACAAGGATGTGGCCCGTCTGCGCCGTTTTATGTCCGAGCGTGCGAAGATCCTTCCGCGCCGCGTGACCGGCACCTGCGCCCATCATCAGAGAGAGCTGACCGTCGCCATCAAGCGCGCCCGTCATATCGCTCTTTTGCCCTATGTGAGCGAATAAATCACAGAAAAAAGCCCTCGGACATAAGTCCGGGGGCTTTTTGTATGGTGCTTTAGCGAAATAAATCCACCGGCTATGCCGGTGAGAATAAGAAGCTTTCGCTTTCAGTATAGAACGAAGTTAAATGATCAAATAAAAGAATTTCAACGGCAATCTAAAATCTGAGAAATGACTGCTTTAGCAGTTGCAGTGCGTGTGACGTATAAGACGGAATATTCAATGCCTCTTAAGAGGCGAACTGGTGCTATGCCCTTTTTGGGCTTTCGCAAACCACCGGTTTTACTGGTGGTTTTGATTTCAACTGACAGAGGAATACAGCGGAGCTTTTTCTGTATTGACGAGGGCTTTTGTGAGAAAATCGTGAGTCAATCAAATAACAGTTGAGTGATAATTGGCTATATTCAACGAATACGTGCTGGCAAAATCATAGGCTGTCTGTTAGACTGAATGACAGAAAGGAGTGCAGGCTATGGATACGATACAGGAAGCAGGATCGGTTCTTTGCAACCGGCTGGCAGAACTGCGCAGACAGTCAGGAATGACACAAGGACAGCTTGCCGAGAAGCTCGGGTTGTCTTTTCAGGCGGTCAGTAAATGGGAGAACGGACAATCCTGTCCCGATATTTCCCTGCTGCCGGTTCTCGCCGATATCTACACCGTTTCAATCGATGAGCTGTTCGGCCGGGAGCCGCTGACGAGCAAGGGAAGGGAAGCGGTGGAGTCAGAGGCAGCAGCGCAGCCACCGACTCAGCTGCCATGGCCCGACGACGGTCATATCCGGGCTGTACTGTTTGACGGTACGCACCTTATCAAAGGGGGCCCTTTGGAGGGAATGCCCCGCCTCGCATTTCATTACGATGGACCGGCAAAGGATGTCATTTCGTATCTGGACCTGGTATGCGGAGATGTGGCGGGAAATGCATCTGCCGGCGGCAGCCTGAACGCAGGGGATATACAGGGGGTGGCCCGCACGGGAGGCAATGCAAATACAGGAGATATCCGCTGTGGCGTCAATGTGGGCGGCAGCCTTGATTGCGGAGACATCGGCGGCAGTGTCAGCGCGGGCGGTGAAGTGAACAGCGGGGATATTTATGGCGGTGTAACCGCGAAAGGAAATGTAAACTGCGGGGATGTCAGCGATCATATCACCTGTATGGGCAACCTCAATTGTGGTGATGTCAGAGGTGATGTGACCGTATCGCAGGGAGCTGTGGTCAACTGCGGCGATATCGACGGGCATCTTCTTCGGCAGCCGTAACAGCAAAAAGGACCCGAGTATCGGGTCCTTTTTGCTGCCCCTCTTTCCGCGGCCGTCTCATGGATAGAGATGGTTTCCGGGGGCAGGCTATTACCAACCTGTTTTATGACGCGGCAGCGGTGGTGGTGGCCGGTTCGCTGTGTTTGACCTCTTGCCCAATGGCGTCCACCGGATTGATCAGTTTGCCGTCCGCGGTGATTTCCAGATGAAGATGGCTGCCGTCCAGCGATTCACAGGGGATGTCGGACAGGGTGCCGATGACGTCGTTGACCTTGACGGCATCGCCTTTTTTCAGTGAAGTGACAGCGGTGACCCCGCAGTACCTCGACTGAATGCCAAAACCATGGTCGATACTGATGACATGTCCCCAGATCGGGTCCTCTTCAACCGCCAGGATGGTGCCGTCCGCCAGGGCTTTAACTTCCTGACCGGCGGTTCCCTTAAAATCTGCGCCGCTGTGGATACGCCAATCGTTCATGGTTTCAGAATAAACCGGGCTGTCGTTGCTGAAATCCTTACTCACTTCATTGGTGAGGGGCAGGATAAACAGCTCCACATCGCTGGTTCCCGTCTGGATATCCGCCTGTGTGGTTGTGGTGGGGGTATGGGTGGTTTTTTCCCTGGTCGTCGGGGTGGTGCGGTCATCCGGCACATCGGTGACGACGTTTTCCGCCGCCTTATCCGAGGCGGAGGTGGTGGTGAGAGGGGGATTGCCGCTTCCGCCGTCGTTGTGCAGTCCCGGCATGGTGCTGACAAAGGTAGCGACCGCTACACCGCCAACCGCGACCAGACAGACGGCCAGCGCCACGTAAAAGCCTTTGCCCGTAAAGAATTTCTTTATTTTGGAATCGCTGTCAAAATGGATTCGGCCCATACAATACCTCCGTTCCCTTGCGATAAGCAATAGGGTATGGTAGTATTCTGGACAGAAATTCCGCCGATATGCCGAACGAGAAAAATTTTATGAAGACAAAACAGGCCTGTCCCTGTAGACAGCAAAATGCCCGCCGTTCCCGGCGGGCATTTTGCTAAGTTAGAGGGGTGTTTTGAGGAGGGTAGAACGTACTCGCTTTTGCGGAGGTTTCGGTGCGGCTCCGTCGCCTCCCGAGTACAGTTTCATTATAGGGGGCTAAATCGTTTTTTGTGTGAATTGACTATGAATAAACTGTTAGGATTTTGCGGAGATACAAACAAACGTTTGACAATTTTGGAAACAACGTTTATAATAAGATAAACTATAAATAGCTAAGAAGGGGGAAGAGACTGATGAAACCTCTCAATCAGAAACAACAGCAGATTCTCGAATTTTTAAAAGAACGGGCCCAAGGCGGTCTGCCGCCCACGGTTCGTGAAATATGCGCCAAAACCGGCATCAAATCCACCTCCACTGTACACGCGTATCTGAAGGTGCTGGAGGACGAGGGGTATATTTCCCGTCAGAGCGGCCTGAACCGTGCCATTCAGATGCCGGGTGAAAACGTGGCACGCGTGCCCTTGCTCGGCCGTGTCACCGCCGGTAAGCCGATTCTCGCCATCGAAGAGGTGGAGGAGTATGTTCCTTACTCCGGCGGGGGATACCAGCCCGGCGACCTGTTTGCCCTGCGCGTCTGCGGTGATAGTATGATAAACGCCGGTATTTTTAACGGCGACGTGGTCATCGTCAAAAAGACCCCCGCGGCGGATAACGGAGATATCGTGGTGGCCCTCATCGGTGACGAAGCCACCGTTAAGCGCTTTTATAAGGAAAACGGGCATTTCCGCCTTCAGCCGGAGAATGATGCCTACGAGCCGATCATCGTGGATGAGTTATCCATCCTGGGCCGGGTGGTATCCCTGCTCCGATATTTCTGACAATTTAGACACCTAACCAAAATTCACAGTTTATTCGTTGACTTTTACAGGGCCGTTTTCTATACTGCTAACAGGAATTGCGCAGGAAAGAAGTGACGGCATGTGAATAAGAAAAAATGGATCATCGGGTCGATCGCGGGTGTGGCCGTGGTCGGCCTGATTGCTTTACTGGTCATCCCCTCAGAGATTAAAAAAAATCAGCCGCCCACTGTAAAAACGGCGCAGGCCGTGCGGGGAGACGTGGAGCAATGGTATTCCGCCACCGGCAAAATCCGTTCGAATCGGGTCAAGACCTATTCTCCCGGTACCGGTATGTCTTTTCAGGAGGTTTTAGTGGGCGTGGGCGACCGGGTATCCGAGGGTCAGATACTGGCCCGAATGGATACCACTGCCTATGAAAAAGCGGTTGACCAGACGGAAACGGCGTATCGCACTGCTGAGAAAGGGCTCAAGCAGCTTCAGAATTCCCTAAACGAATATCAGGCCGACCTTTCCAGTTTGGACAGTCAAATCGCCGCGCTGAAAGCGGAAATTGAGCGGGAAAATCAGGCCGGGGAAGAGGCTGCGAAACAAGCGCAGGAACTGGCGCGCCAGCTGATGAAGCAAATGAACAGGGGCGGGCAATCCCTGGACGCCGATCAGCTTGCCGCGCTGCTGAACGCACAGAGCCAAAGCACGGCGAATCTTGGCGATAAGCAGATTCAGCTGATCGGGCTTCAATTGCAGCGCTATGTACGGGAGGCGCAGGGCGCTTCCTATTCCGCCTCCTCGCTGGATCAGATGCGGGAAACCGTCGATACAGCAAAAGCCGCTTATGAGTCCGCAAAATCGCTTTACGACGAGGCGAAATCCGGCGTCACAGCTGATTTCGCCGGTATTGTGTCGGAGGTGGGCAGCGGTTCCTCCATGCTCAGCAGCGCGGGCATTACGGTGAAAAGCGACAGTGACCTCTATGCGGAAATCGAGCTCGGCAAATACGATATCGCTCGGGTAAAAGCGGAGCAGACAGCGAAGATTACTGTGCCAACAGCAGAGTTCGGCGGAAAGGTCGCTTCGGTGGGGGCTATCGCACAGGTGTCCTCCACTCTTACCGGAACCTCTACCTCCACCGTTACGGCGAAAATACATATCGATAACCCGAGCGATGCCCTGCTCATCGATTACGACTGCGACGTTGACATCCTTCTGGGCAAGGATACCGACGCCGTATTGGTACCGGTGGAAGCGGTCCGCTCCGATAACGGAGGCAGCTATTGCTATCTGGTGGAGGACGGCTTGGTGAAGCGGGCCGCCGTCGAGCTGGGCTATTCCTCCGATACCTTCACGGCGGTATATGCCGGTGTGGGGGAAGGCGATCTGGTGGTCAATAATCCCACCGCCGATATCTCCGACGGAGCCCGTGTGACGCCGGAAACCGGAAAGGCGGGATAAATTGCCGTGAACTTTTTTGAAAATATCAAGATAGCCGTTGACAGCATTCGCAGCAATAAAATGCGGTCGCTGCTGACCATGTTGGGGATTATCATCGGGATAGCCTCGGTGATCATGATCGTATCGGTAGGCAGCGGGGCCACCGGACAGGTCGTCTCCATGTTTGAGCAGATCGGCGCCAATACCGTACAGGTAAGGGTTAACAGCCAAAACGCCTCTGATGCCGACTATTTCACCTTTGAGGATATCGAAGCGGTAAAGGAAAAGCTGACGGAGGTCAAATACGCCTCCGTCCTGATGTCCGACGTGGGGACGCTGACAAAGGACGGTATCGAAGTGCGCGCCATGATCACAGCGGGCAGCGCCGACCTGCAGTACGTATACGCCCAGGAATTTGCCAGCGGCCGCTTTTATCTTCAGAGCGAATACGAGAACGGCACCCCGGTGATTGTCCTGTCGGAGGACGGGGCAGCCAAACTGTTCGGCAGCATCGACTGCGTGGGCCAGTCGGTGGATATGACCATCGACGGGCGGCGGCAGAAGGTAAAGGTGGTCGGCGTCACCAAAGAGGATAACAGCAGCACCGCGCAGATGTCCTCCATGATGGGGATGGACCCCTCCCATATCCCGGCGGTGGTAATGATGCCCGCCACCGCCTATATGAATCTGTCCGGGGATGACGGCCGGATATCCAGCTTCTATTTTGTGGCTGTTTCGCAGGCGGAGATGGACGACGCTTCCTCCTCGGCTGTGGCACTGCTGGAGGCACGGCACGGCAACAGGGGCCTCGAGCTGTATAAAGCGCAGAATTTTTTGAATGCGCTAAGCGCTTTTGAGGATATTATGAGCCTGCTGACCACCTTCATCGCGGCAGTGGCGGCCATTTCCCTGCTGGTCGGCGGCATCGGCGTGATGAACATCATGCTGGTATCAGTCACCGAACGCACCCGGGAAATCGGCATTCGGAAGGCTCTGGGCGCCCGGACGGGAACGATCCTGTTTCAGTTTCTGACCGAATCGGGGATTATCACCCTGATCGGCGGGACTATCGGTACGGCCTTGGGTGTCGGCGGCGGCTTCCTGATCGGCCATTTGGTGGGCGTGACGCCCCGCATCACCCTGACCATCATTGTAATCGCCCTGCTGTTTTCCGCTGCTGTCGGCATGTTTTTCGGCATCTATCCGGCCCGCAAGGCGGCCCGGCTTCGTCCCATCGAAGCGCTGAGAAGGGAATAGGAACGGCCAAAAAGCACCCGCCGGTACCCGGCGGGTGCTTTTGTTTTGAAGATTACTGTTTTTCCAGTGTGCGTTCCAGCCAAATCGCCCCGATGTCCATCGCCGAATACAGACCGTTCTTCTCACTCTTTTTGATAATACGGTCCTTCATACGGAGGTCGGGATCGGTCGACATCAGCTGGACCTGTACCTTTTCCGCCACATCCATCTCTTTCACCTTTTTGGTGGAGAGAATCTGGAGCATCACCACATAGGGATCGTACATGTTGCCATAATAGAGGGTGTTGCCCATACGAACCAGGGGCTTACCCTTATAGGTCAGAAAACCATTTTCTTTATCCGCCATCGTTATCCTCCTGTGTTCATGAGAAGTCATTGTGTATCAGTGTAACACAATGGACCGTTTCTGTAAAGAAAAAGCCGGCGGATATCGCCGCCGGCCACGGGAATCAGTTGTTGAGATAGGAGTGAACCAGGGCTCTGAGCAGCTCGTCACGGTCCAGTCGACGGATCAGGCTGCGCGCATTGTTATGGGTGGTGATGTAGGTCGGATCCTCCGACAGGAGATAGCCGACTATCTGATTGATAGGGTTATATCCCTTTTCCTGCAAAGCGTCGTAGACGGTGGTCAGGATCTGTTTCATTTCCTGTTCCTTATCGTCTCCGAGGGAGAAGGTCATGGTTTTATCGAGCATGTATGAACCTCCGTTCCAATGGTCGGCGAGGCGGCGGATGAATGCCGGTCCCTCGAATGCTTGTTCTTATTATAGCGTATTCCCCGGGCAATTTCAAGCAAAACCGTCCGCTCGAAAGAGAATAAGTTAGAGGGATTGTCTTAAGATTGAACGAAATATTCCCCCCAACCTCCCGATGCTGCCACGTTTCTCTTTCTGTATGCGCAAACCATACAGAATTATCCGATCTCGTTGTGACTTTTCACATACGATAGTGCTTGACGGAAAAGGAAAACATGCTATAATTTCCTCATGCTCAGATGGCCGCTGGCTGCCGGCGGCATTCGAGGAGCTGATGGAGGGGCTAGTAAAGTGGGAGAGAGTCCGTCGCGCCACATTCAGAAATTACTGATGTCCTTTTTAAAGAAGAGAAAGCCGGGTCAGATACTGGTCATGGGCTTTCTGGCGGTGATCCTGACAGGAACCGTCCTTCTGATGCTGCCGGTCGCTACAGCGGACCGGTATTTTCTTGGCTTTATCGACTCGCTGTTCACCGCCACTTCGGCGGTATGCGTGACCGGTTTGGTGGTGGTGAACACCGGGGTGACCTTTTCCCTGTTTGGCCAGATCGTTATTATCGTCCTGATACAGATCGGCGGCCTGGGCTTTATGACCATGACATCGCTGATATTTATGGCGATTGGGCGGCGCATCTCGCTGCGGGAGCGCATGATCATCCAGGAATCCTTCAATTCCGATTCTCTGCAGGGCATGGTGCGGCTGGTGCGCAACGCCATCCTGGTCACCCTCATTACCGAAGGCACCGCCGCGGTGATCCTGTCGATCCGCCTGATTCCTGAGCTGGGGGTAGGGGAGGGGCTTTTCAACTCGATATTCCTAGCGATTTCTGCTTTCTGCAATGCCGGATTCGACGTACTGGGGCAGGCGAACTCCATCCAGCAGTACGGTTCTGACCCGGTCATCAATTTCACCATTATGGCGTTGATTGTGATTGGCGGCCTGGGTTTTTCAGTCATCGTAGATATCCGCCGCCATCACTCCTTTCGTCGTCTTACGCTGCATTCCAAAATCGTGCTGGTGATGTCGGCGGGCATGATCGTGGGCGGCGCGCTGCTGTTCGGTTTGCTGGAGTGGAACAATCCGCAGACCCTTGACAATCCGGAATTCAGCGTACCGGAAAAAATGATGGCTGCTGTATTCCAGTCGGTGACGACCAGGACGGCGGGCTTCGATACCATCGGGCAGGCGGGACTTACCCCGGCCGGCAAGATGGCCAGCATCGTGTGGATGTTTATCGGCGCCTCCCCGGCCTCCACCGGCGGCGGTATCAAAACCACTACCTTCTTTGTGATTCTCCTGTCGGTTGCGGCTATGATCCGCCGCCATCAGGATTACAATATCCATGGCAGGCGGCTGAACGAGCAGGTCATTCGCCGGGCGCTCTCCATTTTTGCCATCGCGCTGGGGCTGATTGTATTCAATACCATGCTGGTCAGCGCAGCGGAGACCATGACAGGAGACCCCCAGACGCTGGAAAACATTCTGTTTGAGGTCACTTCCGCCTTTGGTACAGTGGGTCTGTCCGCCAATGTAACCCCCAGCCTGTGCGCCTTTTCCAAGCTCTTAATCACCTTTACCATGTTCTGCGGACGGTTGGGCCCGCTTACCATTTCCATGGCCTTGTCAGGCGGTCCGGTCAAGCCCAATGCCATCCGGTATCCGGAGGATCGGATTATGGTCGGTTAACGCCGATACATCCCGTGTTTTCGAAAGGAAAGAGAAACGATGAAACAGATTGCGGTGTTGGGACTCAGCCGGTTCGGCGCCAGTGTGGCGCGGTCGTTGACCCGTATGGGCGCCGAGGTTTTGGGCGTCGACAGCGACGCGGAGAAAGTCGCTGACATGGTCAACGAAATTACCCATGTCATACAGGCGGACGTCATGGACGGCGACGCCCTCGACTCCATCGGCCTGCGGAATTTTGACGCCGTGGTGCTCAGCATCAAAAATGTGGAAATCAGCTGTTTGACCACCATGGCGCTGAAAGACCACGGGGCCAAATATATCGTCGCCCAGGCGGGGGCGGAAGCCCACGCCAAGATTCTGGAGCGCATCGGCGCCGATAAGGTGATCATGCCGGAGAAGGATATGGGTACCCGTCTGGCGCGGAACCTGGTGGGCAACAACATCATTGATTATATGGAATTATCCGCCCGTCACAGCCTGATGGAGATCGCCGTGCTGGACGAGTGGGTGGGTCATACCATCCGGGAGAATAATATCCGTATGAAATACGGTGTCAATATTGTCGCCGTCCGTTCCGGTCGGAACCTGCTGGTATCACCCAAGGGCGAGGATCTGATCCACGACGGGGATGTTCTGGTGGTCATCGGCGAGAACAACGATCTGGAAAAGCTCAACCGTCTGGAAAGCAAACGGAAACGTTCCTGAGGAAAGCAGGGCCGCCGATCGTCGATCGGCGGCTTTTCTATGCCAATGAAACAACGGAGAAGGGACGAGGCGCCGCCGGTCTGGCCGGCAGCGCCTCGTCCCTTTTGGAGGAAATACAAAGGATTAATCGAAGTAAACCGCTTTGCCGGTGGCGGCGGAGGTGTAGATCGCTTCCAGAATCTGCGTGACGGCATACGCCTGTTCCGGCAGGACCAGCGGGTCGGTATCGTTGAGGATCGCATTGATCCAGCTGTGGGCTTCGAAATGGGCGGGATCGGGAGCGGTGTTGCCGTCGAAGAAGGCGACGCCTCCGGCGTTCAGATCGGGCTTTTTAATCGTCTGGCGGCCCAAATCAATCATATTGAAGCGGACGCCGTCCTTCATGTCCACGCCGGCCTTGGTGCCGCACAGGGAACATTCGGCTTCGCCGACGTCGAGGGTGTTGAGGGCCCAGCTGGACTCCAGGATGATAGTGGCGCCGTTCTCCATGGTGATGAAGCCAAATGCGGAATCCTCCACGGTGAAATCCTTAGGATCCCAATCGCCCCAGGCGTTGCCGGTTTCCTCCTGGTCGCCCAGCTTTTTAAAGGTCTGACCCAGCACCGCTTTCGGCTTGTAGTTGTTCATCATCCACAGGGTCAGGTCGAGGGAGTGGGTGCCGATGTCGATCAGGGGGCCGCCGCCCTGCTCATATTCGTTCAGGAAAACGCCCCAGGTGGGGACGGCGCGGCGTCGGATAGCGTGGGCCTTGGCAAAATAAACCTCTCCCAGATCGCCGCGGTCGACCGCTTTTTTCATCAGCTGGCACTCGGGACGAAAACGGTTCTGATAGCCGATGGTCAGCTTTTTGCCGCTCTTCTTCGCCGCATCCAGCATTTTTTTCGCGTCGGCGGCGGTTTTGGCCATGGGCTTTTCGCACATGACGTGCTTACCGGCCTCCAACGCCGCCACCGAGATTTCGCAGTGCGAACGGTTCGGCGTACAGACGTGGATCACGTCGATGCTGCCGTCCTTCAGCAGCTCGTGGTAATCGGTATACACTTTTGCGCCGGGAACGCCGTAATCGGCGGCCGCTTTTTCAGCACGCTCAGGGATCAGGTCGCAGAAAGCCACCATCTCAGCGCGGGCTTCTTCTTTTTTCAGGGAAGGCATATGCTTGCCATTGGCGATACCGCCGCAGCCAATGATGCCTATTTTCAGCTTTTCCATAATGAACCTCCCGTATGTTTCTAAATTCGCCAGTACCTTTATCAGTATCATACCGAATAAGCCGGGGGCAATCAAGAATCTATTTTATGCATTGTTGTAAACAATTTTAAGGTTTTGCCCCATCCCCATCTGTGATATACTGTCGGCATACCGTTATTTAGACGGTATGCCGACAAAGAAACGACGGATATTCCGGGAGGATAACGAATATGGACGGGAAACAGAAGGTACTGGTGGGGATGAGCGGCGGGGTGGACAGCTCGGCAGCCGCGCTGCTGCTGAAAAATCAGGGGTATGATGTGACTGGCTGCACCCTGCGTCTGCGGGGTTCCCGGCTGAAAAACAGCCGGGAAGGGGCGGAGAAGGATATTGAGGACGCGCGGAGGGTGTGCGGTTCCCTGGAAATCCCCCATATCGTTTTGGACCTGACCGAGCAGTTCTGCCGCCTTGTGGTGGACGAATTTACCCAGGAATACCGACGGGGCCGGACCCCTAATCCCTGTGTGACCTGTAATCGAACCATCAAGTTTGGCGCCATGCTCGACTATGCGGAAAAACAGGGGTTCGATTTTATCGCCACCGGTCATTATGTCCGTAAGGAATACAGCAGCGAATCCGGCCGCTGGCAGCTTTTCCGCGCCGACAGCGGAAAGGACCAGAGCTACGTTCTGTACGGTCTGACTCAGCAGCAGCTGGCCCATGCGCTGTTTCCCCTTTACGGTTTGGAGAAGGAGCAGGTTCGCGGGCTGGCGAGAGAGAAAGGGCTGCCGGTGGCGGAAAAAGGGGACAGTATGGAAATTTGCTTCGTTCCCGACGATAACCACACCGCCTTCATCGAAAACTATACCGGTGAGGCGGAGGAGGAGGGATATTTTATATCGCCGGAGGGGATTCGTTTGGGAAAGCATAAAGGGATCAGCCATTATACCATCGGACAGCGAAAGGGACTGGGAATCGCGCTGGGACGGCCGGTATACGTGACCGCCATTGATGAAGCGGCGCGCAGTGTGACCTTGTCGCCTGAGGTCCCCCTGACCGCCGAATTCACCGCTGCGAGAATCAATTTCGTTTCCCTGCCGCCCACCAAATTGCCCTTTAACGCTGTAATCAAAATTCGCTATCAGGCGCCGCCAGTGCCGGCGCGGGTTGAACCGCTGGATAACGGCCGCGCGCGAATTCTGCCCGAAAAGCCGGTGAAAGCGGTTACGCCCGGTCAATCGGTGGTCTTTTACGACGGCGGCTGTCTGCTCGGCGGCGGCGTCATCGAATGAAAACAACGCGCGGCTTATTCAGGGCCGCGCGTATTTTTGAGAGTTAAATCGGAGAGACTACCCGTATATCTGACCAGAACGGGAGGCGAACCGGGTGAAGATTGCAACCAGGAAAAACGTCAAGTACGCCGTGACCGGCGCGCTGGCGGGAGCGGCCAACGGGTTCTTTGGCTCCGGCGGCGGTCTTTTTGTGGTACCTCTGCTGACGCGCTGGCTGCATATGGAACAGCGCCGTGCTTTCGCCACCTCGGTGGCGATTATTCTGCCCTTGTCCGCCGTATCGCTGATCGTCTTTTTGTTCCGTGGTACGATGGACTTTTTTTATGCCCTGCCTTTTCTGCTGGGCGGATTGACAGGCGGGCTGATCTCGGGTCGTGTGTTCGGCAAGGTGCCGGTCACCTTTCTGAGGCGTCTGTTCGGCCTGCTGATTATTTACGGAGGAATAAGGGCGGTGCTGCTGCTGTGATGATCGTGCATTTTCTCATTGGCGCCGCCACCGGCATTATCAGCGGCTTCGGCATCGGAGGAGGATCCCTTCTGCTGTTATACCTGACCAGTGTGGAGGGTATCGCCCAATATACGGCGGGCGGCATCAATCTGCTGTATTTTCTGTTCTGCGCCCCGGCGGCGCTGCTGTCCCATATCCGCAACAAACTGGTGGAAAAGAAGGCGGCGCTCATCTGCACCGCGGCCGGCGTCCTCACCTCGATTGGGGCGGCCTTCCTCGCCTCGATGATGGATACCAGCCTGCTGCGGCGGGCGTTCGGTATTTTTCTGCTGTATATCGGTTTTCGGGAATTGTTCTGTAAATCGGAAAAGAAAAAGGAAACCCCAGCGGAAAAATAAACCGCCGGGGTTTCCCTTGCTTTTATATGCGATTAATGCCCAAACAGTTCATTGGCGTACCGGACCGAACCCATCGCATCGGGGGAGTAAAAATCCGCGCCGATACTGTCGGCGTATTCCTGCGTCATGACCGCGCCGCCCACCATCACCTTGCAGGTGAGCCCCTCCCGCCGCAGATAACGGATGGTCTGTTCCATGCTGGGGACGGTGGTGGTCATCAGCGCGCTGAGTCCTACCAGCGGCACCTGCTGTTCACGGGCGGTATCGACAATAACTTCCGGCGGGACGTCTTTGCCCAGGTCGATGACCTCGTAGCCGTAGTTGTCCAGCAGGACCTTGACGATATTTTTGCCGATGTCGTGGATGTCGCCCCGCACCGTGGCCAGTATCACCTTTTCTTTGCGGGTCTGCTCCCGCGCGCCTTCGCCGCCCAGACCACCCCGCACCACCTCGAAAGCAGCCTTGGCCGCGTCGGCGCTCATCAGCAGCTGCGGCAGGAACAACCGTCCCGTTTCAAAGTCCTTGCCGACCTTGTCCAGGGCGGGAATCATCTCCTCGTTAATGATGTCGAGAGGGGCCTTTTCCGTCAGGAGGGCCCTGGCCCCCTGGGCAGCGCTTTCTTTCAGCCCCCGCAGGATGGCGTCATGCAGCCCCACCCCGTCCGACCCCGCCGATGGGGGAGGCGACGACGGCTGGCCGGCATAGCGGGCAATGTAGTCCATACATTGTCCGTCTGCGCCGGATAGTGCGCAATAGGCGTAATAAGCGTTCATCATGCCTTCAGAGTGGGGGTTGAGGATGGCGGCCCCCAGCCCGTTGTGCATCGCCATGGTGAAGAAGGCGGCGTTGATGATTTCACGCTGGGGCAGTCCGAACGAGATATTGGAAACGCCGAGGGAGGTATGCACCCCCAGACCGTCCCGGATGAGGCGCAGCGTTTCCAGTGTGACATGGGCGGCTGATTGATCGGCGCTGACCGTCATGGCCAGCGGATCGACGACGATATCCTTTTTTTCGATGCCGTACAGGGCCGCGGTACGGACGATTTTTTCCGCGATATCGTAACGGCCCTGGGCGGTGTCGGGGATACCGTCCTCGTCCAGTGTCAGGGCGATCACCACGCCGCCGTACCGCTTAACCAGCGGAAAAATCTGCTCCATGCTCTCTTTTTTTCCGTTGACCGAGTTGACCAGCGGCTTCCCGTTGTACAGGCGCATGGCCTTCTCCATCGTCACCGGGTCGGATGTATCCAGCTGAAGCGGCAGATCGAGGATGCTCTGCAGGCCGGTCACCGCTTTGGACATCATCTCCGGCTCATCAATTTCGGGGAGTCCGACGTTGACGTCCAGTATATGGGCTCCCTTCTGCTGCTGGGCGATCCCTTCCCGGAGGATATAATCGAGATCGTTTTCACGCAGCGCCTGCTTGAACCGTTTTTTGCCGGTGGGATTGATCCGCTCACCGATCAGGACCGGACGGGTCCCGAAGGACACCGCACGCGCGTAGGAGGAAACCACTGTTTCGTTCTTTGGCTCCAGCACAGCGGGGGAGAGGCCGCGGCACCGCTCCACCATGGCGCGAATGTGACCGGGGGTGGTGCCGCAGCAGCCGCCGATGATCCACGCGCCGTCCTGCGCGAGACGGAACATGCTCTGGGCAAAGCTGCCGGCGTCGACATCGAACACTGTTTTGCCGTCCACGCTGCGGGGCAGGCCTGCGTTGGGGTTGATCACCAGCGGCAGGGAACAGCAAGAACGAAGCTCGGGAAGCAGGGCGACCATCTGATCGGGCCCGAGGCCGCAGTTGAAGCCGATAGCGTCAGCGCCCAGCCCCTCGAGCATGGCTGCCGCCGCTGCCACCGTACCGCCGGTGAGCAGCTTGCCGTTTTCGTCGAATATCAGGGTGACGAATACCGGCAGGGCGGTATTTTCCTTTGCCGCCAGCAAAGCGGCTTTGGCTTCGTAGGTGTCGCTCATGGTTTCGATCAAAATCAGGTCGGCTCCCGCCCGTTCGCCGGCTACCGCCGCTTCGCGGAAAGCGTCGTACGCCTCTTCGAACCCCAGGTCTCCCAGCGGGCGGAGCAGCTTACCGGTCGAACCGATATCCATCGCCACAAACGCCTCCCTGCCGCAGGCGGAAACCGCCCGGCGGGCAATCTTCACGGCGGCGGTGACCACTTCCTTGGTTTCGTATCCGCTGCCGCGCAGCTTCACGGCGTTGGCGCCGAAGGTATTCGTTTTGAGGATATCGCAGCCCGCGTCCAGATAGGAGCGGTGGATATTTTCAATGATTTCAGGATGCAGGAGATTCCACGGTTCGGGTGCTTCGCCGGCATCCAGTCCCCGCTCCTGCAAAAGGGTGCCCATCGCCCCGTCGAAAAAAACGAGGCGGCGGCCCAGCAATTCCTTGATATTCATGGAGTTTCCGCCTTTCTGAAGGGACAGTTTTTCGCTGTACATTCCATACAGCGGTTGATATGACAGCTTTGCTTTTCCCTTGTCAGGCCGATGACCGCGGTCACCGACTTTGTCGGGGTCAGCATATAGCTGTTGGTCATGGTCAGATTGATCTTTCGGGGACAGTCCAGTGCGGTCAGCAGATGGATCTGATGCTCAATGGAAAAATCCCCGTAACCGGGACTGTAGCGGGGGCGGACGTACAGCCCTCTGCGCGCCGCCGCTTCGGCAAGGGGCTGTTCGCTTTCATCGCACCACGATTCGATCAGGGACGCAGCGCAGGCCTGCATGATCACCGCCCGGCCCATGGAGAGCAGGGAACAGCGCTGGATGCACATATCCACCCGCGCGCCCAGCGTGGCGGCGAACAGGATCGCCTGGTCGCATCCCGCCAGGTGCGCTGACAAATCGCGGCTGTCGATACAGGTAAAACCCACCATCAAACGGCTGTCGTCCAGCCGTTTGATGTTCACTGTCTGGTGGATGTGGCGGGGTGCGGCTTCCTGCATCAGTTCGTTGGTGCAGTCCCGTATTGTCCGATATATATCCTCATCTGCCGCCTGTCCGCGGTATCCCAGATAACGCAGTACTTCCTGTGTATTAACTTTCATATCTCGTCCTTTTTCAGCGAATAATATCCGACAGGTTGCTCATAATCTGGGCGGCAATATCCGGTTTGTTCATGGTATACAGATGGATGTGAGTAACACCGTTGGAGATCAGGTCGATGATTTGTTCGGTGGCATAAGCGATACCGGCCTGCCGCATCGCTTTCGGGTTATCGGAAAATTTGTCCGCGATCGCCTGAAATCGGGGAGGCAGGGTGGTGCCCGACAATTCACAGGACCGCTTGATCTGCCGGCTGTTGGTCACCGGCATGACTCCCGCCACCACCGGGACACGAATGTCCTTCATCATGATACGATAGAGGAAATTATATAAAACGTTGTTGTCGAAAAACATCTGAGTGGTCAGGAAATCACAGCCGCGGTCCACCTTGTCCTTCAGATAGCCGATGTCGTCCGATTTATGCTCGCATTCCACATGACCCTCGGGATAGCACGCGGCGCCTATGCAGAAATCCCCCTGGGAGCGGATATCCTCGATCAGTTCGCCGGCATAGCGGTAGTGGCGGGGGCTGGGGAAATCCATACCCTGCGGAATATCGCCCCGCAGCGCCAGCACATTATTGATGCCGCAGGCCTTCATGCGGGAGAGATTGGCGGCGATTTCTTCGCGGGTGGAGGCGACACAGGTCAGGTGCGCCAGCGCTGGAACCTGATAGATATCCTGTATTTCGGTAGCGATTTCCAGCGTCCGTTTGGAGGTGCTGCCGCCCGCTCCGTAGGTGACGCTGATAAAATCCGGTTTCAACTCCGCAATCGCGCGGATCGTTTCCTCAAAACGCGCCATATCCGCGCCGGGCTTCGGCGGGAACATTTCACAGGAGAAGGTGACCTCTTTTTCGCTCAGTATGTCCTTTATCATATACACCGGTTCCTTTCCGTATGTTATTGAATGGGGCTTCGTGGAACCGGTGTCGAAGAATGGCTCGGCCATTCTTCCTTTGCCTTAAGTGGCCCAGACAC
>JAAWQC010000011.1 GCA_022800315.1 Clostridiales bacterium
GATAGGCAGACGCCAACTCTGCGAAGCATTGCTTCGCCTGAAGCCGAGGACTTTCGTCCTCGGCTTCTTCTTTTTCCTTTCCTTTTCACTCACCTTTGTCTGGAACAGGGCATGGTTACCCTGCCCTCTTTTCATCGGGATTCGCTCTCGCTCCCTATATCCAACACTGGGGAGGCGGGGCTGTGCCATTCGCAAACGGACGGGCCTCTCTCGTGGATATTCAATATAGCTGCCTGTTCGTGATTCCCTACCAGGGACCGAAAACATTGATTGCCGCTGGTACACACTTATGAGATAGCGGTATCAAAATAGAGAAGGAATGTACCGGTTATCCAGCAAAGACATTATGAGAAAGCGGCAGAGTCGTGCACTTCTGGGAAAGGAGGAAATAGGCCTGCCGCATTAGCTGAGGAGAAGCGATACTCCGTATAATAACAGAAGATGGGCGGGATAAAAGAGATAAAAAAAGTATTTATTTCCCTTCCCTTTCTCTCCGCTGTACAAATATAAGAGCAAAAATGCGACGGCGGCAAATCCGCGGAGGGGACCCAATGGTTCATAGAGAAAGATCAAAGCGCAGCCTGCCACTGTCCGCCAGTGCGGTTTATCGCGCAGCAAATATAATAGAATAATCAGGAGAACCCCGAACAGGCCATAATCGATATGCAGAAATTCGGCTGCCGCTGCACATATAACGACGCTCAGCGATTGAGGCAGCAGACGTCCTTGCCATCTGCGCAGCAGATAAAGAGCCGTCAGCCCCAGAAATAACGTGAAGAATACATTCTGCGCTTCCCAGTCAAAAGCAGAGTGGGTGAAGGCCAGATCATAAGGAATTTCCGATAGGACAGCGAACAGCAGCAGACGCAGTCCGTATCGACGTAGATCGTGGGTATGGCAGAAACCTTCAACGATTAGAAAGCAGAAAAGTGGAAAGGAAAGACGCCCGACACATCGGCAAATAACGTCTATCCGATGCCATAACAGGGCGGATGGAACCTCGGGATTTATCCATAACCAGTATTCCAGCAAAGCGGCGCCTATATGGTCAATCAGCATAGTAAAGACCGCGATCCATTTCAGACCGCTGCCGGTCAGTCGCTGACATCCCCCGTGC
Organism: Clostridiales bacterium; assembly: GCA_022800315.1. Lineage (GTDB taxonomy): Bacteria > Bacillota > Clostridia > Oscillospirales > Acutalibacteraceae > Avimonas_A. The sequence continues at coordinate 1,118 of JAAWQC010000011.1, forward strand.
CGAGAAAGCGTGCGAATTCCCAATGCTGTTCACCTCCTGTCATCCTTGACTTACAGTATAAAGAAAAGCGGCGGTATAAACAATAAAAAACAGAGGATACCAGATGTATACCGGTATCCTCCGTTTCGCCATCAATTGAACATATCCTTCAATTTGTCAAAGAAGCCCTTACGTTTCTGATAGTTGTGATCGCCGGTAGACGCTTCAAAGTTGCCGAGTATCCGCTTTTGTTCAGCGGACAGGTTACGAGGAACCTCCACCGTGACACGCAGAATTTCATCGCCCCGCCCGCGGCCGTTAATGAAGGGGAAGCCCTTGCCCTTGATGCGGATGGTATCGCCTGGCTGGGTGCCCTCTTTAATGGTGTAATCCATCTTGCCGTCAGGCGTAGGAACTGATACTTCGGCGCCCAGCGCCACCTGTGTGAAGGTCAGGGGCAGCTCGCACCAGATATCGTTGCCCCGGCGCTCAAACAGGGGATGAGGACGAACGGATATCTGAACCTGAAGATCGCCGGCCGGACCGCCGTTCTGACCGGCGTTGCCCTTGCCCCGTATGGAGATGACCTGTCCGTCGTCGATACCGGCGGGTATGTTGATGCCAATGGTGGCGGGACGCCGGACCTGTCCGGAGCCGCTGCATTTCGGGCAGGGGGTTTCAATCACCTGCCCCTTGCCGTGACACTGGGAACAGACCGTCTGGGTCTGGATAACCCCAAAGGGGGTACGCTGCTGCCGCCGTTCCTGACCGGAGCCGCCGCAGCTGGGACACGGCTTGGGTGAGGTTCCCTTGGCGGCGCCCGAGCCGGAACAATCCGGGCAGGTGTCCACCATGCGAACTTCCACCTGCTTTTTGCAGCCCTGGGCGGATTCCTCGAAGGAGATCACCACCGAAGCGGTGAGATCGGCGCCCCGGCGAGGCGCGTTGGCATTCTGACGCCGACCGCCTCCCCCGCCGAAGAAAGAGGAGAAAATATCGCCCAGATCAATGTCGATATTGTCAAAGCCGTATCCCTGATAACCACCCGCTCCGAAGTTTGGATCCACACCAGCCTGGCCATATTGGTCATAACGCGCTTTTTTCTGCGGGTCGGACAGGATTTCATACGCCTCGTTGGCTTCCTTGAAGCGCGCTTCTGCCTCTTTATCTCCAGGGTTCAAATCGGGATGATATTTTTTAGCCATCTTGCGATAGGCCTTTTTGATGTCATCGTCTGAAGCGCCTTTCTGCAGCCCGAGCACCTCGTAGTAATCGCGTTTGCTTTCAGCCATTGTGTGGCACCATGCCTTCCCTGTCGAACTTTAGCCGGGAGCCGCGCTCGATAAAGCAGCTCCCGGCCCTGTATTTCAGTGTATTGCCGTAATTGTTGTTCGCCGCCCGGCCGCCGATGTAGGCCAACGTTACCGGCGGCGAAATTGAAAAAAGCTTTCAGCTTTTTCCTTTACCGGTTGAGCACCCGACAAATCCCATTAATAAACCGGTTAGAAATCTGTTACTTTACTTCGCCGTCATAGAAGCCGCCGTCCTGCGCGTTGTCGGCCGGTGCGCCGTCTGCGGGAGCGCCATCGGCGGGGGCGTTAGCCTGATAGACTTTAGCGCTGACGTCGTAGAACTTTTTCATCAGGTCTTCCTGTTTCTGCTTGATCGCCTCGATATCCTGGCCCTTCAAAGCTTCCTTCACATCGTCCACCTTCTGCTGCAGCTCGGTTTTGTCGGCGGCATCCAGCTTATCGCCCAACTCTTCAAGGGACTTTTCACACTGATAAACCGCCTGATCGGCGCCGTTGCGCACCTCGATCTCCTCGCGGCGCTGTTTATCCTCAGAGGCATACTGCTCCGCTTCCTTCACCGCCTTTTCCACGTCTTCCTTGGACATGTTGGTGTTGGAAGTGATAGTGATCTTCTGCTCACGGCCGGTGCCCAGGTCTTTAGCGCTGACGTTGACGATACCGTTGGCGTCGATGTCAAAGGTGACCTCGATCTGCGGTACGCCGCGGCGGGCAGGCGCGATGCCGTCCAGGTGGAACACGCCGAGGGTTTTGTTGTCCTTGGCGAAATCCCGTTCGCCCTGCAGCACATGGACTTCAACCGACGGCTGATTGTCGGCGGCAGTGGAGAAGATCTGGCTCTTTTTGGTGGGGATGGTGGTATTGCGCTCGATTACCTTGGTCATGATGCCGCCCATGGTTTCCACACCCAGGGAGAGGGGGGTGACGTCCAGCAGCAGCAGTCCCTTGACTTCGCCGCCCAGCACACCGCCCTGAAGCGCCGCGCCCATGGCCACACATTCGTCGGGGTTGATCCCCTTGAAGGGTTCCTTGCCCATAAAGCTCTTTACAGCGTCCTGTACGGCGGGAATACGGGTGGAGCCACCCACCAGCAGGACCTTGTGGATTTCATTCGTGCTCAGGCCGCTGTCCTTGAGGGCCTGGCGGACAGGGCCCATAGTGGCCTCCACTAGGTCCGCGGTCAGTTCGTTGAACTTGGCGCGGGACAGGGTCATATCCAGATGCTTCGGTCCGTTGGCATCCGCGGTGATAAAGGGCAGGTTGATGGTGCTGGTGGTGGAACCGGACAGCTCGATCTTGGCCTTTTCCGCCGCCTCGCGCAGCCGCTGCATGGCCATCTTATCAGCGGACAGGTCGATGCCGTTCTCCGATTTGAAGCCGTCCACCAGCCACTTGACGATGCGCTGGTCGAAATCATCGCCGCCCAGCCGGTTATTGCCGGCGGTGGCGAGAACCTCCTGCACGCCGTCGCCCATCTCGATAATGGAGACGTCAAAGGTACCGCCGCCCAAGTCGTAGACCATGACCTTCTGATCCGCTTCTTTATCGGTGCCGTAGGCGAGAGCCGCAGCGGTGGGCTCGTTGATGATACGCTTGACCTCCATGCCGGCGATTTTGCCGGCGTCCTTGGTCGCCTGACGCTGGGCATCGGTGAAGTAAGCGGGAACGGTGATGACCGCTTCGGTTACCTTGTCGCCCAGGTAGGCTTCGGCATCCTGCTTCAGCTTCTGCAGGACCATGGCGGAGATTTCCTGAGGGGTGTAGTCCTTGCCGTCGATGCTGACCTTATGACCGGTTCCCATTTCGCGTTTGATGGACGAGATGGTCCGGTCGGGGTTGGAGACCGCCTGCTGCTTGGCTACGCGTCCGACGATACGCTCGCCGTCCTTTTTAAACGCCACGACCGAGGGGGTGGTGCGGGCGCCTTCCGCGTTGGGGATGACGACCGGCTCGCCGCCCTCAATCACCGCCACGCAGGAGTTGGTGGTCCCCAAATCAATTCCGATAATTTTTGCCATATCTATTACCTCCAAAACAAATTGTATGATCTATTTGCAATCAGCGATTCCACGCTGTAATGTGCCACATCAGGCTGGAATTATTCCCCATACGTAGGATCGGGGGCTAATTGGCCACCTTGACCATGGCGGGGCGAAGTACCCGGCCGGCTACCCGGTACCCCTTCTGATACACCTCGGTGACCGTGTCGGGTTCCACGCCGTCGGCGTCCTCCCGCATGACCGCGTGATGAACTTCCGGGTCGAAGGGCTGCTGTTCAGCGGGAATTTCCTCAAGCCCCATCGCCGTCAGAGCCTCGTGAAACTGGCGGATGGTCATATCCACCCCGGTCTTGTATTCATCCCCGGGAGGGGCGTCAACCGCCCGTTCCAGGTTATCGATAGTAGGCAGCAGCTGCTTCAGAAGATCCGCTTTGGTATACAGACCGATCTGTTCCTTTTCCTGTTCGGTACGCCGTTTGTAGTTGGCGTATTCGGCCAGCATCCGCTGATACGCGTCCTTCTGTTCAGCCAGCTCTTTTTTTAGGTTTTCGGCCTCCTGCTCCAGCGCGGCCAGTCGGGCCCCGGAGCCTTTCGGCTCCTTGTCCTTGCGTTTTTGCCTGCCGCCCTTTTCCTCAGTCGGTTCCGGGGCCGGCGAAGGTTCCGGCTGTGCCGTATCTGCGGGCTTTTTATCGGTTTCCTTTTCCAATGGGAGAGCCTCCTTTTATTTTTTCATCATACCTACTGGTATTCCCGCCGTCAGGTGTCCTCCCCGAGCAGTTCGGAGAGCAGACGGCCCATCGCCTGGGCAAAATACTCCAGCCGTGGGATGGTGGCGGCGTAGTCCATGCGCAGGGGTCCGATCAGGCCGATCGAGCCATCAGCCTGCCCGCCCAGGGTATACCGGGTCAGGATGATGCTGGAGCCCGCCAGCTCAGGCCGCGGGCTTTCGCTGCCCAGCAGCACGTGCAGGCCGACGGGGGAAGCGGACAGCATCCGCATCAGCTGCTCCCGGCGGGAGAGGAAGCCGAGAAGTTCCCGTGCCCGCGCCAGCTCATAATCGGGATGACGCAGCAGATTGAGCTGGCCGCTGAGAAGCACCTCCGCTTCAGCGGATTCCTGCGCCAGTTCATAAAAAGCCGTTAACGCCGGTGCGCAGCGCAGACCGTCCTCGCCAAGGGAAACCATCAGCCGTTGTACCTGGGGCAGCCCGATATCGGCTGGGGCCTGGCCGGTAAAGTTGTCGGACAGGATGGCCGACAGGCGCCCGGTGAGCTCATCGTCCACATCGGTGTCGAAACGGCATACCCGGCTGCGCAGTGCGCCGCCGCCGGTCATGAGAAGGAGGGCTGCAGCGCGGGGGGAAACGCGCATCACTTCAATGCGGCGGATGCCCGAACTCTGCATAGACGGAGTAGTGGTCACCGCGGCGCAGCCGGTTGAGGCGGCCAGCGCCTGGGAGGCCTCCCCGATCAGCTTGTCGGGGTCGCCGGCAAAGGCGGTCAGCAGTTCATCGATACTCTGACGGTCTTCCTCGCTCAAAGGATGGCGCCGCATCAGGTGGTCGATATACAGCCGGAAGGCCTGTGCCGTGGGAATGCGCCCCGCGGAGGTATGAGGTTGCTCCAGATACCCCATCGCCGACAGCTCCGCCATCTCATTGCGGATGGTGGCGGAGGAGACAGCGTTGTCAAGGCAGTCGGTCAGCACCTTGGAACCCACCGGTTCGCCTGTGCGGATGTAGGTTTCGATGACGGCGGTCAATATTTTTAATTTACGTTCGCCGAGTTCCATGTCTGTCCTTCCTTTCGGCGGCGGAGAGCGTTTGGCGATACCAGCTGACAATCGTCTGCCGGGATTAGCACTCAAAACCTTCGAGTGCTAACGTACCTATAATTTACCATCCTATTACCACGGTGTCAAGTAGGGGATTGTGAACCTTTTATGAATTCAGCCGCAGTCGGTTCTGAAAAGGGTCCCGGCCTATCGTTCCTGCTGAATTCACCAATTGGCCACCGGGAAACTTCGGCGTTTTGCAGATAGAATATTTGACAGAAATTGTATATACTAAAAATACAGTACCAATCGTATGTCCGATCGTACGTGAAAGGAGAGATAACAATGGAAGGTTTTAAAATCCATAATTTCGATTTTAACAAGCTCATGGCGTTTGCAGAGACTGCCAAGGGCGACGTATTTCTGAAAACCAGCGACGGCGATGTCCTGAATCTGAAGAGCAAACTCACCCAGCTGCTGGCGCTGTCCAAAGCGATTGACTGGGGCAATGTGGGCGAAGCGGTCGTCATCTGTAAGAACCAGGAGGACGAGACCCGTTTGTTCCGTCTCAACCTCTACGGAGGCGAGGAGCCGGGAAAAGCGGATTAACCGCCTTCTCTTGAATCGCAGAGCGGGAGCCGGGAGCCGGGCAATCGGTTCCCGGTTTTTTCCTTAAAGCAAGCCAGGTGAAAAAAGGGGGGCCATCATGATACAAGCGGAGTTTCGCGGGGAGATCTACCGGCTCATCCGGCTGATCCCCCGGGGTAAGGTGGCGACCTACGGCCAGCTGGCCTTTCTGGCGGGACGGCCGAACGGCGCCCGGGCGGCGGGCCAGGCTTTGTTCCACGCCCCCCCGGACCCGAAACTGCCCTGTCATCGGGTGGTAAACGCCTCAGGCTGCACCGCGCCCGGATGGGAAGAGCAGGAACGCCTGCTTCGGCGGGAGGGGGTTCCGTTCCGGCCCGGCGGGCGGGTGGATATGAAACGGGCGTTGTGGTGCCCCGATCTGCCGCTGTTCGATAGTGAATAGGGCTTTACAGGGCTTTGTTTCTATGGTAATGTGAAAGAACTTCAGGATGAGAGGGCGGGGATGGAGTGGCGGGCAAAAGAAATGGCGGCGCCCTGCAGCGGCGCGGCGACGGCTTCACCTTGGTGGAGATCGTGGTGGTCTTAGTTATTATCGCGATTCTGTCTGCTATCGCCGTTCCCACCATGCTTGGGTTTGTCCGCGGGGCAAAGGAATCGGAAGCATACGCCCATCTGCGCACCGTGCGCGTGTCACTGGCCCTGATCGAAACGCAGGCGCAGACCGACGACACTTTTTACGAGAACGCTTCGGTTTCGATGAATTACCCTAACCTGGTTGATAAGCAACCGGATGTCTATCTGGAACAGAAGCTCGAAAAGCTGCTTCCCGACGGAGAGGCCCTGTCCCATACCGAGGTGGCCGTTACCTGGGAGGACGATGCCATCACCCAGGAGCGGATCACCTATTATCTGGGGGAGGGCCGCACCGGTGCCTGTTTGGTATATGAAAACGGCGAGATCACAAAGATAGACGGTTAACTTTTATAGGTTATAAAAATACTACATATAGTAGGGGCGGGAGGGTGCAATGCGCTTTCGACTCCTGCCCTTGTAAAGGCCCTGTCTCCGTCAGAAATGTCCTTCGCCAAAAGGGCGGGAAAATGATAAAAATATGAAAAAAGGCTTGCATTCCCGTCCGATGTATAGTAATATAATTGGGCGTGACTGCAACCGAGGGGAAAATTGCGCATTTTTACCGTTGGAAACAGTCCAGACTGCACGATATGCGATGAAGCGGGAGGTTGCGGCTGACGCCGGTTTTTCCGCTGAGTATGTCCGATTTTAAACCGGGCGACAAGGAATACTGCATGCATCGGCGCGCCGACAGGGTTGCATTCGGCTGCCGCTTGCCTTCAGGACGCTGTACCGTTCCCCGGACGCTTGATTCCGCAAGTTTCCGGCTTTTTTAAGGGTCGAACGCGGAACACCCGGCCGGGTGTGCGTTTTCAGCGCCGCCCGCCAACTCAATTTTTTAAGGAGGCGTTTTTCAGTGGCAGTCAAAGAAAAAATTCGTATCCGTATCAAGGGGTATGACGCTCAGCTGGTGGACCAGTCCGCCGAGAAGATCGTCGAGACCGCCCGCCGTACCGGCGCCCGCGTGTCCGGCCCCGTGCCGCTCCCCACCGAGAAGGAGATCGTCACCATCCTGCGCGCCGTGCACAAGTACAAGGACAGCCGTGAGCAGTTCGAGATGCGCACGCACAAGCGTTTGATCGACATCCTCCGTCCCTCTAACAAGACCGTTGAGGCCCTCATGGGCCTGGAGCTCCCCGCTGGCGTGGAGATCGAAATCAAGCTGTAAGGGTCCTGTCCCCTCTCCGATGCCGGAGAGCCGCTTGTACCGGATGCTCAGACGGTTCCGGTAAGATTCCATCCGCGAGGTCATGTTGACCCGATGCCTGCGTCGGCGGCGCCCGCATGTCCCGGTCTTTCGGGAAACGGCGGACGGCAGCTGCGGCAGGCGGACGGCCAACCAATAACCAAGGAGGTATAGACAACATGCAAAAAGCCATCATCGGCAAGAAGGTCGGCATGACGCAGATCTTCGATGACAAGGGCAACTTCATTCCGGTCACGGTCATTGAGGCCGGCCCCTGCACCGTGGTGCAGAAGAAGACCGTGGAGAACGACGGCTACGCCGCTGTACAGTTCGGCTTCGGCGAAGTGTCGGTCAAGCGGGTTACCAAACCCCTGAAGGGCCACTTCGACAAGGCCGATGTCGCTCCCAAGAAGACGCTCCGCGAGTTCCGTTTCGACGACTGCGACGCCTTCAACGTGGGCGATATCGTCAAGGCTGACGCTTTCGCCGGCGGCGACCGCGTGGATGTGGTCGGCACCAGCAAGGGTAAAGGTTACGCCGGCGCCATCAAGCGCTGGAACTTCCATCGCCTGAAAGAAACCCACGGCAGCGGCCCGGTGGCCCGCCATGCCGGGTCCCAGGGCGCCTGTTCGTCCCCGTCCCGCGTGTTCAAGGGCATGAAGGGCGCCGGACATCTGGGCGCGGAGCGCGTCACCGTTCAGAATCTCACCATCGTAAAGATTGATGTGGAGAATAACCTGATTGCGGTCAAGGGTGCCGTTCCCGGCCCCCGCGGCAGCGTCGTTACGCTCTCTGAATCCGTCAAGAAGGCGTAAGGGAAGGAGGAAATAACATGCCTACAGTATCCGTTTATGATATGACCGGCAAGGAGACCGGCAAGATGGAGCTCAGCGATGCCGTTTTCGGTATCGAGCCCAACCAGGCGGTCATGCACAGCGCCGTTGTCAATTATCTGGCCAATCAGCGTCAGGGCACCCAGTCCACCCTCACCCGCGCCGAAGTGAGCGGCGGCGGCAAAAAGCCGTGGAAACAGAAGGGGACCGGTCACGCCCGCCAGGGTTCGACCCGCGCTCCCCAGTGGACTCACGGCGGTATCGCCTTCGGACCCAAGCCGCGCAGCTACCGCTATGCCATCCCGAAGAAGATGCGCCGTCTCGCGCTGAAATCCGCTTTCTCCGACAAGGTGGCCTCCGGCGATATGATCGTCCTGGACGCCCTGCAGTTGGAGGAGATCAAGACCAAGACGGTGGCTTCCATGCTCACCGCCCTGGGCGCCGACCGCAAGGTCATCCTGGTGCTGCCGGAGAAAAACGACGTGGCGATCAAATCCGCCCGCAACATCCCCGGCGTGCGTACCGCGCTGGTCAACACCCTGAACACCTACGACGTGCTCAACGCCGATAAATTCATCGTCGTCAAGGACGCCGTTGCTCAGCTCGAGGAGGTGTACAAATAATGAACGCTCGCGACATTATTCTGGCTCCGGTCATCACCGAGAAGTCGGTCCAGGCCATCGCCGATAAAAAGTACACCTTCCGTGTGGCGAAGGGCGCCAATAAGATCGAGATCGCCAAAGCGGCGGAAGAGGTCTTCGGCGTGAAGGTCGCCAAGGTCAACACCATCAGCATGAAAGGCGCGCTGCGCCGCCAGGGTCGCAACGAAGGCTACACCTCCGACTGGAAAAAAGCCATCATCACCCTGACTCCTGACTCCAAGACCATCGAGTTCTTCGACGGCATGTTCTAAACACGGGGCCGGGCAAGGCAACGTATAGGATGGCGATCCGCCGAGACGGGGAGCGATTCCCCGCCGTATGACGGTATCCCTCCTGCAAAGCCAAATAATTAGGAGAGTGAATCGGAATGGCAACCAAGTTTTATAAACCGACCACCCCCGGACGCCGCGGCATGTCGGTCATCGACTACAGCGTGCTGTCCAAGGTGGAGCCGGAGAAGAGCCTGCTGGCTCCTCTGAAAAAGAGCGCCGGCCGCAACAGCTACGGCCGCATCACCGTCCGCCATCGCGGCGGCGGCAACCGCCGGAAGTACCGCATCATCGATTTCAAGCGCAACAAGGCGGACATTCCCGCCACGGTTCTGACGCTGGAATACGATCCCAACCGCAGCGCCCATATCGCCCTGGTCCAGTATGAAGACGGCGAGAAGCGCTACATCGTCGCTCCCCAGGGACTGAAGGTCGGCGATACCGTCGTGTCCGGCGCCGATGCCGATATCCGGCCGGGCAACGCCCTGCCGCTGTCGGCCATCCCCACCGGTACCTTTATCCACAACGTGGAGCTGTATCCCGGCAAGGGCGCCCAGCTGGCGCGCAGCGCCGGCGCCATGGCGCAGTTGATGGGTAAGGAAAACAACATGGCCCTGATCCGCCTCCCCTCTTCGGAGATGCGGTACGTGCCGCTGAACTGCATGGCCACCATCGGCCAGGTGGGGAACATCGAGCACGAGAACGTGAAGATTGGTAAAGCCGGCCGTAAGCGTCATATGGGCTGGCGTCCCACCGTCCGCGGTTCGGTCATGAACCCCTGCGATCACCCCCACGGCGGTGGTGAAGGCAAATCCCCCATTGGTCGTCCGGGCCCGGTTACCCCGTGGGGCAAACCCGCCCTGGGCTACAAGACCCGCAAGCATCACAACCGTTCGGATAAGTTCATTGTGAAGCGTCGCGGCAGCAAGTAACGAAAGGAGATTAACTATGGGCAGAAGCGTTAAAAAGGGTCCTTTCGTACAGCCCGTGCTGCTCAAAAGGATTCAGGAAATGAACAAGGCCGGTGAAAAGCGCATTTTGAAGACCTGGAGCCGCGCCTCTACGATTTTCCCGGACTTTGTCGGTCACACCATTGCCGTTCACGACGGGCGCAAGCATGTGCCGGTGTACGTGACGGAGGATATGGTCGGCCATAAGCTGGGCGAGTTCGCCCCGACCCGTACGTTCCGTGGCCATGCCGGCTCGAAGACCTCGAACAACAAGTAAGCGGAGTGAAAGGAGAGAAACACCATGGAAGCAAGGGCTGATATCAAGTATGCCCGTATTTCCCCCCGTAAGGTGAAAATCGTTCTCGACCTCATCCGCAACAAGCCGGTTGATGTCGCCGCAGCGATTGTCCATCACACCCCCAAGGCCGCCTGCGAGTATCTGAGCAAGCTGCTCAAATCCGCGGTCGCCAATGCGGAAAACAACTTCAACATGGATCCGAGCAACCTCTACGTTGCCGAATGCTATGTCTGTCCCGGACCCATTCTCAAGCGTATCCGTCCGAGAGCACAGGGGCGTGCGTACCGCATCGAAAAGAGAACGTCACACATCACCCTTGTACTCAAGGAAAAAGAATAAGCGAGGAGGAGGAAAGTTATGGGACAGAAAGTCAATCCCCACGGCCTGCGGGTCGGCGTTATCAAGGACTGGGATTCCCGTTGGTTTGTAAAAGAGAACCAGATCGGCGACACCCTCGTCCAGGATTACAATCTGCGTAAATATCTGAAAAAGACCCTGTTCGCGGCCGGCGTTCCGAAAATCGAGATCGAACGCGACGCCTCCCGTGTACGGGTGCACATCCACTGTGCGAAGCCCGGCATCGTCATCGGTAAGGGCGGCGCGGAGATCGAAAAGCTCCGTCAGACCTGTGAGAAGATGCTCGGCAAGCCCACCCTGATCAACATTGTCGAGGTGCGCAATCCCGACATGAATGCCCAGCTGGTGGCGGAGAACATCGCAGCTCAGCTCGAGAAGCGTATCTCCTTCCGCCGCGCCATGAAACAGTGCATCGGCCGCGCCATGCGCATGGGCGCCAAGGGCATCAAGACCCAGGTCTCCGGACGTCTGGGCGGCGCGGAAATCGCGCGCACTGAACAGTATCATGAAGGAACCATTCCGCTGCAGACGCTGCGTGCCGACATTGATTACGGCTTTACCGAGGCGTGCACCACTTACGGCCGTATCGGCGTCAAGGTGTGGATCTATCGCGGCGAGGTGCTGGCCGGTACCGCTAAAACGGCCGACAAGCCCCAGCCCCGCAGGGAAGGAGGCCGCAAGTAATGCTGCTGCCCAAGAGAGTCAAATACCGCCGCGTTCACCGTGGCCGCCTGACCGGTAAGGCAATGCGCGGTAATCAGGTTACCTACGGTGAGTTCGGCCTCGTGGCCCTCGAGCCGGCCTGGATCTCTTCCAATCAGATCGAGGCCGCCCGTATCGCCATGACCCGTTATACCAAGCGTGGCGGCCAGGTCTGGATCAAGATTTTCCCCGACAAGCCGATCACGGAAAAGCCCGCTGAAACCCGCATGGGTTCCGGTAAAGGTTCGCCCGAATACTGGGTGGCGGTCGTGAAGCCCGGCCGTGTGATGTTTGAGATTGCCGGCGTCAGCGAGGAAGCTGCGCGGGAAGCCATGCGTCTGGCCGCCAACAAGCTGCCCATCAAGTGCAAATTTGTCCGTAAGGAAGAAACGGATGGTGAGCAGGCATGAAGAAAACCGAACTGGAAAAGATCCGCGAAATGAACGATACCGAGCTTCAGAACAGGCTGGGGGATCTTAAGGAAGAGCTTTTCAATCTGCGGTTCCAGCATGCGATCAATCAGCTCGATAACCCGATGCGTCTGAAAGCCGTCAGGAAAGAGATCGCCATCATCAAAACTGTGGTGCGCGAGAACGAACTTAAGAACGGCGCCGAGGCGTAAGGGAAGGAGGAGTAAACTGTGAGCGATCGTAATCTGAGAAAAACGCAGGTGGGTACGGTTGTCAGCGACAAGATGGATAAAACCGTCGTCGTTGCGATTCAGGACCATGTCCGTCATCCGCTGTACAAAAAAATCATCAAGCGCACCGTGAAGCTGAAAGCCCACGACGAGAATAACGAGTGCCGGATGGGCGACCGTGTGATGGTTATGGAGACCCGCCCCCTTTCCAAGGATAAGAGATGGCGTGTGGCCCAGATCATCGAACGGGCGAAATAAAAAGGTCGGTTGGGCGCTGTACCGTCTACTTCCGCTCCGCGGAAAAGGGAGGGTGGCAGACGCCCCCTGAAAGGAGGAACAACCTGTGGTTCAACAGCAAACCTGCCTCAAGGTAGCCGACAACACCGGCGCGAAAGAGATCATGTGCATCCGCGTTCTCGGTGGTTCCGGCAGGAGGTATGCCAATATCGGCGACGTGGTGGTGGCTTCGGTCAAAAAAGCAGCACCCGGCGGCGTTGTAAAAAAGGGTGAGGTCGTCAAGGCCGTTGTGGTTCGCACGGTCAAGGGTGTGCGCCGCGAAGACGGCACCTACATCCGCTTTGACGAAAACGCGGCGGTGATTATCCGTGAGGATAAGAACCCCAAGGGTACCCGAATTTTTGGACCGGTGGCGAGAGAGCTCCGCGAAAAGGATTATCTGAAAATCCTGAGCCTCGCCCCCGAAGTTCTTTGATAGGAGGGGTCGTCATGAAAAAAGTACATGTGAAAAAGGGCGATACCGTCCTGATTATCAATGGCGATGACCGCGGACAGAAGGGCAAAGTCCTGGAGGTCAGTCCCACCGAGGGCAAGGTCATCGTTGAGGGCCGCAACATGGTGAAGAAGCACGTGAAACCCAAGAAAATGGGCGATCAGGGTGGCATCATCAACGCGGAAGGCGCCATGTATACCTCCAAGGTCATGGTCATCTGCCCTCACTGCAACAAGCCGACCCGTGTCGGCCACAAGACGTTCGCCGATAAGACCAAGGCGCGTATCTGTAAGCGCTGCGGCGAAACGCTGTAAGGAGGGAGAAGCATATGGCCAGAATGAAGGAGTATTACCTCAAGGACGTCGCTCCGGCGCTGATGAAAAAGTTCAGCTATAAGAGTGTTATGCAGATCCCCAAGCTCGACAAGATCATCGTGAACGTCTCCTGCGGTGAAGCCCGTGACAATGCGAAGATTCTGGAAGCCATTTTGACCGATCTTTCCGCCATCACCGGCCAGAAGCCGGTGGTCTGCAAGGCGAAAAAATCGGTGGCGAACTTCAAGCTCCGCGAAGGCATGGACATCGGCGCGAAGGTGACCCTGCGCGGTGAGAGAATGTACGAGTTTCTGGACCGCCTGTTCAACGTCGCGCTGCCCCGCGTGCGTGACTTCCGCGGAATCAACCCCAATTCTTTCGACGGCCGCGGCAACTACAACATGGGCCTGAAGGAACAGCTGATCTTCCCGGAGATCGACTACGACAAGATCGACAAGGTGCGCGGCATGGACCTGTGCTTTGTCACAACCGCGGGAACCGATGAAGAAGCACGGGAGCTGCTCACGCTGATGGGCGCCCCGTTCGCGAAGTAAGGAGGAAATACTGTGGCAAAAACGTCTAAAAAGATTTCGCAGCAGCGTACGCCTAAGTATTCCACCCGTGGCTACAACCGCTGTAAGATCTGCGGCCGCCCGCATGCGTATCTGCGCAAGTACGGCGTCTGCCGCATCTGCTTCAGGGAGCTCGCCTATAAGGGTGAAATCCCAGGCGTCAGAAAAGCAAGCTGGTAAGCAATAGCTAAAGGAGGTTGACGGAATGCAAATCACCGATACCATCGCCGATATGCTGACGAGAATCCGGAACGCGAATTCGGCTAAGCACGATACGGTGGATATCCCCGCTTCCAACATGAAGAAGGCTATTGCCCAGATTCTTGTTGACGAGGGATATGTGAAAAGCTATCAGGTAATCGAAGATGACAAGCAGGGCATCATCCGTGTGGTCCTGAAATACCAGGGGGCCAACAAGTCCCAGGTACTCATGGGCCTGCGCCGTGTTTCCAAGCCCGGCCTGCGCATCTATTCCAGCAGCGAGGACATGCCGAAGGTCATGAAGGGCATCGGCACGGCCATCGTTTCCACGTCTAAGGGCATCATGACCGACAAACAGGCTCGCAAAGAGCATGTCGGCGGCGAAGTCCTGGCGTTTGTATGGTAAGGGGGAGGGAAAGAAATGTCTAGAATCGGACGCAAGCCCATCCCCGTGCCCGCCGGCGTCGATGTCAAAATCGCGGATGGCGTGGTCACCGTCAAGGGCGCTAAAGGTACTCTGACCCAGAAGATTCATCCGAATATGACGGTCACTCTCGAAAACGGCGAGGTTCTCGTAACTCGGCCCAACGACGAAAAGGAAAACCGTTCTTTGCACGGCCTGACCCGTTCCCTGATCGCCAACATGGTGATCGGTGTGACCCAGGGCTTCCAAAAGGAGCTGGAGGTCAACGGTGTCGGTTACCGTGTGCAGAAGCAGGGGAAAGACCTGGTTATGAACCTGGGGTACAGCCATCAGGTGATCGTCAGCGAAATTCCCGGCATCACCATCGAGGCGCCGTCTGCCAATAAGATCATTATCTCCGGCCCCGACAAGCAGCTGGTCGGGCAGTTCGCGGCGGAAATCCGTGAGAAGCGCCCGCCGGAGCCGTACAAGGGCAAGGGCATCAAGTACGCTACCGAGCACATCCGCCGCAAGGAAGGCAAAACCGGCGGCAAGGGCAAGAAGTAAAAGGAGGAGTGAGAACCCATGGTGAGCAAGCCTGACAGCAATAAAGCCCGTCTGCGCCGTCATCGCCGCGTCCGCGGCAAGATTTCGGGCACGGCACAGCGTCCCCGTCTCAACGTGTATCGCTCCCTGAATCACATCTATGCCCAGCTGATCGATGATGTCAAGGGAGTTACCATCGCTTCCGCCTCCAGCGTCGAAAAGGATTTCGGCCTGAACGGCGGAAACAAGGAAGCCGCCAAAAAGGTTGGCGAAATCATCGCCAAGCGCGCCGCCGACAAGGGCATCTCCGATGTCGTTTTCGACCGTGGCGGCTACATCTATCACGGCCGCGTCAAAGAGCTGGCCGAAGGCGCCCGCGAGGGCGGCCTCAAGTTCTAAGGAAAGGGAGGAAATACTTTGGCCAGAAATGACGCAGCACAATCGGAATTCAAAGAGCGCATCGTTGCGATCAACCGTGTCAGCAAGACCGTAAAGGGCGGCCGTATCTTCAAATTTGCCGCCCTGGTGGTCGTCGGTGACGGCAACGGCACCGTAGGCTACGGCCTCGGTAAAGCCGGCGAAGTGCCCGACGCGATCCGCAAAGGGATCGAGGATGCCAAAAAGCATCTGATCCACGTTTCCCTGAAAGGGAGCACGATCCCCCACGAAATTATCGGCAAATTCGGCGCCGGCCGCGTGCTGATGAAGCCCGCTGCCCCCGGTACCGGCGTAATCGCCGGCGGCGCGGTGCGTGCGGTGGTGGAAGCTGCCGGTATCCGTGATATCCGCACCAAGGCTCTCCGTTCCAACAACCCCTGCAACGTGGTCAGCGCGACCTTCGACGGTCTGTCCCGGCTTTGCACGGTGGAGCAGGCGGCGGCCGTCCGCGGCAAGTCCGTCAAGGAGATCCTGGGGTAAAAGCCGTCTCCGCCTCATGGCGGTGCGGCGCACCCACAAGATTTCTGTGAGAAAGGAATGGTTGCAATGGCAAAGAAGGAGAATACCGGCGTCCTGCAGGTCAAACTGGTCCGCAGCCTGATCGGCGTCAAGCCGGACCAGATTGCAACGGCCGATTCCATGGGCCTGCGCAAGATCGGCGACACGGTCAATCAGCCGGATAATGCCGCTACCCGTGGCAAGGTGAATAAAATTATCCACCTCATCGAGGTAACGGAGGCTTAAATTCGAGCAAGGAGGTGCGAATAACATGAAGCTGCATGAGCTATCTCCCGTTCCCGGTTCTGTCCGGGACGTGAAACGTATCGGCAGAGGGCACGGCTCCGGTCAGGGCAAAACCGCCGGTAAGGGCCACAAGGGCCAGAAGGCCCGCGCCGGCCGCGGCATGCAATGGGGCTTTGAGGGCGGCCAGTGGCCTCTTCAGAGACGCCTGCCGACCCGCGGATTTGTCAACAACTTCGCGACACGCTATGTAGGGGTCAACGTGGCTGCCCTCGGCGGGTTTGAAGACGGCGCGACGGTTGATGCCGAAGCGCTGAAGGCTGCCGGCCTGATTAAAAAGGCGGGCGACGGGGTGAAAATCCTCGGCAACGGAACGCTTTCCAAGAAGCTGACCGTCAAAGCGGCTGCTTTCTCGGAGTCGGCCAAGGCGAAGATCGAGGCTGCCGGCGGGAAGGCAGAGGTGATCTGACGTGTTTCGGACATTGAGAAATGCATGGAAAATCGTCGATCTCCGAAAGAAAATCCTGTATACCCTGTTTATTATCCTGATTTTCCGCATCGGTTCCGCTATATCGGTACCGTACGTGGATGTGGTGGAACTGGCCAAGGCTACGGCCAACGCGGCCAGTTCCAATACCGGCATGAGCTTCCTGACCCTGATGTCCGGCGGCGGTTTCTCCGACGCCAGCATCTTTGCGCTGTCTATCACCCCCTATATCAACGCCAGCATCATCATTCAGCTGCTGACGGTGGCCATTCCTCCGCTGGAACGGATGGCTAAGGATGGGGAATCGGGCCGCAAAAAGCTGGGCCAGATCACCCGTTATGTGACGGTGGGCCTTGGCCTGCTCCTCGGCGTGGCCTACTACTTCATGGTGCGCAACAAGTACGGCGCGCTGGAATCCAGCATTCAGAGCGGCTGGGAGATGTGGTTCGGCGCTGTGGTCATCGTGCTCTGCTTCACCGCAGGATCGGCACTGATGATGTGGCTGGGCGAGCAGGTCAATGAGAAGGGTATCGGCAACGGTATCTCCATTCTCCTGTTTGCGGGCATCCTGTCCCGTATTCCCTCCGGCGCTACGTACATGTGGCAGCTTTTCTATGACGGCGGCATTAAGCAGCTCAATTCCGGCGCGGGGCTCAAGTACCTGATTCTGGTACCCCTGGCGCTGGTCATCCTGCTGGGCATGATCGCCCTCATCGTCTTCATTACGGATGCGGAGCGCCGCATCCCGGTCCAGTACGCCAAGCGTGTGGTGGGCCGCAAAATGTATGGCGGTCAGAATACCTTTATTCCGATCAAGGTCAATATGTCCGGCGTTATGCCCATCATTCTGGCCGTTGCCATCATTTCCATCCCCTCGAT
The DNA here is from genome assembly GCA_022800315.1 of Clostridiales bacterium. Lineage (GTDB taxonomy): Bacteria > Bacillota > Clostridia > Oscillospirales > Acutalibacteraceae > Avimonas_A. Next base: position 18,609 of record JAAWQC010000011.1, read on the forward strand.
GATCCAGGGCTTTATCACCGTTCCGGAAAAAGGATTCTGGCATGGATTCTTCAACGTATTCAGCCCCTCCCATCCCGTGTACATGATCCTGTATTTCCTGCTGATTATCGGATTCGCGTTCTTCTATGTCACCATCCAGTATAATCCGGTGGAGATGTCCAATAATCTGCGTAAAAACTCGGGTGCGATTCCGGGCTATCGTCCCGGCAAGCCCACCCAGGATTACATCAAGCGGGTATTGAACAAGGTAACCTTCATCGGCGCGCTGTTCCTGGGCGTGATCGCTCTGTTCCCCAGTGTGTTCGGAGCGCTCAGCGGCATTTACGGCCTGACCCTGGGCGGCACGTCGGTCATGATCGTCGTCGGCGTCGCGCTGGAAACCACCCAGCAGATCGAAAGCCAGATGATGATGCGCCACTACAAGGGCTTCCTCGAGTAGGGCCTGACTTCTTTCGAAAAGGTTTCCGCGCATCCCCCGCCGGAGGAGATTCTTCCGGCGGGGATGCGCGATACAGAAAGGCACTGCTTTGAAAGAAGGGATGACATGAGGCTGATTCTCATGGGCGCCCCCGGCGCCGGAAAAGGCACACAGGCGGAGATCATCAGCGAAACCCTCCGCATTCCCACTATTTCCACGGGTAATATTATCCGTGAAGCGCTGAAAAGCGGCAGCGCGATGGGCAGGAAAGCCAAACAGTATATGGTTGACGGCCGGCTGGTTCCCGACGATATCGTCATCGGCATCATCCGTGACCGACTGGCGCAGCCCGACTGCGCGAACGGTTTCATACTGGACGGCTTTCCCCGCACCATACCGCAAGCCGAGGCGCTTGACCGCATGGGCGTCGACATCGACCGTGTCATCGACATCGAGGTGGACGACGAGACGATTGCCCGGCGTGTATCGGGCCGCCGTATCTGCCCCAGCTGCGGAGCTTCCTATCATGTGGACTACAAACGGCCCACAGTAGAGGATATTTGCGACCGCTGCGGCGATACCCTTGTTCAGCGCCCGGATGACCATCCGGACACGGTACGCGAGCGTCTGAGGGTTTACCACGAGCAGACCGAACCGCTCAAAAGCTATTATGTAGCAGCCGGCAAGCTTTACGCCGTAGAAGGGCAGGAGGAGATCTCCGATACCTCCCGACTGGTGCTGGCCGCGCTGGAAAATTGAAGAGCAGCAGGTTGCTCTTCCCGAAACTTCTGATCTTCAGAGGTTTCCCGAAAGGTCGGTGTGTGCATGGTATCCATAAAGAATAGCCGGGAACTCAGGGGCATGAAAGAAGCCTGCGTGATCTCGGCGCGGGCGCTCCAGCTGGCGGGCGAGGCCATCCAGCCCGGTGTCACCACCGGGGAGGTGGACCGCGTGGTCCGCAAGTATATCGAGAGCCAGGGGGCGACCCCTTCCTTCCTCGGATACGGCGGGTTCCCCGCGAGCGCGTGTATATCGGTGAACGATGAAGTCATCCACGGCATACCCGGTAAGCGTGTGATCCACGCCGGCGACATCGTCAGCGTGGACGTGGGTGCGTATTATAACGGCTTCCACGGCGACAACGCCTATACCTTTGCGGCGGGGGAGATATCCCCCGAGGCGCAGGCCCTGCTGGATGCCACACGGGAATCCCTCTACGAGGGTATCCGGGCGGCGGCGGCGGGCAATCGTATCGGTGATATCGGTGCGGCCGTTCAGCGGTATGTCGAGGTTCGTGGTTACTCGGTTGTACGGCAGTATGTCGGCCACGGAGTAGGCACAAACCTGCACGAAGATCCCAGCGTCCCCAATTTCGGTACTCCCGGCCGCGGCCCGCGGTTGCTGCCGGGCATGACCATCGCCATTGAACCCATGATCAATGCCGGAACCTGCGAGGTGGATACCCAGCGGGACGGCTGGACCGTCACCACCCGGGACGGGAAATGGTCCGCTCATTTCGAGCATACGATCGCCATCACCGCCGACGGGCCGGTGATCCTGACCCTTCCGTAAGGAGTGTGGACCGCTTGCTGACCCGCGGATGTGTAATCCTGTCCCTGGCCGGCCGTGATAAAGGCCGGCTGATGGCCGTGATAAAGGCCGACACCGACGGCGCCCTCTGGGTGGCGGATGGAAAAGAGCGGCCTTTGGCGCGCCCCAAGCGTAAAAATCCCCGGCATGCGGCGGAAACCCGCCATCGGCTGGAGGAGAGCTCAATGGCGACCAACCGTGAGCTGCGCCGTGCCCTCGCCTTCATCGGCGGCGGAGAACCGGCGTACTGGCCGTCCGGACGAGACGGCTCCAACACAGGAGGAGGTTATTGAATGTCCAAAGCGGACGTTATCGAATTGGAAGGTACCGTTGTTGAGGCCCTGCCCAACGCCACGTTTCAGGTGGAGCTGGCCAACGGACACCAGATTCTGGCCCATATTTCGGGCAAGCTGCGGATGAACTACATCCGTATCCTTCCCGGCGACAAGGTCACGGTGGAAATGTCCCCCTACGACCTGACCAAAGGCCGGATCACGTGGAGGACGAAGTAAACCCCATTTTCAACAGGTGACCCCCGAACGGTGGAAAATCCGGCGGGCGGAACCGGAAAGGCGTGGACAACCGATGAAAGTAAGACCTTCTGTCAAGAAAATCTGCGAAAAGTGCAAGATCATCAAGCGCAAGGGCCGCGTGATGGTCATCTGCGAGAATCCGAAGCATAAGCAGCGCCAGGGCTAAGGGCGCTAGAGGTTAAAAACCACCATATTCGAAAGGGAGGAACCCACTTATGGCGCGTATTGCTGGCGTTGATTTGCCCAGAGATAAACGCATTGAAATCGGCCTGACCTATATCTTCGGTATCGGCCGCAAATCGGCTTCCGATATCATCAAGGCGACCGGTGTAAACCCGGACGTCCGCGTGAGGGATCTGTCGGAGGACGACGTTTCCAAGCTCCGCGAATTCATCGACAAGAATTACACGGTGGAAGGCGACCTCCGTCGCGACGTGGCTTACGATATCAAGCGGCTGATTGAGATTGGCAGCTATCGCGGCCTGCGTCACCGCAAGGGCCTGCCGGTGCGCGGCCAGCGTTCCAAGACCAACGCGCGTACCCGCAAAGGTCCCCGCAAGACCATCGCGAATAAGAAGAAATAGGGCAGGAGGTAGAAGAATGGCTGCTGCAAAGACTACGGCGCGTAAGGGTGCGACCACCCGCCGCCGCAAAGAACGTAAGAATATTGAACGTGGCGCGGCGCATATCCAGTCCACTTTCAACAATACCATCGTCACCATCACTGATACGCAGGGCAACGCTCTGTCCTGGGCCAGCGCCGGCGAGCTGGGCTTCCGCGGTTCGCGGAAATCCACCCCGTTTGCTGCCCAGACCGCTGCCGAAACCGCCGCCAAAGCGGCGATGGAGCACGGCCTCAAGAGCGTTGAGGTGTACGTGAAGGGTCCGGGTGCCGGCCGTGAGGCCGCGATCCGTGCCCTGCAGGCCGCCGGACTGGAGGTCAACATGATCAAAGATGTGACCCCGATCCCCCACAACGGATGCCGTCCTCCCAAAAGAAGACGCGTCTAATCGATTATCAGGAGGTGCAATACCATGGCTAGATATACCGGTCCGGTGTGCAGACTCTGCCGCCGTGAAGGTCAGAAACTCTTTTTGAAGGGCGAGCGCTGCTATACGGCAAAGTGCTCGGTCGCCCGCCGCGCTTACGCCCCCGGCCAGCATGGCCAGGGCCGCAAGAAAACCTCGGAATACGGCAAGCAGCTGCGTACCAAGCAGTTCGCGAAACGCTATTACGGCGTGCTGGAAGGCCAGTTCCGCCATTACTTCGAAATGGCCGAGAAGATGCCGGGCGTTACCGGTGAAAATCTTCTCCGCCTGCTGGAATCCCGTCTGGACAACGTGATTTACCGCATGGGTTTTGCCAGCTCCCGCGCCGAGGCGCGCCAGCTGGTGCTCCACGCTCACTTCACCGTGAACGGCCGCAAGGTCAACATCCCTTCGTATCTGGTAAAGCAGGGACAGGTGATCTCGGTCAAGGATTCCAGCCGTCAGCTGGGCAAAATCAAGGCCGTGATCGAGGCGAATTCCGCCCGTCCCGTGCCGAAGTGGCTTGAACTCAATCGTGATAAACTGGAGGCCAAGGTCGTGGCCGCTCCCGCCCGTGAGGATATCGATCTGCCGATCGAGGAAACCCTCATCGTCGAGCTGTACTCCAAGTAAGTCCGCCGACAGGCGCGGCCGCTTCGGCGGCCGTCGTGCACGACCATACACCACGGAACTTTGTCCCCGCATCTGGCGGGGACAAAGCCTTCCGTTTCTATTAGGAGGGTTTTGAATGATTGAGATTGAGAAGCCCAGAATTGAAGTGATGGATCTCGCCAGCGGAGCGTCCGACGCGGCAAACGGCACCTATGGCAAGTTTGTTGTGGAGCCGCTGGAACGCGGTTATGGTACGACGCTGGGCAACAGCCTGCGCCGTGTGCTGCTCTCCTCCCTGCCCGGCGTGGCGGTCACCGCGGTGAAGATTGACGGCATCCTGCACGAGTTCTCCACCATCGAGGGTGTTAAAGAGGACGTCACCGAAATCATCCTGAATCTCAAGGGCCTGACCGCGAAAATCGCGGGTGACGGCCCCAAGATCGTGTATATCGAAGCCGAAGGCGCGGGCGTGGTTACCGCCGGCACCATCAAGTGCGACAGTGAGGTGGAAATCCTCAATCCCGATATGCACATTGCCACCCTCGGCGAGGGCGCGCGCCTGTACATGGAAATCACCATGGATAAGGGACGCGGATACGTTCCCGCGGAGCGCAACAAGCAGCAGATGGCTCCCGTCATCGGCGTGATTCCGGTGGACTCCATCTACACACCGGTGGTGAAGGTGAACTACACCGTTGAAAATACCCGTGTGGGCCAGATCACCGACTACGACAAACTGACGCTTGAGGTCTGGACAAACGGCACCATCTCCGCCAAAGAGGCGGTCTCGCTGGGAGCCAAGGTGCTCACCGAGCATCTCAACCTGTTTGTCGACCTGTCCGGCGAAGCCTACGCCGGCGACTCCATCATGGTGGAGAAGGATGACAAGGGCAAGGAGAAGGTCCTGGAGATGACCATTGAGGAGCTGGATCTTTCGGTCCGTTCCTTCAATTGCCTGAAGCGCGCCGGCATCAACACGGTGGAAGACCTCATCAACAAGAGCGAAGAGGATATGATGAAGGTCCGCAACCTCGGCCGGAAGTCGCTGGAGGAAGTTGTCAACAAGCTGGCGTCCCTGGGCTTCGGCCTGCAGGAAGAGGATGAATAAGGCGGCCTGCCTTATCGTTCCCGCCAAGTGATAACCCGCTTCCGTCATTTCCCGGCGCCGCGAAAAATGTCGCGGAGGAGGGGACGGACAGCCGGGTACCCAACCTAACATTAAGGAGTGAATTCACATGCCCGGAACCAGAAAGCTCGGCAGGCCGACCGCTCACCGTACCGCCATGCTCAGAGCCATGGTCACTTTCCTGCTGGAAAAGGGCCGGATCGAAACCACCGTCACCCGCGCCAAAGAGGTGCGCTCCCTGACGGAGAAAATGATCACCATCGCCAAGAACCCGACGCTGGCCAACAAGCGTATGATCTATTCCTTCGTCACGAAGGAGAGCGTCGCCAAGAAGCTGTTTGATGAAATTGCCCCGAAATATGCGGAGCGCAACGGCGGTTATTGCCGGATCATCAAGACCGAGGCACGCCGCGGCGACGCCGCTGAAATGGCGATCATCACCCTGATCTAACCAGTTATCCTGTAGTGCAGAAACCGGTGCGGAGCATTCCGCGCCGGTTTTTATCCATTCTTCACTCACGTTATAAAGGACACTTATCAACCGAATCAATACTCCAGACGGGTTTTCTTTATTGGTTTCAATTCGTGTAATATGAGGTCTTGTGACACGAAGATTTTGACTGAATTCAAATTGTGTAAGTGAATTTGAGTTTCGTATTAACCGGATACGTTCTCCTATTGTATTCACGCCCATCCTCCTTTACAAAACATTTGAAATGTTACGATGAGTGGGTTATAATAAATGTAATCTATGAGCACATTGTAATGTAATGTATCTAACATATCAAGAGAAAAATGTAATTCATCTTACTGTTTTGTAACGGAGGTAACGCGTTGGACGGTTTAGGTGAAAGAATCCATGCTATTCGAAAGAGCCGTAATCTTACGCAACAACAATTTGCCGATCAATTAAGCGTATCAAGGCCTTTTATTAGTAGAATCGAATCAGGAAAAGAGTCTCCCTCAGATAGTTTGTTGAAACTCATATCACTACAGTTTGATGTTTCGTATGAATGGATCACTGGTGGAAAAGGTTCTATGTTCACTGTTGAAATAAATCAAATGGATATAGATATTGCTGAAGTGGTAGACAGAGGTTTTGTGGATATGTTGAATAGAGTCGGAGAATCAGTTAAGCATTGTAATGCTCAAGAAAAAATAATGGTTTATGACGTTTTAATGGAACTAGCTGATATTCTTTCTCTTAAGGCAAAATCCACAAGCCAAAAAACGATTGCTTTAGAGACCATACGAGATATATTTTGCCAGACCGCTTTTCTAATGAAAAAATGTTTGACTTTGACAGTAACAGGCACATTTAAAGAGGAATGGCTCGATAATCAATACAGATGGTTCACAGACAATTACCTTGAGTTTCTTTCCAAAGCAAAAAGCGAATTTTTATATAGTAAAGACGAATAAATATTTAGTCCTAAAATTTTGAAGATACAGTACCTTAGCCGTTTCGTTAGTCTAATGTCAAGAAAAAGTTAAAAAAATCCCGTAAGCCCTGATTTAAACAGGGTTTACGGGATTTATGCAATTAATTTTTAGATTTCCTTAGTCGATGCATATTTTGTTATTTTTCTTATTTTGCGCGCCGTTTTTTCCTTAGTCATACAATCAAAAAACATAGTGTTAATGCGGGTTTACGGTGATTTCGTGACTAAGGAAATATTCTCATAATACTTGACGTACCACATTATTATCCGATGTTATTTGTGCAAATACAATCAGCGTTTTCGATCGAATATCATCTTCGTGCAAAGGAGGCAAGATATCATGCAAAATCGTTCAATCCTTCCCTCCCGCGTGGAGCCCTATCTGCTGCACTTTACCCGGGAATCTCCTATGGATGAAAAGATTATCCGCCAGACGCCGCTGCCGGAGGAATGTCCTTCGCTGCATTATCATAATGTGTTTGAATTGGGTTACTGCTACAGCGGGACGGGACAGTTCCTGATTGACGGCGAGATAGTGCCCTTTCAGGAGGGAACGGCGGTGATGATCTATCGTGGGCAGCTCCACAGGGCCCAAAGCACCCCAGACGAATGGAGTGAGTGGGTGTTTTTATATGCGGATCTTCCACTGGTGCTCTCCGACATTGATCCCAGCCGGCTGAATGGCCTGCTTGCTCCGCCGGAAGGCTTTTCTCCGGTGGACTGCCTGTTGACGGAGCAGAAGGATCCTCTTCTGCCTGGCCTGATTCGCACTATCATTGAGGAGGTCGACCGCAAGGAGGAGGGGTATCGCGGCTCGGTTTGCGGCCTTCTATGGACGGCCCTTTCCCGTCACCATCGCCTGATGCAAAATCATCGCACAGAAACGATGGGGGCCCCCGATTCGCTGCTGGAGATTGACGCCGCCGTTTATTATCTTTCTCACCATTTTGCGGAGGAGGTGCATATTTCTCAGTTGGCGGAGCTTTGTCATCTCAGTGAAGCAACCCTCCGCCGACGGTTTCGGGAGAGATTAGGGCTGTCGCCTCAGGATTATCTGCACCAACTACGTGTTCATGATGCGGCCATGCGGCTGATGACCACCGATTGTTCAGTATCTGAGGCGGCCTATAAGGCGGGCTACAACACCCTCTCCTGTTTCTTTCGTCAGTTTGATAGACTGTATGGGGTTTCGCCCACCGTCTGGCGAAAGGAGCACCGTGAAGGCTCTTTTCAGGTGGGGGGCAAGGATGCTTCCTGAAAGAGTATAGGTGTTTTCGGCAGGGCTCTGTTGGCGTCGCATAAAGATTTCAGTTGAGGATACTGCCAAACAGCGGTCCCAGGAATATTTTCCTGGGACCGCCGTTTTGAAGAGGAGGGAAATCAAGGAATACAGCGGAGGTTATCCCTCACGCTTTTTGCGGCACCAGCCCAGCGTTACGGCCGAGGCTGTCAGCAGTGCACCTGCCGTCAGAGGAAGACCCACACCTGTGGAGGGGTTCGTACCAGGCTTCTGGCCGGAGGGCGACGGATCGGTCGGGGCAGTGGACGGTGGGGTAGCCGATGGGTTTTCCGACGGACCGGTGGACGGATCAGTTGACGGGGCTGAGGAGGGATCCGTTGATGAGGCTGTGGAGGGAGCGGTTGACTGGTTGCCTGACGGAGCAGTAGAAGGGTCAGTGGACGGATTGGTGGAGGGCTCTGGAGCCTGATCCATTTGTCCCACGGACAGATCGTGCCATGTCAGTGACGCTGTTGGAGACCCGTAATCTGATAAGAGGATTTGTGTAACCGTGATGGTCCCGGAGGATTCCAGCACCGTCGGCAGATGGATATATTTATCGACCGGGCTTTCGATATTCATATCGGTGATGCCCTTGCCATACAACATTTCAGTAAAGGTCTTTTGGTGCGACTGCCCTGCTTCGTCGATATAGTCGAAAAAGCCGTTGGCGGTCCCGGTATGCGGTGTGACGCGGAAATGGATGTAGGGGGTCGCCGACAGGTCAATAGTCTGGTTCAGAGGATAGGATACAGCAAACCAACCGGCGCTCTTCTGGCTCAGCGTCAGACTACCATCCTGATTGATAGTGGAAACAATTCCGTCACCGGCAAGACTGTCGATGCTTTGCGGCAGCAGGGAGTACTCTCTTTGATAGTGAGGCTTTTCCGAAGCAGGCTGGCCGGTGGTCACACTGAACTCACGCAGTACCGACGGCCGGCTGTTGGCGCCCATGAAATGCAGTTTGACGCCAGAGAATAAAATATTTCCGTTTTCATCCGCGAAGCTTTCCGGGACGCCGAGATCGGTAAGAAAGAAGGAGCCTTTAATTGTCTGTCCAGCCTGAATATTACCGGAGGCGTCCAATTTCAGATCGGAATAAAGGCCGCTGAGAGCAAGAGGTAGGGACATATAGATTGTGTCATAATTGTGTGTGGGTGTAACGCCGTTAAAATACAAAAGGATGTTGGTAACTGTTCCATCAATAGTAAGATCAAGATTCAGTTTGGTACCCTCCAGCGGAACGCAGACTCCTTTATCCACCGACGGCGAATAGTGGTACTCTGCTCCCCAGACGCTGGTATTGGAAATGCGCAGAGAGTTATTCGACTTTTGTGCCTTTATCGTGCCGATCAGCGGTTCGGTCCAGTCAGAGGGGTCCAGCGAAATCAGGCTTTGGGTGCCTTTTACAGGTGTTGTGGGAATTCGAGGGTACTCAACACGGGGGGCGTCGGCATCCTGACGGAAATGCTCCTGCATATAGGCGACGAGCGTTTCCGCATACTTTTTCTGGCCATAGAGGGAAAGATGGACACCGTCAATCTGAAGGAAATCATAAATGTCGTGTTGGCTGCACATCTCCCGCATATCCACCAGGTCCACGGCCTGTTCTGCGGCTATTTCCCGAATCGTGCGGTTGTAGACATCAATGCTGTCGGTAAGGGTGTCTTCCCCATCAGGATAGGTGCCGACGCCTTTCATCCAGGCATCGTCCCGCACATATGGGGCGGTGAAGAGGAGAGGAGTCGCGTCTAGCGCCCGCACCCGGCCGACCAATGAGCTCATGTTTTGGCGATAGTTGTCGAGAGTGACCGTCGGATCGGCACCCCAGCGGACAAAGTCGTTTGTACCAAAGGCGATTACCACATAGTCCGGGTTTGCTGCTGCCACATCCCTGTCAAAGCGGGCAATACCATCCGCTGAGGTATGACCGCCAATACCGGCGTTTACCAATTTCATATTGAGTGCTTCTGACGCCATTTCTGCCCAGTTGCTTTGGGCGGTAAGGCTGTCGCCCAGAGTGACAAGCGTTTTCCCGTCCAATACGGGAGCATCGGGAGCGGGGGCCGCTGCAGCGGATATGGCACCCGTCGCCAGGGCGGTGCTTAAGAACAGAGAAAAAAAACGCTTTCCTATCCTGCTCATGGAAGGACCTCCTTTTTACATTTACCTCAAAAAATTGTTTTGCCTGAATTATATGGTTAGCTTATCGCATGTTTACAACAAATACAATTCTCTTGTTTGATGTTATTTGTGCAAATATAATCAATATTTTGATCAGGGCTATTATTTCATGCAAAAACAACTGAAACTTTATGCAGAATCGCTCAGCCTATATTTCTGTAAAGTCTGGAGACGGTTTCGGATAGGGGGCAGCTTATGCCGCAGGGGCACCAACGACAGACAGGACTAACGGATAAAAGCGCCTTTCATTCTTTTTCTTCGTTGTCTCCTTTGGCCGAAGCGCTGCAGGTGTCCACCGGCGCGCTCCTGAACGGCCAGGAGAACGACCGGCGTTCTCCGGAGGAACCGCCAACGGATAAGCGGGAAGAACAATTGTCGCTACCCGAAGAGGAACGGCTGGTAAAAAACACCCTGCGGTATGCGGACCGGGTAAGAGTCCACAAATGGGAGGCGCTGTCGGGGAAAATTGTCCTGGTCCTGCTACTCGCGTCCCTGGTGGCCATGGCGGTCTGCCTAATTTGTGACGTGGCAGTGACGGGCGGCGTCAGCTGGTCGCTCTATCCCATCGCCTCCCTCGTGCTGTTCTGCAGTGTGACGATTCCCCTGCTGAAGCTGCATAAAATGCGTTGGACCGTTTCCCTTCTGGCGTTGACCATCCTGATCGGGCCCTTTTTATGGCTCGTATTATCACTGGCCGGCGCGCCGGAATATATGGGTCCGCTGGCGGTTCCCGTAACCATTTTTTCTCTGGTGTACTGCTGGACAGCCTGTCTGCTGCTGGCTCACACGCGGCTGAACCGCTGGGTGGCGGCGGGCATCCTGGTCTTCCTGATCCCGGCGATCGATACCGGTACCGATCTAGTGGTGGGGACGGCCGCCGGCGGCGACGGCGTAACCCCCTGGAACCTGGTTTCCGCTTTCATCACCACCGCGGCGGCGATTTTCCTGTTCTGGATCGGTTGGCGCAGGCGCAAAAAAACGGAAAAATAAAGAAAGGAGAGGGAATTTTCCTCTCCTTTCTATTTGACTGACGATGGGGCTTGCATCCTCCCACTGTTCCAGATAGAGGGCCCACGGCCGTTCAATCAACTCCCGCGTGAGATTTTCCGCCTCTTAACGATTGGCGGCGGGAGCACAGATGGCAGGTCCTTCATGGGTTCCCCGCTGCCGGTGTTACCAGCCGGCTCGCAGACACTGAGGGCGAACCGGTTCATAGACAAGTCGCAGTTCATTATGGCAATCCCTTTGTGAGAAATCGGGGGAAATATCCGAAATGGGTCCAAGGGAGTCCTCTGTTTCACCGATCGGCTGACGGGGATATACCTCTTCCATACTGATATCCTCCTATTGAGGATATCAGTATGTCTGTTACAACCGTTACGTGTCAAGCCGGTCTGCGATTTGGGTATGTATGGAAACAAAAGCGGGCCGGTTCGCCACTGCAGGCGAACCGCAGGAGGAAGGATGTCATTTTTCCAGCCGGTTGGCCAGCGCGGCGAACTGGGGAAGGGTCAGTTCCTCCGCCCGCGCTGTTTCGGAAAGACCGGTCTCCCGAAGCGCCTCCAGAATGCGCGCCTTTTCCAGTCCCGCCGCACCGAGGGAATTGGGCAGGGTTTTCCGCCGCTGTTCGAATCCGGCGCGGATCAACCGGAACAGAAATGCTTCGTTACGTGCCGCGCAGGGCGGTTCCCGGCGGATCGTCAGACGGATCACCGCACTGTCCACGTTGGGTGCAGGCAGAAAGCTGCCGCGGGAAACCGAAAAGAGAATCTGTGCTTCGGCATAATACTGCACCGCCAGCGTCACAGCGCCCGCCTCGCGGGTACCGGGCCGGGCACACAGGCGCTGGGCCGCTTCCTTCTGTACCATGACGGTGATGCTCTCCACCGGCAGACGGCTTTCCAGCAGCTTCATCACGATGGGAGAGGTGATATAATAAGGCAGATTCGCGCACACCGACACCGGCATATTGCCGAATTGCTCCTGCAGCAGAAGGGGAAGATCCAGCTTCATCACGTCGCCGGGGATAATGGTGACGTTGCCGTAAGGGGAGAGGGTCTCCTCCAGCACGGGGAAAAGGCGGCTGTCCAGCTCAACTGCCGCCACCTTGGCTGCACGCAGGGCCAACTGTTCGGTCAGCACGCCGATGCCCGGCCCGATCTCCAGCACACCGGAACCGACGGAAGCCCCGCAGGCCTCCGCCATGCGGGGACACACCGAGGGGTTTATCAGAAAATTCTGACCCATGGCTTTGGAAAAATGAAAGTCATGACGGGCTAGCAGGGCTTTCACAGCGGCGATATCGGTGAGTGCGGGCATGGGATTCCTCCTCTTATTCTTGGGGGTCAAATTTCAGAAAGGCATGAGGTAGCAGCGCGGATAGTCGTGTCCGCGTGATATGCGTCCCTTTTTCGGACACACAAATCACGTCCATATCGCCGAACTCGGACAGCATCTGCCGGCAGATGCCGCAGGGGGTTGCCGGTTCCGTTTCTCCCACAGCGACCGCCAGGGCGCGAAAAGAGCGTTCTCCTGCCGTCACAGCAGATGCCAGCGCGGCCCGCTCCGCACAGGTTCCCGCACCGAAGGCGGCGTTTTCGCAGTTGACTCCAGTGTAAATCCGGCCGGATTCCGCCAGCAGGGCCGCACCCACCGCGAAATGGGAATAGGGGCAATAGGCGTTTGCCCGTGCGGCAAACGCCTGACCGATCAGCTCGTCCTCCCGATACTCCAGCGGGACCGCCTCCTTTGACAAAAATCGCACATTGTGTTTCTGGTGAAAGGGCTGTATAATAATCATATAATCAGTCGAATTGAAACAGGGAGGAATGACCGGCCATGAATCGACGGGACAAGGAGAATTATTATCTCGATATCGCACAGGCGGTCGCCGGCCGCGGTACCTGTCTGCGCCGCAACTTTGGCGCCATTATCGTCAAAAACGATCAGATCCTCGCCACCGGCTATACGGGCGCCCCCCGCGGACGAAAAAACTGCTCCGATCTCGGCTTTTGCCTGCGCGAAAAGATGAATATCCCCCGGGGCGAGCGGTATGAGCTGTGCCGTTCGGTCCATGCGGAGGCTAACGCCATCATCAGCGCCGCCCGCACCGAAATGATCGGGGCTACCCTGTATCTGGTGGGCCGGGACGCCAAAAGCGGCGAGCTGGTACCGGACGCCAACTCCTGCTCCATGTGCAAGCGTATGATTATCAACGCCGGCATCACCCGGGTGGTGATACGCAATTCACAGGATGAGTTCACCGCCGTGTATGTGGACGACTGGGTGGAAAACGACGGTTCCCTCACCGGCGAAGGTGGATATTGAACACGCATTTGGCATCCCAAGCCGGATCCGGAAAGGAACGGCCCCGCAGGGGGCCGTTTTTTATTTATACTTTTTGACCCGTTTCATCTTCTTGCGCCGGCGCCGGCGGTTATGCACCACGTTGAGGATGATATAGCCGACCAGCAGCAGCACCAGCAGGGCGACCCCCGCGATAAACCAGGGGGATTTCAGAAACTGCTGTACCTCCGCCCATACCGCCAGCACCTGGCTGCGGTCCAGGGATTCGGAGGCTATCAGGTTGACCTCCCCCAGCTTCTGATCGACATTGATATAGAGTTCCACCTTGCCGTAGACACTGCCCTTTGTCACCGGGGCGTCCACCGTTTCCTCGTTCAGGGTCACCTTGCGGATAATGGTGTCCACCGGCAGTTTTTTATCCACTACGGTGGCGAAATCCTTTTCGGGGACCAGCACCACCGTATCCTGATTCCAGGCCAGGTTCACCGTCAGCTTGCCGGTAGGCTCGTTCTTGCTCAGCAGGGTTTTGTAGGCAAAGCTGTCGAAGGCCCAGTCGAATAGGGTCTGTACGTCTTTGTAATGGAGCAGGCCCTTGAAATTGCCCTCGTCGTCGGTTTCAGGGGCCTTCAGTACCACGGCCATATACTCGTAGCCGCCGTCGCGGGCGACAGCAGCCAGACAATACCCCGCGCCGTCGGTAACGCCGGTTTTGCCGAATACCGCGCGGGAATAATAACTCTGAGGACTGCTGGCGCGGATCAGGTTGTTGTTGTTGGGCAGTGTGATCGCCTCGCCGCCGCTGACAGGATGGGCTGTGTATTCGGTCAGCTTCATCATTTCCTCATATTCGGGAAAGGTCATGGCATAACGCAGCATCAGGGCCATGTCCCGGGCGGTAGTGTACTGGTTGGCGTTGTCCAGCCCGGTCACGTTGGCGAAGGAGGTGTCGTTGCAGCCGATCTCCTTCGCCAGGTGATTCATGTCGGTGACAAATTGAGTTTCGCTGCCGCTCAGGGCGAAGGCCAGCGTGACGCAGGCATCGGCGGCGGTCTGCACCATGGACATGGTCAGCAGGTCGCGGATAGTCCACGTCTCTCCAATTTTCATATTGGCCACGCGGATGCCGGTGCCGGTGATCAGGTTGTCGCACTGGAGGGTATAGGTACCGGTGGCCGTGTCGATATCGATGTTTTTTTCCTGTATAGTTTTGATCGCCAGCGCACCCACCATGACCCGCACCATGGCGGCGGGGGCGAGCTTGGTATCCGCTTTGCGTTCGAACAGGACGGTATCCTCCTCCGAGGTGGCGCCGAGGCCCACCAGGATGGCGGACGATGCGTGAACGGCCTTGTCCTTGGGAAGCTCGTACAGGGCCGAGGCTGTCAGGGGGGAAGCGGCCATCGCCGTCAGCAATGCAGCGGCGCAGGCGAGCGCCAGGGTCCGTATTTTTTTCATAGACAATCACCCAAGTTCTGATATAATCTGATATAATAAGAAAGACAGGCAGTCTCCCGGGAGTTCCTGTCTATTATAACAAGTTGTCCCGCATTTTCCTAGGGGTTCGGTGAGAAATCGGCGGACACCCCGTGGAAAAGGCGGAGTTATCCGGAAAGGACGCGGTCGTTCCTATGGTCTATATCACCGGCGACGTCCATGGCGACTATTCCCGTTTTACCTCATCGGGTGCGCGAAAATTAAAAAAAGGGGACACCCTCATTGTCTGCGGGGACTTCGGTTTCATCTGGGACGGCGGCCACAAGGAGCAGAAGCTGCTGAAAAAACTGGGTTCCCTGCCCTATACCGTCGCCTTTCTCGACGGACGGCACGAAAACTACCAGCTGCTGGCGGAGTACCCGGTTTCGGAGTGGAACGGCGGCCGTGTCCAGGTGATCGCGGGGTCCCTCGTCCACCTGATGCGGGGCGAAATCTACGACCTGGAAGGGGAAAGCTATTTCGTTTTCGGCGGCGGGGAAAGCGCCGACCACGAATTCCGCACCGAGGGGGTCGGCTGGTGGGAGGAGGAAATGCCCTCCGCCCAGGAGATGGTCAGCGGCGTGGATCATCTGGAGGAACGGGACTGTCGGGTGGATTATATCCTCACCCACGAACCGTCGGGCAAAGCCAGCGGCTATCTGGGGGCGCTGAGGACGCGGCTCAACGGGGTCAGCGTCTACCTCGACCGGGTGGAGGAGAACGTCTCCTTCAAGCGCTGGTACTTTGGCTGCCTGCATCTGGATAAAACCATCAGCAGCCGCCATCAGGCAGTTTTCCGCGACGTGGTGGCGGTACATGGCCACGAGCGGCGGGGAAAGCGCTGACCGGTCGACAGAGAGTAAGTAGAACAGTAAACGGGCTCCTGTTATTGGGAGCCCGTTTACTTATTCAGGATAAATCAATTCGGTATGGGTGCAGACTTCGCCGATTTTGTCCCGCAGCTTCAAAAAGTCCGCGAAACCGTCCGGCTTCTGGGAGGGATTGCGCAGCAGGGCAGCGGGATGGAGGGTTCCCATCATCAGTACGCCGTTTTTTTCGAAAAACTCGCCGTGCTGGCGGGTGACCTTGAAATCGGGGCTGATGATCCGGCAGGCGGCGACACGGCCCAGACAGACGATGATCCGGGGGCGGATGAGGGATACCTGCTGCCGCAGCCAGCCGATGCAGGCTTCCTGTTCGTCGGGAAGCGGGTCCCGGTTCTGGGGCGGACGGCATTTGACGATATTGGCGATGTAAATGTTTTTCTTCCGGGACAGGCCCACCGAAGCGAGCATTTTGTCCAGCAGCTGGCCGCCACGGCCCACAAAGGGCTGGCCCTGTAAATCCTCGTTTTCTCCGGGGCCCTCACCGATAAACAGCACTTCGGCTTCGGGATTCCCCACACCGAATACGACGTTATGGCGGGTGGCGGACAGGCCGCAAGCCGTACATCCCTTACAGGCGGTCTCCAGCTGTTCCCATTCGGCAGCAGACATACGATCTTCCTTTCCCCTGATAAATAAGATATGGTGCGCAAACCGGATTTAAAAGAAGTAATCAGCAGTTCTTTGTTTCTATTCATTATAACACACGATGGGAAGAATGTCGGCCTTTCCCTTGAAAAAAACGGCGGGGAGGGGTATCATAGATACGAACAATTTAACAGTCAGGAAGGAAGAATCATGGATAACAAAGTACTCGTGGAAACATCCGCCCGCCATATTCACCTGTCTCCCGCCGATCTGGAGACCCTGTTCGGCAAGGGATATGAACTGACGCCGAAAAAGGACCTGTCCCAACCGGGCCAGTTTGCCTGTACCGAACGTCTGGATGTGGTCGGCACTAAAAAGACCCTGTCCGGCGTGACCATCCTCGGCCCGACCCGTTCGGCTACTCAGGTGGAACTGTCTCTGACCGACGCCCGCTCCATCGGGGTGGACGCGCCGATCCGCGAATCAGGCGATGTCGCCGGCACCGGCTCCTGCCGTCTGGTGGGGCCTAAGGGTGAGATCGAGCTGAAGGAGGGAGTCATCGCGGCCAAACGTCATATCCACATGACGCCCGCCGACGCAGAAGCCTTCGGTGTGGAAAACGGACAGGTGGTCAGCGTAAAGGTGGAGAACGATACCCGCTCCCTCACCTTTGGCGACGTGGTGGTTCGCGTCAGCGACAAATACGCGCTGGCTATGCACATCGATACCGACGAATCCAACGCCGCCAGCGTTACGCCCACCACTTACGGCACCGTTATCAAATAAAACTGTGAATTGATGGAAAGAGCTCCCCTGGCCATTGGCCGTGGGAGCTTTTTCTAGTTACAAATATATACAAGTTGTATATATTATTATATATTATACGCAGATTGCGCTGCGGAAGGCCCCTGTTCCCGGTAATTGCCCAAAAAAGTGAAGAAGGGAAGCTCTTCCGATAAGGCGCACAACAAGTCCGCCGTACCCGGCTGGGAAAGGGAACCCTCAAAATCCAGATAGAACACATAGGTAAATTTATCACCCACCGCCGGGCGGTCCCGGGTGGGGCGGCTTTCCAGCTTGGTAAGGTTGAGGCCCGCCGCGGCAAACCGCGCCAGCACCCGGTACAGGGAACCGGTCACGTGGGGCAGGGAGAAGATCAGGCTGATGCGGTCGGCGTCCGCCGGTATCGTCAACGACCGGGTGATGACGATAAAACGGGTGCTGTTGTTGTCGATATTCTGTATATTTCTTTCAATTATATCCAATCCGTATAATTCGGCAGCCCGTTCTGAGGAGACCGCGCCCACCGTGGGGTCCTCTTTTTCCGCCACCATGCGGGCGGCGGCGGCGGTGTTGCTGTGGGTGCGGGGCTCCAATCCCAGGGTGGCCAGCCGTTCGGAGCACTGCAGCAGCCCCTGGGGATGGGAATAGACCGTTTTCAGCCCGGCAGGGTCGGCGCCCTTCACCGCCAGCAGGCAGTGCCGGATGGGCACCTCCACCGCCCCCGCGATGGTGAAGCGGTGCTTCATTACCAGATCGTACACCTCGTGTACCGATCCGGTGCACGAGTTCTCCACCGGGACTACGCCGTAGTCGGCCCGCCCCTCCCGTACCTCGTCGAACACATCGGCGAAGCTTTCCACAAATCGAGGGGCGCAGTGGGGAAACAGGAGAGCGGCCGCTTCGTCGGCGTAAGCACCCGCGCATCCGGCGCAGGCCACCCGCGGGCTGCCCGCCGGCGGAAAACAACAGCCTGCCTGCCCGATCTGCCGGCGCAGGGCCTCACCTGCGCCCAGTCGTTTGTGCTGCAGAGCGCGGGAGACATCCATCATTACGGCGAAGACCAGCGCCGCCGCATCGTCGTAGCCGTCCCCCTCCGTGTCCAGACGCTGGGCGTTTTCCCGTACCTGGGACAAAATGGCGTCCTCCCGCTCCTGGTTGAGGATGGGCAGGTTCCGTGACTGTTTATATGCCGCCACCCGGCGGGAACAATCCATCCGGCGGCAGATCAGGCGCAGCAGCTCCTCATCGATCTCATCGATTTCCCGGCGGATATCCGACAGTTCCTCCATGTCAGCTCCAGCTCCTTTCCGATTCCATTCGGTCCAGTAAACCGAAGGCCAGCATGGATTCCGCCACCGGCACCGCCCGCGGGACGATGCAGGGATCATGGCGGCCCTTGACCACCAGTTCCGCGTCCCGTCCCGATACCAGATCAACCGTTCTCTGCTTTTGGGAGATGGAGGAGGTGGGCTTTACCGCCAGGCGGGCGATCAGGGGCATGCCGTTGGTAATGCCCCCCAGCAGGCCGCCGTTGTGGTTGGAGGCGGCGATCACTTCCCCATCGCCGGTGTAGGTGTAGGGATCGTTGGCCTGGCTTCCCCGCAGGGCGGCAAAGCCGAAACCGTCCCCAAACTCGACCCCCTTGACCGCGGGAATCCCGAAGAAAAGGGCGGCCAGTTTATTTTCGATGCCGTCGAACATGGGGGAACCCAGCCCGGCGGGCAGGCCGCAGGCGGCCACCTCGACGATGCCGCCCACGCTGTCCTGCTGCAGGCGGGCATCCTCCACCTGCTCGCGCATAGCCGCTTCCCGTTCCCGGTCGATCAGGGGGAAGGGGACGGCGGCCAGCCGGTCCAGCAGGGAGGCGTCCACCCCCAGGGGATCGAAGGGGATATCCTTCGCCCCGGCGATGGCGTACACGTGGCCGCCCACCGTAATGCCGCGGCGCTTCAAAATCTGGCGGCACACCGCCCCCGTGAATACCAGCGGCGCCGTGATGCGGCCGCTGAAATGGCCGCCGCCCCGCACATCGTTGAATCCGTGGTAGCGCACGTACCCCGTATAGTCGGCGTGTCCCGGACGCGGCAGCCGCGCCAGCTCCGCGTAGTCCCCCGACCGCTGATTGGTGTTGTGGATCAGCATGGCCAGCGGCGCGCCGGTGGTGCGGCCCTCCAGCAGGCCCGACACGATCTCGGGGGTGTCGCTTTCCTTTCGGGTGGTGGCGGTCTTGTCCTTGCCGGGCGCCCGACGGGCCATTTGGGTCAGAATCTCTTCCTGATCCAGCGCTTCCCCGGCGGGCAGGCCGCTCAGCACACAGCCGATCGCCTCCCCGTGGCTCTCGCCGAAAACCGATAACTTGACGGTATCACCGATCGCGGATGACATGGGCGATTCCTCCTATCTGTTGGTAATCCTGAAAAAAGGCGGGCCAGCTCTTCGCCACGCTCTGGGCGTCGCTGATGGTGACGGGTGCGTCGCAGCCCAGAGCTGCCACCGCCAGGCTCATCACCACACGGTGGTCGTTACAGCCCTCCGCCTCGCCGCCCTGCAGCCGGCCGACGCCGTGGATCAGCAGGCCGTCGGGCTGCTCTTCCACCTGCGCGCCCAGCCGGGTCAGGCCGTTAGCCATGGCGGTCAGGCGGTCGCTTTCCTTGAGGCGCAGGCGCGCCGCCCCTGTTATACGGGTAGTCCCCTCCGCCAGCGCGGCGGTGGCGGCCAGAACCGGCACCAGATCGGGAATCTGCCGCGCGTCGATGTCGATGCCGTGGAGAGGGGCCCGGCGGCAGCGATACCGCCCGCCGATTTCATCAATTTCGGCGCCGAACCGGCGAAACAGCTCCACACAGGCCCGGTCCCCCTGACGGGAGGCGGGGTCCATCCCTTCCACCGTGATCTCGCCGCCCAAAGCGCCGGCCGCCAGCAGAAAGGCGGCCTGAGACCAGTCGCCCTCCACCATCACATCGGCAGGGTGGTACCGCTGCCCGCCGGGAATGCGCCAGCCGTCAACACGGCTCTCCGCCACGATGCCCGCCCGGCGGAGAGCCGACAGGGTCATCTCCACATACCCCGCCGATTCCAACGGCGTGGTCAGCCGGATTTCGCTTTCTTCCTCACACAGGGGCAGGGCGTACAGCAGGCCGGTGACAAACTGGCTGGACACGTCGCCGGGCAGGCGGTAGACGCCGCCCCGCAGCCGTCCCTCCGCCCGCAGGGGAAGGAAGTCCGCCGGTGCGGAGGACAGCCGGGTCAGCCTGGCGCCGTGAGCGGGCAGCAGCTCGCTGTACAGGCCCAGCGGCCGCTGGGGCAGGCGCCCTCCGCCGGTAAAGACCGCCGGTATCCCCTTCGCCAGAAAGAGGGGAATCATGAATCGCAGAGTGGAGCCGCTTTCCCCGCAGTCCACCACGGCCTCTGCCGGTACAGCTCCCTGCCGCAGCACAGCCGTATCCCCTGTGAGGGAGGCTTCCGCACCAAGACTCCGCAGGGCGCGCAGAGTGGCGGCGATATCCTCCGACATCTGCAGGCCGCGCACCGTCCCGCCCCCGGCGAGAGCAGCGGCGATCAGGGCCCGATGGGCCGCCGACTTGGAGGGCGGAGGCGACAGGCTGCCGGCAATAGGGGAGGGGGTCACGCAAACAAGACTCATAGGAATGTCCTCCTGTCTGACATATCGGCGCCTAATCGCCGAAGAAACGATCCAGCGTTTGTAAGGGGACGCGGTGGACAAAGGCATCGCCGATGACATGGAGCAGCACGAGATCCAGCTGGGACCCCGCCCGTTTTTTATCCATGGCCATGCCCTCCAGCAACCGGGCGTTAGGGGCGGGATCGTCGGTGGGCAGGCCGTAACGCACCAGAACTTTTTCCAGGCGGGCCGCCGTCCCCGCGGCGGTCAGGCCCTGCTGCTCCGCGGCGCGGGTAATGCGCAGCATACCCAGCGCCACCGCCCGGCCGTGGGTCAGGGTATGGTAATGGTAATAGCGTTCCAGCGCGTGGGCCAGGGTATGGCCGAAGTTGAGCAGCTTGCGCTCCCCTGTTTCCCGTTCGTCCCGTTCCACCACGCCGCGCTTGATGTCGATACAGCGCCATACCGTCTCCTCGAGCTGATCACGGTCGAGGGCGCGGCCGGTTTCCAGCCGCTCAAACAGCGCCTCATCCTTGATGCAGGCGGTCTTGATCACCTCGCCCGCGCCGTCGGTGAGGAAATCGGGGGGAAGGGTGTCCAGCACGTCGGGGTCCACGATCACCAGCCGGGGCTGCCAGAACGCACCGATGAGATTTTTCCCCTCCGGAATGTCCACGCCGGTCTTGCCGCCCACCGATGAATCCACCATGGCCAGCAGGCTTGTGGGTATCTGGACGAAGTCGACGCCCCGCAGCCAGGTGGCGGCGGCGAAGCCGCACATATCACCGGTCACACCGCCCCCCAGCGCCACCAGCAGATCGGGCCGGGTAAGCTGGGCCTGCGCCAGTGCGCCGTAAATATCGGATACAGTGGACAGGCGCTTGCTCTCCTCCCCGGCGGGGAAGACGAACCGGCTCACCGTATAATCCGCCGCCTCCAGCGAGCGGGCCGCCCGGTCGCCGTACAGGGGGCATACATGGCTGTCGGCGACGATCACGGCCTTGCGCCCGCCGTTGACCGGGCGGCAGAGGGCGCCGGTCTGAGAGAGCAGGCCCCGTTCCGACAGGATGTCATAGGGTTTCGCCGTGTGCACCGTCATTTGGTTCATCCGTCTTTTCTCCATTTCCCTGGGCGGGCGCATCCACCCGCTGTTTGATTTTCCGTCCCTCCCGCAGCACGTCCCGCAGCCGTTTTTCGTCACCCGCGGCGACCGCGTCGCGGCACTGGCATAGATGGAGGATCAATTGATCGATTTCCTCGCACAGCGGTTCCCGGTTGAGCAGGAACAGCTCACTCCACAGGTTCTCGTCTACCGGAGCCACACGGGACACGTCCCGGTAACTGCCGGCGGAATAACCCTTGTGGTCGGGACAGCGGGGGGATTTAACGTAGGCTCCCGCCAGCACGTGGGGCAGTTGGGAGGTGAAGGCGATCTGCCGGTCGTGATGCTCCGGTGTGGTGACGGTCACGCGGGCGCAGCCGATTTCCTTCGCCAGCCGTTCGACCCGCTCCACCGCGGCCGCGGGGGTATCCACCTGCGGGGTGAGCAGATAGCTGGCTCCGCGGAAGAGGTCCCCGTCCGCTGCGCCGAAGCCGCTGATCTCCTTACCCGCCATGGGATGCCCGCCTACGAAGACGGCCCCGGCCTGTCGGCAGAGCGGCGAACAGGCTGTTACCACCGCCGCCTTGACTCCGCAGACGTCGGTGACCACCGTTCCTGCCGTCAGCCGGGCCGCATTTTCCTCCAGAAAGGCGATGGCCGCCCGGGGGGGCACCGCCAGGATGAGGAGGGAGGCGGCGGACACGTCCTCCGCCGTCCCCGCCCGGTGGATGGCGCCGGCTTCCAGGGCGGCGGCCGTCGTTCCAGAATCCCGGTCGATGCCGATCACCCGATACCGGCCGGTTTTTCGCAGCGCCAGCGCCAGGGAGCCGCCGATGAGGCCGAGGCCGAGGAGGACCACCGTCTCCTGCGAAACGGGAAACGCATCGCCGCCGTCAACGGGGCGAAAGCCGCTGCCAGCGCTCATCGGTCGGTCCTCGCCGACAGCTCTTTGCCGAAGACGCCGACCACCTCGCCTATGCGGGCGGAGATACGGCGGAACTGGTCGGGTGTAACCGACTGGGCGCCGTCGGACAGAGCGTGGGGCGGATCGTTGTGGACCTCGATAATCAGGCCGTCTGCCCCCGCGGCGATGGCCGCCATGGCCAGCGGCTCCACCAGCCAGCTGTGACCCGACGCATGGGAGGGGTCCACTACCACCGGCAGGTGGGAATGCTTTTTCAGGATCGGTACCGCCGAGATATCCAGTGTGTTGCGGGTCATGGTTTCGAAGGTGCGGATGCCCCGTTCGCACAGAATAACCTGATCGTTGCCCGCCGCCATGATGTATTCCGCGCTCATCAGCAGCTCCTCAATGGTGTTGGCCAGCCCCCGCTTGAGCAGGATGGGCTTGTCGCATTTGCCCAGCTCCTTGAGCAGCTCGAAGTTCTGCATGTTCCGCGCGCCGACCTGGATGATGTCCACATCCTCGAACAGGACCAGATGGGCGGGGGACATGATCTCGGTGACGATGGGCAGGCCGGTTTTCTGCCGGGCGTGGCGAAGCAGCTCCAGCCCGCTGGCGCGCAGCCCCTGGAAGGCGTAGGGAGAGGTGCGGGGCTTGAAGGCGCCGCCGCGCAGGAAGGCGGCCCCCGACTCTTTCACATCCGCCGCGATGTCGGCGATCTGGCTCTCGTTTTCCACCGAACAGGGTCCGGCGATGATGGCCAGCTTGCCGCCGCCGAGGACCGAGCCGTTGCCCAAATCGATCACGGTGTCGTCGGGATGAAATTTGCGGTTGGATTTTTTGTACGGCTCCTGCACCCGCTTGACGCTCTCCACCATGTCCTGCGCCTGAATGGACTCGATGTCCACCGCGGCGGTGTCGCCCAGCAGACCGAGTACGGTGGAATGCTCGCCGTACCAGGCATTGACCTTAACACCGTTGCGGCTTTCCAGGTCGGCGGAGAACTGGTCCACCTGTTCGCGGGTTACGCCTGGCTTGAGTACGATAATCATGATACTGTCATCCTTTCTTCTGGGTAGGTATTGACGTAAACGGCATGAAAAAAGCGGGATTCCCGGCTGGGCGCTGTGCGCCCGACACCAGGAACCCCGCCTGTATACCTTAACGGTTCGGCAGTTTACGGTTCTCTCGTGGCAGTTACGGCGCCGCAGCAAGAAAAGCCCCAGCTAAAAGAATAGCCGAAGCAATAAAAGCCGCTAAATCGATTGTGCGCCGCCGAAGGGGTCATGAGGAAACCTCCCATATTACTTGCTGTTCTTTATGATATCGTCGCCCGGCGGATTTGTCAACCGCTTTTTTCGGCCGCCGCTCGTCAGAACTCTTCCAGCCTGCGGAGTATCCGGCGGGCTACCTGTACCGCCGTGGCGTCGGCATCCACCGTGACCGCGGCCGCCCGGCGGTACAGAGGCAGGCGGGCGGCATAGAGCTCCCGCAGCCGCTGCTCGCGGCCGGGACCGTTCAGCAGAGGGCGGGAGGTATCCTTTGCCAGCCGGCTGAGAGGCACCTCGGGCGGCACGTCCAGCAGGACGATCACACCCGAGGCGGATAATACCCGCACATTCTCTTCAAACGTGAGGGCGCCGCCCCCCGCAGCGACAATACAGCCGGTGCGCTCGCTGAGCTCCCGGCACGCCTGCCGTTCCCGGCGGCGGAAGCCCTCCTCCCCCTCTGCTTCAAAGAGGGCTGGCACCGTCCGCCCGGCCTGCTCCACGATATAATCGTCCATATCGACGAAGGGACGGCCGGTCAGAGCCGACAACCGGCGGCCGACCGTTGTTTTGCCGCAGCCCATAAAGCCGCAGAGTACAATATTTATATTTTTTTCCAAATACATGGGCTGGTCCTCCTTTGATCGGGAATTGCGAATGGTTTCGTTGGTCAGGCGGGGAAAAGGCGCTGCATCTCCTCCCCTGCGCCGGTGCACAGGGCGTCGATATCGTCGGGGGAAAAGGAGGCCCCGTACCAGATGCGCTGAGCCTCCGCGGCCTGCCACACCAGCATGGGCATTCCCCCCAGTACGCGAGCGCCGGCGGCCTCCGCCTCACGAAGCAGGCGGGTGCGGCCGGGGTTGTAGATCGCATCGAATACGGCCGCCGTGCGGCCGAGGACGGCAGGCGGCACCGGACACTCCTCCCGGTGCGGCGTCATGCCCACCGGTGTCCCGTTGATCAGCAGGTCGTACTCGCCGGGTATATCGCCGATATCCACGATATCGTAAGCGGTATCGGGCGCCAGCTTCAGCACGTCCCGGCGCAGCGCCTCCGCCTTCTGCCGGGAGGAGGGGCGCACCGCGTTCACCACCGTGCAGCGGCTCAGTGCCGCTTCGCAGGCAAAGGTGCGGCCCACGCCGCCGCAGCCCAGCAGCAGCACGCGGCCTGCCAGGGGGATGCCGGCGGTTTCCAGGGAGCGGCGGAAGCCCGCCGCGTCGGTGTTGTGGCCGATATAAACGGCGGCGCCGGCCTCTTCTTCCACGGCGACGGTGTTGACCGACTGATACAGGGCAGCCCGTCCCTCCAGCCGGTTTAAAAAGGGGATCACGGCCTGTTTATAGGGGATGGTGACGTTCAGGCCCCCGGTGCGTTTCAGCAGAAGGGGGAATTCCCCCGGCAGCGACTGAGGCGGGATATCCCACAGGGCGTAATCCTCCTGCCGGCCCTGCAGGGCGAACAGGCGGCGATGGATATAGGGGGACATGCTGTGTCCCAGCGGATGGCCCACGAGGCCCCAGAAAGGTGTCATAACGATACTCCTTATCGGCGGACGGCTTCCCTGAGAAGGGAACTGAGAGAAAACGAAGGAAGCCTGTCGAATATATGAAAATGGAGATTCGCGCCAAAAATTATTGCCTCAGATGATTGACAAACACGCCGAGACCTTATAATATTCTTGTTGTAATCGGCCCCGGAACGAATATACTATAGCACAAACGGCTTGACGGGTAAATAGAACGCACCGGTGGCGGACTTGGAGTTTTTTCCATAAAGAAATACGATTGGAAGGATGAGCTGGATGGTACTCGAAAAGGTAAAGGCTATTCTCAGCAGCCAGTTTGACGTTGAGGAGGACACCATTAACCCGGAAACCAATATTGCGGATGATCTGGGAGCGGATTCGCTGGATGTTGTGGACCTGCTGATGTCGCTGGAGGATGAGTTCGACGTGGAGATTCCCGATGAGGAAGCCGAGCATGTCCGCACCGTCGGTGAGCTGGTCGCCTATATCGAGGAGCATATGTAAGCTCAGGCGTACAGCCCCGCTGACAGGGGGCCTTGTGTTATAAACAGAGCGGCAGATTGATCGCCCCGCCGATGACCGGCGGGGCGGTTTTTGTTAGGCCTTTGTCGTCCGCCCGCTGTTTAGTTTGACAATCAAATAAAAAGCCGCTATACTATCCCCTGCCGTGCGGAGAGAGCCGCCCGGACAGGAGGAGGAATCTGACCAATGAAAAAGAGTGTCAAAACGATCCTGGCGTCGGTGCTGTCCGCGGCCGTGCTGGCGGCGGGTGTGGGGCTGGGGATGCACCAGATCAGCGCGCCGTCGGTGCCCGCCGGCTTTCAGGAAGCGCCAACTGTGACCGACGGCTCCACCGAGCCGACTCTGAACGGCCTGCTGGGCCATCTGAAAAACATGACCGCCGTTCCCCATGAGGCGGGCAGCGACCGCAACGCCGTGGTGCGGGAGTATCTGGCGAATGAACTGCGGAAACTGGGATACGAGCCGGTGCGGGAATCCTACTCCCTGACCGTCGAGGATATCGTTGATATCGAAAAGACCCACCGCAACCCCTTCCGCCTCGACGAGCAGGAGATTCGCGACTATGCCAACATGGGCGACCGGGAGACGCTGGAGCTCCAGAACCTGACCGTCAAGCTGGACGCACCGGACACTGACGAGGCCGTGGTGGTGGTAGCCCATTACGACAGCGTGAAATTCGGGCCGGGTGCCGCCGACGATCTGCTGTCGGTGACGGCGATACTGGAATCCCTGCGGGAGGCGGACAAGATCGCCGCCCCGAAAAACGATGTGTACATCCTCTTCTCCGACGGGGAGGAGCAGGGCCTGCTGGGTGCGGCCTGCTTTGTTGACGACCATCCTGAGCTGAAGGATAAGGTGCGTTTCGTGGTCAACTTCGAGGCCAGAGGCAACCAGGGCGCCCAGATCATGTTCGAGACCTCGGACAACAACCTCGAACTCGTCCGCCACTATAAAAAGGCGGTGCCCGACCCAGTCAGCCTGTCCATCGGCACCGCGGTCTATCGGATGATGAGTAACGACACCGATTTGAGCGAGTTTTTCCTCGACGGCTACGCGGGGCTCAATTTTGCCTGTATCGAGGGGGCGGAGGTATACCACACCGCCCAGGACAACTTCGACACACTGAACCGCGGCACGGCCCAGCATTATCTGGATACCGTCTCCTCGGTGCTCAACTATGTACGCACCGCCGACCTCTCCAGCGTCGCCGCCGACCAGGACGGGGTTTTCTTCCCCCTGCTGCGGGGCAACCTGGTGCTGATGTCCGCCACCACCGCCCGTGTCATCGCGGCGGCCGCCGCCCTGCTGGCCGCTGTCTGGATCGTCTTTCTGCTGCTGCGCCGGAAGGTGCGGAGCCGGGACCTGCTGAAGGTGCTGGGGGTCCAGCTGGGGGCCATGGCCGTTACCGGCCTTCTCGGCCTCGGGGTGGTGAAAATCGCCGGCCTGATTACTGGCCCCATGACCTCCCGCCAGTATCTGGGTTGGGGGCCCGCCATGCCGATTTTCCTCATCATGCTGGCGGTGGGCCTGGCCGTTACGGTTCTCGGCCTGATCTGGATCGGGCGGAAGCTCCGCAATCCTCTGGCGGTCACGGCGGGAGTGATGCCGCTGCTGACCGTCCTGGCGGCGGGGACCGCCGTGGCCTTCAACGCGGCCAGCTATCTGTTCTCCCTGCCGCTGCTGGCTCTGCTCATCTTTGCCCTGCTGTATCTGTTGCTGAAGAAGAGGAATTCCGCCGCATCCGTGGTGGGAGCCGTGGGGCTGGTGGTTATCGGCCTGCTGGCGCTTCTGCTGTTCGTACCCATCGTGTATCTGGTGTACGTCGCTCTCGCCTTCCCGGCGGTGCCGGTGGCAGCCGCTCTGGCCGTCATTCCGTTGTCGGTAGCGGCCGCTTCAGCCGCCGGCCTGCTCCATCCGGCTCAGCCGGAATCCGACCTGGTCTGATCGCTGAATGACGCAAAGGCTCCGTCCTCATCACTGAGGACGGAGCCTTTGCTATTTTCCAGGGACGGGGGTTCCTTTATTCAGCGTCCCGTATTCGTAGCGCAGCAATGTCTGGACCGTGTCCTTCCCGCGGGAATCCAATTCCCGATACCGCTCCAGCAGGAGACGTTCCTCCGGCTTCAGCTCTTCGGACAGGCGGGGATTGTCGGTCCGTCCCAGCAGATAATCCGCGCTCACCTGAAAATGATCGGCCAGCCGGCAAAGGGTCTCGAAATTCAGCTCGCGTTTATCGGTTTCATATAGCGTGTAAGCCGAACGGGAGATATTCAGCACCTGTGCGATCTCATTCTGGGTGGCGTGCGACGCCAGCCGCAAATCGCGGATTCTTCTGCCCAACAAAGCATCACCTTCTTTTGGTGAATTATAGTATTAGTTTTATGGCAAAACAAATTATGTGCCAATAAGTAACCGATGTGCCTGTTAAACTCTTGAATCAGCTTGACAATGTTACATAATGTAACTAAACTAAAAAATAACAGCAATAGGGAGAATGGGGATAAGGATGGGGTATGACAGATTACGACGAAACGGAAAGGGCGGAAACGTTTTACCGACAGGGCTGCCGGGCGCTGTTTGAGGGGCAGCCGGCGGAGGTGTCTGATGCCTTCTTCCGGCAATGCCTGGCCGCGGCGGGGGATCGCTTACGTTATCATTACCAGCAGGAGATCGTCCATACATTGTTCAGGCAAATCCAGTTGATTCAGGAGCGGGCCGCCGATCAGTTGGGGGGCAAGGAGCGGGAATGTCAGGAGTGGGAATACCTGCATCTGCGGCAAACCGGCTGGCGTCAGCGCTGGGAAACGGGCCGTGCCGCACGCCGCGCCCGCCGGGAACTGATAAAGCTTCAGCAGCACTACGAGGGAAAGCTCGATGCGCTGCGCGGGAGCGCCGGGCACTTCGCTCTCCGGGAGGGTGCCGACACGGCCTCTCATCAAAACACCCCGTAGGAAAAGCGCCGCTTTTCCTACGGGGTGTTTTGATGAGAGATTGCCCTTTCAGCAGTAGCCGTACAGACCGCGCACCGATGCTTCGCCGGCATTGACCGTGATCAGCCCGCCGTCCAGCGCGCGGACCAGCAGGCGGCCGTCCACGTCCACGCCGACAGCCTCCCCCTCCAGCGGAGGCGCGCCGTCGGTCGGATGAATCCGTACCGACCGGCCCACCGTAACGCAGCGGGAGAGGAATTCCGGCAGGAGGGGACGAAAGCCCGACGCGCCGTGTTGTTCCCACAAAGAGCAAAGCTCCCCGCCCACGGCGAGGGCGGTTTCTTCCAGCGCCGGGGCAAAACCGCGGCACAGACGCACCGAAACGGCGTGAGGCAGACCTGCCTGATCAAAATCACACTGGTCCTGCAGCAGGTTGATGCCGATGCCCGCCACCGCGAAACCAGAGGAACCCACCAGACAAGTTTCACATAAGATGCCGCAAATCTTCCGCCCGCTGCATATGATATCATTGGGCCACTTGATTCCATAGGGATCGGGATGGTCCTCATCGGGCCCCGCCAGCCTGTCCAGCGCCCGCACCACCGCCAGTCCGCTCAGCAGCGGCAACAGCGCCAATGGTTCGCCCATCGGGCCGTCCCGCAGCAATACCGACATGGCCAGCGTCGCGCCGTCGGGCGCGGTCCAGCTCTTGCCCAGCCGCCCCCGTCCCGCCGTCTGCCGGCCGGTGCAGCACACAGTCCCGTGGGGCAGGGACGCGCCGTGGTCCTTCAGATAATGGTTGGTGGAGCCCACCTCGCTGAGACGGATCAGGCGCGGCAGTCCCGCCGCCGGCCCGCTCATCTTGCGCCTCCCGCCTGCCGGTCGTCCCGGTTGGGGACGAGGGAGGTGACCACGCCGGCGGGGGTGATGTCCACGATCCCATAGGTGCCGCCATAGCCGAGACTGCCGGGATTCATCAAATACAGCCCGTCCTCATAATCGGTGAGGGGCTGGTGCGTGTGGCCGAACAACAGGATATCGGCCCCCCGTTCGCGGGCGGCACAGACCACGTCGTACAGGCCCATTTTTACCCGGTAGCCGTGGCCGTGGGTGAGGAACACCCGTTTGCCGCTCAGCAGAAGCTCTTGGGTCAGGGGATAGGCCCGCCCTGCGCTCCAGTCGTTGTTGCCCCGTATCAGGTGAAATTCCCGATCGGGATAGGCAGACGCGGCGGCCTCCGCTTCCCGTACGCCGTCTCCCAGATGAAGCACCACACGGGCGGTCGGCTGGGCTTCCACGGCGCGGCAGAGCGCCTGCTCATCCCCGTGGGTGTCGGATATCACCAGCACGCGCATCATCTTCGCTCCTTTTTTCTTCATAACCTCAGAGATTTTATCATAAGTATAGCACAGGTGTTCCCCCGTTAGGAAGGGGCTCCTGTCAGAAAGGGGGATTCTGTCATGGCACAGAACGGTTACACACCCGATCAATTGGAGGCGCTGCTCCAATACGCCAGCAAAAAACTGGGCACCACGCCCGACCAGCTGAAAAAAACGGTCAGTACGGGCGGCGTGGACGCGCTGGCGTCTTCCCTGTCGCCGCAGGAGGCGTCGAAAATGAAAGCGGTGGTCGGCGATCAAAAGAAAGCCGAAGAGTTTTTGAAATCACCCCAGGCACAGCAGCTGATACAGAAAATGCTGGGCAACCAGGGGAAATAAAGCCTGCTGAGAGGCCGCATGGCCGGCAGTGATACGGGCGGAAAGGAACGGAACGCGGCATGGACGACAATTTAACCGATAAAATCAGCCAATTGCTCGGCTCCCCGGAGGGGATGCAGAAGATACAGTCGACGCTGGCCGCGCTGGGCATGGACGGCGGCGGGCAGGAGGAGGCGCCGTCCGGCCCCGGGCCGGTGGTCGCCCCCGGCGTGGCGGAGGCGGCGTCCTCTCTCTCCCTTCCCGGCGGGCTGGGGGGCGGAGACGGCCTGCCCGATATGCAGATGATCGCCAAGCTGGCCCCCCTTCTGTCGGGAATGAAGGGGGACGACGATAACACCCGTCTGCTCCAGTCCCTGCGCCCCTTTCTCAGCGGTGACCGGGAAGGGCGGCTGGATGAATCCATCAAGATCATGCGCATGATGAAAATGCTGCCGATGCTCAGAGAGCAGAATCTGTTCTGAACGGCTCTGGACAGCGGTTGACGCGGGGAGGCGATACAAATGGACGAGGAGATGCGGCGCATGCAGGAGGAGGCGGCCGAGCGGGTGCGCAGCATGCAGCGCCGGGCGCGCCTGTATGTTCGGCCGGAAGAGGAACAGCATCCGCACAGGGAAGAGGGAAAACATCTCCCGGTTGCTCCGCCGGAGAAACCGGCCGCTCCCTGCGCCGCCGGGCCGCGGGAGGAGAAGCTGGCGAAAACCGGCGGGTCTTCCTTTCTCAGCGCGCTGACAGGGGACAAGGAGCGGCTGCTGCTGCTCATGCTGGCGGTCCTGCTGGTCAATAACGACGCGGATATGGAGCTGGTGGTGGCGCTGCTGTATCTGGCGATGTAGGCGGGAGTACGGCAAAATCCCGGCGGAGGGTTTCTCCGCCGGGATTTTTTATGCCGATTCTTCTCAGTGCTTTTGGAGCCGCACGCTGCCGGAGGTGGAGTTGGCCGAATAGGAACGGGAACCATCCCCGTGGGTATAGGTGCTGCCGTTTCCGGTGGTCTCGAAATCCGAGTAGAATTTGCCCGACGTCGAGTGGAAATTGAGGGTGAAACCGCTGTTGGGGGGAATGCGCAGCAGGATTCCGCCGGATACCGAGTGGGCCTTCATGCCGGAGGGGGCCGCGCTGCTGTCCAGAAAGACCTCGCCGGAGGTGGTGCTGGCATCGAGACTGCCGGTAAAGGCACCCGCCAGCCGCAGGTCGCCGGATACGGTGGAGGCTTTCATATCGGTACAGGCCATCTCGTCGCCGGAGATTTCACCGGAGGTGGTAGAGAGGGTGAGCCTGCCCATTGCCTTCAGCCCGGTCAGCCGCAAATCGCCGCTGACCGAGGTGACTTCCGCGGTATCCACATCGCCACCCGTGGAGATTTCGCCCGAGGTGGTTTTAATCTTCAGGCTGCCGGCCCGCAGCGGGTCGCTGACGATGTCGGCGGAGGTGGTGGAGATATCGAGAGAACGATAGGTTTTCTCCGGCAGATAAATTTCCAAATCGGTGGGGCGGCCGCCGAAGCTGATCAGATGGAAGCCCCCCCGCCGGTCCTGTATCGACAGGGAATCGCCGCGTTGCTCGATATTCGCCCGGTATTTTTCCGGCAGGTCGGCGTTGGCCTTCTGCACCACGCGGATTTCGCTGCCGCCCACCGTGATGTGCACACTGCCTGAGATCCAGTTGGCGCTGAGCTCGGCGATCTCCTCTTCGGTGAAGGATTGTTCCTGCACGGTGATGAAGGAGGAACGGTCGCCGCCAAACCCGAAGTCGAAATTGAACAGGTTCCAGCTGAACTGCCGCCCCACGGCGAAGAAGACGAAGAGGGAAACGACGATAGCCAGCACGATGCTCCAAATAATAATCAGCATCAGTCCGTGACTCCTTTTCATCGGTCATCCTCCTTCATGGCGAGAATACCGCGAATAATGCCTTCGACGGCAGCGGCCATAATAAAGATCAGCCAGGAGAACGGCCAGATTCCGAACAGAAAGCTGGCCCCCAGGTAGATCACCACCGTCAGGCACCAGAAAGCGGAGCGGAAGGAGTGATAGTCGCTTCGGCGCCGGCCGTTGACCGACCGCCACTCCTTGAAATCCTCCACCACTGTGTCGGCGTTCTTGACGTATACCGGGCGGGACATGTGATTAAAGATGAGCAGCCCGGTGGCGACGGCGACCAGGGCGAACATCGCCAGTACGCCCAGCGTGTCCTGATGCAGGAGCTCGCTGAACAGGATCACCATAAACGGGCTGAGGATATACAGCATCACGGCAATGGCGGTGACGGCGGCTCGGCGGGTTCGATACTGCTGCGGTTCCGGCGCGAGAGGGGAGGGCTCCTGGATGCTGCGCACCAGCTCATCCAGATCGCCCATGCCGGCGATCACGGCGTCGAAGGCTTCCTCTTCGCTGCGGCCCTGCCGCAGCAGGTCATTGTATTTGTCTACCAGGTTAGAAAACAGCTCTTCCTTCAGCTCCATGACCTTGACGGTCCTGGGTACTTCGGCAAAGGCCTGCTCCAGAAAATCACGGATACGGTCAATCATTGCGGGTCTCCCCTTCCAATATCAGTCGGTCGATCAGGGCGCGGGCGTTCATCCATTCCTCCACGTTGGCGTCATAACGGGCACGGCCCTGGGAGGTGATAGAGTAATAGCGCCGGCGGGCGCCGGTGGTTTCATCCCCCCAGTAGGAGAGGATGCAACCGCTCTGTTCCAGGCGGCGGAAGGCGGTGTACAGGGTCGCCTCCTTGAGTTCGTACTGGTTGCCGGTAGCCTCCTGTATGGCTTTGTTGATCTCGTATCCGTAGCTGTCCCGGCCGAGAAGCTGGCGGAGGATAATGGTTTCGGTGTGGCCCCGTATCATATCCGAGGCGATAGACATGTGCATCACCTACTTTCTGACATATACGATAACACAATATACCTCATCTGTCAATGTATATAATGCAGCAGAATATTGCTGTGGGTAGAGTAATATTTTCCACTATCCCATCCGGCTGCCTGACGGTCAGCTGTGTGGGTACATAAGGAACGAATCCCACGTCCAGCCTGATGGCTTCGCAGTACGCAGTAACGGGTTGGCCATCGCGGAGGAAGGCGACGATTTCGACACCCTATTCGCCCACGCCGATCTGACGATGTACCGGGCAAAAATCAGGGAAAGAAGTGGTGGGAGCTGTGGAAGGCGGACAGGGAATCGTGAATAACAGCAAAAACCGGAGTGCCTGCGGGCGCTCGGATTTACTATACGTATAAATCACATTTAATTGTACGGATAATCATCTGCGTATCCCATCGAATCCTAGCTGTACGATAGAGGCACGCCCCCCCTTTACAGGCGGACAGCTCATCTTTGCTTTCTCTACCGCGGGAGTCAACACGACAGCGCGATAAAAATGGGAGATACGGCGTTTCGCCGTATCTCCCATTTTTATGTAAGCGGCAAACTCAGTCCACCTGCTCCAGGGTAAAGGATACGCTCTCGAAATCAAAAAGGCGGGGCAGGGCCAGCCCGGCGTACATCAGCTCGTCGCCGTAGAACTCGCCGTCCAGCTCCTCGATGCGGTAGCGGGCGTCCGGGTCGAGGCCCTGCAGCTTCACCCGGTCCTGGGGCCACGCGGGCTTGCCCAGCTTCTGCACGTAGATGGCGAAGGCCCGCTTTTTATCGGGGGAGACGAACATCCAGGCGCAGCCGTCCGCCGTAAAGGGATTGATCAGACGGAAGAAGTCGCCCTGGGTGACCAGGGGGGCGATCCGCTTATACAGGGCGGTCTGGTTTTTGATCTCCGCCCGTTCCTCGTCGGTCAGGTGCAGGGGGTTGAGCTCATACCCGAAGGAGGCGCTCATTGCCACCCGGGCGCGGGTCACATAGGGGGTGCTTCGCAGCATCTGATGGTTGGGAGAGGCGGAGATATGAGCGGTCATGCACTGGGGCGGATACACCATCGACGTGCCGTATTGGATTTTCAGCCGCTCGATGGCGTCCGAGTCGTCACTGGTCCAGGTCTGCGGCATATAGTACAGCATGCCCGCATCAAACCGTCCGCCGCCGCCGGAGCAGCCCTCGATGGCCACGTGGGGGAAGCGCGTGTTGAGATACTCCAGCAGGGCGTACAGGTTGAGCATATACCGATGATAAATCTCCGGCTGCCGGTCGGCCGGCAGGGCGGCGGAATAGGCGTCGGTGATGTGGCGGTTCATATCCCACTTCACATAGGAGATACGGTGGGAACCGAGAATGTCGCCCAGCGCTTTTTTCAGGTATTCCAGCACGTCGTGGTTGGCCAGGTCCAGCACCATCTGGGCCCGGCCGGTGCAGTAAGGCCGGCCTTCCTTATGGATGGCCCAGTCCGGATGGGCGCGGAACAGGTTGCTGTCCTCGGATATCATCTCCGGCTCGAACCACAGGCCGAAGCTCATGCCATTCTGCTCACACCGTTCGATTATGGCGTCCAGGCCGCCAGGCAGCTTCTCTTTGAAAACCACCCAGTCACCCAGCGAGTTGCTGTCGTGGTTGCGCTTGCCGAACCAGCCGTCATCCAGCACGAAGGTGTCGATGCCCAATCCCTTGCAGCAGTCGATGATGCCGAACAGCTTTTCCTCGTTGAAGTCGAAATAGGTAGCCTCCCAGTTGTTGATGACGATGGGACGGGTTTTGCCCCGCATCTCGGTGTGTCCCAGATGATGCTTGAACACGTTGTGGAAGTTCTGGGACATCCGGTTGAGGCCCTGGTCGGTATAGGTCAGCACCGCCTCGGGTGTGACGAACTCCTCACCCGGCTCCAGCTTCCACGCGAAGTCGAAGGGGTTGATCCCCAGCTGGAAGCGGGTGGAATCGAAGCTGTCCACCTCAGCGGAGATGACGAAGTTGCCGCTGTAGATCAGGGTGGCGGCGTAGGCTTCGCCCGCGAATTCAGTGGTCTCTTTGTTCACCAGCGCGGCGAAAGGGTTGTGCTGGTGGCTGGAAGCGCCCCGGCGGCTCTCCACCGACTGGATGCCGTGGCGGAGGGGGGTGCGGTCCATCTGCCGCTCGCGGATGTGGGAACCGTACAGGCCGATCATCTCAAAATCGGCGCGGGGCAGATCCACGCTGGCACTCAGCGCCCGGGTGAGCTTGAGGGGCTGGCCGGTCTTGTTCAGGATGCGGGCGCTGCGGGCGATGACGTCCTGTTCCTCGAACAGGGAGTAACTCACCACCACCTCCAGCTTGTTGTACTCGTCCCACAGGGTCAGCTCCAGCGTGCAATCGGCGCCGTCCAGATGGGGCAGGCCCGGCAGCGCGGGTTTGCCGTCCAGGATGACGTGGGATTTGTATTTCAGGTCGATCAGGCGGCTGCCGTCGGGAAATTCCACCTGCATTGCCGGCGAGCGGTAGTCGCCGCCGCCGTAAACGGGGTATTCGGTGGGGATCAGGTCCAGGCTGTGATCTCGGTCGGGTGCGCCGGGATAGTTGGGGGAAAAGCCGGAGCCGTACACCCGCAGCAGGCGGGACAGGTCGGTGTGATGGAGGCGCTTGCCCCAGTACTGACTGTGGAGGTAATCGTGATCGTACAAGCCAAAGACGACCGAGGTATTTTGGGTATCCAGAAAAAAGGTACGCGTTTCGGGCGCGAAGGAAATCGGCATGGGTATCGCTCCTTTAATATGTATTGCAATAAAGAATGATCGGCGCTGCCGCCGCAGAAGATGAGAATTACAGGGTATTCACCGTGACCATATCCGACCAGACGTTGCGCTGGATCACGGTGGGCCAGTCGCTGTCTTCTGACCGGCCGTCGTAGTAGAGGCGCTCCGCCTCCAGTTCCTCAATGCGGTCAGTTTTGCCGTCCAGATACTCACAGACCCGACGGGCCGCCTGCTCCAGCCGGGCGTGCAGGCCGCCGTACCGCAGGTCCTGCACGTCGAGGCCAAAGGCCTTGTTTTCGGTGAGCCATTGGGTGCGCTGAGCTTCGGTCAGTGCGTCCAGCCGGGTAAGCAGCTCGGGAATGTCCTTGTCCGCGAGGGCGGACAGCGCCGCCCTGTCCCGGGTGTCATACGCTTTTTTCAGACGGATACCCAGCTCGGATTTGAGGGCGAGGACATGGCACAGGGCCTTCTGCGTCTCAAACAAATACGCCCAGGCGGGATTCTCCTCCTTGCGCCGCTCCAGCACCGGTACATATCCGGCATAACATTTGTCGGTGATGCCTTCGCCCACATGCCGGTCGAACAGTCCCAGCAGGGGATCCTGGTACAGCAGGTAGCGGGAGCAGTTGATTGATTCGCTGTCCACATCCGACCGGTCGGGGGGATAATTGGGCAGGTCCAGATCGAGGAAACCAGCCAGATCGGCGTCGGCGCAGGTTTTCAGCCGGCGGGACACCTGCCCGTCGCCGGTATCCCCCGACCAGCAGCCCTCTGCATAGGTCTGCAGGGTGGGCAGCACTGCGAAAAAGGAGCATTCACTGCCGTTGTCGCCCCAGGCGGTGACGATCACCTGATCCATCCCCTTCTCCCGCAGGGCGGGGATAGCGGTGCGCACCACTCGCTGGCCGAACCGGTTGATAGGGGTCAGCCCGCCCCAACGCCACGCGCCGCCCGCAAACAGGACCGGGTTGTGAAACCGGTGATGCTGATCGATCATGTGATCGTAGATTTTGCGGTCGATGTGATAGTAGTCCCAGTAGGCCAGCGTTACCTCCGGCGGCACCATTTCGATGACCCGGTCGGGAATCTCCAGCTCCATATCGTAGTACGCCTCGGTGGGGGAACTCATGCTGAAGAACAGGTCGCTCCACATGATGGGCTGGTAATCGTATTTACGGCATAGCTCCACCACCCGGTTCAGATGCTCCAGCATGATGTCCTTGCTGTCCCGGTAACCGTTTTTGCGCAGGTACTGGCCGCGTCCCAGCATACCGGCTTCGTCCATGCCGATGTTGATGCGGCGGCTGCGGAGGTTCCCAGACATGGTGGCCAGCATCTTGTCGATGAGTGCATAGGTGCGCTCGTCGCCCACCGTCAGGATGTTGTCGCAGTCCCGCAGCCCGTCGTAGGCGGGCCAGCGCAGCATGCGCTCCAGATGGGCCAGCGTCTGGATGCAGGGTACCAGCTCAATGCCCAGCAGGGCGGCGTAGGCATCCAGTTCTTTCAGGTCGGCGGCGGTGAAGCGGCCCCGCAGATATCCGAAATAGGGTTCGCCCTCCATCTCGTAGGTGTCTTCGGTATAGAGCATCAGGGTGTTGTAGCCCATCACCGCGAGGATGCGGCACATCTTTTTGACCGAATCGTTGGTCATCACCGCGTTGCGGGAATTGTCCAGCATGGCGCCCAGCGTATGGAAAGCGGGCGTTTCGTTGACCTCGTAGTCCCCGCGGCCCAGCCGGTCGTTTTCCGCCAGCAGGCCGACCGCCCGCAGCAGGGCGCTGCGGCTGCTGTAGACCACCGTGCGGCTGATAACGGTTTTGTGGCCGTCGCTGGGACGGGTAACGTCGCGGCGGGTGACGGTGAGCCCTTCTCCGCCGCGGATGAAGGTGACCGGGGTGCCGCCTTCGCCGATTTCGATACGCAGCAGCGGCGCGACCTCGGCAACAGCGCGCTGTTCCTCCGCTCCGAGACCGCTCAGCGTGTATTTCATACGAATTCTCCTGCCTTTCCCATGCCGTCTATGGAACGGCTTTTGTAAACATGTCTATCATACAATGGTTTTGCAGGGGGGACAAGGCGGAAAATGAGCTTTTGGTTGTTCTATCCTATGGTTTCGGCTGTTTCATTGAGGGAAAAGAGGCGGGGTGAATTTTAGGGCTTGCAAAAAAGCCGTGGGCGGTGTAAAATGATACACGCTCCGCTGGAGCAGGCAGGCGGTTATCAGGGTCTGCTTCAGGAGCGTCAGGTATATCCGCCCGTGGCGAAGCTGGATATCGCAGCGGATTCCGATTCCGAAGGCCGGGGGTTCGAATCCCTCCGGGCGGGCCAAAAAGAGACAAACTTGTTTTAGAGCAGGTTTGTCTCTTTCTTTATCCACAAATAGGCTAAAAATAGAATTATGGCATTGATAACGGCTTGATTTTAATGAAAATCAGGTCGTTTTTTATTTTGATAGTTGATATTATAAACTGTAAACATACTAATATTCGGGTTATGGAAATAAGTAAAAAGTCAAAGAAAGTCGAAAATCCACTAATATTTACTTTTATTATTGTAAAACACACAAATTAGTGATATAATTAGAAAGGAAATTATGATATGAAGTTATCTTATATTGAATCCAAGATTTTTGGAAAAGTTTGTTATGGATTTCGTCGAAATAAAGATGGTATCGTTGAAACAATACCCGACAAGGCTACAGTTGTTAGAATGATATTCTCGCTTTATTTGAACGGAAACAGTTTAGAGGATATTCAGCAGTATTTATTTGAAACACAAATACCTTCTCCGTTCGGGAAAGAAAAATGGAGTCGTGATGTTTTGAATAAGCTATTAAATAACTACAAATACACCTTTGGTATCGTTAGTCATGAGATGTTTGAAGCTGTAGAATGTTTAAAGGGAAGCCATTGCCGAAATCCAAATCGAAGTATAGAGGATGTAGATGAATGGGACGAGCAACCAAAACAGAATTACTGTGGGCTTATGCTATAACACGTGAGGAGTTCCTAAAACGGGTGAATGATAAAGTTGAACTTCATCCAGAGGAGTGGGAAGATATCCGCGATACTCTATTTAAGGCGATGAG
The DNA here is from genome assembly GCA_022800315.1 of Clostridiales bacterium. Taxonomy (GTDB): domain Bacteria; phylum Bacillota; class Clostridia; order Oscillospirales; family Acutalibacteraceae; genus Avimonas_A. The sequence continues at coordinate 58,143 of JAAWQC010000011.1, forward strand.
CAAAGAGAAAACTCCTATATATGAGCCTAAAATGAATGCATTTCTGGAACAGACAGTATACAAATATTTGCAAGATGAACCTATATCACTGACAGATATTGCAAGAAGGTTTGAACCCGAGAATCCGAGTTATCTGATTCAAAGTTGGCTTCGCAGCAGAAATACGATTGAGTTTCTCGGAGAATGGGAACGCAATAACAACAAAGGATTCAATGAGGAAGCATTTCAAAAGCTACTAAAAGATGTTCGCTCACCGTCTTATACGTTAACTCCCAAGAGATGGACTGAAACTGTGAACGCTATCGGAATTGAATCCAAGCGAGGCAAAAATGGGGGCACAATGGCCCATCCATTTATTGCCTGTGATTTTGAAATGTGGAATGATATGCAGTTTCGATATGAGGTACTGAAGTATTTTGTGAGTTTAAGGGTTGAATTAGAGAACTAATTATAAATTCAAATTTGTTTGTTATTTATTTAGTTTATTTCTTGATGTAAGTAGATTTATAGAAAAGGATGTGACAAATATGGCAGAAGGAAAATATCAGTTTGAACGATTAACACCGATTGACAATATGGATTTGGATGTTTACGAAGAAGCAATAGATTATGTATTCGATAGCTCCGATGTAAAGAATGTCGCTATTTCCGGCGCATACAGTGCAGGTAAAAGCAGTGTCTTAGCTTCATACAAGAAAAAGCATAGTAATTTGCACTTCCTGCATATTTCTCTCGCACACTTCAAATCTCCAGATCAAGAAGATGAGACGGAAGTAAAGGAATCTGTATTAGAAGGTAAAATTCTTAATCAACTGATACATCAAATTCCGTCGGATAAAATTCCGCAGACCAATTTTAGAGTAAAAAAGAGAATTAGCCCTGTAAGCATTATAATAAAGACATTGGAAACTATTGCTCTTTTAACTGCAATTATTTATTTTGTGTTTTTTGACTCTTGGAAAAGTTATGTATCCGCCTTACCCGATAACTGGTTAAAATCAATTTTAGATTTATCTGCACACCCATATGCTTTAATGGTAGACGGTATTATTATAATCGCCTTGTCATCTTTTCTTATATATGGATTGATTAAAATTCAAAAGAATAAAAATGTATTTCGCAAACTGAATTTGCAAGGTAATGAAATTGAGATATTTGGAGAAAGTGATGATTCCTATTTTGACAAATATCTCAATGAAGTGTTATATCTATTTGAAAATGTAGATGCCGATGTTATTGTTTTTGAAGATATGGATCGGTTTAATGCTAATAAAATTTTTGAACGCCTTCGAGAAGTAAACACACTTGCCAATATTCAGCTACAAAAAGAAAACAAAAAAATTCTTCGTTTTTTCTATTTATTGCGAGACGACATTTTTATATCAAAAGACAGAACTAAGTTTTTTGATTATATTGTTCCTGTCGTCCCGGTTGTAGATAGCTCCAATTCCTACGATCAGTTTATTTCTCATCTCAAAAAAGGCGGAATATTTGAGAAGTTTAACGAGAATTTTTTGCAAGGCCTGTCGTTATACATTGATGATATGCGCCTTTTGAAGAATATCTACAATGAATTTGTAATTTATTATAATAGATTAAATATTACCGAACTTGATTGTAATAAAATGCTTGCCATTATTGCTTATAAAAATCTATTCCCGCGTGATTTTGCTGATTTACAGCTTAATCAAGGATTTGTATATACGCTATTTGATAGTAAAGATTCATTTATTGCAGAAGAATCAAAAAAACTTTCCGAAAAGATTTCTGAAATAGATTATAAAATTGCAATGGCGAAAAACGAACATCTTAAAACAATCAAAGAACTGGATGCCGCATTCGAAGATAAAAGACCTATTGATTACTGGAACAGAAAACAAGAATTGAGCGCAGCCGATAAAAATGACTATGCTGAACGAAAGCAGGCAATAGAAAACCGCTTAAATAATATTATTCCAGAATTAGAAAGTGAAAAATCAACGCTGGAACAAGAAATGATTTTGACACTAAACAAACCTCTCTCCGCTATTATTACAAGAGACAATATTGCTGATATATTCAGTATTACAAGCACAAATGAAATTGGAACAGTAACCTGTTTTAACAAGATAAAAAGCAGCGAATATTTTGACCTCTTAAAATATTTGATTCGCAATGGGTACATCGATGAAACCTATGCCGACTATATGACTTATTTTTACGAGAATAGTCTAAGCCGAATTGATAAAACTTTCTTGCGTAGTATAACCGATAAAAAATCCAAAGAATACACCTATAAATTAAAAAATCCAAAGTTAGTTGTTTCACGCCTTAGATTAGTGGATTTTGATCAGGAGGAAACCCTTAATTTTGACCTGCTCACATATTTACTCCAAACTTCTCGTACAGACTATGTTGATAGACTGATCGACCAATTGAAAAACACAAAAAATTTCAAGTTTATAGGGGCTTATTTTGATATGACAACTGAATTGCCAACTTATATTAAACGCCTTAATATGAGATGGTCAGAAGTATTTATAGCAGCCCTTAATGAGCAATTACTAACTGAAAAACAAATACGCAAATATTCAATCTCTACACTTTATTATTCAGATGACGAAATTGTTGAATGCGTCAATAAAAATAATTGCCTATGTAATTATATTTCCAATGCGCGCGACTATCTTGCAATAGATAATCCTAAAATTGATAGACTGATTCATTGCTTCACGATTCTTGGCGTGTGTTTCATAGGTTTTGATTATGCAGAACTAAACAAGGATTTGTTTCATGCTGTCTATGAGAAATCTTTGTACGAAATCAATGCAGAAAACCTGCAACTCATTCAAAGAGAAATCTTAGAGGAAAAGAATGAAGATGACTTCTTTCACAAGAATTACACGCTATTATTTTCAAATCCTGATTCTGCAATAACCCAATATGTTAATCAGAATATCAATGAGTATTTTGATGTTATTTTGAAAATAAGCAACGGAACTATCCGCGATGACGAAAATGTAGCTGTTGCTGTATTAAATAACTCTGATCTCACTATTGAGCATAAACAATCTTTTATTTCTGCTCTGCGGACAACCATTACTTCTATAAAAGAGATTGCGGATAGTTCCTTGTGGTCGTCATTGCTGGATGCCGATATAGTACAGTATTCAGAGTGTAATATTATGGATTGCTTTAATGCTGTAAAGCTCAATGAAAGCGTCATTTCTTATATCAACAGATGTGATATTGATTTGGATTTTTCAAAAACTGAATATGATGAAGATGCCAAAGAAAAACTATTTGATAGCGTGATTATATGCAATGATATCGACAACTCAAAGTACAAACAAATATTGGTGTCATTGAAATTTGTTTATGATAATTTTGATATCGCAGAGATTTCCGATGATAAGATCACTATCTTAATCGATACAGACATTATTAGAATGACAGCTGACAACTTAAAATTTATGCGCGAAAACTATCTAGACCGGAAAGCTTATTTCATCCGCAAGAACATAGAAAAGTATATTGATATAATGGACGACGCTCTGTTTTCACGGGAAGAATTGTTAGAGATACTTAATTGGGACATTAGCGATGAACTAAAAACCAAGTTGCTTGAATTTTCTGATGACGAAATTTCGGTAATCGGAAAGAATTATTCTTCTGTTGTATGTCTATATATTCTCAACAATAATTTTTCGAAATCTGATTTACCGGATTTATTTTCATCATTTGAACAATGGGACAATTCCGTTCAGGCAAAGATATTTGAGTATGCAATAAGAAATATAGTAAGTATTATTGATGACCCAAAATCTGCTTCGGAGAAGTTAAAGAATAATCTCCTTCATTCAGATAAAGTAAACCGAGATGCGAAAATTGATCTCTTAATAGCAATGATGCCTAATCTTAGCGAGGACTACATAAAAGAGTTTTTCACTTTGCTTAACTTAACTGACTATCTCAAAATATTTGACACTCGCAGTCGGCCAAAGTTTGAGATCAATGATGAAAACGAAAAACTACTTACTGCTTTTAAGAAAAAAGGTCTTATTTATAATTATGAAGAGAGCCAAGACAAGGAGGGGTATTACAAAATAATAAGAATAAAGCCAGCAAAGCCATTAGCACAAGAATTGTTGTAATGGAGTATCTATATAATAAAATCGTTGTTTAAAGGACAATTCTATTTTGCCATAAAAATATGTTATTTCGAAAGAGTTCAACTCCCACCGCCGAAATGTCAAAAATATCTTTTTCATGTGGTTCTCACAAAAAACAGCGCTTCGCACGACAGTGCGGGGCGCTGTTTTTTTATGACAAGCCCAGGATTCGAACCCCAATGGTTCAGAATCCCGACCGGCGGGCAAGGTTGAAAGAGGTCGGTTGCTGTCGCGAATTCGTATGTGAGACGCTGCAGTCGACTTTTTTCGTTATATATTACATTTTATATAAAGTTATATTCATTACTTATCTTGTTTTATATTATTTTCAGTTTCTGATTTATTAATCATTGTACGAATAACCCTTTCCAGAATAATAGCCAGACAGTCCTCTACTTTCTTTTTATTCATCTTGGCAATATCCTCGTAAATCACGGATAATTCATCCGTTAACTCAACTACGTAGCTTTTCATCACAACACCTCCATAAATGTTTACCGCTTTGCATATAGTAATTATAATTACTA
>JAAWQC010000012.1 GCA_022800315.1 Clostridiales bacterium
AAATAGCAATTGCTATTTGATAAAGAGCAAAGTATAATTGGTATAGATCAAATGATGCATATCAAAAACAAAGGAAGATGTTTTGTGGGAAACGTTAGAACATCCCGTATGATTTTATACCGTTATTTCGGCGATGAGGAACCGGTCACACCCCTGCTGTGCTGCCGAAAGATCGCACAGCAGGACGATATCACCCCCGAACAGATAGAAAAGGCGCTCCGCGCCGGTAACGCTACCCTCGGCGGCGAACGGCTGTACAAGGGGGATGTCCTGCTGTATCAGGACGCGGCCCGCGGCAAAGCCGCCGGCTATTATGTCGGTGGCGACGGCCTGCGCCGGGTGAATCTGCGCACCGGTGACGGCGCGGCGGTCATCCGTGACTGGGAGAAACGGCTGGAGAGGTTTGACGGGCCGTGGCGGTAAACGCAGGCGGGACATAAACGATCTGTCCACAGGGACGAACCCCGTGTGCGTCCGTGGGATAACGTGAACGTTTGGTGAAACCCTTCCCCCTCTCTTGCAAAACCCGAGGGATTGCGGTACACTTAATTTATTATCAGCAACACTCCGACAGTAGAAAAAGGGGGAAACGCTGTGAAGCTGCTGGACATCAGCCGGGAACTGACCCGCGCGCCGGTATATCCCGGCGATCCTGAGCCCTCCCTGCGTCCCCTGTCCCGCCTGTCCCTCGGCGATCCGTGCAACCTGTCCGCGATGGATATGTGCCTGCACAACGGGACCCATCTGGACGCGCCGCTGCATTTCGTTCCCGACGGAGCCGATGCCGCGCAGACCCCCCTCGACGTGTGCGTGGGCGAGTGCTACGTGATCCCCTTCGACGGCGTGCTGCTGGGGGCGCAGGCGGAGGAGATCACCGACCGCCTGCATCCGGAGCGTTTGCTTTTCAAGGGGGAGATGGAGATCAGCCCCAGCGCGGCCTTCGTGCTGTCCGACGCGGGGGTGAAGCTGGTGGGGGTGGAAGCGCCTTCGATTGCGCCGTCCGAAAGCGTGGCGGCGGTGCATCGCCAGCTGCTGGGCCGCGGCGTTCATCTGCTGGAGGGCCTCGATCTCTCCTCGGTGCAGGAGGGTTATTATTTCCTCTTCGCCGTGCCGCTGAAAATCGCGGGAGCGGACGGTGCCCCTGTGCGGGCGGTGCTGCTGGAGCGTACCCTTGGTCTGTAAAGAATATAAGGAGGCTTTGTTATGAGTCCCAACGACAGCGTTATTTTCGGAATAGTTATGGAATTTATCCTGATGATCCTGGTGGTGATCCTGATCGGGCTGGCCTCCCAGATTATGCTGGCGCTCAGCGTATACAACGATGCCCGTTACCGCGGGGACAACAACGCCACCCTGTGGGCGGTGCTGACCGGCTTTTTCAATATTGTCGGGCTCGTCTACCTGATCGTACAGCTGACGTCGAAAAAGTTCCTCTACTGCGGCCAGTGCGGCCGGGCGGTCCCCCTGTCGCAGCCAGTCTGTCCGGCCTGCGGCGCCCCTTCGCCAGAGGTGTACCGCTTCGCCCCGCCACAGCAGCGGGAAAAGCAGAAACGCAACCGATGGATTTTTCTGTGGCTGTTTGTCGGCCTGACTGTGGTTACTATGGTGGCCACCGTCGCCGTCTGTTTCCACATGATCAGCAGCATTCCGGCCCAGTACTGGCATTGAGCCTATTAGCCGGCCCGGCAGTCTTTTAGAAAGGCTGCCGGGCTTTTTCTATTTTGGTGAGTAAATATCGGCAGAACTAATGTTCTTGACAAATGGAAAATAATCACTATACTCTAGATGGAATCACAAATGAAGGAGGAGTGCAAGTGGAGGATTACGGACTGAACGAGGCCGTTTTTTCGGCGTCGTTTCAGGGGGAAAACTTCGATCCGGTGATAGGCCAAAGCTATCGGGACCGGCACGCCCACCATGACCATCGGGTGTGTAAGTGGTGCCTCGACAGGGAGGGGACAATCTATAACCGGCCGCCGACGAAATGGCAGGAGGAGCTGCAGGAACGGGAAATGAGAGAGGAAAGCCATCCCCACTGTCGCTGTATGCTGTGGCTGATGCAGACCATTCTGGCCGGCACGGCCACCGTCGAGGGAACCGACGGCGCGGACTATGTGGTGAAGAACACCGGCGAGCTGCCGGACAACTACGTATCGAAGGAAGAGGCGGAAAAAAGGGAGTGGAAGCCTAAATCGGGTAATCTATGGGATATGTTGCCAGGAGCTGGTATTTATACGGTACATGAAAATAGAAAAGGTAAATTGCCGCAAATTCCCGGTCGAAACCGATGATGGATTATTATTTGTTACATACAATCATTACGATTCTTTTTATGAAATAGTTTGATGGAAAGGAGGGGGTTATGTATGGAGCGAGAGCATTATACGTATACCGTAGATTTTTCCGGTTTAAAGGATTGGCGGAAGATATATCCATTGATAAAGAAAAGTATGGATTTCCCGGATTACTTTGGCGAAAATTTATCGGCGCTTTGGGACTGCCTGACCGACTATACCTGTTCTCAGAACATCATTACGATTAAGGGAGTAAAATCGTTATCAAAATCCCTCCAACAATATATTGAAGAAATATTAGCCATTTTTGAAAGGGCACAGACACGGTACCCCGAATATTTCGAGATTCGCTATGAGGACTGAGATCGAAAAAATCGGAAGGGGAGAATAAAATGGAACGCAGGCATGATTACTATACAATCGATTTTACCGGAATGAAAGACTGGCGTGACATATATCCCAAAATCAAGAAAAGTATGGATTTCCCGGATTATTTCGGCGAGAATTTGGATGCCCTCTGGGATTGCCTGACCGATTGTTTTTGTCATCAGAATACCATTATCATAAAAGGCATATGTTCTCTCTCAAAGACGATGCAGGGTTATTTGACAAAAATATGTGAAACATTTGAGGAAGCACAAGAGAAATATCCCGAAGATTTCGAGATTCGCTATGTGGATTGATGTCCCGATTCGGAGCGGGAGCGGCACGGCTTTGCCCTTGCCCTTTTGGGCGAGTTGCGGTAAAATAAACAGGTCTCTGTTGAAACGCTAACCGGAAAGGCGGAATCACCATGACGCAGGAAACCTATCGGCTGCAAATCCCCACGGGATATCATCCCAAAATGAGCCTGTTCGAAACCGAACGGGCGATCAAGGAACTCAAAGATTATTTTCAGCGGGAGCTGGCGGGGGAACTGAACCTCACCCGCGTGTCCGCTCCGCTTTTTGTGCTGCCAGAAACCGGGCTGAACGACAATCTCAACGGGGTGGAGCGCCCTGTATCCTTCGATATCCGCGAGATGGGCGGACGGGTGGCGGAGGTGGTGCATTCCCTCGCCAAATGGAAGCGGTACGCCCTCAAACGCTACGGCATCCCCGAGGAATGCGGCCTGTACACCGATATGAACGCGGTGCGCCGGGATGAAATCCCCGACAACCTCCATTCCTTTTATGTGGATCAGTGGGACTGGGAGCGGGTCATCACCCGGGAGGAGCGGAGCGAGCGGTACTTAAAGGATACTGTGCGCCGCATTTACGGGGTGTTCCTCCGCGCCCAGGAGCACATCGCCGCCCTGTATCCCCAGCTGGACCGGTATCTGCCGGAGAAAATCCACTTCGTCACCACCCAGGAGCTGGAGGAGCGGTATCCCGACCTCACCCCCTCCGAGCGGGAGACGCAGGCGGCCAGGGAATACGGCGCGGTGTTCCTGATGCAGATCGGGGGCAGGCTGCGGTCGGGCCGCCGCCACGACGGGCGGGCTCCCGACTACGACGACTGGACCCTCAACGGCGATATCTTCTTCTATTATCCCGTGCTGGACCGGGCGTTCGAGATATCCTCCATGGGCATCCGCGTGGACGAAGCTGCGCTGGCCGCCCAGCTGGCTGAGGCGGGCTGCCCCGAACGGGCTGAGCTGCCGTTCCAGAAGGCGCTGCTGACAGGGGATTTGCCCCTGACCATCGGAGGCGGCATCGGCCAGTCTCGCCTGTGTATGTTTTTCCTCAACAAAGCCCACATTGGTGAGGTGCAGGCCTCCGTCTGGCCCGACCGGATGGCGGAGGAATGTGCCGCGGCGGATATCCCGCTCCTGTGATGGGCGGGAAGGGGAAAAACGCGGCTTCCGCCGAGCTGGAAGCCCGTCTGGCGAAAGAGGAGCAGCGGCTCAGCGGTCTGTCCGTCCCGCTGCTCGCCTGGTACGACCGGCAGGTGAGGAATCTGCCGTGGCGGGAGAGCCCTGCCGCCTACCGGGTGTGGATATCCGAAATCATGCTGCAGCAGACCCGTATCGAGGCGGTGCTGCCCTACTACGACCGGTTCATGAGGGCGCTGCCCGACGCAGCGGCGCTGGCCGCGGCGGATGAGGACACCCTGATGAAGCTGTGGGAGGGGCTGGGCTATTACAGCCGGGCCCGCAACCTGCAAAAGGCCGCCCGCCTCATAGTGGAGCAGTACGGCGGGGAGCTGCCCGCCGATTACCAGGAGCTGCTGACTCTGCCCGGTGTGGGCGAATACACGGCGGGAGCGATCGCTTCCATCGCCTTCGGCATACCCGTGCCCGCGGTGGACGGCAACGTGCTGCGGGTACTGGCGCGGCTGACCGATTCCGACGAGGATGTAATGAAGCCGGCGGTGCGCCGCGCGTTTTCCTCGCTGGCGTCGGCGCTGGTGCCGGCCGACCGTCCCGGTGACTACAATCAGGCGGTGATGGAGCTGGGGGAGACGGTGTGCCTGCCCAATACCGAACCGGACTGCGCCGCCTGCCCGCTGGCGGACAGATGCGCGGGGAGGGCCGCCGGCCGTGCCCGCGATCTGCCGGTACGGGCCGCGCCGAAGGAACGGCGGCGGGAGACCCGCACCATTCTGGTATTGATCGACCGCGGGGAAAACGGCTCCCGGACCGTGGCCCGCGTGCTGTTGCACCGCCGGGAGCGCAAGGGCCTCCTGTCCGGCATGTGGGAACTTCCCGGCGTGGAAGGGGAGCTGACGGCGGAACAGGCGCTGGCGCTGGCGGGGGAATACGGGCTGCCGGCGAAACGGGCGGTACGTCTTTCCGACGGGAAGCATGTGTTCAGCCATGTGGAATGGGTCCTCCACGGCTGGTATATGGAAGCAGCGGGAACGGGGCCCTGCCCCTCCGGCTGCGTGTGGGCCGACGGGGAATCGCTGCGGGAATCCTATGCGCTGCCGGGGGCTTTCCGCACCTACACCGGGCCGCTGCCCGGCTGGCTGGAGGGTTCGGGACCGGCGGAGGACGAGCAGATCCCGGAGCAGCTGACTTTTTGACGATGCAGACAGGGGGGAGACCATGCCACAGCCGGTTGTTCTCATCACCGGAGGGGCCCGCGGCATCGGCCGGGCATCGGCCCGACTGTTTGCCGCGCGGGGCTATCGTGTCCTGATCAATTATCATCGCTCACAGGGGGCGGCGGAGGAACTGGAGCGGGAACTGACCGCCGCCGGGGCCGATGCAATGGCCTTTGGCGCCGATGTAGCCGATTCCGCACAGGTGAAAGCTCTGATCGCCGCCTGCCTGGCCCGCTTCGGCCGTCTGGACGCATTGGTAAACAACGCAGGGCTGTCGTCCCAGAAGCTGATCACCGACGTGACCGACGAGGAGTGGCAGCGGCTGCTGGCGGTGAATGTCAGCGGCACCTTTTACTGCTGCCGGGAAGCGCTGCCCGTGATGATACGGGAGAAGCGGGGGGCTGTCGTCAACGTTTCCTCCATGTGGGGGATCGCGGGGGCCTCCTGCGAGGCGGCCTATTCCGCGACCAAGGCGGCCGTGATCGGATTGACAAAAGCACTGGCCAAAGAGGCGGGTCCTTCGGGCGTCCGGGTGAACTGTGTGGCGCCGGGAGCGGCGGATACCGATATGCTGGCGACGCTGACCGCGGAGGACCGCCGCGGCCTGATGGAGGATACTCCCCTGAACCGTATCGGTTCGGCGGAGGAAATCGCCCGCTCCATTTATTTCCTGGCGTCGGAGGAAGCCGCTTTCGTCACCGGGCAGGTGCTCAGCCCCAACGGCGGTCTGGTCATCTGAAAAAAGAGCGGAGGTATGGACGTTCCCTCCCGTGCATCCCCCCGTGATAACACGGGGGTGTGCGGGAGCGGCGCGTTTTCAGAACAACAGGAAAAAATGGTTGCTTTTTGGAATGGTTTGTGATATCATCCTACTGTTAATGCTTGGTCTGCCGAAAGAGGTGACAACCATGAAAGAGGCTATTCATCCGAAATATGAGGAAACCACCATCACCTGTGCGTGTGGTGAGGTGATCCACACCCGTTCCACCAAGAAGGACATCCGTGTGGAAATTTGCTCGAAATGCCATCCGTTCTTCACCGGCAAGCAGAAGCTGGTGGACACCGGCGGCCGCGTCGACCGCTTCAAGCGCCGTTTCGGCATGCAGGACGAGAAATAAGGGAGTTTTTCCCTTGCGGGGGCAGCGCTTGTGCGCTGCCCTTTTTCGTATGGAAAGGCAGGTGAGGGCGATTGGACGCCTATCGGACCATTCGGGGGCCGGCCATAGCGGAATTCACTGAGCGGCGCTCCCGTTTTATCGGCGCCGCCGCGCCCGCCGCCGATGAGGAGGAGGCTCTTGCCTTCATCACCCGCGTAAAAAAGGAGCGGTGGGACGCACGGCATAACGTCAGCGCTTTTATCCTGGACGGGGGTCGCCTGCGCCGGTATTCTGACGACGGCGAACCTCAGGGGACAGCAGGGCAGCCGGTCCTGGACGTGCTGGCGAAGGAACAGCTCACCGGCTGTGCGCTGGTGGTCACCCGGTATTTCGGCGGTATTTTGCTGGGGGCGGGGGGACTGGTGCGGGCCTATTCCCACGCAGCCAAAATCGCTGTGGACGCGGCGGGAACGGTGTGGATGCAGCCCTGTGACCAGCTGGAGCTGACCTGCGGCTATTCCCTGTACGGACGTCTTCCCGCCCTGATAGCGGAACTGGACGGCGAAGTGGACGACACCGTCTTTGCGGAGGGAGTCACCCTGCGCTTTCATCTGCCCGCCGAGCGGACGGCGGCGTTCCAGACACGGCTGAACGACCTCAGTGCGGGCTCACTGACAGCAGAGCGGATCGGCGCCGCCTGCTACCCACAGGAAAAATGACGTGAAATATGCTCTGTTTTATCAAAAAGCAGTGTAAATTTCACGTCTTTTTGTTTTTTATGCTAATTTTGCAAAAGGGGACGGTTTCCGTCGGCGAAAAGCAGGAAAAACCCTTACCAAATGCGTATATATAAGTAAAACCGTGTGTAAAGGGGGAAAAACCGTGCTTGTCAGAGAACGAAGCGAACAAATGGAGCATCAGTTTCTGTGTGCCGGGGCGGCTTTTTCCGACCGGGCACAGCGGGACCGGCCGGAAATTCCCTGCGAATACCGCACCGAATATCAGCGGGACAGGGATCGTATCCTCCACTGCAAATCCTTCCGGCGGCTGAAGCATAAAACACAGGTGTTCCTCTCGCCCGAGGGGGACCATTACCGCACCCGGCTGACCCATACGCTGGAGGTATCCCAGATCGCCCGCACCATCGCGCGGGCCCTGCGCTACAACGAGGACCTGACCGAGGCCATATCGCTGGGCCATGATCTGGGCCACACTCCCTTCGGCCACGCGGGGGAGCGGGCGCTGTGCGACGTGATGGAGGGCGGTTTCCGCCATTACGAGCAGAGCGTGCGGGTGGTGGAGCGGCTGGAAAACGATGGCCGCGGGCTCAACCTGACGCGGGAGGTACGGGACGGCATCCTGTGCCACACCCGTGGCGAGCAGGCCCGGACCATGGAGGGGCGGATTGTCCGCCTGGCGGACCGGGTGGCCTATATCAACCACGACTTTGACGACGCGGTACGGGCCGGCGTATTCGATGAACGGCTGGTGCCGGAGGATATCCGCGGGGTGCTGGGCGGCCGGCGTTCGGAACGTATCGACCGGCTGGTCACCGCCATCGTGGAGAACAGTGGCGGCGATATCCGCATGGACGAGGAAACCGCCGCCGCTTTTGACAGACTGCACGAGTTCATGTTCGAGCATCTGTACCGCAACCCCATCGCCAAAGGGGAGGAGAGCAAGGTGGACGGCCTTATCAAGCGGCTGTTCGACTATTTCCTGCGAAACCCCGACCGGCTGCCTGCCGAGTACCACGCTATACGGGAGATGGAGAGCACTTCCCGTGCGGTGGGGGATTATATAGCGGGTATGACCGACAACTACGCGCTGGAGGTATACGACGGCCTGTTTATTCCCCGCAGCTGGGCGGTAAAGGGAATTGACCTTACCGCCCGGTGACATACTACCAACAGGCGGCGGGACGCGGCGCCTGCGGGTACATGAAATCCCGCGCCGGCACATAACATTAGGGGATGGAAAGGAGGAGGGCCTATGGCGCTGCCTGACAGTTTTATACAAGAGCTGCTGAGCAGGAACGACATCGAAACCGTGGTATCGCCCTACGTGCGCCTCAAGCGCCGCGGGCGCAACCTGGTGGGGCTGTGCCCCTTCCATGGTGAAAAGTCCCCTTCCTTTACCCTTTATCCCGATACCGCCTCCTTTTATTGCTTCGGCTGCGGAGCGGGCGGGGATGTGATCACTTTTATCAAACGGATCGAGAATCTCGATTATCTCGACGCCGTGCGCTTTCTCGCCGACCGGGCGGGGATGAAGATGCCCGAAGATAATAAGGACGACGCGGTGGGACGCCTGCGTCTGCGGGTTTTGCAGGCCAACCGCGATGCCGCCCGTTTCTTTCACTCCGTGCTCTATTCCCCGGCGGGGAAGGCTGGCCTCGACTATTACTACGGACGGGGATACACCGACCACACCATCCGGCGCTTCGGCCTGGGCTACGCTCCGGACGATTTTCACACCCTGCGGGACTATATGCGGGGCAAGGGATACAAGGACGAGGAGCTGATTGCCGCCTTCCTCTCCAAGAGGAGCGCCAACGGCGGGCACTTATACGATATATTCCGGAACCGCGTGATCATCCCCATCATTGATATACGTGGCAATGTCATCGCCTTCGGCGGACGGGTGCTGGACGATTCCAAGCCGAAGTACTTGAACAGCTCCGATACGCTGGTGTTTAAAAAGACCAACAACCTGTTTGCCCTCAACTTCGCCAAGGCAGCTGCCAAGGGCAAGCTGATCCTGTGCGAGGGATATATGGACGTCATCGCCCTGCACCAGGCGGGTTTTCAGAACGCGGTGGCGGCGCTGGGCACCTCCTTCACCGCCGAGCACGCCCGGCTCATCGCCCGCTATGCGGAGGAGGTCACGCTGGTGTTCGATGCCGACGCGGCGGGGCAGAAGGGGACTAAACGAGCCATCGGTCTGCTGCGGGACACGGGGGTGGATATCCGGGTGATCGCCATCCCTGACGGCAAAGATCCCGACGAGTTCATCCGCCTCCACGGCCCCGAACGGTTCAAGCTGCTCATGGAGCGGGCGGCCAACGACGTGGAATACCGGCTCATCGAGCTGGGCCGGCAGTATCCGCTCTCCACCGCCGACGGCCGGGTGCTCTATTTGCGGGAGGCGTCACGCCTGCTGGCCGAGCTGCCCAGTCCCATCGAGCGGGATGTGTATGCCGGTAAACTGTCCGCTGAGCTGTCGGTGTCCAAGGACGCTATACTTGCCCAGATCGAGGGCAACCGCAAACGGCAGCAAAAACAGCAGCAGGGCCGGCAGCTGTCCCAGATTGTCCGGCGGGACGAGGAAACCCTCCGCCGGACCAATCCCGAGGCGCAGAAGCACCCCCGGGCGGTCAGCGCGGAGGAGGGACTGCTGGGGATGCTGATACTCAATCCCGACTACATCGGCGCGGCGGCCGCCAAGCTGCCGCCCGAGCAGATGGTCACCGCCTTCAACCGGCGGCTGTACGAGCGCCTGCTGGAACGGCATGGGAAGGATATGATGGTGGACCTGCCCTTCCTCGCAGCGGATTTCAGTGAGGAAGAAATGGCATACATCACCCGCATGGTGCGGGAGGCGCGGGAGCGTGTCAATTCCCCCGGCGAGGTGGAACAGTACGCCGACGTCATCATCGGTGAACACGGTCTGCTGGGGCTGGAAAAGCCCGAGGAGCTTTCCGCGGAGAGCATTCAGCGGATACTCGATACCATGCGGGGCACGCGCCAATGACCGGCCGGGCGGATCGGGTTCCTGGATTATAGAGATATACAGCGATGACATATGGAAACGAAAGGCAAGGGATAGTATGAGCGAAGAAATCAAAAACAACCAGCAGGAATCCGAGGAGAACGTGGAGTTCACGCCGCGTGAGGCACTTCCCGAGACGGCTGCTCCGGCGGGGAAAAAGGATAAGAAAACCCAGATCAACGAACTGATCGAGCTGGGCAAATCCAAGGGAAAGCTCACCACGCAGGAGATTCTCGATTCGCTGGAGGACCTGGATTTCGACCCCGAGCAGATGGATAAGCTCTACGATTCCCTCGAGAGCCAGAATATTGAGATCATCGACGATTTTGGCGACGCCAATTTCGAGGATATCGAGCTGGTGCTGGAAGCCCCCGAGGCGGAGGAAGCCCAGCCGGTCCCCGGCGCCGAGGGCGTGGCCATCGACGACCCGGTGAAGGTGTATCTGAAAGAGATCGGCCGGGTGCCCCTGCTCAGTCCCGAGGAGGAAATCGAGCTGGCTATCCGCATCAATGCGGGGGACGAAACGGCGAAAAAGCGCCTGTCGGAGGCCAACCTCCGTCTGGTGGTCAGCATCGCCAAACGATATGTGGGCCGCGGCATGCAGTTCCTCGACCTGATCCAGGAGGGCAATCTGGGCCTCATTAAAGCGGTGGAAAAATTCGATTACACCAAGGGCTTCAAATTTTCCACCTACGCCACCTGGTGGATCCGGCAGGCCATCACCCGAGCCATCGCCGACCAGGCGCGGACCATCCGTATCCCGGTCCACATGGTGGAGACCATCAACAAGGTGAAGAAGGTCTCCAGCCAGCTGCTGCACAAGAACGGTCACGAGCCCATGGCGGAGGAGATCGCTGAAGAGCTGGATATGCCGGTGGATAAGGTGCGGGAGATCATGCGGGTGGCGCAGGAGCCTGTCTCGCTGGAAACCCCCATCGGTGAGGAGGAGGACAGCCATCTGGGAGACTTCATCCAGGACGAGGACGCCCCCGCTCCCGCCGACGCCGCCTCCCACACCCTGCTCAAGGAGCAGCTGGGGGAAGTTCTCTCCACCCTGACCGCCCGTGAGGAGAAGGTGCTTCGCCTGCGCTTCGGGCTGGAGGACGGCCGCCCCCGCACGCTGGAAGAGGTCGGCAAGGAGTTCGACGTCACCCGGGAACGCATTCGTCAGATCGAGGCCAAGGCGCTGCGCAAACTGCGCCATCCCAGCCGCAGCAAAAAGCTGAAGGATTTCCTCGATTGATGACACACGCCATCTTCACCCTCAGCCGAGAATAGGAGCGGTTATGCATATCACACTGGAATCCGATTACGCGGTGCGGATCGTCCACTGCCTGGCGCAGTCGGGTGAGCGCACCGACGCGCAGACCCTGGCCGACCAGACCGGGGTGTCCCTGCGCTTTACACTCAAAATCATGCGCAAGCTGGTGGCGGCCAGAATTGTCCGGTCGTACAAAGGGGCCAAAGGCGGCTATGTCTTGACCAGGGAACCGTCCGCCATTACCCTGCGGCAGGTGATTGAAGCAGTGGAGGGGCCTTACCGATTCAGTCGCTGCCTCGACAGCAATTACGACTGCAACTGCAATTCCCCCCGGTCCTGTCCCTTCCACGGTGTATTCAATGACGTAACCCGAATGGTGACCGAAAAGCTGGACGCCGTCACCTTCGACCTGTAAGGTTAATACACTTTACGTACGGCGACATCTTCCGGCAGGAACCCCTGGCTATACCGCCGCATACCCTGTAGAGGAAGCGGCGCAAAACCAGGACGGCTGTGCGGACGGCGGACGAAATATTTTGCCGTCCGCGCGGTTGACACCGGGGGACCGGGATGCTATAATAACCCTTGCGTCGAACAGGCGCTGAATAGGCGAGAGTGCTGGAACCGGCAGACAGGCACGTTTGAGGTGCGTGTGTCATATGGCGTACGGGTTCAAGTCCCGTCTCTCGCACCAAAGAGAAAAGACAGGCGAAAGCCTGTCTTTTCTCTTTGGTGCTCGTTGTTTGCCCTTGGCAAACAACGTCCGCTGCGGCGGGGTGATCCGCTTCGCTCGACGCGGAGAGGGGAATCTGCAAAGGTTTTCCTTTCACACATTCCTTTCCTTGCGCCTTCCATGCCTTTTACAATAGCAACCCCCGAAGGATGGCTTTATAGGCCGATTCTTTGGGGGTTGTTTTGCTTTTCCAGTGGTATTGGTTTATATGCCTTTTTACCCGCTGCTTTGATGGGCCAACTCTATCGCATCCGCAGCGGCCGCATCTGCGCCCTGTATCTGTTGGGGGCATCAGGTACTGTTTTTGGCTTACTGATTTTTGATTCTATAGAAAAACCAAACGAACAGGTAATGTCAAAAAAATCAATAAAATGCACACTTTTTCAATTATTAAAAATTTATATATTACTGTTGCAAAAATTATATTATGAGGTAAATTATAGAAAATAGAAAATTACTTTTACATCTGTTTTGGACGATCTTTGGGTTTTATTACCTAGATTTTCATGTTGGGGGTACGCTGATAAAAGGAGATACCTATGAAACAAATACTTCCCATATGTATTGAAAACAGCCTTCCAACGGAGTGCTGGAGCTATTATCGTTTTGCGATTATTGAGGCCTATCCTCATCTGATTCCCTGGATGGTGCAGCATTATCAGCATATTTTTTCTGGCTATGGCTGGGAGGTATTTCACGGACAGAACGGGGCGAAATACGATCAGCTGACATATTACAGCGATGCTTTGATTACGCATGGAATGTATCATGAGGAGGTTTCGTCTTCTGATCTGATCCCTTTCATCCGGGAGAAAATCAATCAGGGGTTATACCCTCTGATTGAATGCGATTACTCTCTTCTTTTAGGAAAAGAGCCGGGGCATACTCACGAGGTATTGGTCTACGGCTATGATGATGAGAATCAATTTATATTTTTTCCCTTTCTCAAAAACGTGAAGTGGAAGTCGAAAACTGTAGGATATGCCGATTTCCAACGAGCATTTGCTTCCTTCGATCATCTTTCTTCCAATACCATCGATTTGAGTCTTTTTAGACGGGAATATTTGTATCCCGTTACCCTTCTGTCACCAAGAAAGGAATTTCATACGGAATATAGCCCCTTTATTTTATTTAATGATCTTCGTGATATTGGATTTCAGGCTTATCAGATTTATGAAACCTACAATACAGCAGACGACAGCATTTGTCCGGCTTATTATGGCTATTTGGGTGTGTATAATGCCTTATTGATTGCCGCAGGGCGTATTTTAGTCGATGAGGAATTTCGTCGTAAGTATCGCTATGCCGAAAATCTGAATCGGTTGCATGTTTATCGCCAGCGCTTTGGAAAAAACATGAAATTTCTTCTTTCTCAATTTACGATTCCCTATGACGACAGCTGGTTTGTACTAGACAAAGAAATCGTGCAGAATTTGAATTGCTGTGTCATGCTGGGCCTGAAGTATGAGCAGACCGGAGATCTTCGGCACATTCCAAGCATTCATGATTATATGTTGGAGATATTTCAAAAGGAGCAACAGTTATTTAACTTGCTGTATGAAGCAGTACGGAAATGGATTGTGATCCATTATTAAAAGACTATGACCATTGATATTTGTCTTCTGTACTGCTTTCCATTGCAAACCATTTTATTTTCTGAATCGCTTGTACTTGATTATAAGCTGGTTTATTGGGAGGTTATTATGCTGTATTCATACTATCAATATGCAGAATACGGCTTGGATGACGACTATCGGTTTTTAAGCCTTTATCCGGAATATGATAACAAGGGGATTGTACCATTTGATTTTCCTGAGTTTACATTTGAAAAGGAGAACTCTCCCGGGCTATCGCGTATTAGAAATGAATGGGATATTATAAGGGTAATGGGAGAGGGGTCCGAACTACAGCGGATCTTAAAATTAAAAAAATGGGCATTTGATCTGTTGTGCTTTCCGGGAAAAAAGCTGGAAAGTCGTCGTTATGATCATATGGATTGTTTTGAAACAATAAAAACAGCAAAAAAAGAGAGATATTCATTAAATTGTCGATATATATCGGTCATTTTTACGCAGATTTTGTTGGCAGCCGGTTTTAGGGCACGATGGGTTTCATGTTTACCCATGGAATTAAACTATTGTGAATGTCATTGTGTAACGGAGGTTTTCATTTTTTCATTACGCAAATGGATTGTGGTAGACCTCGCTCTCAACCTTTTATATTTTGACCGGTCGAATACGGTTCTGAATTTATATGAAATGAAGTCTCATATATTAATGAGACAGCCTCTTCGGATACAGGCGGCGTCAAAAGAACGCTTTGAATACATTCAGGAATACTGGGTAAGACATGTATTCCGATTTAAGTTCCTATTAAACAGTAAATACAATATGCTGGCGGCGAAAAACAAGATATACGTTTTTTTAAATCCAAAAGGGTTTGTAGTCGATAATAAGGAGATTATCCACTCAGATAGCGATTCCACAAAATTGCTTCACTTTTATGATAACAGACTGTTTTGGGGGGAAGAAAATGTATAAACGTTCAAAATTCAATTATACCTGCAAAAATGAAAAAGGTGAATTGCTGATTTATAATACATTTGTGGGAGCTAAAAGTATAAGCAAAATCACCGACCCCCAATTAAAAGCCGGTTATTCATAAGGATGAGAAGCTGGTCACCTTATACAGCACAGAAACCAACGGAGTCGATGCTTGCTGTCCGAGTGGACAAAGCGGCAATTGTACATGCTGAATGCTTATTCTTTGCAGTAAAGTGCCTTACTGCAAAGAATATTCCTATTAAGAGGATGAAAATGTGAGCAAACAAAAACCCTTCCGGGCATTATTGGGGTATGCCTGGAAAAACAACAGGGGCCTGGTTGTTGTCACGGTTCTGGAAAATATATTTTCTGCCTTTCTGCCCCTGATCGATGTGGTGGGAATCGGTGCAGTGATCTACGCCCTTGTAGAAGATCTGGGGGTCTCTTACGTTACGCGCACGATTTTTTTGCTTGTGGGATTCAATCTCATTGTGTCATTGGTAAAAACCCTTTTGGCTTATCTGGATATCCGCTTGGCGCGGGAGGCTTCCGACAAGGTGCAGCTTGACTACATGCGCGACGGAGTCCTGGTGGATTACCACTGGGCACAGGACGGGTCCGTACTGGACAGAAAGAAAAAATCCATGGGGGCAAATCCCGTCTTTGCCTTTACTCACATCGGCAGGTTCGTCCAGTATATCGTTCAATTTGCGGGCATCCTGTATATTTTTTCGACGCTCAGCCCGGCTTTCCTTTTTCTGATCGTTTTGACATCCGCAGTTTCCGTCCTTTTAACGTTTAGGGGGCGTAAGGCTGAGTTTGATTTTGAAAATGAACAGATCGAGGATTCGCGCAAAGGGGAATACCTGTATTCCCTTATGACCCGATATGAAAACGCTAAAGATGTCCGTATCAACAACGCTAAACCCCTCATTCTACAAAAAAACAAACACTTGTTTTGCCGGCAAATGGAGCGGCTGACGGCTTTTCTGAAAACGAAAACAAAGCTCGACTGCTTATCGGGGGCCATTGCGGTGCTGCAGTCTGCCGCCATGTATTTGTATTTTTCCTATCTAACCTATACAGGAAATATCAGTATTGCGGAATACTCCGTACTCCTGGGAGCGGTAACCCTGCTGACCTCCATCCTGATTGGCTTTTTCGACAATATGGCCACCATCAACAAGTTGATCTCGTATATGGCGGTATTTACGGAATACAAGCAGTGGATAACCGATCACAGCAAGATTTATGCTACCAACCAAACCTGTCCCGCTAAGAACTCCTGCGATGGTTTTCGTTTGGAGTTTGACCGCGTTTCCTTCACCTATCCTGGTACAGACACTCCTGTTTTGACCGAGGTCAGTTTCACCATCGAAAACGGCCAAAAGGTGGGTCTGGTCGGATTGAACGGCTCGGGGAAAACCACAATCGTTAAGCTGATTCTGCGCCTGTATACGCCTACATCAGGGCGTATCCTGCTGAATGGGATGGATATTAGCAGGATGAACCTGGACGACTATTTGAAAAAGATTGGAGTTGTTCTGCAGGATTACTGTATTTTTGCCTATTCGATTATGGAAAACATTGCGTTTGACCGTGCGGAGGGCATGGAGGATGAAATCCGCGAGGCCATTGAAAAAAGCGGACTCGGAGAAAAGGTCGACTCCCTGAAAGATGGATACCGTACTGTACTGTTTAAGGAGCTTGACGAAAACGGCATTGAGTTTTCAGGCGGCGAAGGACAAAAGCTGGCCATGGCGCGGGCGCTGTTCAGACAGTCGGTTATGCTGATACTGGATGAGCCTACATCGGCGCTGGACCCCATTGCCGAGCATGAATTTTTTGAAAGCATGCGCGATATGGCGGAGGATAAAACCACGCTTTTTATTTCCCATCGCCTGTCGTCCACAAAGTTTTGTGACAGCATTCTGGTGCTGCAGGGCGGACGGATCGTGGAGGAGGGCCCGCATACATTTTTGCTGAACAAAGGCGGCCTGTATTGCGCGTTATTTGAAACACAAGCCCGCTATTACCGCGAGAAGAGTGAGGAGCCATGAAACAGATGAAAAAAAAAGCTGATGGCGCCGTTTTCCATCATGCGTCTGATCGCATCCTATGCGCCCCGCTATTTTCTGTTTTTTGTGCCGCAGGTACTGCTGTCCTCCTTTTTGTCTCTTCTATCGGTTTACGTTCCCAAGCTGATTATCGAGTGCCTGACGGACAAAACGGAGTACAGACGGATCGTTATGGTAATTGCACTGTTTTGTATCGCCTTGTTTTTTGTACGGGGCCTTATGACGATTCTAGAAAAGAAAAACCGCATATGTGTGGAAAAATTCAATGCGCGGCTTATGCTTGAAATCGGGTCTATTGCGATGGATTTGAACCTGTCCGCTTTGGAAAGCACATCACAGAAAGACAATATCCGTCTTGCCGGAAACGCTTCCGCTACAATCGGAATTCTGGAAACCATCAAGCAAATGATTCAAAATGCTATCACCCTGGTAGGGTATATTCTCATCATTGCTCAATATAATGTTCTCTATTTTGTCGTTGTCGCCGCCCTGCTGCTGGTCAAAATTGCCTTCACTGCAGTCAATTATCGAAAGAGCATTGCCATGATGATGGCCTCCGCGAAAAATGACCGTGTGGGTGACTATCTCACCTCCATATGCTATTTCCACCAGGGGGCTGCCAAGGAAATCCGTGTCAACGGCATACAGGGCTGGTTTTTGAATAAGGTGCGCGCGTTCCGGTTGACGATGGTTCACATGCAATACCAGGATTTTAAACGCATTTTCCTGTTTAACATGATAGAGGCCGTTTTGTACGCCTGTTCCTCTTACTTCATTTTATACAGCCTGTCCAATTTTTATATGGCGGGCCGATTGTCCCTTGCGAATTTTTCCCTGCTGTTTTCCACCATAACCGCAACCAGTGCGGTACTTGGCGCCTTAACGGATCTGGTTTCCCAATATAATCGGCAGCTGCAGAACGTCGCTGATTTTGAGGCTCTGCGGGCGTTGTCGGAGGAAGGCTCCGCCGCTACGGAGCAGAGACGTGAATATCTAAAAACCGGAGAAACGGTTTCCATCGTTTTTTCCCATGTCTGGTTTTCCTATCCCGGATGTGACGACTATGTTCTGGAAAACATCAATCTTCAGATAGGTGACAGGGAAAAATTGGTCGTGGTGGGCTACAACGGAGCCGGAAAAAGCACCCTTATCAAACTGCTGTGCAAATTCTACCGGCCGACGCTGGGAACGATCACTTTGAACGGAACCGATATCTGGGATATTCCTGATGAACAGTATTATCCAAGGATCGGCGCGGTATTTCAGGATTATACCACCTTTGCCTTTACCATCGCTGAGAATATCACGATGAGAGAAGAGAAGGATGATATATCCCGGGTGCTGTCCGAAGTGGATTTGGATGAGTTTGTGAACGGACTGCCTAACGGCACCGATACCTACCTTTCCAAAAAATTTTCGTCCGACGGTATGGAAATTTCGGGGGGCCAGGGACAAAGGATAGCGCTTGCACGCGCTTTGTACAAAAACGCTCTTCTCCTTATCCTCGATGAGCCTACGGCAAGCCTGGATGTGAAAGCGGAAAGTCAGCTGTATGAAAAATTTATGCAGACGGCAAAAGATAAAACCGCGATTTTTATATCCCACCGGCTGACCGCCTCCCAAATTGCCGATAAGATTGTCGTGCTTTCCGGGGGCAAAATCGCGGAATATGGGACACACCGCGAGCTTATGCAGCGGCAGGGACTTTATGCGGTCATGTTCCAAAAACAGAGTGAGGCATACATTTGACACACGGAGGAGGAAAAAGGTGGCTATAAAAATTGCGATACTCGATAGTGGAGTGAGAGCGAATCATCCAGCGTTTAACAAAACAAGGGTTGAAGGTTTCTCACTGATTGTTGATAAGGGTAAGGTATATCCCCCAAAAGGATTTATTGATCAAATTGGACATGGTACGGCGATATTCTATTTAATAATGAAGCAATTAAAAAATGCAGAAATAACTAATATAAAAATTTATGATAAAAATTCTCCGCTGACTCAGGAAACTTTTCAATTGCTTTTGACCTATATATGAAAATTATCATTTTGATGTTATAAATATAAGCATGGGTTTTCTTAGTTGCGGTAGTATTGCTGCTCTACAAAGTCTGTTTGACAAATTTTATCAAAAAGGTTCGATAGTGGTATCGGCATTTGATAATAATGGTGCTGTCTCATTTCCAGCAGCACTTTGCCATGTTATAGGAGTTGACGGTCAGGAACTGGCAGGCTCACCGGAGGGCTTTATGTATGTGGAAAACAGTATTGTAAATATAGTGGGAAAAATCCGGAATATGCGAGTGGCGTGGACCTCTCCTGATTATATAATTGTTAGGGGAAACAGTTATCTATGCGCGTTGATCACACTTAAAATTGCTGAGAGTCTTCAAGATCAAAAAAAGTTCCAGCTTAGTCAAATATGTACAAGTCAACATCATAACGAAAAGCCCGTGAAGGCTGAAGTTCCCTTTTCAATAAGTAAGGCGATGATTTTCCCATTTAATAAAGAAATGCATGCAATTGCGAGATACGAAGAAATGTTATCGTTTGAGGCTGCAAAATATTGCTCCTTACGTATAACAGGTCAGGTGGGAAGAACGGTAGCTGATATTTTGCCGGGATGCCGTAATAAAAAAGTCATACAGGATATTAATACAGTGGCATGGGATGAATTTGACACATTGATTATTGGGCACACGGGCGAGCTGGATCGAATTATTGGCGCCGGATTTAAAAAGGATCTTTTCCAAAAGTCATTAGCGTTTGGAAAAAATGTGTATTCCTTGGATCCGCTTCCAGATGAATTTAAGTCAGGTGCATTTTCTTCAAAATTATTTAGCCTTGGTTTCGACGAAAAAAACCTCGAAAAACGTTTTGGGAAATTATATAAGACAAACAAGCCGGTTTTAGCTGTAATAGGAACGAATTCTCAGCAGGGAAAATTTTCACTTCAACTTGAATTAAGAAAAAATTTTTTGAGGCGGGGCTATATCGTTGGACAAATCGGTACTGAAGCGACTTCCCCGCTATTTGGATTTGATGAGGTTTTTCCTTGTGGATATAATGGTCAAGTAAGCTTGGACTTGCCACAAACAATAGCGGCTGTCAACGGTATGATTTGGAACATAACACAAAAAGATGTGGATATAATAATAGCTGGAGCTCAGAGTGGTTTTATAGCTTATAATGATTATAATGCTATGATGTATCCCATTTATCATCAACTATATTTTACCGCTTTACAACCGGATGCTGTTATATTGTGCATCAACCCATTTGATGATGTAAGCTTTGTAAGACGCACTATCTACGCGGCGGAAGGACTTTCTTGCGGTAAAGTAATAGGCATTGTTTGTTTTCCGTTTGATGTAATGTCAAACTGGCAAGGTAATTTTGGAAAAAAGATGAGAATATCAAAGCTAAGAGAAGAGGAACTCAAAAGGATGTATAAAAACGACTTGAATAAAAAGGTCTATATGTTAGACAGAGAGGACGACACAAATAAGCTTGTACTGGACTGCATTAATTTCTTTTGTTAGTAATGGCTACATTATGAAATGAATTTAAGATGGATGACAGTTGGAGTTTGGAAACATTCTTTTTGGAACGACCAATCTACAGCTGTCTTATTATACCCGAAAGACCTTGCAGTACATGTCTTTCCGGGTTTCCTTATTGTTGGAACCGCCAACTTTAGATGGAACAAAAAGGTGTTTTGTACTCGGTGTATGTAGTTTTATATGGTTTCAGCCAAGAAAAGAAGGTGCTCCGGAACAGATCATTCTCCACACAGACGTGACGTTACAGCCGTCACATCCCGCACCTCCGTTTCATGACGCCTTTTACATACCAATCTTTTTTGTCTCCTATGATAATACGAATCTGAGAGTGCCATATAAATAGCCTGGAGATATCCTGTATTGAAATGAAGAAGGAATCCATTGCTTGCGCATAGATTCCCTCTGTTATTCAGTAATCTTCTTTATCGGCGATAGCTTTTGTGGCCTGAACGGTACCGTGCGGATGATGCGGCGGCGCATACAGCGTGTAAATTTTAAGAGGACTGTGTCCGGTATTGATAATATTATGCCATGTCCCGGCGGGAACAAAAACGGCGTATCCGTCACAGACCGGCCGTTGGTAATTCAGCCGATCTTTTGCAGGGCCCATCATGGTCATGCCGCTGCCGCTCTCAATTCTCAAAAACTGGTCGGTGTCCGGATGTACTTCTAGACCGATTTCACCGCCGACTGGTATACACATCAAGGTGAGCTGCAAATACTGCCCTGTCCACAACGCCGTTCGATAGTTGGGGTTTTGCCGGGTTGCCGCGTCTATGTTTGTCACAAACGGCTCCGGGCCGTAATCATTCATTGGCATTGGACAACGATTGATGTTTTGTTTCAAAGCATTCCCTCCTTTCACTACATATACTATGTGATTTCATGGGACATCGTGCAAAACATGGACCGGCAATCGGAGAATGCTCATTTTATATTCACAAGCATGGATCGATTTTTTGGTGGCATATGGTAAGAGAAAACATGGTTTATTCGTTGTATGGTAAGAAACAACATGGCGCAACATTCCCAGGGTTTTCGATAAAGAAAGGACATGCCATGATTTATTTGACTTACATAACGTTTCCCAGTGGAAAAAGGAAACGGAATATATATTGAAATGCGGCGGTTCCTCTTATCCCTATCATGTCATATCGTCATTTGGTCTTAAACAAATGAACTTTGAACCCATCACAATTTTGTATGGGAACAACGGCTCGGGGAAATCCACAATGCTCAATCTAATCGCGGATATAACAAAAATAAATCGGGATTCCCTGTATAATACATCCGTAAGCTATCCCGCCTATGTCTCAATATGTGAAGCGGATATCCAAAAGCGGATACCGGATAAAAGCAGAATCATAACAAGCGATGATGTTTTTGACTATATGCTGGAAATACGCTGCTTGAATGAAGGGATCGAGTTAAAAAGGGAGGACGTATGCCAGGAGTATTTGGAGGCGAAGTACGCCCCTTTTCAGTTAGAGTCGATAGCCGATTATGATGAGTTAAAAAAGACGATAAAGGCTCGCGGGAAAACGCAGACGCAGTTTGTGAAAAGCGAGTTAATCGGTACGGTAAGCGAATACTCGAACGGAGAAAACGCCTACCGGTATTTTACCGGGAAAATAGAGGAAAACGGGTTGTATATCTTGGACGAACCGGAAAACAGCCTTTCGCCCAATCGGCAGTTGGAATTAAAAAGTTTTATCGAGAACGCCGCACGATTTTTCGGATGTCAGTTTATTATATCCACGCATTCGCCCTTTTTACTGGCTATGGAGAGAGCAAGAATATACGATCTTGACGAAAGGCCGGTAACGACAAAGCACTGGACCGAATTAGAGAATGTGCGGATTTATCGCCAGTTTTTCCTGCAAAATGAGGATGAGTTTTCCTAGGGCAGCGAATACGCCGGAATAGGGGAAGAACTTCCCTGGCGACTCGCCGCTTCCGTTTTTATTGCATAACACCGTGGACTTTTTGACATTCTGGGGGTATGATAGTTTTATCGAGTTTAAAAAGGACAGGAGTGCTTTCATGCCACACAACGATCATTGCGGCAGCGGCTGCGGCCATGACCATACACATAACCACAAAACCGGGGAATCCTCGGGACAGCCAATTCAGGTGACAAAAAATCAACAGGATTTTCTCCACCAGCTGGGACACTGCCGCTATCTGCCGGTGGCTCGCTTTATCCTGAAGGACAGCCGGGAGGAGGATTTTATCTCGACGGCCCTGGCGCCTGTATTTCTCCGTTCTGCCGCTGACGATATGGCCCTGGTCAAGGAGGCGGGCGCTTTTCTGCAAGAACTGGAGGATAGGGGCTTAATCACGCTGGACTACGACATTCCTTTAAAGGAATACGGCTATGAGAAATACAAGGGAAGCGCCCTTTATGCGTATTTCTGCGATACGGTGGCAGAGGGGGCCAAAAAGCCGGGCTTTCTGGGGGATACGCCGGAGCTGGAACTGGGCAGTATAGCGTTGACTGAGGCGGGTGAGAGAATGGCCGCCGCCCACTGCAGCCACGGGCAGCATCACCACGAGTAGGAAGCGGTTCCTGCCGCAACAGATAACAGTGGAATGATAGGTTAAAAAGGCCGCCGGTTTGGAGCGTTCACTTAGGGATTATTGAAAACAACGATAATTTTTGAGTGACGTCCTCAAGCGGTGCCTAACAGAAAGACCACACAACTGACTACAATGTCGGCTGTGTGGTCTTTTTCTGTTTATCCGATTCCGAAGAAACGCTCGAAAAATTCAATTAGCTTTGCAATTACACTTTGCTTTTTTTCTGCACGGTTGCCACCGCCAAAACGGGACATCGGCGGTAACAACTTATCAATATCTGTTCCGGTTGTCTTAACAGACCCGTCTCGGAATGAGGTATCGATAAATTTCCTTGTTTCTTCCTCTTTCAAATTTTCCTCTGTGATAAGTGCTTTCAGTTGGCGTTCCTTTTCTTCGGCAACATAGCTGCGCCATTCAGCCATAACATCCGTGACATCATTGATGCCTGCAATGAAACTTTCGATAAGTGCCTTTTTGCTACGCAATTCCGGACTGGCGTCAACAGCCTTTTGAATGGTAATAAGCACTTCCTTATCATCACAGTGTGAATCATGATATTTCTTTACAAGCATGAGGATATAGTCGATGTTGATTTCAATCTGCTTTATCAATTCGATTTCAAAAACAATATCGTCAGTAATATCCTCTTTTTCACCGGTAGGCTTTTTGTTCTTCCATTCATCACGGAGGTCTTGATATCTGCCGAGATAATCCTGTAGGTCACGCTCGGAGATTCCCTCATTGCCTGCAAACTCATCAAAAGAAGACAGCAAATTTCTCATACGCAGAATTGCACCAAACAGAACAATAAAATCTTTCTGATTCTGTTCTCCGGTGATTCTCTCGTCTGTCAGCGGGAATTTTGTTGTCAATTCCTCAAGCATATCCACATAGCCGGGTTTTACCTTCCCGTCATCGTCCTCAAAGCCATAGTAGTAATCGTTGTAGCCACGAAGAAGAACGATGCCGCCTGCCTCCTTGTCTCCAAAAAGAGAAATAGCATCATCAGTACGCTTTTGCAGATTGCGGAAACATACAACATTGCCAAAGGTCTTAATGGAGTTGAGAATTCGGTTGGTACGGGAGAATGCCTGTATCAAACCATGCATTTTAAGGTTTTTATCTACCCACAGTGTATTAAGAGTAGTAGCATCAAACCCTGTGAGGAACATATTGACCACGATTAAGAGGTCAAGTTCCTTATTTTTCATACGCAGAGATACATCCTTATAATAATTTTGGAATTTATCTGAGGAAGTATCATAGTTGGTGTGGAACATTGCATTATAATCTGCGATGGCGCTGTCCAAGAAATCACGGGAGGATTTGTCCAGAGCAGAGGTATCCTCGGAGTTTTCTTCATCTAAAATTCCGTCTGTTTCTTCCTCGTTGGCACCATAGCTATAGATAATTGCAACACGCAGATGTTTTGTAGGGTCTGCTGCCATCTGTTTTTTGAACTCTTCATAATAGAGTTTTGCTGCATCTACGGAAGAAACGGCAAAAATGGAATTAAAGCCGCTGACACGCTGTTTGCGTTTTACCTCTTCAATGGCATCTCTGCCACCTGCAGCCGCAACCTCTGCAATATTTTGCAGAACATTAAATGTATAGGTTTTGTCCCCACGATAGGTCTTTTGGTCGAAATGGGAAAGGATATATTCAGTCACCAAACGAATACGCTCCGGTGCCATATATGCCTTTTCACGATTGATGTCCCACACATCCTTGTCATCAATATCCTCGTCCATATCCATTGTCTTGATATAATCCACACGGAACGGAAGGACATTTTTATCGTTGATGGCATCCACGATAGTGTAGGTATGCAGTTGGTCACCAAAAGCCTGTTCTGTGGTGCGCAGGGACGGATTTTTACTTACACCTGCGTTAACAGCGAAAATCGGCGTGCCTGTGAAACCGAACAGATGATATTTCTTAAAGTACTTCGTGATGGCAAGGTGCATATCGCCAAACTGACTGCGATGGCATTCGTCGAAAATGATAACCACACGCTTGTCAAATACACCGTGTCCGACATTTTTCTTGATGAAGGTAGCCAGCTTCTGAATGGTAGTAATGATGATTTTGGCGTTATCATCCTCAAGCTGACGCTTCAGAACCGCTGTGGATGTATTGCTGTTGGCAGCACCCTTCTCAAAACGGTCGTATTCCTTCATGGTCTGATAGTCGAGGTCTTTTCTATCCACAACGAACAGAACCTTGTCTATGTACTCCAATTTTGAAGCAAGCTGTGCTGTTTTGAAAGATGTCAGGGTCTTACCACTGCCTGTGGTATGCCAGATATAGCCGCCACCGGCAACTGTACCGAATTTCTTATAGTTATTCGCAATTTCAATACGATTGATAATTCGTTCTGTGGCTACAATCTGATAAGGGCGCATTACCATCAGCATACCCTCAGAAGTATAAACACAGTATCGGCTTAAAATGCTGAGAATGGTATGCTTGGCAAAAAAGGTCTTTGTAAAGTCCACAAGATCGGGAATGATGCGATTATTGGCATCTGCCCAAAAAGATGTAAATTCAAAGCTGTTGCTCGTTTTCTCCTTTGCGACCTTACCCGCCTTGCTGTCCTTGATGTGGTTAAAACGGGTGCTGTTGGAGTAATATTTTGTATTCGTGCCATTGGAAATAACGAATATCTGCACATATTCATACAGACCGCTTGCCGCCCAAAAGCTGTCACGCTGATAGCGGTTTATCTGATTGAATGCCTCACGAATCGGTACGCCACGGCGCTTCAACTCGATATGCACAAGGGGCAGACCGTTTACAAGCACCGTCACATCATAGCGATTATCGTGCTTTGCACCATCATCGGTGGAAACCGTGTATTGATTGATGACCTGCAGAAAATTATTGTGGATATTCTTCTTGTCAATCAGCGTGATATTTTTGCTTTCACCGTTGTCACGCTTCAGCACTTGGACAAAATCCTCTTGGATGAGTTTTGTCTTGTCTGCAATGGTCATGTTGCTATTGGCGATGTTTTCCTCGAAAAAGCGTTTCCACTCATTATCGGTAAATTCATAGCCATTAAGTTTTGCAAGCTGTTTACGCAGGTTTGCCACAAGGTCGGCATCCTTATGAATAGAAAGATATTCGTAGCCGAGTTCTGTCAACAGACGAATAAATTCCTTTTCAAGCTGCGCCTCGCTTTGATAGGCATCCGAGCGTTTTTGCTGTGGTTTATATTCTGTTACAACAGTGCTCTCACTGCTCTGTGCAACGATATTGAAATAGCTCACAGGCTACCTCCTTCCGGGTCATTCTGCCGGAGTGAACGTCAGCAGTTTTTCCCTGTAATATTCATATTGCTTTTGCCTTGCTTCGATTTCCGCAGGGATACCGCCGGACAAATCGTTGCAGAGGGCATAAAACTTATTCAGGATATTTGCAACTTTACGCTGTTCCTCGATGGTTGGAACTATCAGCATATAGTCTGCGATTGCCTTGCCCGTCAACGATGCTCGTGTGGTAAACGCACAATGAGAGGTCACGTATTGACGGAATTCCTTTGTAGCGAAACAAAAAGCACAGTATTCGGGCAGCAGATAATCTGTTTTCGGTGTTGCCTTAATGGTAAAGCCATTAAACACGCAATCCCCGATATCATCCAGCATAACGGATGACCAGCCTACATCTTCGGCGGTTTCGGATGTGCGGGTAAACAACACATCTCCTCTGGAAACACGCAGCTTTTCCAGTTCGGCAGGGGTACATTCCACCAATGCAGTGATATTCTCCGCTTTCAAAAAACGATTGTTATACACATCGGTGTAGCGGATGAACGGGGTGCCTGTACCGAAGAATTCTTTGCCTTTGCTCAAACCGTTGCGAAAATCGAACAGTTCGCCCATCGGCATAATAAAATATCCAAAAACATATTGACAAAGTTTCAGAAGGGCATTATGCTTGTCTGTCTGTCTGTCTGTCTGTCTGTCTGTCTGTCTGTCTGTCTGTCTGTCTGTCTGTCTGTCTGTCAAGATTGTCTTGCCACTTTCAGCGAATGTCAAGAGGGCATCACGGTAGAACTCGTACTGCTTTTTCCTTGCTTCAATCTCCGCAGGCAGACCGATATTGAGGTCGGTGCAGATAGCATCAAAATTATCAAGTACACTTACCAAGCGCTCCTGCACATTCATTGGGGGTAGTGATATAAAAATTCTGCCAATATCATCCTTGTTGATTTTTGTAGGCGTAGCATCCCAAAGAATGCGTTTTGCCAATTCACTTCGCCCAATGCCGCTTTCAAGATAATGCTTTAAATATCTGCTGTGCAACACACTGTGGTCAGGGCGCAGCAGAGCCAAAGAAACATAGTAGCCCAAATCATCATCATTTTCCACGATAGCACATTTTCCGATGACTCCAGCAGTAATTCTTGTCATAAAGACATCGCCGGTGCGAGGTTTGATTTTGAATTTTGCAAATGCCTCTTCGGAAATGAATTTTTTCGTAGCAGAGAGATTATCAATATCCTCTACACTGACAAAAGGCACTCCGCTATCCGTGTATTGTGGTGTTTGATGTGTGCCGTCATACACCTCACATACCTCGCTGAGCATTACCTTTTCAGAAGGCATATGCTTTTCCAAAAGAGTATCTCTATAATATTTATACTGTTTTTCTCTCGCTGTAAGCTCCGCTGTAAGCTCCGCTGTAAGCTCCGTGAAATTGTCCAGAATACGGACAATTTCACTCTGTATAGACAGAGAAACCATAGGTATAGGAAATGTTTCAATCATAGGCTTTCTGATTGAAGTAACCGTTGCACTAACTGCCTTTTGCATAATGTATTTTTTGAAGTTAGCTGCCATGTAATAATACAGAAACTTTGTTGTTATTTCATTAGTAACCAAATGGATACGATATGCTCTCTGATGCAAAGCATACTTTCCTGTAACAAAATGAAATATCTCTCCAATGCCTCCTTCACCGGGAATTACAATAGCTTCTTCGTCATATTCATATTTGTTGATTCGGAGAATATCCTTTGAACGAACATAAAAAGGATATAATCCGTCCTCAACAGAGTCTTTTCTGTCAGAATTTCCTGTTCCAATTTCTGCAAGAAGTTTTAGTTCTCTGTATTCGACACCATTAGGGCAGTATTCTTGAATCAGTTCATCTAATTTACTCATCGATACCCTCCTTTAACTCACGGTATTTCTTTTTCCATGCTCTCGAAGGTTTACGACAAATTCCATCACTGTTTGCGAATGCACAAACGCCAGGAAGATAATTGTTTGCACAAATATCAGGATTATTTGCACGGCATCCGTAGGTCTGAGTTTCCGTATCTTGCTTGTTGAGCGGTGCATTATACGGTATTTTCAATTCGTTTTTTTCCATTTATTGCACCTCGATTTCTGCGATAATTTTCGCAATCTCATCACGGAGAACCTGTTCACGGGCAACGATTTCCTCAATCTCTGCATTCAGCTTCACGATGTCGATTTTCTCCCTTGTATCCTCTGCCTCAACATAAGTAGATACAGAGAGATTATAAGCATTCTGCTTGTTGCCGACTTCTTCATTGGAAACCAATCGGGTGAAATACTGCTCGTCCTGTCTGTTTGCCACAGCGTTTACGATACGGCTGATGTTCTCATCGGACAGGCGGTTGTTTTTCGTTACCTTTACAAACTCATTCGATGCGTCCACAAAGAGAATGGCGTTGTCGGTCTTGTTCTTTTTAAGCAGCATAATATTGACCGAAATGGTAACATTCAAGAACAGGTTGGACGGCAACTGGATAATGGCATCCACATAGTTGTTGTCCACCAGATATTTACGGATTTTCTGCTCTGCACCGCTGCGGTACATAATGCCGGGGAAACATACGATTGCCGCTGCACCGTTGTTGGCAAGCCAAGAAAGGCTGTGCATAATAAATGCCATATCGCCCTTGGAGGCAGGAGCCAAAACACCTGCGGGAGAAAAACGAGGGTCATTGATCAGCAGAGGATTCTTGTCACCCTCCCAAGGCACAGAGAACGGAGGATTGGAAACAATCAGTTCAAAAGGCTGGTCATCCCAATGCTGTGGCGTTAAAAGCGTATCCTCACGAACAATGCTGAATTTATCAAACTCTACATTGTGCAGAAACATATTGATACGGCAGAGGTTGTATGTAGTCAGGTCGATTTCCTGTCCGTAAAAACCACGCTCGATATTATCCTTCCCAAGAACTTTTTCTACCTTGAGAAGCAGCGAACCGCTACCACAGGCCGGGTCATATACCTTGTTGATGCGGGTCTTGCCGATAGTACCCAGACGGGCAAGCAGTTCGGATACGTCTGCTGGTGTGAAATACTGACCGCCCTTTTTGCCTGCATTGGCTGCGTACATACCCATCAAATATTCATAGGCATCGCCAAACAGGTCGGCATTGATGCCATCAGTAGAGAACAGCGGCATTTTTGCTACACCGTTTAACAGTTCGCAAAGCACCTTATTTCGCTTGGCAACGGTCTCTCCGATGGATTTGCTGTTTACATCGAAATCGTCAAAAAGACCTGCAAAGTCATTTTCGGCAGCACCACTGGCGGCACTGGCTTCAATGTGATTAAACACACGCTCCAAGGTCTCATTCAGATTTTCGTCCTTATCTGCCTTTGCACGAACATTGCAGAAAAGTTCGGATGGCAGAATAAAAAAGCCTTTTTCCTGCACCAGTCCCTCACGAGCCTGCTCCGCTTCGGCATCACTCATTTTGGCATAGTCAAAATCGGCATTGCCAGCTGCGTGTTCGCCTTCATTGATATAAGCTGTGAAATTTTCCGAAATATAGCGGTAAAACATCGTCACAAGGACATAGGACTTGAAGTCCCATTCGGATACATGACCTGCGTGAACAAGGTCGGTTGCTATTTTATATATGGTACGGAACAATTCGTCCTGCTCCTGTGATTTTTTAAGTTCGGCCATTTTGTGCGCCCTCCTCCGGCAAAAATTCTAATATATCGTTAGGCGTGCAGTCCATAGCCACACAAATACTTTCTACCTTATCCAAAGCCATATACTGACCATTTTTTATTTTGGAGATAATATTAGCCGAGATATTTGCTTTTCGCATCAATTCGGCACTGGATACATCCTTTTCAATCATCAAATGCAGCAGTCTTTTATAACTTACGGCCATTCTACGCCCTCCTTCGACAGATACTGCATATATTATATCACAGTTCCGTGAACTTTTCAATAGATTTGCGATATTGTTCACAATTCTTGAGCAGCCTTTCGTGGCTGCTTATTTTTTTGCTCTTTTTTCGCATTTACCCTCAAGTTTTGCCTTCTGCCGTGGCTATCAAGTAGGGGGGTGAATTTTTCGGTAGTAAGTGAGAGGACGAAAAAACTTCTGCTCATTTTTGAGCGAAAGGGGGGTTCGATTCGGATGGATTTTTCGCATATAGGCAGAGGAATGAAAAAATTTAGATTTCTTTTCCCAAACGGCACTCTCATGTCCGGTGGTGAGTGAAGAGAGAAAATTTCTAAATTCTCTGTTCAAACGCAGACCACACCTCCAGTGGGTAGTGAGGAGAAAAGTTTTGCAGGAAACCGCTCAAATTCCAGATTCCTCTCCAGAGGGAAGATACGGGGGTTGACTTTTTCGGCTTGTACCGAAGGAATAAAAATTTTCTCAACCTTTGAAAAACCGGCGCTCTCATGTCCAGTGAGTAGTGGGAACAGAAAATTTCTCAAAAAAATTTGCAGAATTTTTCCGAAACGCACTTCTCATGTCCAGTGAATAGTAGGAAGAAAAATTTCCTCACTCTTCGTAAATCCGATACTCTCGTTTCCATTACAGAGTGTAAGAAGAGAAATTTTCTCAACCTTCGTCAAAACGGCTCCTTGCTGACCAAGTGCCAACTGTAAGGGGCAACACAAAATCGAAAGGAGGCACACACAGTGCAAATTCAATTAGAAAAAATACCGCAGTTCCTCAAGGACAATGGCCAGTTCTGCTGTTGGCAGTACGAACTGCGGGACGGTGACAAAACCAAGGTGCCCTACACACCCGGCACCAGACACAAAGCCAATGTAAAAATCCCTGCCACCTTCACAGCCTTTGAGACTGCGGCATCCGCAACAGGCTATGAAGGAATCGGCATCCGTGTCCACGGCAGAATCGTGGGCATCGACCTTGACCACTGCATCGAGGAGGGCAAACTGCTCCCGTGGGCGCAGGAAATCGTAGACATCTTCGGTGCGACCTACATCGAGGTCAGTCCCTCCGGCACGGGCATCCGCATCTTCTGTCTGCTGCCGAACGGCTTCACCTACGATACGCAGACCTACTACATCAAGAAGGGGGACATCGAAGTCTACATCCCCGGTCACACCAACCGATTCCTCACCGTCACCGGCAATGCTCTCACGGAGGCTGATGTGGTGGAAACGGCAGAGGCGCTCCTCTGGCTACTCGACACCTATATGCGCCGTCCCACACCGCCCACACCTGCTGTGGCAGTCCCCGGTGAAAGCTACCTCAGTGATGAGGAGGTCATCGCAAAAGCCTCCGCTGCCCGGAACGGAGATAAGTTCCGCAGGCTGTGGGACGGGGAGATCACCGGCTACAAGAGCCAGAGCGAAGCGGATGCCGCCCTCGTTGCTACGCTGGCATTCTGGTGCAGCGGTGATAAGGCGCAGATGGACAGGCTGTTCCGACAGTCCGGCTTGATGCGTGAGAAATGGGATACCCTTCGTGGCGCTGACACCTACGGCAATATCTCCATCGGAAAAGCGGTGGCTCGGATGACGGACTACTACAAACCCATCGTCCCACGCTCTGCCGCCGAGGACTTCGGTGTGGATCGGCTGAAGGAACTTGACCCTATGGACTCCACAAAGTACCCGTGGAACGACATCGGCGCCGGTCACATTTTCGCAGACTTCTACCAAGACCGACTGCGCTATGTGCCAGAACGGAAGATGTGGTTTCACTACGAGGGCGGTATCTGGCAGCCGGACACCGGCAATCTCCGGGCGATGCTCTACTGCATGGAACTGGCAGACCTCATGTACACCTTTGCTCTGGAGATCCGTGACGAGGACAAGCGCAAGTCCTATATGAAATATGCCAGCCGATGGCTGAGCCACTCCAACCGGGTCAACATTCTCAAGGATGCACAGGTGTACCATCCCATCCCGTATGGCAGTTTCGATGCGGACATCTACATCTTCAACTGCAAAAACGGCACTCTGCACATTGATAACGGGGAGTTTACCGAACACCGCAGCACCGACTTTCTCACAAAAATCAGTCCCGTGGTGTATGACCAACAGCTTACTCGGAGCGTTTCGCCACCTACATTGACGAGATCATGAGCGGTGATGCCGACAGAGCCAAGTTCCTGCAGAAGATACTCGGCTACGGCCTTACCGGGGACACTCGCCACGAGTGCATGACCATCCTCTACGGTGTGACCACACGCAACGGCAAAGGCACCCTCTGCGAGAGCGTACTGAAGGTGCTTGGGGATTACGGCTGTGCCTCACGCCCGGAGACCATCGCTATGAAAAGCTACACCAACGGCTCACAGCCGAGTGAGGATGTGGCTCGGCTTGCCGGTGTCCGATTCGTGAACATCCCGGAGCCGGGAAAAGGCATGGTGTTGGATGCCGCCAAGGTCAAGGCTATGACCGGCAACGATACCCTCAATGCCCGGTTCCTCCATGAGAACAGCTTTGATTTCCAACCGCAGTTCAAAATCTATGTGAACACCAACTTCCTGCCCGTCATCAACGATATGACCCTCTTCTCCAGTGACCGCATCATCATTATCCCGTTTGACCGCCATTTCGATGAGCAGTCCCGTGATACCACGCTCAAGCGCCGCTTTGCGGAGGAAGGTGTCCAGAGCGCCATCCTCAACTGGCTGTTGGAGGAATACAGGCTGCTCCAGACGGAGGGACTGTTTCTTCCAAAATCCGTGAAGGATGCTACAGACCGCTATCAGCACGATAGCGACAAGATGGCGCTGTTTTTTGAGGACAATCTCGTGGCGGACGCTGCCGCCGAGGAACTGACCTCCACGGTCTATGCCCGGTATAAGGGATGGTGCCAAGAGAACGGCAGCTACCCGGAGGGGATGAAGAACTTCAAGCAGGGACTTCAGGCTTTTGCCCAAGTAGTCCGCAAACGCCCCAAACACGGCGGTGAGAAAACCACGATGCTCATCGGCTATCGGCTCATTTCCGAGTTCGATGCTCCGCCGCTGACATAAATCACACGGCTTGGGGCAATGTGGCAGATGATTATAGGTTTTCTCTATAGGAAAACAAATCTTGAAAACAACCATAATTACTTGCCACATTGCCCCAAGCGGAAAGGAGGCGGTGCCTATGATTGCGTAGCACCCTGTGCCCCATACACCCAAAACCAATGAAAGGAGCAGAAAAATGCGACACAAATTCTTCTACGGCATGAAGCCGGGTATCAACAACTTCAGTCCCAAGGATTTCTCCGAGCGTGACTATGACTGCCACATCATCTTCCAGAACAAGCGTGGTATGCCCGTGGCGGTGTCCCGTCACAAGACGATGGATTTCTGGAAAGTGCAGAACGGCTTTTCCTCCGTATTCTTCGGTACGAAGGCAGAGGCACTGGCAT
Source organism: Clostridiales bacterium (assembly GCA_022800315.1). Taxonomy (GTDB): domain Bacteria; phylum Bacillota; class Clostridia; order Oscillospirales; family Acutalibacteraceae; genus Avimonas_A. Next base: position 33,590 of record JAAWQC010000012.1, read on the forward strand.
ATTGCAGAGGCCGTTTTCTGGACGCTGACGGAAAGACGGTGTAAGCCATGACCGAGATCCGCTACTACCCACTCATCGACTGCGATACCGAGGGCACGGAGAAGGTGGCAATGATTCCCACGCCCAACGGCAGCACAGTCAAGGCGCAGAGCGAGATGTGGCTTGAGGAGATGATTCCTCACCACTTCCGGCTCTGCACCAAAAACAGCAGTTCCGCAGATACCTTTAATATCCGTTGCCCTCGCTGCGGCACGGCGCTGAAGCGTATCAGTGCGGGCATCAACGAAACCAAGCACGGCTTGTATGTATGCAGTGCCTGCGACAAGAAATAAGGAGGACACCAATATGGTAAACGAAGTAAAGAAGGAAGTCTTGGCGGAGCATTTCCGCAAGCACGATGCCATCACCCTGTACAAGCAGGACGGCACCCCCGTCACCTTCAGCAAGCAGCACCACATCCGTCTTTACGGCGGACACCGCGACCTTGTGTTCAAGGACTACGATGAGTTCCTTGCTTTCTGTGCAAAGCAGCATCTTCGCCAGAAGCCGGTTCCCATCACCGTCATCTAAGTCCCCGTGCGTACCCTGCGTCCGGGAGGGGCGGTGCAAATCTCTGTACCTTTTCACCCGTGCAACGGGCGTGGGGCCTCACGCACAAATTCGCATATTCAAACGGGGTATATACCCTAATTCAAACAAAACGGAGGTTTTTATTATGAATCTGACCAAAGAGTTCTTTGAAAAGCAGCTCAAGAAGCATGAGAAGGTCACCATCTTCTCCCCGGAGAACATCTCTCTGGACATCAGCAAGGTGCCGTATATCCGCAGGGATGACACCGATACCGAGTTCGATATGGACTGCGCCGACCTCGCAGATTACTGCAACGCCCTCAGTCTGTCCACCAAACCTAACCACAATTAAGGAGGATTTCACTATGAATACTACTATCGATACCTTTACTCCCGTCAATCAGCCGGAGTACCACAACCACTTCTGGAACTATATCATGGGCAAGGAAGACCACAAGAAATTCCTTGACCTCGGCAGAAAAATCACCGGCGCATATACGCTGCCCACCACTTCTTCCAAGAAGTTCGAGGATAAGCTGAATGCCGAGAGCCTGTTCCGTCAGCTTGCCACCTACCACTATGCACCCAACGGCCCTTCTTCCATTCTTGCGAAGGTCAACACCGATTCTGCTGAATGGGTTGGCCCCGGCGGTGCCATCAACGCCTACGATGCCATCAACGATTTCAGCACCTACAAGTTGAATGACCACAAGCTGGCTGTCATTATGCAGCTTGACGCATCCTTCCTGCACGATAACCACAACATCTTTGAGTCCTATTTCACTGACAGACTGGTCAAGGATTTCGCCCATGCAGAGGAGCGTGGCTTCATCAACGGCACCGGCGAAGATATGCCCACCGGCATTCTGGCAGAAAGCGGCGGCGCAGAGGTCGGTGTGACCGCTGATGCCATCACCTACGAAAATGTGGTCAAGCTGTTCTTCTCCGCCAAGCCGGAATACCGCAAGAATGGCGTGTGGATGATGAGCAGCGAGACCGCTCTGGCTATCCGCTCCCTCACCGATAATGCCGGCCAGCCTCTGTGGAATCACACCAACGATACCATTCTGGGCAAGAAGGTGTACATCTCCGAGTATATGCCCGGTGCTGAATCCGGCAGCAAGCCTATCGCCTTTGGTGATTTCAGCTACTACTGGATCGTGGAGCGTACCAGTATGACCATCCGCACCCTGCGTGAGCGTTTCTTCGAAACCGACCAGCTCGGCTACCTCGCCTTTGAACTTCTGGACGGCAAATTGATTCGCCCCGAAGCCATTAAGGTCATGCAGATGACCGCATAATTTCCGGGAGGCCCCTGTGGCAGTATCCTGCAGGGGCTATTCCCTTAAAAACTTATGCGAATTTGTGCGTAAGACCCAACGCCCGTTGTCCAAAGATACAGGTACAGAGATTAGACCCGCCCTACCGGGTCGGAAAGGAGAACGATATGGATGTGAACACCATTATCAACAAGAAACCAAGCCGTGTCACAGAAATGCAGGTCGGTGATACGCTTTTCACTGTAGTCTCCGTTGAAAGTGACCGAGCCAGAGAACGCCTATATGATAAGGTGAAAAGGATGATACTGAACAATGAAACTACGGAAACGCCCGCCACGCCTACGGCTGCATAAACGCCTGTGCGGTAGGCCGTACCGTTATCATAAAATTCACACTTATGACCGCAAATAAACCTTGACTTATCCGCAATAGTACGGGAATATATAGTACCCGCTTGAGGACTGTCGGAAAGGAGCATATCATGAAACAATTAAATAGACAGTCCTCCACTATTGCGACGGATAAGATCACGGCTCTGTATTGCCGCCTCTCCCGTGACGATGAACTGCAGGGCGATAGCAATTCCATTCTGAATCAAAAGGCTATCCTCCAGAAGTTCGCTGATGACAACGGCTTTGGGAATACCTTGTTTTTCGTGGACGATGGTTACAGCGGTACGAACTTTGACCGCCCGGACTGGCAGCGCCTTATGGCCCTTGTGGACGAAGGCAAGGTCGGTACAGTCATCGTAAAGGACATGAGCAGACTGGGCAGAGATTACCTCAAGGTAGGCTACTACACTGAGGTAGTATTGCCCGGCGCAGATGTCCGATTCATTGCCATCAACAACGGCGTGGACAGTGCCAATCAGCAGGACAGCGATTTTACTCCGTTCCTCAACATCATCAACGAATGGTACGCCAAGGACACCAGTAAGAAGATCCGTGCGGTGTTCAAGGCAAAGGGCGAATCCGGCAAACCGCTGTGTACCAATCCACCCTATGGTTACCTCAAAGACCCGGACGATAAGCATCACTGGATTGTGGACGAGGTCGCAGCCGATGTGGTTAGGGACATCTTCAAAATGTGTGTAGCCGGAAAGGGGCCTTCGCAGATAGCCAAGGCACTGTCAAAGCGGCAGATACCCGTTCCTACAGTACATCTCCACCGCATGGGCATCAACACTCCCGCCAGAGAGCCGGAGGACATTTACGCATGGCAACAGCGCACAGTGGCAGATATTCTGGTAAAAATGGAGTACTTGGGTCACACAGTCAACTTCAAGACCCAGAAGAAATCCTACAAGTCAAAGAAAAAGGTCAATAATGACCCTTCCCAATGGGTAATCTTCGAAAATACCCACGAAGCCATTATTGACCAAGAAACCTTTGAAATTGTCCAGAATATCCGCAACGGCAGACGCAGGCTCACACCGATGGGCGAAATGCCGGTCTTGTCGGGAATGCTGTTCTGCGCTGACTGCGGTGCGAAACTGTACCAAGTCCGAGCCAGAGGATGGACACATGAGCGGGAGCATTTCGTCTGCGCCACCTACCGCAAGCAGAAAGGAAAATGCACCTCCCACCAGATACGCAATGTGCAGGTGGAGCAAATTCTGCTGACGGAGATAAACCGGATGCTTGCCTTTGTGCGTGAACGGGAATCCGAATTTGTGGAACTGCTCACCAAGAAAAATGAGCGTGACCTCAATCGGTAGTTCCGTGAATGCAGCCGGGAATTGGAGCAGGCCACACAGCGCATCACCAAACTGGACAGCATCATCCAACGGCTCTACGAGGATAACCTCGATGGTAAAATCAGCGATGAGCGTTTTGCCAAGATGACCGCTACCTACGAGCAAGAGCAGAAAGACCTCTCCGCACGGGTGATCGTGCTGCGTGAGACCCTTTCCAAGGCAAAGACCCAACGGCTCAACATCGATTCCTTCCTCGCACAGGTCAAAAAGTACACTCAGATCAAAGAACTGGATGCGGAAATCATCCGAGCCTTGGTGGAGCGTATCGATGTGTTCACGCCAGAGAAGGTGCCGGGTACCAGAACGAAAAAGCAGACCATCCTCATCCATTGGAACTTTATCGGAGCAGTCAAACTGCCCCAAGAACAGAAAAAATCGGCATAGCCGGATTTCTCCAAACTATGCCGATATTTTTCCAAGGTATAAAATCCCTTAGTGAGACACCCTTTAACGGCGGTCTTTTTATAGCTTACATCCGTATAGTAAATGTATAAAAACAGAGTATCGTATGCTATACTCAAAGCAATCATATAAGTAAATGAGGTACCGCCATGAAACATATCGTCTTAGCCCCCGATTCTTTCAAAGGCACCATGACAGCGGCGGAAATCTGCGCCGTACAGCGGGAGGCGATCCGGCGCCTTCTCCCCGGTGTGACAGTGGACGAGGTACCCATGGCCGACGGGGGAGAAGGGTTCATCGAGACCTGCCGCCGCCTCCGCGGCGGGGAGCGGGTGGAAGTGACGGTTACCGGGCCGCTGCACACCCCTGTGGGGGCCTTTTACCTGCGCCTTCCCGATGGAAGCGCGGTCATCGAGATGGCCGCCGCCGCGGGCCTGCCCCTGGCCGGCGGAAGGCTCGACCCACTGAAGGCGACCACCTATGGTGTCGGTGAGCTGATCCTCCACGCCGTGGAGCGGGGAGCCCACCGTATCCTGCTGGGACTGGGAGGAAGCGCCACCAACGACGGCGGCATCGGAATGGCCGCGGCGCTGGGTTACTGCTTCTACGACGGGGAGGGCCGTCCGGTGGAACCACTGGCAAAACATCTGGGAAAAATCGTCAGTGTGCGCCGGGAGCGGGAACTGCCGGAGGTGGAGATCACCGCCGCCTGCGATGTGGACAATCCCCTGTGCGGCCCGTCGGGCGCCACGGCGGTGTTCGGTCCCCAGAAGGGGGTGACCCCCGCTCTTTTCCCCGCGCTGGAGGACGGTATGAGCCATCTGGCCGCGCTGATGGAGCGGGATACCGGAGCTCCTGTCGCCGATACGCCGGGGGCGGGAGCGGCCGGAGGACTGGGGGCCGCCGTGCTGTATTTCCTCCGCGGCACCCTTCGTCCCGGCATCGAACTGCTGCTGGACGCGGCGGGGTTCGACGGCCTGCTGGAGCGGGCCGACCTGGTGATTACAGGGGAGGGCTGTATGGACCGCCAGAGCGTCCGCGGCAAGGTGCCGGCGGGGGTGGGACAGCGCTGCCGGCGCAGAGGCGTGCCCTGTGTCGCCCTGTGCGGTTCGCTTGGTGAGGGGGCGGAGGAGCTGTACGGCTGCGGTATCAGCGCCATGTTCAGTACCCTGCACACCTTCACCGATCTGGAGACGTCCGCCCGCACCTGCCGGGAGGATATGCGTCTGCTCACCGACGCGGTGATTCGGCTGCTGCTGAGCAGGGAGTAGAAGAGGGCGCCTACCATTCGCCGTCAAAGCCTTCCAGCCGTTTTTCCCAGTTTCGGACGACCGCCTCGCCGTCTCCTGTGCGCAGATTGACCGGCTTCAGACCCTCCCGCCCGGCGTAATAGCCGCTGGCCAGCGGCTGGAACAGCAGCAGGTCGCCGTAGACGACCCGCTCCCCGCCCACCTGTACGCCGAGAGGGGAGCACAGCGCTTTCGAGAAGGCGTCGGCGGTGCGCGGACCGTATTCCTCCGCGATTTGCCGATAACGAAGCATAGGCGTAACGGGTGAATCGCCGACGAAATAGCGGAATAGACGGATATGATAGGTGACAGTCATGGGAATACCTCCTTTATATTATCAATAGCCATGTACAAATTATATATTGTAATATTGTAGATTACAAGCGTAATTGAATAAATGATGTTATTTAGCGTAATAATCCTCTAAGCTTATAAAGAGGTGAACGCTATGGCATCCTATCCTGTATCAGAAGAAAATAAAGAGAAGTTTATTGAATTGGGGTACAATATCGCATACTATCGTAAACATGCCCATTTATCGCAAGAAGAATTGGCGGAAAAAACGGGAATAAGCAGAACCTATTTGGGGAGTATTGAAGCGACCAATTCTGTCCAACCGTTTTCGTTGGAGGTTCTGTTTCGCATTGCTTCAGCATTAGATGTGGAACCTTATAGATTACTAATGTTTCACAACAAGGGCTAACAACAAACCGAAAGTCTGTTATGACTTTCGGTTTGTTGTTTATACTGTTACGTTTAAAATGAATATCGTGCCTCGGTCAATTACGTAGGGGAGGGGCCATGCCCCTCCCCTACAAAGACGACCCACGTTGTGGGAACAACCGACGCATACCGGAGTGTCAGAAATGCCGGAGACGGTGGGGTAAGAGAATTAATTTTGGTGACTATATTTCTCTTGCGCCGGTGTGATATTATAGAAAGGATAAAAGCAAAAGGAGACGATAACGATGCCCACAGCGGAGGAAGCGCGCCTCAATGCCGACCGGTTCCGCGGCTTCGCGGACATATACGACGACGTACGGCCCCGTCTGCCGGTATACGCGGCCAAGGTGATCGCCCGTTATCTCGGCCATGCGCCCGGCACGGTGGTGGATCTGGGCTGTGGCACCGGCCTGTCCACCCTCGTCTGGAAGGGGCGGTGCGACACCGTGATCGGGGTGGAGCCCAGCGAAGATATGCTGGCGCAGGCCCGTTCCAGAGAAAGCGCCGGGGTCGGGTTTCGGCAGGGTTATTCTCACGATACCGGCCTGCCGGACGGCTGCGCCGACGCGGTGGTCTGCTCCCAGTCCTTCCACTGGATGGAGCCGGAGAGCACCCTGCGGGAGGCGGGCCGCCTGCTGAAACCGGGGGGCGTGTTCGCGGCGGTGGATTACGACTGGCCGCCTCTCTGCGGGTGGGAGGCGGAGCTGGCCTATCAGGAGCTGCGGCGGCAGCTGAAACGGGCGGAGGAGGAGCTGCCCGCCCTCCGCGCCACCTTCCGCCGCTGGGAGAAGGAGGGGCATCTGGCGAACATCCGCGGCAGCGGCCGCTTCCGCTTTGTGCGGGAGGTGGTGTTCCTCAGCCGGGAAACAGGCAGCGCGGAACGGTACCGCCAGCTGGCCATGAGCGAGGGCGGGGTGCAGAGCCTGCTTAAGCTCGACCCCGATCGAATCTTACCCTGTCTTCAGCGTATTGAGCAAGCGGCGGAAAAGCTGCCGGCGGGGGAATTCCCCCTGGATTTCTGTTATCGGATGCGTATCGGGATAAAATAACGAAACAGCAGGGAGGTGTCCACGATGAAAGTAGCGATTGTATTTGACAGTCTGACGGGCAACACCGCGATCATTGCGAAAGCCGTCCGCGATGGGTGTAAAGGGGCGGAGGTGGTCTTCTTCGGGCCGCCGCCTCCGGAAGGTGTGGAAGCCGACCTGTACTTTATCGGTTCCTGGACCAATAGGGGGATGCCCAGCGGGGGAATCACGGCTTTTCTCAAATCCCTCCGCGGTAAAAGGGTGGCCCTCTTCGGTACGGCGGGAATGGGAGGCAACCGCGCGTATTTCTCCGCTCTGGCCGAGCGGGCCGACACGCTGCTTGCGTCGGACAATACGGTGACGGATACCTTTTATTGCTGCGGGAAAATGCCCGAATCGGTACGGGAGCGCTATGAGGAGATGCTGCGGGAACAGCCGGACAACGAAATGCCGCGGCATATGATCGAGAATTTCGATCGGGCGCTGTCCCATCCCGATGAGGCGGACAGGCGGGCGGCCGCCGATTTCGCCCGTAAAGCCGTGTCGTCCGCGACGGAGGAGAAGCGATGAAAAGGCTGATACTGCTGAACGGTACCATGGGGGTGGGCAAAACCGCCGTCTGCCGCGAACTGCAGAAGTTGCTGCCGGGCAATGTGTTTCTCGACGGGGACTGGTGCTGGGATATGCGGCCCTTTGTGGTGACGGTGGAGACCAAAAGGATGGTGCTGGACAATATCGGCTGCCTGCTGTCCCGTTTCCTTGCCTGCTCCGCCTTCGACAACGTCCTGTTCTGCTGGGTGATACACGAACAGGGGATTCTCGACGAGATATGGAAGCGTTTGCCTGAGCGGGGATATGAGCGGCGTTGTTTTTCCCTCACCTGTTCGGAAGAGGCGCTGCGCCGGCGGCTGGAGGACGATGTCCGACGCGGCCTCCGGTCCCCCGACGTGATAGGGCGAAGCCTGCCGCGTCTGCCGCTGTATGAAAGCATGGACACCGAAAAGGTGGATGTCTCGGTCATCACCGCCCGCCAGGCGGCACAGGAGATTTACCGGCGGCTGGGCAGCTGAAAAACCCGGCGAGGCATTTGTCTCGCCGGGTTTCATGATTTGTCAGAAGAGAACCGCTCAAAGGGGGAAGGGGGCCAGGCGGGACAGCAGCAGGTCGCCGGCGCTGTCGGCGGCCGGTGACGGCAGTGTTTCGATCCGCCGCCCGGCGGCGAATAAGGGGATACCGAAGGTGTCGGCGACCCGTTCGGGGGTCAGCTCCCGCCATCGGCGCAGGCATTCCAGCACAACCGAGGCGGGGGCCAGCAGTTCCTCAGCAAAGCAGTCCGCCTCCTGTCCTTCATCCGCTTCCGACGGGACACAGCGGGGCGGAACGGTTCCTTCACAGCGGCGCAGCAGGATGTGACCCACTTCTCTCGCCAGCCTCCAGCGCCGATCATCTTCCTCCAGCCCCTCGTCGTACAGGAGCAGGCAGGAGGCGCCACCTTCAAAAGCCAGCGTCAGCACTTCTCCCATTACCGCCCGCAGACGTTCGGCGGAAAGGCCGGTAAGCTCACCGTAACGACGATAGGAGTCGAACAGCATTTCGCAGGGATAACGTAGCCGCTCGACATCCAGCGGGAAGCCCAGATGTGTCTGCCGCAGCAGCAGCTCGTCGGCGGCCGATTGGGCCCGCCGCCCTGTGAGTAGGGCTTTTTCGCGATAAACAGGAAATCCTTCGATCACCTGGCTTACCAGCAGGTCGGCGGCCTGGTCTGCCGCCCGTTCCCCGTGATGGGTAAGTACGGCGGCCGCCGGGACAGCCTCAGTCCCGGCGGGAACGCTGTGGAGCAGGGCGTCCACCGAGCAGTGCAGTTCTCTGGCCAGCTGTTCCAATACTTCCACACTGGGGGCGCCGCCGTTTTTCCATCGGCTGATGTTGCCGGTACTCAGGCCCAAACGTGTCAGCAAGGTATAGGGACGGATATGTTCCCGTTCACAGGCTTGTAAGAAACAATCATAAAACATTTTGTATTCCCCTAACTATTGTGCAATAATACAAAATATGTAAATTAGGCACACGTAATGCAAATAAAAACTTGAATGTGCATTTAAAATGCTATATACTACAAATAGTTCCTGAAAAAGTCAGATTACTCGCGTTATTTCGATTAATAGGTCAAATCGGGGACTGTTTTCTGGAAAGACAGCAGAAGAGCGATCAGTTGAATTGGATATTAATCCTCGGAATGTGAAAATTCACCTCCGCCTTTTCCATTCTAGCTTATGGGATCAGGTTTGACAAGAGTTTATGTGAAGAGCGGGCGGTGTACTATTTTGAAGGGGAGGAAAAGCGAGATGAATCGGAAAAATGAGCTGATCGATGAAATGGCCAAATTATACGATCTGGCCGAAAAGGCCGGTGCGATGTCGGAGGAACTGGTCAACGGATATTTTCGGCTGCCCGCTCCCGTCGAGGGGGAAGTGATCGTCGATTACCGCCGTTACCGGGTGCGCTCTTCCATTCTGGAGGATTACATGACCGAACTGCGATCGGGGCTTCAGCAGGCTGTCCTGCGCTTAGACAGTACCGTTTAGAACGAGGGAGCAAACAAAACAACCGCCCGTCTGCCACAGCAGACGGGCGGTTGTTTTGTTTCGTTTGTGCTCAGCGGTTGCGGTACATACCGATAGCGCCCAGAACCGTGACCGCTGCTCCGCAAAGGGCGGTCACGACTCCGAGTACAAACGCTGTGATGGACAGCCCTTTGTCCGGATTGAAATAACGGCTTTTCATACTCATCACCTCATTGAAATCGCCGCTGTCCCGGCGGCGTATTCCCTCTCTGCGGTATCGTACAGACACGGTTCCTTTCAAATATGGGACAGGAAACTGCTGACAGGAACCGGTGTTTTCCTACAGTATAGCACAATACGGGGCGAAAGTGTGAGTATTTGATTAACATTTGCCGGTCAGCCCTGTCAAAAGCCGTCTGAGAGGCGTTCGGGAAGCTTCCCGGCAGGCAGTGGGAATCACGCGTTTTCCGACAGGGCTTCCACCCCGACCGTCCGGTCCTGCCCGGGCTGATCCGCCTGTCTGATCAGCGGTATCAGCTGTCGGCGGCGGGTAATTTCCTCCAGCCGGTAAGCGTTGGGGGTGGTGCCGGTCATGGCTTTGAAAAACTTACACAGGTTCTGTGAGGAGGAAAAACCCACTCGGGAACAGATTTCCTTGGCGCGCAGCTCGGTGAAGCGCAGATAATAGCAGATGCGGTCCAGCTTCTGCGATTTGATATAGTCGTAAAAGGTGAGGTTCAGGTATTTGTGGAACAGGCGTTCCACGCGATTGCGGCTCATCATGAACCGTTCGCAGATATCGTCCAGCCGGATATCGGCGTCCAGATGATTGTTGATATACGAGAGAATCCCGTGCAGCTCATCGCTGATGGGCCTGGTGGAGCAGCGGCTGGTGCTGTCCTGCACATAGTAGTTGTGATAGATCCGTTCCAGAACATTGATGATATCCATGAAATAGGAACGGGCGCGGCAGGACCAGTACCAATCCGACTGGGCATCCAGTTCGTTCTGGAGGGACAGAAAATAGGATTCGATGGTTTCGCAGGTTTCGTCGCTCAGCGAGATGTAGAGCTTCTCGGGGTCTTCCATCAGGAAGGGGGACAGATGAAAGAAACCGAAGGAGTCGATGAAATTCTCCGACATATTGCTGCGCAGGGCGTGTATGGTCATGTTGATATTGATAAAGACCGGGTCGAAATAGACGATGCTGTAGGCAGCGTGTTCCTCGTGAAGTACCTGTATCTCCTGTCGTTCATTGATACAGATGACAGCGGGTGCTTTAATGTAGCACAGTGTCTGCCGGATTTTGGCCGTCACTGTACCGGTGCGAAGAATTACCAGAGTAAAGATCGCCTCATCGGGAGACGGCAGTTTCAGGGTCTCGGCGTGTTCCACGGAGGCGCGAATGATGCGATGGGGGCCCTTCCGCTCCAGGGTCTGACCGGCCATATGATGTTCCTCCTCTGGTAAAATGACGGCGAATCGAACTGCTGCGGGGGTTCAGCCGTTTGTCTTTCCTCTATCATACGAAAAGAACCGGATGAAATCAAGATGGGTGAGGGGGTTATGGTTTAGTTGGAAACAATTCCGGACGTCATGGATACACAACTTGTTCTGAATAAGCGGAGACGCGTTAAATTAAGGGAAAAACGGCAGAGCCGGTATGGAGACCGGCTCTGCCGCCCGTAAGCTTATGTGATGATGTACGATTAACGTCCGCCGCGGCTGGCGAGGCGGTTCAGATGGACACGGAGCAGATAGGCGGTCCGGTCCAGGTCGCTCCGCAGATGATTGCAGGCGTTGCCGTTGATGGTCAGACCGTCCAGCGCGGTCAGCAGGGCCTGCGTATCCCCCAACAGGGCGCGGCTTCCTGCTTCGTCGTATCGGTTGTTCCGTGCGGCGGCGAGGGCGGTCTCCAGCCGCGGGACGGCGTAATCCTCTTCGGCGCCGCCGGCAAAAGGCATGTAGATCTCTCTTATTTTTCGCAGCATCTCCTCCAGTATCGCGGGGACCGCCTGTTCCACCCGGTCGGGGGAAGCGATGGCGTCGTCCCGGTACAGGCTGCTGCGCAGCAGCTTTCCAAAGCCCTTCTTGCGGAATTCCAGGAGGGCGAAGAAGGCGGAACCGGCGGCGTTTTCTTCCCGAATTCCCTTGAGCTGGCGCAGGATGGTTTCCTCGCTGACCTGTACGTAGGCGGCGATGCCGGTGGAGGCGTAGGCCATGTCGCCCGCCCGGCGGATGGTGTCGCGGGTCTCACTGATGACGGGGCGTTCGTCCATATAATAGGACATGGTAAACACTTCGTCGATGTACCCCTTGGAAACCCAGTCCATCGTTTCCTGATATTTCAGCGTCATGGCCAGATCGTAGTTGGCGAAGATGGATACTGACAGATTAAGCTTCGGATTGATCTTCCGCACTTCATCCGCCGTGCGGTACACGAAGGTGTTGATGAGTTCGGCGCGGAAGTGGCACCACTGGCGCCACTGGGGATGGCTGTCGGTGATTTCATGGGGATCGGTTCCGAATTTGGCCTGATAAGCCTCCACGATGTTGCGGTTGAAGCCAAAATCGTCCATTTTGCCGTCCTGAGGATCGTTGGGCTCGGGGAAGCGGACATAATCGAAGTTGACGCCGTCCAGCTCATAGCGGGTTACCATCTCCCGGTAGACCGAGGCTACCAGGTCGCGGGCGCCCTCCTCCATAGGATTGAAAAAATACATATCCATATGATCGAAAACCCGGTTGGAATAGCGGCAGCCCAGCCGGGATTCCAGAAGCCAGTCGGCATGGGTCTTCGCCAGAGGGGCGTATCGCTCCATGGAACCGGGCTTTCCTCTTTTACTGTGGGGAATCACGCCGATCAGGAAGGTCTCACACCAGGCGTGTATCTCCAGTCCCAGCCGGTGGCCGATGCGGATGAAAGCGCCCAGCGCGTCGAAGCCCTCCAGGTCCGGCCACATTTCGATGTCAGGGATATCGGAGGGCCACAGGGAGTGTCCCTCGATCCACGCCTCCAGATACACGGCGGTCAGGCCGGCGTCCCTGGCATACCGCAGGGTTTCTTCCACCTCGGCCTCGTTTTTTTCCACGGCCCGGTACCAGACCGCGCGCTTTTCCACCCGCAGGCCCGGCTGACAGGCCAGATGACCTTCGGCACCGGCTTTGCGCACCTGATCGGCGGCGGCTTTCAGCTCCGCTTCGCCGGCGTATTCCGGCAGGCTTTCCAAATGGCGCAGCGCCTCTTTCGCCTCGGTCAGCTTTTCTTCCGCCGTTTCGTAGTCGATGTCGAGCAGGCCGCTACGGCATTGCGCCAGCTCGGCCTCCAGCTGCTCGATTACCAGCTGGGAGCAGGACAGCAGGCTTTCGGGTGTGCATTCCAGAAGTATCTGGCGCTTTTCCCGGTTCAGTGTGACCTTCTTACCGAAGGGTTCGATTTCCAGCAGGCGACGGACGATGGGCTCGCCCACACCAGAGATGACCATTCCTCCCTCCGGGATGGCGCTGTCCCCGCCGATGACGGCGAGGATACGGCCAAAGCGGTCCACCGGCAGCTCCGCGCCCCAGCAGTTGGTGCCGGTGCTGGGCTGTCCGTACTCCTTATCGTACACGACGATCTGATTATCTCCCCGTAAGCCGGGGCCGGGTTCCTGTGTGCCGCCGATGCAGCCGGCGGGATTATCCTCATAGGTACGGGGGCTTAAAACGTGATACTCCAGAATCTCCCTGCTGAAAACACTCATGCCGTCTTCTCCATTTCCTGGCCGGGATAAGCCCTTGGCCATTACGATACGTGTTTTCAAGATACCATGTGTAATGCCAAAATGCAATATTTTTCCGGCAAAATCCGGCGATATTGACGGGAGGGAAACCGTCAATACCGCCGGACAGAAGTGTACCACTTTATACGCGAAACCGGCCGCGTACATTTTACAGCCTGCCGCGTAAAATCAGGGATGCTTCAGTTTGTTCAGATACCGAAGCGGAAGGTGTTCAGCACCGCGCTGCTCCCGGCTTTCCAGGTGGCTACGCTGATGGTGACATAAGAGATTTGCAGCTTGCCGTCCGAGGGGAAAATCCCCTTGTTGCGCATATAGGCGCGGACGTCCACACTGCCGGATTTATTGACGTCTATGTCGTTCACCGTACCGTTCACCAGAGAAGACAGCTGGAGATAGCTGCTGCCGCTGCCATAATAAATCATGGCGTTGACACCGGTGTGACTGTCGGCGGCGATACCACTGATGTTGTAGTACAGAAGCGGTGTGGCGTTCAGGTCCACGGTGGTGTTGTACACCGTTTTGACCGAAGGCCAGCTGGTGCCGTTGTTGGTCAGGGTTACCGAGCCGTTCGCGTTATAGGTCGGGGTCAGGATACCGGTAGCACCCAGATGTCCCGGGAAGTCGGTCGTAATTCCCTGGCGGGGCATCAGGTTGAGACCGCGCTCGTTGTTGATGACGGTAGGCGCCATATACATATTGTCAATGGTCATGGTGCCTGCCCCGCCGATATACAGGCGAATGGAGGTGATTTTGATCATGCCGTCGGCAGGGACGCTGTTGTCCCATGCCAGCGAACCGATAAAGTTGATCCGTCGGTTGTCGAACAGGGCGGCGGGGATGGGTTTGCCGGTTTCCGCGCCCAGAGAGGGCCCCCAATCGCTGGACAGATTGGCCTCCCGGTTGAGCTGGGACCCGCCGGTAGCGTTGTCCTGGATACCGAAGGCCATATTGAAGACGGCGTTGGTGTTTAAATTCAGATACAGATAAGGCATCTGGCGCACATTGTATACCTTATTGACCGGGAAGGTCACCGTGCCGCCGGTTCCGGTGGAGGTGAGCACCAGCTTGCTGCCCTGATAGGCGGCCGAGATGTTTTCGCTGCCCGTGACCGCGGAGGCCGAGGCAGGCATCATACTGGTGGTGGGAACCGAGCGCGGGGTGGTCAGCCGGGCGATGAACACGCCGTTGCCCACCGACCTCTGTGCCGCCGCCAGTGTGTTGCGGACCTGATAGCCGCCGGAGGACGTCTTGGTCACCATGGTGGTGGAGCCGCCGCCGTCCAGCAGGACGGCGTACTGGCAGCCGTAATCCTCCGCCATGACACGGGACATATCGTTGGCGGTGAAGCCGACGCCGCCCCCGGCGCCCCGGCCGTCGGTAGCAACCAGCACCACGGTGCCGTCGGCTTTGACGCCGATAGCGGTCCGCTGGGCGGCCGCGGTGAACGCGCCGGCGGCGCTGCCGTAGCTGTAAGTCTGCGCCTGGCCGTTCACGACGATGGCGTAGCTGCCGCCGATGGCGAAGTCGACCTTGTTCCATTTCTCATCGGTAAAGCGGAAATTCATCTCAATGGTATCGCCTACCGCGTACTGTTGTAAAGCGGTAGCCTTGTCGCCTTCGGCAGACAGCACGACCTGGTTCGCGCCGATGGCGGCGTTGCCGCCGGTGACGATGGAGGCGACGGTGCCGCGCAAACCGCCCTGGGGGCTGGCCGAACCACTGGTCACGTTGATGACCAGCTCGCGGCCGCCGGATTCCTCATGGGTGGAGGAGCCGTATTTATCGGTGAAAAGAACCAGCTGGGCGCCGTTCCACCATTCCCGCGTGCGGTTGACGCGGTCGATGGTGACCGAAGCACTGCCGCCGGGCTTCTGGCAGGAGGCGATCAAAGTCGGATTGGGTCCCGCAACGGCTTCTCCGTCCCGGGTGACGCCCAGGGCATAGAACATGTAGCCATCGGTGCCGGTGTCGGTCACCGGACTTTCCACAATCGCGCCGTCATCCATGGAGAAGCCCATGGGAATCCCATTGGCGAACGAAAAGAAATCGCCATTCACGCCGCCTATAACGTCGTAGTTCGACTGGGCGTTCAGGGACGCGGCCATGGAGGAGGTGGTCTGGGAACCGTAGACATTGCCTCCCAGGACCAGATCGTAATAGGGATTGTGGGCGTCGTAGGTCAGGGAGTACAGGTTCTGTTTACCGCGGGGGGAGCTGGCGCTTTTCTGCTGCCGGTAAGTGACGTCGGCCGTCAGTTCGGTGGTGGAGACGGTACCGCTGGCGGTGAGGTAGTTGGCGCTGACCGCCATCACGCTGGTCAAACAGAATACCGCTGCCGCCGTACCGATCGTTAACCGTTTGAATAGCTTCCTTTTCATGTTTCAACCTCCTTAATAACATAGCGTTGATGGAAAACTGCAGTGTACGCGGCCGGAATCGTTCCTATAATTGACTAAAAATTTATCACCACCTTCTAGGAAGATTATGGAAGTATGATAGCACCATTTGGCACAATATGCAAATAAAAATCACAATTAGGCAATACGTAAATTATATATCCGTATTATACAAACGAATTATACCAGGGAGGGACAATTGACACCCCTGGTTCCCGATGATACACTGATGAATACGAAAAAGGAGGGGATGACATGGACTATCCACAGGCGCTGGCGGCCATTGAGGCACTGCATCCGGGAGAGATCAAGCCGGGGCTTCAACGTATGGAAAAGGCGTTGTCCCTGTTCGGCCATCCGCAGCGCCGGTTGAAGGTCGTCCACGTGGCGGGAACCAACGGAAAGGGTTCCACCGCCGCTATGGTTCGCGCCCTGCTTACCGCCGCCGGCTGCCGCACCGGCCTGTTTTCCTCACCGGCGGTGACGGGACTGCGGGAGACTGTCGCCATTGACGGCGTGCCTGTTTCCGAGGGGGAGTTCGCCGCTCTCACCGAAGAGCTGATTCGCCGTCAGCCTGAGATGGGGGAGGCGGGGACACTGTCCGAATTCGAATTGCTGACGGCCCTGGCGCTGCTGCATTTTTCCCGCGAGCGGGTGGATTTCGCTGTTATGGAGTGCGGTATGGGGGGCCGGGACGACGCCACCAACGTGGTGCCCGCGCCAGCCGCCGCCGTGCTGACCCCGGTGGCGCTGGATCATACAGCCTGGCTGGGGAAAACGGTGGAGGAAATCACCCGGAACAAATGCGGTATCCTCAAGCCAGGCTGCACGGCGGTAACCTCTCCCGATCAGGGGCCGGAGGCCCTCGGCGTGCTCTATGAGGAAGCGGCGAAGAGGGGGGTCACGGTGCGTATGCCCTCGGCCGGGTCGGTTTCCCACCGGGAGGAGGGGGTTGAGGGGACCTCTTTTACCTGGAGGGGCCAGCGGCTGTTCCTCCCGCTGGCCGGCTCCCATCAGGTGGACAATGCTCTGACAGCGATCGAAGCTGCGCGGGTATGTGTGCCGGAATTGTCTTCGCAGGCGGTGGAGCAGGGACTTTCGCAGGTTCGTATGCCCTGCCGGCAGGAATGGATGCCAGGAACGCCTCCCGTCCTGCTGGACGGGGCCCATAATCCCCATGGAGCGCTGGCCCTCGCCGATACCGTTCGTCGACTGCTGAAGGGCCGGCGGGTGATACTGATCGCCGCCATGCTGGCGGATAAGGATGAGGCGGGCTGGGCCTCCGCCTTCGCTCCTTTGTGCGCTGCCGCCGTATGCTGCGAGGCGAAGGGACCACGGCCGTCCCTGCCGGCGGAGGAACTGGCTGCCTGTCTGCGCCGGCAGGGCTGCCCGGCGGTGGAGACGGCTTCCTCACCCGTGGAAGCGCTGCGTCTGGCGGAGGAGCTGGCCGCCGGGGATTCCGACACGGTCGTGGCGGTTGCTGGGTCCTTCTATCTGTGTGCGGCCCTGCGGCCCCTCCTCCTGTCACGTGGCGGCAGCGGACTGCATGGCTATTCGATGTAAATCGCCGTTTTCAGACTCCAAACGACAAACAACCGGTCGTTTCAACAGAATATCTGCCGTTCTGACGGCGGTATTCCCGTCGTAAAACGGGGACAAGCCTCTATCATGGGATAGAGGCTTTTTTTGCGTGTATAACCGGATGGAAGTGGGGAATGTCGAATGTCTTACCGTATCGAAACGGAAGGGGATACCATGACCGCCTGGCTGGGCGGGGAGCTGGATCACCATACCGCCGCCCAGATGAGGGAACAGGTGGACGCCGCGGTGGACCGCCTGAAGCCGCACCAGCTGCGGCTGGATTTCAGCGGCATCAGCTTTATGGACAGTTCAGGCGTGGGGCTCATCATGGGCCGTTACCGCCTGATGAATATGCTGGGGGGCGGACTGACAGTCACGGGATGCTCCGACCGGGTGAGAAAAATGCTGATGCTGGCCGGCCTGGAACGGCTCAACATACTGGAATAAAGGGAACGGAAGGGAAGGAATACATAGATGAAACCGATCAACCAGATGAAGGTGGTTTTTCCCAGCCTGTCGTCCAACGAGGCCTTTGCACGGTCGGCCGCCGCGGCGTTCGTGGCGCAGCTCGACCCGGCGGTAGATGAACTGGCGGACCTGCGCACTGCGGTATCCGAAGCGGTTACCAACTGCATCGTGCACGCCTACGCCGACAGGATCGGCGATATTACGCTGACCGTCCGTCTGTACGAGGGCGGGAAGGTGTCGATCAAAATCCGCGACAGGGGCTGCGGCATCACCAATATTTCGCAGGCAATGGAACCGTTGTTTACCACCGGCGGCGAGGAACGGTCGGGCCTCGGCTTTTCGGTAATGGAGAGTTTCACCGACCGGCTGAAGGTCACCTCCCATCCCGGACGGGGTACCTGCGTCACCATGGAAAAGCGGGTGGCGCAGAAAATTGGCCGCGGCAGAGAGGAGGACGGCTCGGCCTCCTCCGCCGGTAAAGGGCGGTCGAAAAAACATTGATCGGGCGGGAGGAGCGGATTTGTGAGAACATCGGGCTGGTCCATTCCTGCGCCCGGCGTTTTCTCGGCCGCGGAATCGAATACGACGATCTGTTTCAGGCAGGCTGTATGGGCCTGGTAAAGGCGGCGGACGGCTTCGACGAGGAGCGGGGCCTGCGTTTTTCTACTTATGCTGTACCGGTAATCCTGGGCGAAATCCGCCGTCTGTTCCGCGATGGCGGCACGGTCAAGGTCAGCCGTTCCCTGAAGGAGTTGTCGATGCACGCTGTGCGGGAGCGGGAGAGTTTCCTCACCTCCCAGGGACGGGAACCCACCGTCAACGAGCTGGCAGACCTGCTGGGGGTGGAACCGGAACAGGCGGTGGAAGCGCTGGGCGCCTCTCTGCCGCCCCTGTCCCTCACCCGATCCTCCGACGAGGACGATGGGGAGCAGATTGATCTGCCCGTTTCCCCCCCCGAGGAAAAAATAACCGATCATCTGGCCCTGCGTCAGGTGCTGGGGGAACTGCCTCCTCAGGACCGCGCCCTGATCGTGCTGCGCTATCTCAACAGCAATACCCAGCAGGCTACCGCCGAAAAGCTGGGGATGACCCAGGTACAGGTATCCCGTCGGGAACGGGCCATCCTGGCCCGTATGCGGGAAAAACTGACTGGCTAGAATCAAGTGGAAAACAAAGCCGCCCGGATTGTGATCCGGGCGGCTTTGTGATATACTGTCCTCAACCGCAGGAACGACGGTCGAGGATCGGAAGAATACCCTTTCGGGACGAAGTCCCTCCGCGGCACTCGCCGCGCCGGATATCAATCCAGGTGGATAAAAATTGATGATATACTGACGCCAGGCATTGACACGGACTCCAGGAGTCCATCTGATTTTTAATAGTGACTTGAGGGGGAGAGACCTGATGTTTTCAATAAAGAAAAAACTTCTGACTGCCGGAGCAGCCGCTGCGCTGGCGGTTACCTTGACAGGGTGCCATGCGGTGATGTACTTTCAGCAGGAAGTGATGGGCTTTGACGCTTCCGGATATGTGGAGGCGACGCTGGACTGCCAGTATAAAGCGGAATTTCAGGAATATAAAAAACTGACCAAGAGTACCGATGAGGAGGCCGCGAATATTTACGAAGAAGGGATGGAAGCGGAAAGTATATCGTTTGAATATTTCTATAATGTCACCCTGAACGACGACGACCGGGCCAAAGTGATCGACATGTATAAATTATTATATACGAAGGCGCAGTACACCGTGGGGGAAGCGGTGCGGAACAAGAGCGGTTCCGCCGACCGCTACATGGTGGAAGTGCGAGTGAAGCCGCTGCAGATATTTGACAATATCCAGAGTGATTATGAAGTTTTCTGGGAAGAGTTCTCCGGCCGCTATACGGAGGAGGAGCTGCTGGCGATGACCAACAGCGAGCAGGAGGGATACATCAGCGCCTACGTGGGTGGGGTCATCAATCTGATCAATCGCCACATTGACACGGTGACCTATGGGGAAGAAACCGCCATACAGGTTCGTGTGGAAGAAACCACCGACGGTTTTTATGAGATGAACAAACAGGATTTTCAGGCGGTAGATATGGCAATCATCGCCTACTGATCAAAAGGAGGGAGACGGCGCACCGTCTCTCTTCTTTTTTGCGCGTGGGGGAAGAAAGGACTTGACAAAGGCGGGGTTTATGGTAAAATAATTTGCGTGCCGAATGCACATCCGAGTGAGGGCCTTTAGCTCAGTTGGTTAGAGCAACCGGCTCATAACCGGTCGGTCCCGGGTTCGAGTCCCCGAAGGCCCACCATTGACGGGACGCCGGAGGCCGGCTCGCCGGCCTCCGCATCTTATTTGACATACAGGGGTTTAGCTCAGTTGGTAGAGCAGTGGTCTCCAAAACCACGTGCCGAGGGTTCAAATCCTTCAACCCCTGCCACGTCGCCGCAAGCTACAAATCGCTTGCGGCGATTTTTTTGTTATGGAAACCACCGGCTGTGCCGGTGGAGGACCCTCATAAAAAGCTTTAGCTTCAAGCACCGAGCGAAGCGAGCTACTAACAACAATCTTAATAGTAACGAAAAGATTATCGTTAGAATAGGATTGCCCGTTTACGGGCGGCAGGGCAAGTGATGTGAAAGAGAGACATTTCAGTGCGTCTTTAGATGTTTGACGGTAACCATGCCCTTCCAGGGCTTACTCAAGCCACCAGCTAAGCTGGTGGTCATGACTATTGAGCTAAGAAGGATTTACCGCCTTGCCATGATTTTTTCGTAAAAGGGTATAAAAACGAATCTCGCCAGTTATTCAGCGTCCTTTTTATTCACTGTTTCCCTCTTTATGAATAGAAAAGCATTGAACTGAAATCAAAATCTTACGACAAGTTGAGAAAAACCATCGGTCACCAGATTCTCCCTACTTCAAACAGAATCAATTCTTTTGTCTTTTGGCAGCTGATTATTGCCTGCCGTCTGATTTCTTGCTGCTTCAGGGCTTTTTTACGCTGCATTTCCTGAAAATGCCCCTGCCCAAAGAGCGTTTATGATAGTTTGACAATATTAAGTGATGCGCCGGTACCCTCTTGTAACGTAATGGTTCCATTTACACCATATAATTGCAATGACAATACATCACCTGCCGCTAAAGGCTGCATGAAGGTTACACTATATTCGTTAGAGGATGTTACTGAGGTATTAATTGAATTCGCTAATGGCGCGCTGTTTAATGTTATTCTCGATGACATCGGTAATCCCGACGTCATTTTGATATTATAGGCAATCAAATAGATCCCGGATTGGGCAACGGTAAATTCTGTATTCGTTGCATCCGCAGTAAATCCGTCCAGATAAGGTTGGACAGGCAGAGGGATATCCGTCCCATCAGTGGTTACCGCTATAGCGTTTGCTGAGGTATTCAGTGCTGACATTGCGGCAGAAATTACAGTTGTTCCCGTTGCTCCGGTAGCGCCTGTCGCCCCATTGGCTCCCGTAGCTCCTGCGGGGCCGGTTGCACCGGTAACCCCGGCCGGTCCCGTATTGCCTTGAGGACCGGTAGCACCGGTGGGACCAGTCGGACCCGCAGGTCCTACAGGTCCTTGACAGCATATGCATCCATAACAAACCCCCGGGTAATTACAATATGGATGACCACAATTTCTATTTATACTCATACAAATGAAATGCCTCCTAATGAATACTGCAGAAAGTAAAAACTGAAGAATGACACATATTCATTTTATTCGCTTACATCGGGAATGGTTCTTCCATTTAGACAGGCAATAGGATAAAGCACCTGGCAAAATTGAATGCGTATAATCTCTTTTCCGATAGTGCCCTTTTCACGAGTTTATCAATAACACGCGCCGGAGAAAAAGCCTTGTGTTCTCCAAGTGAAAAAACGGCACTTATCCCTTCTCAATACCGTTTTGTTCCATAGCAGAATCTATCGACTGTCCCGCTTCCCTTTGCAGCAGCCATTTATAGGTCATATCCACGCCGAACGCGCCCAGCGGTGCAGTGATCAGAATGGCCAGCACAGCGACAGTCAGCACGATTTTTCCACAGGGCAAACCCAATGCCATAGGGATCGAGCCGATGGCCGCCTGCACGGTTGCCTTGGGCAGATACGCGATCATGCAAAACAGGCGTTCCTTCATGAGCAGTTTTGTTTTCAGCAGGCAGCAGAACACACCGAGTATGCGAAACAGCAGTGCACCGACGACTGCCAGTACTGCCGTCAGCCCGGCCGATGCCGCGTATTGAATATCTACTGTGGCACCCACCAGCACGAACAGCAGAATTTCCGCCGCAATCCAAAGTTTGGAAAATTTGCACGACAGCCTTTTGGCGACATCGCCCTTTCTTTTTTGCAGTGCAGCCCCCATGCTCATAACAGCAAGCAGCCCTGAGACGGGAACCGATCCTTTGAGCGCCGCTTCCAACGCAACCAGGAGAAACGCCGCGCTGAGCAGAATCACCACCTTGACAGAATCCCGTATATGAAATTTTTGGAAAAACCAGGCAAGGGCGAGTCCCAGCCCGATTCCGACAATGAGCCCTAGTACAATAGACACCGGGATCTGCACAAAACGGACGGGTGAAATGCTTTCCCCCTGTGCCAGCCCTGTAAAGGCTGTAAATAAGACGATGACAAATACGTCGTCCACTGAAGCCCCTGTCATAATCAGCTGCGGTATGCTCTGGCCCGTCCCATACCGGTCTTCCATCAGATGAAGCATTTTGGGCACTATCACCGCCGGAGATACGGCACTCACCACAGCGCCCATGATGGCGGCGTCCAGCATGGAAATACCCAACAGCTTCGGGGCAATCAGCACCATTCCCGCGATTTCAAAACAGGCTGGTACAAAACACATGAGGATGGCGGGGCGCCCCACCTTTTTCAAATCTCGAATATCGAGATTCAACCCTGCCCGCATCAGGATGATAATCAGGGCGATTTGGCGCAGTTCGGCGGAAATCCCTAAAAGAGAACCGTCCAGTAGATTGAGCGCGTAGGGCCCTAGGACGATGCCGGTGATGAGCATCCCCATCAAACCGGGAATTTTCAGCTTCTGAAAAAGGGAACTGAGCAGTATACCGCAAAGAAAAACGAGCGCTAAACTGGTAAGCATCATTCGACCCTCCCCGAATACTTCTTCCACAAGGGCATAAAAAAAGCCAATGCCCCTGTGATCAACATCACAGAAGTCATCAGCTTTAAAAGCGGTTCAGGCTGGACGCCTGGGGAGAACTTCATTCCCCGGTTTGTGCCTTATTATATACGCCTTGAGGTGCTTTTGTCAATGACGAAACAGGCATGTGCCAAACGGGAAAAGGGCAGACTGACAGGTCTGCCCTTTTCCCGTTTGTTTATTCGTATTTTATATGGATTAAGGGGAGCTTTCACAGTCTCATGGCGTCATTACCACGTCTGGGTTTTATATCCGTTCCATTCAGGTGTGGTGAAGCCCTTGGCGCCGCTGTGATAGTAAATGGTGTAATCCACATCGACGGCCGTCAGCCGTGGGTCGGAGTGGATGTAATTTTCGGGGGCGTCCCCCTCGAATTTTACGCTTTTCAGCGTGTTGCAGCCGCTGAACGTGCGCTCGTTGATATTTTTTACCGACGCGGGGATGACGACTTCGGTGAGCTTGGACTGGCCGCCCAGCGATAAGGTATCCAGCGTAACCAGCCCTTCGTTGAGGGTGATGGAGGTCAGGTTCGGGCAGGCACCGAACGCTCCTTCTCCTACTTCTCTCATACTTGCCGGTAAAACCACATTTGTTACTCCTGAACAGGCAAAAGCCTCAGAACCAATTGATTGGAGGCCCTCTTCTAATTCAATTTCCTCAATATTGGTACAGCCCCAAAAAACTTTCTGCCCCCAATTGGTAACGGATTTAGGTATCTTTATTTTGGTCAATGATGTACATTTTTCAAAAGCTAATGCCTTTAATTCTGTAAGTGTTTCGGGCAGAGTAATATTGGTTAGCGTGATACAGCCACTAAAGGCTGCATTTTGAATAGACGTTAAGCGTGGCGGCAGATCAACAGTGGTTAGAGATTGACAGTCTCTAAACGCTTGGTTTTCAATAATAGTAACACCTCCCGGTATCTTTACAGAAATCAAATTTTGTTTACGTGCAAAAACATCTCTGCCTATCTGGGTTACGGCTTTGCCATCGATGCTTTCAGGTATCACGAGGTTGATATCATTGCCAGTATATTTCGAGATAGTAATGCCACTATTAGAATTTTCGATGTATTCAAAATCACCGACCGGGCTTACCTGTTCCGACGATCCGCTGTTTTGTGTGATGCCGCTGCTGTCCGACGGGACGTCATTGGGCGGATTTCCACCGCATCCGGCCAGAGAGCATATCATTGCCGCACAAAGGGCACATAACAGTGGCGCGTTTTTTTTCATAGTTGGGTACTCCTCCATGAATTGACTATTCCTTACAATCAGTATAATACACTTTACTATTTTTGTAAATGAGCGGTACACCATCAATTCAAGAATGTTCAGTCGACCAAAACAGCCAGCCCGCAGGTTCCATGATGAAACCTGCGGGCTGGCTGCGCGTTGCTTATTGAACTATTGGCTATTTGTTTTCAAGTTATAGGATAGATATTACCACGTCTGGGTTTTATATCCGTTCCATTCAGGTGTGGTGAAGCCCTTGGCGCCGCTGTGATAGTAAATGGTGTAATCCACATCGACGGCCGTAATCCGCGGGTCGGAGTGTATATAATTCTCGGGGGCGTCCCCCTCAAATTTCACACTCTTTAACGAGCTGCAGCCGCTGAAGGTGCGCTCGTTGATATTTTTTACCGACGCGGGAATGACGACTTCGGTGAGCTTGGATTGGCCGCCCAGCGATAAGGTATCCAGCGTAACCAGCCCTTCGTTGAGGGTGATGGAGGTCAGATTGGGGCAGGCACCGAACGCCCCTTCTCCTACTTCTCTCATACTAGCCGGTAAAACCACATTTGCTACTCCTGTATTGGCAAAAGCACCATAACCAATAGTCTGGAGGCCCTCTTCCAATTCAATTTCCTTGATACCGGTACAACTCAGAAAAACTTGTTGTCCCCAAATGGTAACGGTCTTAGGAATTTTAATTTTAGTTAACGAAGAACATTTTTCGAATGCCATTTGGGCTATTTCGGTCAATGTTTCAGGCAGAGTAATATCAGTAAGTTTGGAGCAGCCGCTAAAAGCAGCATTTTTAATGGAAGTCAAACGGGGAGGAATATTAACAGTCGTTAGAGCTAGACAATCCTTAAATGCTCCAAATTCAATAACGGTGACAGTGTCGGGTATTTTGACGGAAACAAGGTTTTGCTTGTGCGCAAAAATATTTTTGCCTATCTGGGTTACGTCTTTTCCGTCGATTTTTTCAGGAATTAAGACATCGGTATCGTTACCGGTATATTTCGAAATGGTTATCCCGTTATCCGAATTTCCAGTGTATTCAAAATCACCGACCGGGCTTGCCTGTTCCGACGGTCCGCTGTTTTGTGTGATGCCGCTGCTGTCCGACGGGACGTCATTGGGCGGATTTCCACCGCATCCAGCCAGAGAGCATAACAAAGCCGCACAAAGGGTAAATAACAGTGGCGTGTTTTTTTTCATTGTTGGGTACTCCTCCTGTAAATTGTATACTATTTCCAGTAAGTATAATACAGTTTACTAAAATTGTAAATCCTTTGTTCTCCTTTATTGTATATGCAACCGGTTCACGGTACGATTCACATATTAAGCTGCTTCTTATTTTTAAAAAAATAAGGGACTGCCGTAAACCACTCAATGTGCTTTTACGACAGTCCCTATGGCAAAGTGAAGTATATTTCGGCGAGTTTCTCTACGTCGTTGACAGATTATTTGGCAGCTTTCTTAATGATCTCCTCAATCGGTACACTGGATCCATTGACTTCAAAGTAAGATTTATAACCCTGCTCGTTTACTTTAAAATAAATGTCGATATCACCCAGATTCGGCGGTGAAAATGTTTCCAGAACTCCATTGATTATATCGATTTTATCGAAAAGACTAGACGCCCAACCGAACATTTCAGAAAGAGCTGCGTTATTCTCATTAAGATAATCTTCTACAAAATCAGTAGCGACATCTGTTAAGATATTTGTAACTGACCCGGCAAAGAATAATGCATTGATGATTTGTGCGGTTAATTGCGCGTTTGCAAAATAAGTCGAAAATATACTCTCGATATTTCCAAAAATCACTGATGCAACTGGTATCACAACATTCAGCACTAACTCAATCACAGTAAATTTGTCATAAATAGGATGTGACCCAAATATTATTTCTGCGTCAGAAAAAACAGAATTACGGAAATCACGTTCTATTGTACCTGAATTATCAAAATAAACAACTGAATCATCGGGCATTATTTTAAAAAATCTCGGCCTTTGTCCATAGATCGCCTGAAAAACGTTATCCTTAAAGAACAGACTGTCTATAAGATCATGTTTATAGGCATAATTAAGTAAATAATATGCTACTCCATATGGGTCAAATAGATAGACAAAACCCAACTGTCTTTCCGTAAATTCGATTTCGGCATTGGCATTTACTCTATCCCAAACATCTTGGGGTGCTACATGGCCTTCGTTTGCCAAATCAAAGCTGATATTTTTCCAAACCAGCCCGGTGGCAAAGCGAATTTCGAAATTACGGCCGTCTTTCACGATATTCACTTTTTCCTTTTGATCCACCGTAACGGTGCAATAGCCACGCTGCCCGCCTTTGTCCTGTGAAATGGCATAGATTTTGGTCGTGCCGGGATTCTGTGCCAAAACCATCCCGGTCGCAGGGTTGACGGTTGCGATGCTGGCGTCATTGCTGTTCCAGACGATTCGTCTGTCGGTGGCGTCCGGCGGGCAGATGGTTTTCTGCAAGATCACCGATTCTCCCTGATACAGCAGTTTACTCGAGGGGGAAACGATCACCGAGCTGACGAGGACATCCCCGGTTACCGTGACAGTGCAGCAATCCTGTACGCCGCTGCCGTCTGTGGCGGCGGCAGTAATGGTCGCCGTTCCCTCTTTTAAAGCACACACCACGCCGTTGTTTACGGTCGCGACGTTGGTGTTGCTGCTCCACCAGGAAACGCTTCTGTTCGCGGCGTTGACGGGACAAACGGTAGCGGACAGCGTGTACCGCGTGTTTTCCTCCAAGCCCAGGCAAGTTCTGTTCAAGGTGACCGAGCTGACCTTGACCGTCTGGCTGACCGTGACCGAGCAGCAGTCGGCGTGGCCGCTGCCATCCTTGGCGGTGGCCCGGATGGTGGCAGACCCGCTTCCCCTGCCGATGACCAGGCCGCTGTCGGGATTCACGGTGGCCACATTGGTGTTGCTGGAGGTCCAGCAGACCGACCTGTTTTCTGCGCCTTCGGGGCAAACCGTGGCCCTGGCGGTAAACGATTCCCCAACGGCAATCTGTCTTGACGACGGGCTGACCGATACCGAGCTGACCAATACCGTGTCCTTTTTCACCGTGACTCGGCAGCAGTCCCGTTTGCCGGTGCCGTCGTTGGCCATTGCCGTGATGGTGGCCGTGCCGGGGCGTAGGGCGCATACCCTGCCGCCGCTGACGGTGGCTACGCTCTCATCGCTGGAGCTCCAGAGGATTTTACGGCTGCTGGCGTTGAGAGGGCACACCGTCGCCGTCAGGGTAAAGCTGGTATTGGGATTCATAGTGCGCGAAGAGACATCCAGCTCCACCGAAGTCACGTTGATCTTGGGGGTAACCGTGACGGTACAGGAACCGTAAACCATGCTGCCGTCACGGGCAACGGCGGAGATTCTGGTGGTTCCTCTT
>JAAWQC010000013.1 GCA_022800315.1 Clostridiales bacterium
GCCGAAATGAGGCGACCTTTGCCGCAAGAGACCGCGCTATAATTCGTATGATAATAACCGGCGCGCCCCCTGAGCCGCTCTTTCCCCCCTTTCTGGCGGATCAGAAAGGGGGTGCCCGCGCGGCATGAGCGCATAAAAAACATAACAGGTATTAGATAACTTATTTTACTATCGTACGATAGTATATCGATCACTTTTCTGATAGCTGTGCTATTATGACGGCGAGGTGATCGAGATGTATTGTGAAAACCGCTATTGCGTCTATAATTTTGAGGACTACTGCACGCTGGATGAACAGACATTGGACATACAGGGGCGCTGCGAGGAATGCCTGTATATCCCCTTTACCGATCAGCAGCTGAAAAAAGCGCGGGAGCGCTATCTGAAACAGGCCGAAAGGGAAGATTAAATTTCAAGACGGGTGTATCGGGCGGACAGCGTTCCCTTTGAGGAGGGAACCGTCCGCCCCTACAATAAAAATCCGACGCGTCGTCTTCCGCCTGTCCTCGTAGGGGCGTTATTAATGACGCGAAGCGGCATGTATGTACGCCCGAATACAGCTGCATTTACACAAAATAAACAAAATAAATCGGCCGGTTTCGACAGCCGCCTGTCACCCGTACAAATTTGACAATTGGGGAGAGGGAGACTTGCTTTCCCCGCGGGAATGCACTACAATAGAAGCAGTTTCGACAGGGAGGGCTGTCGTTTGACGGGAAGCGGTCCGTTATCCCGCAAACGGGAGTTTTGTGCTTTTCACCTGGAGACGGTGGGCGGAATTCGGCTGCGCCAAACCGTCCAAAACTCCTGACTAAGTGAGAGGAATGACCAGTATGGTGCGGTTTCCGGCGAATTATCGGGAAAAGCATGGACATGACGGCCCCCGTGTAAGCAAAATTAAGGATAAATAGGCTGCGGTGCGCCGGTACCGCAGCCTTGTTTCATTTTCAGCGGTATTTTCAGCGCAGCCGGCGCGGCAGGAAAGACAGAGAAGGATGGTTAAGAGTATGAAAAAAGTAGCGGTTATCATGGGCAGCGACAGCGATCTGCCGGTGGTCGGCAAGGCCATTGACAAGCTGAAATCCTTCGGTATCCCGGTGGAAGCCCACGTTATGTCCGCCCATCGCACCCCGGCGGCGGCATCCGCGTTCGCCTCCGCGGCGGCGGACAACGGCTTCGGCGTCATCATCGCGGCGGCGGGGAAGGCCGCCCATCTGGCCGGCGTGCTGGCAGCCCACACCGTACTGCCGGTCATCGGCATCCCGGTGAAATCCTCCACCTTGGACGGTCTCGATTCCCTGCTGTCCACCGTGCAGATGCCCTCCGGCATCCCGGTGGCCACGGTGGCCGTGGACGGGGCAGAGAACGCCGCGATCCTGGCGGCCCAGATGCTGGCCCTCAGCGACGAAACGCTGCGGGGAGCCCTTACGCAGATGAAGAAGGACATGGCCGACGGCGTGGCGGCGAAGGACAAAAAGCTGCAGGACAGCCTGAACAAATAAATAGAAAAGTATAGAGGAGGAAACCATTATGACTAAAGGCGCTCAGATGTACGAGGGCAAGGCGAAAAAGGTGTTCGCCACCGACGATCCCACCCTGGTGATCGTGGACTATAAGGACGACGCCACCGCCTTTAACGGCGAGAAGAAGGGCACCATCCTGGGCAAGGGGGTCATCAACAACCGGATGTCCAACCTGCTCATGCAGATGCTGGAGCAGAACGGCGTGCCCACCCATTTCGTCAAGGAGCTCTCCGAGCGGGAGACGGTGGTCAAGAAGGTCACCATCGTGCCGTTGGAAGTAATTATCCGCAACATCGCCGCCGGTTCCTTCTCCAAGCGTTTCGGCGTGGAAGAGGGGACCGTGCTGAAGACGCCCTCCCTTGAGTTCAGCCTGAAGAACGACGATCTGGGCGACCCGCTCATCAACGACTACCACGTGCTGTCGCTGGGCCTCGCCACCAAGGAGGAGATCGCCACCATTGCGGGATACGCCTTCAAGGTCAACGAGCTGCTGAAGGCCTTTATGCTGAAGCTGGATATCGAACTGGTGGACTTCAAGCTGGAGTTCGGCAAGACCGCCGACGGCACCATCGTGCTGGCGGACGAGATTTCCCCCGACACCTGCCGGTTCTGGGACGTCCACACCCATGAAAAGCTGGACAAGGACCGTTTCCGCCGCAACATGGGCGGTGAGGTCGAAGCGTATCAGGAGGTCATGCGCCGCCTGATGGGCGAATAAGATTTGGTCGGTTCCCCGTACCCGCCCCGGTTGTCAGCCGGGGCGGCGCCGTTCGGGGTTATGCGTGATTTGTGTAAGGAGGACTCAACATGGGCGGATTATTCGGAGTAGCGGCAAAAGACAACTGTATCACCGACCTGTTTTTCGGGGTGGACTATCATTCCCATCTGGGGACGCGACGCGGAGGCATGGCGGTATACAACCCTGAGACCGGCTTTGAACGGGCCATCCACAACATCGAAAACTCCCCCTTCCGCACCAAGTTTGAGCGGGATGTGGACGAGATGTTGGGCCCAACAGGCATCGGCTGTATCAGTGACACCGACCCGCAGCCCCTCATCGTCCGCTCCCATCTGGGCAATTACGCAATCACCACAGTGGGCCGTATCAACAACATGGAGGAGCTGGTGGACCAGGCCTTCCACAACGGCAGCTCCCATTTTCTCGAGATGAGCGGGGGCAAGGTCAACGCCACCGAGCTGGCGGCCTGCCTCATCAACCAGAAGGATTCCATCGTCGAGGGCATCCAGCACGCCCAGGAGCTGATCGACGGGTCGATGACCCTTTTGCTGCTGACCAAGGACGGCCTGTACGCCGCCCGCGACCGGCTGGGGCGCACGCCGCTGATTCTCGGCAAAAAGGACGGGGCGATGTGCGTTTCCTTTGAATCTTTTGCCTACCTCAACCTGGGGTACCGGGATGACCACTGCCTCGGGCCGGGGGAGGTGGTGCGCCTTGACGCCGAGGGGTACGAGGTGCTGGCGAAGCCCCGGAAAAAGATGAAAATCTGCGCCTTCCTGTGGACCTATTTCGGGTATCCCACCTCCTCCTACGAGGGAGTGAATGTGGAGCAGATGCGGTACGACTGCGGCCGCATCCTCGCCCAGAACGACAAGGACACGCAGGCGGATTTCGTCGCGGGGGTGCCGGACTCCGGTACCGCCCATGCCATCGGCTATGCCAACGAATCGGGCATTCCCTTCGCCCGTCCGTTTATCAAGTACACCCCCACCTGGCCGCGCAGCTTTATGCCGCAGAATCAGGCGGTGCGCAATCAGGTGGCCCATATGAAGCTGATACCGGTGGACGCCCTGATCCGCGACAAACGGCTGCTGTTCATCGACGATTCGGTGGTGCGCGGTACCCAGATGCGGGAGACGGTGGACTTCCTGTATGAAAGCGGCGCGAAGGAAGTGCACATCCGTCCGGCGTGCCCGCCCATCATGTTCGGCTGCAAATACCTCAATTTCTCCCGCTCCACCTCGGATATGGACCTGATCTCCCGGTCGGTCATCCACGACCTGGAGGGGGAGAAGGGCTTCCAGTACCTCGAGGAATACTGCAACTCCCACAGCGAGCGTTACGGCGCCATGGTGGAGGGCATCTGTAAGCGTATGCGGGTGACCTCGCTGAAATTCCAGACGCTGGAGGGTATGCTGGACGCCATCGGCATTGATGTGGACGATGTGTGCACCTATTGCTGGAACGGCAAAGAATAGAGAATACGATGATGTGATGTCCCCCGGGGACGAGAAAGGTGGAACCTCATGAAAAGCGCGAGTGAGAGCTACGCCGCGGCAGGCGTAGACGTAACCGCCGGTTATAAAGCGGTGGAACTGATGAAGTCCCATGTGGCGCGGACCATGGTCCCCGGCGTGCTGTCGGGTCTGGGCGGCTTCGGCGGCCTGTTCGAGCCGGATCTGAAAGGTATGAAGCGGCCGGTACTGGTGTCGGGAACCGACGGCGTGGGCACCAAGCTGAAAATCGCTTTCCTGCTGGACAAGCACGATACGGTGGGCATCGACTGTGTGGCCATGTGCGTCAATGATGTGGCCTGTTCCGGCGCCCAGCCTCTGTTCTTCCTCGATTATATCGCCTGCGGCAAGAATTTGCCCGAGAGGGTGGAGGCTATCGTCGCAGGCGTGGCGGAGGGCTGCGTCCAGTCCGGCTGCGCCCTCATCGGCGGTGAAACCGCCGAGATGCCCGGCTTTTATCCCGAGGACGAGTACGACCTGGCGGGCTTTTCGGTGGGTATGGCGGATTACGATAAGCTCATTGACGGGTCGAAGGTACGTCCCGGCGACGCCCTCATCGGGGTGAAATCCAGCGGCGTGCATAGTAACGGCTTCTCGCTGGTGCGCAAGGTGTTCGGCGTGTGCGAACAGACGCTGTCGGTCCATTACGACGAACTGGGCGGCACCCTGGGCGAAACCCTGCTGACGCCGACCAAAATCTATGTGAAGCCCATCCTGTCCCTGCTGGAGCAGGTGGGTATCCACGGAATTTCCCATATCACCGGCGGCGGTTATTACGAGAATATCCCCCGCATGCTGCCCGACGGCTGTCAGGCGGTCATCGAGAAACACAAGGTGCCGGTGCTGCCCATTTTCGACCTGATTCAGAAGGTGGGGCAAATTCCCGAGCACGATATGTTCAATACCTTTAACATGGGCACCGGCCTGTGCGTCGCCGTCGCCGCCGACAAGGCGGACGAGGCGCTGCGGGTGCTGTCGGCCGCCGGTGAAGAGGGCGTGCTCCTCGGCGAGGTCAAGGCGGGGGAGAAGGGCGTGGAGCTATGCTGAACATCGCGGTGCTGGTCTCCGGCGGCGGGACCAACCTGCAGGCCCTTATCGACGCTCAGCACCGGGGGGAGATCCCCGGCGGCAGGATCGTGAAGGTCGTCGCCTCCAAACCGGGGGTATACGCCTTGGAGCGGGCGGCAAAAGCCGGTATCCCCGGCGGGGTGGTGAGGCGCAGGGACTATGCCTCACCGGAGGAGTTCGACCGGGCGCTGATGGCGGAGCTGGACAGCTGCGGTGCCGATCTCGTCGTGCTGGCGGGGTATCTCAGCATCCTCAGTCCGTCGGTGGTCGCCCGGTACGCCAACCGGATACTCAACGTCCATCCGGCGCTGATCCCCTCCTTCTGCGGCAAAGGGTATTACGGGCTGAAGGTGCATGAGGCAGCACTCGCCTACGGGGTGAAGGTCACCGGTGCCACCGTGCACTTCGTCAACGAAATCCCCGACGGGGGAGCCATCGTATTGCAGAAAGCGGTGGAGGTATTGCCGGACGATACGGCGGAAACCCTCCAGCGCCGGGTAATGGAACAGGCGGAATGGGAGCTGCTGCCCCGCGCGGTGGCCCTGTTCTGCGAGGGAAGGATCACGGTGGAGGGAAACCATGCCCGCATCGACGGCGGGGACCGATCGAATTAAAGGAAACGAGAGAAAGGAAGGATCATCGACATGCATATCCACCCGATGAAGGACGAGTTGTCCGCCACCACCTATCCCGGCCGGGGCATCCTGCTGGGAAAGAGCGGCGACGGCAGCAAGCTGGTGATCGCTTATTTTATCATGGGTCGGAGTGAAAACAGCCGCAACCGCGTGTTTACAGCGGAAGGCGACGGACTGAAAACCAAGGCGTTCGACGAGAGCAAAATGACCGATCCGTCGCTGATCATCTACGCGCCGGTGCGGGTGCTGGGGGACGTGACCATCGTCACCAACGGCGATCAGACCGACACCGTTTACGAGGGGATGCAAAAGGGCCTCTCCTTTGAGGACGCGCTGCGCACCCGTACCTTCGAACCGGACGGCCCCAACTACACCCCCCGCATCTCGGGGCTGGTGGAACCGAAGGCCGACCGCTACCGTCTGTCCATTCTCAAATCGGCGAACGGCGATCCGTCCTCTGTCCGGCGGTATTTCTTCGATTATAGTGATCCTCAGGCGGGAAGGGGTCATTTTATCCACACCTATCAGCAGGACGGCGATCCCCTGCCCTCCTTTATAGGGGAACCGGCGGAGGTTATGCTGCCCGACGGCGATATCGACGTCTTCACCGCCGCGGTGTGGGATGCCATCGACGACGACAATAAGGTATCCCTGTTCACCCGTTTCATCGATCGGAAGGACGGCACGGCGGAAAGCCGCATCGTCAATAAACATGCGTAAGAGTTCCTCTACTATTCGAAATCGACAGAAAGGCGTGAGCGACATGGCGAACGAACTGCTGCTCAAATACGGCTGCAACCCCAATCAGACGCCCTCCCGAATCTTCATGAAGGAAGGGGAGCTGCCCATCGAGGTTCTGAACGGCCGTCCCGGCTACATCAACTTTCTCGACGCCTTCAACAGCTGGCAGCTGGTGAAGGAACTGAAGGAGACTACCGGCCTGCCCGCCGCGGCGTCCTTTAAGCATGTCAGCCCGGCGGGGGCCGCGGTGGGCCTGCCCCTGTCCGATACGCTGAAGAAAATTTATTTCGTAGACGATCTGGAGCTGTCGCCCATTGCCTGCGCCTACGCGCGGGCGCGGGGCGCAGACCGGATGTCCTCCTACGGCGACTGGGCAGCCCTTTCCGATGTGTGCGACAGGGAAACCGCCCAGCTTCTTTTCCGGGAGGTATCCGACGGCGTCATCGCCCCCGGCTATACCGACGAGGCGCTGGAGATTCTGAAAAAGAAGCGCAAGGGCGGCTACAACGTGGTGAAGATCGATCCGTCCTACCGTCCCGCGCCGGTGGAACAGAAAGACGTGTACGGCGTCACTTTCGAGCAGGGGCGCAACGAAATGAAGATCGACGAATCCCTGCTGCAGAACCTGGTAACCGAAAACAAAGCGCTGACCGACGGGGCGAAGCGTGACCTGATCCTCTCTTTGATCGCGCTGAAATACACCCAGTCCAACTCGGTGTGCTATGCGAAGGACGGGCAGGTCATCGGCGTGGGCGCCGGCCAGCAGAGCCGCATCCACTGCACCCGTCTCGCCGGCAACAAGGCGGATGTGTGGTATCTGCGCCAGCATCCGAAGGTGCTGGGCCTCCGGTTCGTGGAGGGTATCCGGCGGGCCGACCGGGACAACACCATCGACGTGTACATCTCCGACGAATGCGAGGACGTGCTGGCCGACGGCGTGTGGCAGAACCTTTTCGCCGTGAAGCCGGAACCCCTGACCCTGCGGGAGAAGAAGGACTGGCTGAAAACCCTGACCGGGGTTTCGCTGGGTTCCGACGCGTTCTTCCCCTTCGGCGACAACATCGAGCGGGCCCACAAGACCGGCGTCTCCTACATCGCCGAGCCGGGCGGCTCCATCCGGGACGACAACGTGATCGATACCTGCAACAAATACGGGATCGCCATGGCCTTCACCGGCCTGCGGCTGTTCCATCACTGATAAACAGCCGGGAGGAAGGAGCATGGATATTCTGGTGGTTGGCGGCGGCGGCCGCGAACATGCAATCATTCGCAAACTGAAGGAAAGCCCACGCTGCGGCACACTGCACTGTGCGCCGGGCAACGGCGGCATCGCCTGCGACGCGCAGTGCCACGACGTGGCGGCGACCGACATCGATGGGATGGTAGCGCTGGCCAGGCGGCTGCGGGTGGATCTGGTTTTCGTCGCGCCGGATGACCCGCTGGTGGCGGGCATGGTGGACGCGCTGGAGGCGGCGGGCATCCCGGCCTTCGGCCCCCATGCCAACGCGGCGGTGCTGGAGGGCAGCAAGGTCTTTTCCAAGGACCTGATGAAACGGTATGGCATTCCCACGGCGGAGTACGAAGTGTTCGACCAGCCGGAGAAGGCCCTTGCCTATGTGAAGGCGAAAGGCCGGTATCCGGCGGTCATCAAGGCGGACGGGCTGGCCCTCGGCAAGGGGGTCATCCTCTGCGACAATTATGAGGAAGCCCGACAGGCGGTCAAATCCCTGATGGAGGACAAGGTATTCGGCGCTTCCGGCAGCCGGGTGGTGGTGGAGGAATTCCTCACCGGCCCCGAGGTGTCGGTGCTGGCCTTCACCGACGGCAAAACGGTGAAGCCGATGGTGTCGGCCAAGGACCACAAGCGGGCCTTTGACGGCGACGCCGGCCCCAACACCGGCGGCATGGGCACGGTCAGCCCCAATCCTTATTATGGGGAGAAGGAAGCCGACTGGTGCATGGAGCATATCTTCCAGCCCACGGTGGACGCGATGGCGAAAGAGGGCCGGCCCTTCCGGGGCTGCCTGTTCTTCGGCCTGATGCTTACCCCGGACGGCCCCCGTGTGATCGAGTACAACTGCCGCTTCGGTGATCCTGAGACACAGGTGGTGCTGCCCCGGCTGAAGACCGACCTGCTGGATATTCTGGACGCGATTCGGGAACAGCGGCTTGCGGAGCTGTCCATCGACTGGATCGACGAAGCCTGTGCTTGTGTCGTCATGGCCTCCGGCGGCTATCCCGGTTCCTACAAAAAGGGGCTGCCCATCGAAGGGCTGAACCGGGATGGCCAGCTTTCTGAAAGCGATATCACCGTGTTCCACGCCGGGACGAAGAAGGAGGGCGATTCCTTCCTCACGAACGGCGGACGGGTGCTGGGAGTGACCGCCACGGCGGCGACGTTGGAAGAGGCACTGGACGCGGCTTATGGCGCGGCGGGGGGTATCCGCTTTGAAAATGCCCACTACCGCAGGGACATCGGCCGGGTAGAATAGCAGAGATTGCAGGAGGAAAGGACAGGGTCTTTTCCTCCTGTTTCATCTTGCTGTAACGAGGGGGGTAACACAGTGACGCACGATGATCGGTATATCCGTGAAATCTGGCTGGAAGAGGGGACGAAGCCCGGCGGGTACCTCTCCCGTCTGCCGGTGGTAAAGAGCCTGCGGCAAAACGGGGGGCTGAAGCTGAACAGTCCGGTCACCTTTCTGGTGGGGGAGAACGGGTCGGGCAAATCCACCCTGCTGGAGGCGGTGGCGGTCGCTTTTGGCTTCAACGCGGAGGGCGGTTCCCGCAATTTTTGCTTTTCCACCTATGGTTCCCATTCTGAGCTGCATCGGTATCTGCGTCTCGCCAAAGGTCTGCCGCCGGAGGATGGTTTTTTCCTGCGAGCCGAGAGTTTTTATAATGTGGCCAGCTATATCGAGGAGCTGGACAGCCAGCCGGCGGCCGCCCCGCTCATCAAAGAAGCTTACGGAGGGGAATCGCTCCACGACCAGTCCCACGGCGAGAGCTTTCTGTCGCTCGCGCTGCACCGCCTGCAGGGAAACGGCCTGTATATCCTCGATGAACCGGAGGCGGCGCTGTCGCCCTCCCGTCAGATGACCCTGCTGACCCGTATCCATCAGCTGGTCAAAAACCGGTCTCAACTGATCATCGCCACCCACTCCCTGATTCTGATGGCGTATCCCGGTGCGGATATTTATGTACTGAGCGACCGGGGGGTCACACTGACACCCTATGAGCAGACCGAGCATTATCTGATTACCCGCCGTTTCCTGAACCAGCCCCGTGCGATGATGGAACGGCTCTTTCGGGATAATTTGGATATAAACGATGTTTGACATTGGACGGCAATCTGGTATAATAGGATGACCAACCTCCAGATGGAGGTTCCCAACGATAGGGGGGCGTAAAGGTTTCGACGGGGACCGGGACCCATGGTAAGCGAGTAGCGGTGCGGACCCGCTATAAAAGCCGTACTTTATAAATTAAACAACAACAATACTGTTGCTGTCGCGGCCTAACTAGGCCGTCGTCTTGCCCCGCAGTACCGCGGGCGGGGATAAGGCGTCGATGAGCGGTGAACGTGAACAGGGGAGGGCTGCGGCCCCTGTCATGACCTGGCAGCTACCGTAACCGGAGGCCTGTCTGTCGGCTTCTGGTGAGGGGAACCCTTAACGACTGACTGCACTCGGAGAAAGCCATGGCAATCGATTTTCGGACAGGGGTTCGATTCCCCTCGCCTCCACCAACTTTTCAAAAACCCTTGATTTATCAAGGGTTTTTGTACGTTAGAGGACGCTGTACACGCTATGTACACGCCAAGCAAAAAAATAAGGCTCAAACCTCAAAACACCACCACCGTACATCCTAATGAATGTACGGTGGTGGTGTTTTAGCAGAGTTCGCAGTTGAAGGGGTACATGCAATGATTTTTTAATTAGGTTTAGATATATTTTTATATATCGTTAGTTTCTATACCTAATCTTTCAGAACTCCATATATAATGAAGCTGCTTTATTCGCCAAGCATCTTCGGCCGTAATTCCCATCTTTCCGTTTTCTTCTTCTTTCATCATTGCACGTCTACATGCTGGCGATGGTTCAATTTCTCTTACACGATCAAAATTAGCTGATGCGTATTTTATAAAGCTATCAGCTTCCCATTCATAACTAAAAAGTATAAAACAGTTTTCTGTATGTCTGCTAGACAAACTATAAGTACCGTTCGTAAACAATTTTAGTAATCTTCCATTAAGTGAATTTACTACATAATAATAAAAATACCGCAACTCATCTCCATCTTTAATACTCCTTAATTCGAATTCAGGGACAATTAGATGTGCCCCATCAAATCCCCAATAGTTTTCTTCATACATTATTGTTGAGTGATAAACAATTTTTAATAATCCCATACATGGATCTGGATGCAAATAGAAATAACCGCAAGGTTCCGTACAACTATGCAAATCCGTCATTTCTATTCTATATTCGGGCGATATCTTACAGTAACCATAATTCCTGTTGCCAATATCCATATCCCAATCATCAATATTTTCAAGCAAAATATTCATACGTTCGAGGGGAGGCAAATCAAGACCAAATCTCTTTTTCCATAATTTTTCTACAATATACAAATCCGCACTTTGATTTATGGGGGTGTTCGTATCTCCAATACGCGAATAAATATAGTTTGCATGAACAGTTATTGTTTTGTTATTCTTTCTATCTGCATAATCCTCTGATAGATATATGGGAGTGTATAAGGAATTGTGTATAAGCAAAACATCAAGATCATGGTCTTCCATATGTAAAGTATGGAGTTCAATTTCCGGCCTATATTGACCTGCAAAATTTTTGCTTCTTAAAAAGTCAATAATATCAGCTTGCCTTTTTCTATTTTCATCATTTTCAATTCCGATAATACTTCCATCATCGCGAACACCGAATATAATGTACCTGTTTTCTTTTGAAAGAGTGTTTGTCAGACAAATTATATCATGAAGTAATTCTGCTTTACATTTATGATGTTCTTCTTTATAATCCCAGAAATCTCCTTCGTGTTTTCGTGCTATAAGCATTCTAATTTCAGTAAATAGATCGTCCATTGTCCTTCCCTCCACTCAACTTGAATTTAGTTATAATTTGGCAGTAGTCATATTAAGGATATAAAGATTGCGGCAGAAAGCGAATTCTAATGAATTCGTAATACTGCCGCAAACCTCAATTATTATGTTGATCAGGGACGTATTCGGCAATCTCATCTAGCCTGCAATGCAAAATCTCACACAGCTTATTCAGCGTGTGGGTAGAAACGGGCATATCCTTTTGCAGTCGTTGGACGGTAGCATGGCTCATCCCATGCGTCACCCGGAGCGTGTATGTGGTCACCTTCTGACTGGACATCGTTTTCCATAACGGGCTGTAGCGGATCATCGGCCATGCCTCCCTTTCACAGCCCATTATGGATGCTGAAACGGCCACACAACATGGCCATTGTTTGGCCATGAAGAAAGGGATCACTATAACTGCTTCGGCTTCTGGTCGGATATATATTCGGCAACGTCCTCTAGTCGGCAGCCCAGAATAGTACACAGCCTGTCAAGGGTATAAGTGGATACGTGTTTATTGTTTTGAAGGCTTTGTACCGTCGAATGGCTTATCTTGTGTTTTTCTCTTAAGGTATATGTGGTTACGTTTTGACCAGCCATCGTTCTCCATAACGGGTCGTATCGGATCATTTTTTCGCTCCCCCTTTACAAACCCTATTATGGCCGCTATAATAGCCATATAACATGGCCATTATTTGGCCATGCAGAGTGGAGGAGGCAACGCGAAATGACTACCTGTTATTTTTTAGGCCATGAGAACCCCTATGATCTGGATTTGTTCCAACGCATAAAGGGTGCAGTGAATAGCATTGTAATAAAAGAAGATTCCATAAATTTTATTTTTTATCGGACAGGGGTGTTCTTTTCATATTGTTTAGCTGCGGTATTGGAAGCAAAGCAAACCTATCCTAAAAAGACCATTCTTATGACACGGGTGACAGAGGATAATGAGGAGGATGAAGAACGTAAACTGATGTTGAATTGTTATCAGCTGCCACGCTGCGTATTTGATAAAATATTCCACCCATTAGCGGAAAAGGAGGTTGACAAAGCTACTGTAAAGTACTGGAAGAGAGTCGAACGTACATTGATTCGTCAGTCGAAATACCTTATTTGTTATCATTATCCGAAATTACGTGACTTCTTTTCCGATACGTTTTCTCTGGTTGTGAAACAGCCTGACCTTCAAATCATAAATCTGGCGAGTGAGGAAACAACGTATTTTGTTCAAGAAGCTGTGAACCACCTGCCGATAAGTGAGAAAACCGTTATAGAAAAAGTGGATCAAGGCTACACGATGAAAAACCTGGCCGATGAAGCCGGTGTCACCGTGACGGCTATTCGCGCGAAAGATACGAGAGGGCGCATGAGGCTTCGGGCGCTGGCATCAGAGCGTTATCAACGGCAACAGGGATTACAGGGATTTGTTCCCTTTACCTGCGCTGCCGTTCTACCCGTAAGCAGCCGAAAGATGGGTTCACCAGTAATAAGTAATTTGCGCTGTGTCATGAGTTTCCTGATTCGCAGCTTTAATGTAAGGACTTTCCTTATTGAGCAGAATGATTGTCCGTCCGCTCTCGTTGGGGAACTGAAATGGCTGACGATTATGGAAGGGGTAAAGCTGGTCGTGGCGACACATTTTGCAAGCCAAGCGGACGCTGACCAGTGGAGCATGGAAAACGGCTATATTCCTCCGATTTGCACGATTATGAATTTTGATCCGGATACAAGAGTAAAGCGTTTACAATATCTGAAGACGATTGCGGAGATGATGAACCGTTCCCAGTTTCTAATTTGCGCTGTGGATGAAGAAAATCCAATGAACAACGGTATTCAGCAATGTATCAAAAAGCATAAGAACACCATTCTCTTTGATATCCAACAATCAACCCAAATCGAAAAGGAGGGAATTAACCCTTGACAATCATCTGACGGAATGTATAATAATGGTAGACCCATTTGGGTCCCCATAATGATGAATGATTGGACGAACCTAGTACTATACCAAAGCGTGTATGTGGAACGGACGTCAAAAGCCGAAAAAGTATTAAAGTAGTTTCAGAAGTTAGGTAGCGTTGGGGTAGGGGAAGTTATGCCCTTATACCTTTAAAATTGTTAATATGAGCGGTTTACCGCTGAAATGTGTGAGAAGTACAGCTTGAAAAGCCGTGCTTCTTTTTCTATTAAAATTAGCGTCATTCGGGTTCCACTGCCGGAGGTTATTTTAGTTTTTATAACCTTTGGCAAAAATCTACTGATCGGAGGTGATGCGTATGCTGTTTCGCTTTTTCTATGGCGATCTCGGCATACCTCGTTGGTCTTTTGCGCACATCACCTCCGGCAGTGGAACCCCACAATAGGAAAAACAGTGAGGTTCGGATTTGGCAAGCAAATTGCCGTCGCGTCCTCTTAGTAATAATAATTTAGATCGGAACTTTTCAGATTCCGTCAAGCGGTATTTGAAAATGAAGGGAATGACTCAATCAGATTTAGCAAAGAAAAGTTTATTAACCAAAACTACCATCAGCCGGATTTGTCGGAACTCCAATGACAAAGGCTCCAGTTATATACCTACCCAGCGAACCGTTATTTCGGTCAGCCTTGGGTTGGGACTCACCCTTGATGAAGCAAAAGAATTGTCCTATGACGCCTTCCCGGAAAGAATGCTTTACGTATGCTTTTTGGAGAAATCAATGACTGTCCTGCAGGCAAACGAAATCTTGTACGAAAAAGGGTTGCCCTTGTTGGGCAATACCGAGGAGTAAAAAGTGATATGACACAAAATGAGTTTTTGACAATTCCGCGCGTTGATATTAGAATGAAATTAATTGAATCAGATTTGTATAACGTAGATGGAGAAGGCATATTCGATAAATTGGAGATATAAATATAACGAATTGGTGTAGGGAGAAGATAAAATGATAATACCATACAATGAAATAAAAGAAATTCTTAAGGGAAGCTATATTGATGACGGAGAAGATATCTTAGTAAAACATTCTGTTTACAAAGGAGAACGGGAGTTTGCGTTTGTTCTTATAGAAAAGTGTATGGGCTTATTGAGCAAAGAACCCGTAAATGATAAGTTAATTGTGCAATATTTACAAGGGCTATTATCATTAACGACTCCTGAAAATAAACATTATGAAGTATTTTTGAACACATGTGTTCCAGAAACATCATTAAAGGGAAAAGCATTAGCTGGTGAGAAATTATCCCTAATTGAAATTGCTGTAATAAGAGAATTGATGCAATCAAATATGGCAGAATACACGATGAAGGGAGAATATCAAAGATGTTGCTATGCGGCAATGCTCGCTTTTTTTCAAACAGCATATTGTATGTTAGAGAAAAAACTTGGGGTTTATATCAAACATATTGACATGATAGCCAACTTAGATGACATGCTTGAGAGTATACAACTGTATGAAACTTCTGAGCCGACAGATGTAATTATCGTTGATTGGCATAGCAATAACAAAA
Source organism: Clostridiales bacterium (assembly GCA_022800315.1). GTDB lineage: Bacteria > Bacillota > Clostridia > Oscillospirales > Acutalibacteraceae > Avimonas_A. Next base: position 14,811 of record JAAWQC010000013.1, read on the forward strand.
TTAATAGTATTTATTTGTTGTACAAAAATCAGTATTCTGGTTTGGACAATGCATCTGTTTTAGATTTAGTAGCTGCTGATGTCATAGAAGAAGATTATTATTATAAGGATGAAAGATTCTCAATTGCCCCAAGCATTTTAACAAAACAATATTGTGCGATAATTGAGCATGAAATAAATGAAATAATTCAATTACTTAATTTTTCAAATAAACCCCCAAAGCATCTTATGTGGCGTAAAATGAAACAGTATGTTAAGGATAATAATATTGATTTGGAGGCGACAGATTTTTCATTGTTGGAGGTTTTAGAAGATTTATATGATTTACGCAACAAGGGCGCTCATGGAGATGTAATAACAAAGGATGAATATAAAATAGTTAGCAAATATAAGAACCTTGGACTTTTCAACGGAATATCTATAGAAAAACTTCGATTGAAAAACGGGAAGATTTCCCCCACAATAGATGAATTGAAAGAATACATGGGTTTGGACTAAAGCTATCCCTGTTGCTGTAATAGAAGCAAGCAGTGTTTCGTGATTACAGGTTATGTGGGTTTATTTATGGAATTTAGGAATATTCCCATTCCATGCGGGCTTGCGGGGTGTGACTACGAAACCGTTTGCCGCCATTTGACACCTGAAATAGTTATCCTAGTAATAAAAAGCACATGCCGCCCTGTATCATGCAGGGCGGCATTTTTGCGTTTCGGGAGTTTCGCCGGCGAAACCAAACAACATCTTAAACACGCTATACTGTCCATAGATTGAGGTGCGCACCCGGTCAAAAATCTATGGAGGTTTCATTCTATGAAAATTACAGACTTAATCATCGACCCCAAAAGCTTGGGAAACAAATTCTGGTTGGTGGACGTGTCCCCGGCCTACGAGTACAAAGACGGCAAGCGGACGGATACCGTCACCGGCTACCGTTACGCCGTCGCCCTGCCCGAAAAAGGGCTGGAGAAAATCAACGTCAAGATTGACGGCAAGCAGCTGATGGATCCACCCGACGGCTACGCGGAGGTGCGCTTCGAAGGGCTTGAAGTCTTTGTGTACTGGTCGCGCGGAGATTACGCCGTGGGTGCCAAAGCTACCGGGATTTCCTTGGTGAATCACAAGGCATAAGAACAGAAGCGGCGCTGCGGGGCGGACGGGGGAAAAGAGATTTTTCCTTAGAAAAAGCTCCCCCGGCGGCAGCGCAGCGCCGCCTTTGCCATAAGGGCTAGTATTACCCTTATGGCATGACTGTAGCACGTAGCAAAAGGAGGCGGCACACATGGCCGACAACGCACAATCCCGCAAATGGACGCTGACAATCAACAATCCGCTGGACGCCGGGCTGACCCACGATGCGATCACGGAAATCCTGACGCGGTTTGCCCCGGACTATTTCTGCATGGCGGACGAGATTGCGACAACCGGAACGTTTCACACGCACGTTTTCCTGTTTTCCTCGTCGCCCATCCGATTCAGCACGCTAAAAGGCCGCTTTCCCATCGCCCATATCGAAAAGGCATACGGGAGCGGGGCGCAGAATCGGGACTATATCACTAAATCCGGCAAGTGGGCGGAGGACGGCAAAGCGGATACCTCCGTGGAGGGGAGCTTTTTTGAGCAGGGGGCGCTCCCCAGTGAAAAGGAGGAAAAATGCCCGCAGATGTGCCGGTTGATCCGGCATATCCGGGAGGGGCGGCACACGGCGGCAATCATCGACGACGCGCCGGGGCTGGCCTTCCGTGTCCGGGAGATCGACACCCTGCGGCAAACCCTGCTGGCGGAACGCTATGCCGCCGAAAATCGGGAACTGACCGTCACGTATCTGTACGGCGCGACGGGAACAGGTAAAACAAGGGGCATTTATCAGCGGCACGACCCCCACGACGTTTGCCGGATTACCAACTACCGGGGAGGCCGGGGCGTGTCCTTCGACAGCTATTCCGGGCAGGATGTATTGGTGTTCGAGGAATACAACTCTCAAATTCCCATCGAGGATATGCTGAACTACCTCGACGTTTACCCCCTGAACCTGCCCGCCCGGTACAACGACAAAACAGCCTGTTACACGCAGGTTTACATCACATCAAACCTTTCGCTGACCGCGCAATACCTAGATGTTCAACGATACCGGCCGGAAACATGGCGGGCCTTTCTCCGCCGGATCACTCATGTGGTCGAATATCGGCAAGACGGCACAATAAAGGAGGCAACCAATGAAGAAAAGGAGAATAGATACCGCTCTCGTGAAAGCGATACTTCGGGATAACCTCGGCAAGATCGCACTGATCCTGCTCTATCTTATAGGAGTTCTGGTACTCTGGCTGAATCGGGACAGGGAAATCCGGTTTGACCACATGGAACTGCTCTCCCCGATCATTTTAGGCATCATTCGCTCCCTGTTTCCGCTTTTTACCGTGGGCGGGTTCCTGACTGTCCTCGTGGCAGTGATCCTGCCGTGGGGCGGTAAGGCTGCTGGGGAGAACCTACAACGGGTGGGCCTTATCAATCACGCGGGGGAGTCCCCTACCCTGATTCGAAAGCGGCGGGACCGGGAGCATCCCCGTTTATTGATCTGGAAGTTCGATCCCCACGGTATCCCGCTTAGTGCATGGGAGAACAAACAGGAACAGATCGAAGCCGCGCTGAATCTCACGATTATCAAAATCAGCTGGGGCAAGGACAAACGGCGCATTCTGCTCTATACCGCTCCTGCCGGGAACAGCCTTCCCGCTTACCTTCCCTGGTCGGACAAATGCATTTGTCCCGACAGCTTCGTGTTGGCGCTGGGGGAAAGCTCGCTGGGGCCGGTGACCGTCGATCTGGTGCACATTCCCCATATCCTGCTGGGCGGCTCCACCGGCTCCGGCAAAAGCGTGCTTTTGAAACTGCTGCTCATGCAGTGTGTGAAAAAGGGTGCGAAGGTGACGATAGCCGACTTCAAGGGCGGCGTGGACTTCCCGGCAGTCTGGCATAGGCATTGTACGATGTGTTTTGAAGCGGAGGAACTGCTGGCGATCCTGTCGGGCCTTGTAGACGAACTGGAACGCCGCAAGACGGCTTTTCGGGATGCGGGGTGTCCCAACATCGACGAGTACAACAAGGTCACTGGAGAAGGGCTACAGCGCCTGATCTTCGCTTGTGACGAAGTGGCGGAGGTGTTGGACAGGATGGGGCTGGACAAGCCGCAAAAGGAGCTTGTGGGAAAGATCGAAGGCAAGTTGTCCGTGATCGCCCGACAGGGGCGGGCATTCGGCCTTCATCTGATTCTAGCGACGCAGCGCCCGGATGCGACGATCCTTTCCGGGCAGATACGCAACAACATAGATTGCCGGGTGTGCGGCAGGGCAGACAGCGTATTATCCCAGATCATTCTGGACAATACGGATGCAAGCGACCGGATTCCCAAAGACGCGCGGGGCCGCTTCCTGCTTCATGACGGCACGGTATTTCAAGGCTATCTGTTTAATGAAAGTACAGCATTTAAGGAGGGGTTGTATTGAACAGTACAAATATCCATATCCCTTCCATTTCCAGTATTGATAAAGCATTGGAAATCTACTATAGGCATTCCGAAATAGGGAACAAGGAAATGACGACTCTATTCGGAAAGCATTCCACGGCTACGATTAACCGATTGAAACAGCTTGTCAAGTCAGAAATGGCGGTAAGAGGCATTCGTTCATACTGTGCCTATTCCATCAACACAAAACTCGCTTTTGAAGTCTGGGGCATTGATGTTGACGATCTGGAAAAGCGCAGGGGAAAACTGCTAAATTTAGGTCTGTAATTCCGGTTTTTATGGTGGCTCAACCTTGCTGTTCTACTGCTTTTATAGTATAATGACAGTGAGGTTTGAGCCGTCTTTTGGAGGTTTAAACTATGCCGATTTATAAAGTTGACGGCGTAAAAAAGGACGGTTTGCAAAAGTATAAAGTTCGTATCAATTTCTTGGACGGCAATGGTAAAAAAACGCAGCTGACCCGGGTTGCCTATGGTTGTGAAAATGCCAAAGAACTGGAGCAACAACTTTTACTTGATTTAAAAGCCAATATTCATTCTATCGCTTTCGTTGTATCGATCACCGTTCAGGAGCTATTCGACGAATTCATTAACGCCATGCAATATGAGCTTCGGGAAACTACCTTACGCAAACATAGGGATGTGTACTCGCACCACATACAGTCTATTCTAGGGTGCACCAAACTCAACAAGCTAACTACAAGGGTGTTGCAGAACTGGAAACTTGAGATCGAGAAGAAAAAACTTTCCTCAAAGATGAAGAAAAACATTTATGGTGAATTGCGCTGCATTCTCAATTATGCCGTGAAATTGGATTATCTACAGAAAAATCCGCTTCTCAAACTGGGAAATTTCAAGAGCACATTGGAATGCAAAAAGGAAATGGATTTCTACACTTCGGACGATTTCCTCAAGTTTATCAAGGCAGCCTATTCATACGCGAGTAAACGTGAGCAGGAAAAAAACTCGTTGGCTGAATGGAATTACTACGTTTTCTTTAACATTGCTTTTTACACGGGTCTGCGAAAAGGAGAAATTCACGCGTTGAAATGGACAGATATCAAAGGCGGCTATTTGACGGTATCAAGGAGTATCGTCCAAATTCTAAAGGGTGCCGACCGAGAAACCGCGCCGAAAAATAAATCGTCCATACGTACCTTGCAGCTGCCCAAACCGCTGATTCGCATTTTAAACGAGCATAAAGAGAGGCAAAGGCAGCTCCCGGATTTCAATGAGGATTTCAGAATCTGTGGTGCCGTTCGTTCCTTGCGGGATACGTCGCTTCAAAACAAGAATGCCCTTTATGCAAGGTTGGCAGGAGTAAAGAAAATCCGCATACATGATTTTCGGCATTCTCATGTTTCGCTGCTTGCGAATAGTGGAATTAACATTCAAGAGATTGCGAGACGGCTCGGCCACTCGGATATCGAAATGACGTGGAACACATACAGTCATTTATATCCTCGTGAGGAAGAAAAGGCGATCAATATTCTTGACATGGTAGTATGAAGATGTACACGCTTCGTACACGCCGGTGTAAAATATCGTGTATTCAAGGGTAAATGGAAAGTAAATAAAAATGCCCGGAAACCCGCTTACAGCAAGCGTTTCCGACATGTTTATAAAAGGTATTGGTTGGGGGAAAAACGGTAAAAATGCTTCCCCTCGCCTCCACCAAATTAAAGACACCATTGAAATCTGAACCCGCAAGTTCAGACTCAATGGTGTCTTTATTATAAAACCCAGTATTTATGCGGCTTTTCGAGGTCGCATTTTCTTTTTGTCAGCCGGACTATAAAATAAAAAACTCAAATTTCACAATCCGAAAGATAAAAAACAAACCTTTTCGAACCCTTTAGTCTTTCTGCATGTGTCTCATAAATCCGATAATCTCAAGGCATATTCCTCTTCCTTCTGTTCGGGAGTCTTGTATTGCAACTTCTTGTGCGGACGTTTGGTATTATAGAAAACTATGTACTTGTCCACGGCACTTCGGAAGTCAGACTCCGAGCGATACTTGGTGCGATACAATTCCTCCCGTTTCATAGAAGCAAAGAACGATTCCATTACGGAATTGTCATACGGCACATGCGCCCGCGAAAAGGAGTGCGTGATGTTCAGAGAGTGTATATAATCGTTCATTGTCTTGGAACGGTAGTTGCTACCGCGGTCGGTATGGAAAACCAGACTTGAATCAGGCTGGCGTGCTTTATATGCAATTTGAAAGGTTGATTTTACAAGATGCGTGCTGTTGGTCTTGCCGATTTTATATCCCACCACCATACGAGAAAATAAGTCAATGATTACGCAGATATAATAAGCGTTTTCTCTGTACTTGAAATATGTTATATTTGCCGTAAAGCTGTTCGGCAACGTATAGCCTTTGTCTTAAAGGTGCCCTGGGTGTGCAGGTCGCAGATTTTAGAATTTCAACAATACTCTCCAAACGTGCGACCTTGTTTTTAAGCAAATGAAAATTTCGGATATTAACTGTCCTTCGGTTATCGGCTTCCTGTTCTTCGCGGTAAGCTCGTAACCAACCATAAAATGTACTCTTGGGTATACCGGTGTCGGCGAGGATATGTGCCGTCGGCTCACCGGATATAGCACGTTCAATGACTGCTTGCTTTTCTTCTTGGGTGTAAGTTCTCATTTTTTCAACTCCTATTTTGAATGCATCGAAACATTTTACGACATTTTTTTGTAGAAATTGAAAGAAATGCGGAAATATGATTTAATTAAAAAAGACCATTATTTTTATTTAATAAAAAGATTTACGACTTTTTATTAATTATAAGACCAACGCCGAAAAAAACGTACTTAATGGGTGAAAGCGCTTTTAGATCAGACGAGGGAGGTGAACAACATGGATGATCTGAGAATCATAGAACTCTACTTTGAACGAGACGAACAAGCAATCAAGGAAACGGATGCAAAGTACGGCAAGCTCTGCCACAGTATCGCCTATAACATTCTGAACAACCACGAGGATTCGGAAGAATGTGTCAACGATACACATGTTGGCGTGTGGAACGCTATTCCGCCTACGAGACCAAACAACTTTATGTCTTTTGTTTGTAAGATCGCGAGAAATCTGTCTCTGAAACGGTTGGAGTATATGAAGCGTGAGAAACGGTTGGCAGACGTAATGCTATCCCTGGATGAACTGGCATCGGTACTGCCGGATGATCGGTATGCTCCCGACGTGAGCGACGAGGATGTTGGCAAGCTGATCAGTCAGTTCTTGCGTACGCAAAAGGAAGATGTGCGAAACGTCTTTATCCGCAAGTATTTCTTCTTCGATTCCATCGGGGAGATTGCGGAGCACTTCGGCTTTACCGAGAGTAAGGTCAAAAATATGTTGTTCTACACCCGAAACAAACTAAGAGACTATCTCATTAAGGGGGGCGTTGAAATATGATGAAACCGAGATTTTCAAATGCCATCGGTAACCTCGATGATGATCTCATTGAAGCTGCCGCAGAGTGCAAGAAAAAGAAAAAGCCGAACCTCTGGCTGAAATGGGGTTCCGTAGCCGCCTGCTTCGCGATACTCGTTGTTTCCGGTGCAATAATCCTGTCGTCTTTGCTTGGCGGTGACGCCGGTACACCCGGTAAATACAAGGATATTATTCAGGCCGGTGAATCCGCTATTATTTGGCCGTGGGAATATCAGACCGTATATGAGCAATACACCGATCTTGAACTTGACGGTGTGGAGTATCGCAGTAAGGGCCGTGCCGTATCTGCTGATCTCGTGGGTAAACTTGTAGGCACATATACTGTTGTGGGCTATGATGAAATCAGCGACAAGAGGTACACAGAGGACTTTGAGGTGTATGAGCTGAAATATGCAGACAAGAGCCAGTTCGTTGCCGTAAAGATGGACGGCAAGTATTACACTTTCAAGAAGGACAACTATGCACCGCCGAGCAACCTGGGAGAACTTCTTGACTTGGTGGATTTCCCGCAGGTCATTGAACTCAGCCGTTTCTCCGAGAACGGTGACAGCGCGGATAAAAAGCACTATACTCTGAATACCGATGACTATGTATGGGAAGTGCTTGCCGGTTGTCGTGAGGCTAAATTCATTGAGGAAGAACCCGGAAAAGATAACTGGAAAGTTCACGACAGAGAGTATCTCAGTTTCACGGTAACGTCGGAGACATTGGGCGTGTACCGCGTGGCTATGTATATTACTAAGGACGGCTATCTCTGGACAAATGCATTTGACTATCGTTATCTGTTCAACATCGGTGAGGATGCCGCAGGCAAGATCATCGAGTATGCAATGCAGAATTCCACGGAAGCCGAGTATGAGCCGTATCAGAATACCGTTACCGGCAAGGTAATAGAGATCACTGAGGAGTATATCCTAATTGATGATACCGTGATTTGCAATGATCCGGCAGACGGAACTACCTACAAGATCTTGCTTAATGATCTTCGCATTAAGCGTTACGTTGATCACGAGGTTATCAAGGTGGGCGAGAATGTGCAGATTACCTTTGAGGGTGAAGTGGATGATTCCAATACCATCGACAGCGCAATATCCGCGGCAAACGTTACAATCTCCAAAGGAGAAGTTCTTAATCCCGAATAATAAAATGAAGGTCGGTGTATAGTTAACCGAATATAAGTTTTTGTGAGGGTTCGAAGTCATACGCAAAACAAGCAAAAATATCTTTTTTGTAGCCCATAGACAAAGGCAATCAAATCCGAACCCTTATCTGATAGGAGAGGCGTTCGGATTTGTTGTTATGTCGGATAAAATTCAATAAGAAAGCAGGCGGTCGGTGTTGAAAAATTACCTGCCGCCTGCTTTTTCTCTCATAATGACGATAAGGCCGCAAGGCTAATATTAAAAGATCACACCTGATTATTATCCAGAAATGAAGATGATCTTAAATAAAACTGATTGTTTGTTTATGAAGCACTGGGTCAGAATGAGTTAAAAATGACTGGAAACCTATGATAAAAGCAAATGTTATCCTACAGTACTTCGACCATATGCTGTGAAAGGCGCTTTCAGTAGACATGCTGAAAGCGCCTTTTCCTTGTACTCCAACGTGATTGTTACCGGGTCGATAGAGTCAGAATGTTGTCAATTGGCAATTATCACACTAAAGATGAGGGGAAGTGAAAGCAGGATGGCAACATATTTTGCATAGATAATTTATTAGAAAGTCACATATAACTATTCTTTTCTGGCGTTTGTCACAATTTCTGCCTAAAGCGTGCATAAAAACAACTATATATGGTTAATCTTTTTGTGGTTGTTTTTCTATAATAACACTACCTTTTTAATGAGGAAGGTAGATAAACGATGAATATCGGTGAAGCTGTTGCGGCGCGGATGCTGGAACTCTGCGAACAGCACCACATTACCTTAAATAAATTGGGGACAATCAGCGGCGTGACCCAGTCCACGCTGAATAATATCGTCAACGGCGGCAGCAAAAACCCGACGGTATCCACCGTGAAGAAGGTATGTGACGGATTGGATATGTCTCTGAAGCAGTTCTTTGACGCGGAGGTCTTCAGTGCACTGGAACAGGAAGTGCAATAGGTCGGTCAGAACGGCGGTGGAAAATTCCACCGCCGTTTTTCATTGTTATGGAACCCCCCGGCTTCGCCGGGGGAGGGCCCTCATTCCGATCCTGGCCAGATCGGAATGTTTATGGGATGGTACCGAAAGGGCGGGGGAAGGAACAAAAAAAGAGGCATTCCGTTCGTAAAACGAAATGCCTCTTTTTGGCTCCCCCTGTTGGACTCGAACCAACGACCCTGCGGTTAACAGCCGCATGCTCTACCAACTGAGCTAAGGAGGAATGTGGTCAATCGCTCAATAGAATATTAAGCGATTGAATGTGCAACGCCTGTTGCTGGTGACCCGTACGAGATTCGAACTCGTGTTGCCGGCGTGAGAGGCCGGAGTCTTAGGCCACTTGACCAACGGGCCATATGGTGCACCATCAGGGACTCGAACCCGGGACACCCTGATTAAGAGTCAGGTGCTCTACCAACTGAGCTAATGGTGCGTTTTATGTGGTCAATCGCTGACCGCGTTAGCTATAATACACTATCGACAGGGGCTTGTCAAGGGTTCTGAAGGATATTTTTTCGCTATCTTTTGCATCCTCCAGGAAAAATGCAGCCGGCTTCTGACAGGGCCGTGAAAAAGGAAAAACGGGGGGAGGGACCCGGTTTTCGAGTCCCTCTCCCACACCCGATACAGGATGGATTTATGCCAGGCCAAAGAGACGGGCCGCCGAGGCCAGCAGCAGGCAGCATACGATGCCGGTCGCCGTGGGCAGAAGGAAGGACAGTGCCGTCCACTTCATACTGCCGGTTTCCTTTCGGATGGTCAGGCAGGTGGTGGAACAGGGCCAGTGCATGAGGGAGAAAAGCATGGTGCAGGCGGCGGTCAGCCAGGTCCAGCCGTTGGCGGCCAGCAGGGTATGGAGCTCGCTCAGGTTGCTCATATCGGTGATGGTGCCGGTCGCCATATAGGTCATGATAATGATGGGGACCACGATCTCATTGGCGGGAAAGCCGAGGATGAAGGCCATCAGAATGACCCCGTCCATACCCAGCAGACGGCCGAAGGGATCGAGGAAGCCGGCGCAGATATTCAGCAAACTCATATCCCCGACCATGATGTTGGCCATACCCCAGATGATGAGGCCGGCGGGGGCAGCCACAGCAGCTGCCCGGCCGAGTACAAACAGGGTGCGGTCGAAAATGGAGCGAACGATAACCTTACCGATCTGGGGACGGCGGTAGGGGGGCAGCTCCAGCGTGAAGGAGGAGGGGACTCCCTTGAGCACCGTGCTCGACAGGAGGCGGGACATCAGCAGTGTCATGAGGATGCCCAGCAGAATCACCCCGGTCAGCATCAGGGCGGAGGAAACCGAAGGCAGCAGTCCCGGCCGGGTGCCAACAAAAAACATGGTGATGATGGCGATCAGGGTGGGGAACCGGCCATTGCATGGGGCGAAATTGTTGGTTAGGATGGCGATCAGGCGTTCCCGCGGGGAATCGATGATGCGACAGCCTACAATTCCCGCCGCGTTGCAGCCGAAGCCCATGCACATGGTCAGGGCCTGTTTGCCGCAGGCGTGGGCCTTTTTGAAATACTTGTCGAGATTAAAGGCAATGCGGGGAAGATAGCCCAGGTCTTCCAGCAGAGTGAACAGCGGGAAGAAAATGGCCATGGGCGGGAGCATGACCGAGACCACCCAGGCGAGCACCCGATAAACTCCCAGCACCAGCGCGCCGTGCAGCCATTCGGGGGCGCCCATCCAGTGGAAGAAATCGGTCAGCCGGTCCTGCACCCAAAACAGGCCGTCGGAGAGCAGCTGGGAGGGATAGTTGGCTCCGGTGATGGTCAGCCAGAGGATAGCCGCCAGCAGCAGCAGCATAAGGGGGATACCGGTGCGCTTGCTGGTCAGCACGCGGTCGATTTTCCGATCGCGGAGATTGTAGTCGCCGTTATCGGTAAAGACGGTATCCAGACAGATTTCCTCCGCCTTGCGTACCACGCCGGAGACAATGGCGTCCTGTAAACCGTCAGGGGTGATATCCTGCGAAAATACGCGTTCGCGGGCGAGGGAAAGGGCCGCCTGCAGCGTTTGGTCGGCCGCCACGTCGAAATCGAGATAGCGGGAGAGAGAAGCGGTGAGGCTCTCGTCCGCATCCAGGAGCTTGAGGGCCATCCAGCGTGTGTTGATGCGGCCGCCTGTCCGTTCCCGTATGACCGGTTCCAGCAGCGCGATGGCCTCCTCGATGGGAGGGGCGTAGCGGATGACGGCGGGAGAGGCGGTTTCTTCCCCTGTGATGAGGGCGGCCGCCCGGTCCATTGTCTCACGGATACCCCGTCCGCTGCGGGCGCTGGCACCGATGACGGGTACGCCCAGGTTCCGTTCCAGTCGGTTCAGGTCGATGCGGATGCGCTTTTTCTTTGCCTCGTCCATCAGGTTGACACATACCGCCACATGGGGGGTGATTTCCATGGTTTGAAGCACCAGGTTCAGGTTGCGCTCCAGGCAGGTGGCGTCGCAAACCACGATGACCGCATCCGGTTCGCCGAAGCAGATGAAGTCGCGGGCGACCTCTTCCTCCGCGGAATGGGCGAGAAGGGAATAGGTGCCGGGGATATCCACCATGATGTACCCGTGGTCGTTATGTACGCATCGTCCCTGCGCATTGCTTACCGTCTTGCCCGGCCAGTTGCCGGTATGCTGGTTCATGCCGGTCAGGGCGTTGAAGACGGTGCTTTTGCCCACGTTGGGATTGCCCGCCAGCGCGATGACCCGGTCGTCGGGTTCCTCCCGCAGAATGTTCAGGCCGTTGTCCACCGCTTTCAGCCCGGTGGACGCCGCCGTTAAGCCCATAGGGATTCCTTCTTTCTGAATAATATATAAAAATCCGGGAGGGGGACCGGCCCCTGGGGCCGGTCCTCACACCGGGTGATGTTACTCCACGAGAATCTGCGAGGAATCCTCCGACCGCAGTGCGATGACGGCTCCGCGGATCAGATAGGCGACCGGGTCGCCGGCGGGACTGCGCTGCAGACATTCTATGTTGGTGCCTTCTATCAGGCCGATATCCAGCAGTCTCCGCCGCATGCTGCCGGTGGACAGCAGCTCCCGTACCCTCGCCTTCCTCCCCTCGGGAATGGAATCGAGTGTCAGTGGGGTGGCATTCATAAACCCATGCTCCTTATAATATAATATACGGGCTCCCGTTCATTCATCGGGAGGAATGTCTACGGAAAACCCGCTGTGAAGAACCCCGTCGGGGGTTCTTCCTTCCCGTCTGCCAAATGTTAGGGAAGGGAAACCCTGTTTCCTGCTACTAACTTATGCACGGCGGGACGGGGACGTGCCGGAAATTTGTCGCAGAGGGGGTGGATTCTGTCATGGCGGACGAGGAGAGCTCGGAATTCCACACGCTGAAGGGGTATCGCCTGCAGGAGGGCGACGAGATTACCGAATCCATGGAGGATTATCTGGAGATGCTCTGCCGGCACATGCTGGACAAGGGATATATGCGGGTCAGCGCCCTGGCGGAGCAGCTCAATGTGCGTCCCTCCTCCGCATCCAAGATGGTGGGAAAGCTGAAGGAGCTGGAGCTGGTGCGGTTTGAAAAATACGGACTGATTACCCTGACCGACCGCGGGTATGAGATCGGCCGTTATCTGCTGTGGCGGCATGAGGTACTCAGCCGCTTTTTTTGTTGGCTCAACGGCTCCGAGGGAGAGCTGCGGCAGGTGGAACGGGTAGAGCACTTTATGGACCGCGATACCATCGAGAACCTGGAGCGGTTGATGGGGCGGGTGGAGAAGGAGGGATTCCGCTGGGAGATCGGCCGCTGAAGAGGGCAGAAAATTCTGGTAGCGTTTTAAAAAGGTTTATGCTATGATAGCGGCAGATACGCCGGTGCGGAGTCCAGCGGCAGCACAGGGACCGGCCGGCAGGAGAGAATAAGAACGGATGAAGAGGGGCATCTCCATGACCATTGCGCTCCCGGATTTTCTGTCCCAGCTGTTTTCAAATCCGCCGCTTCTGATCACGGTGATCCTGATCCTGGGCGTGATCTTTGTCAACGGCTGGACCGACGCGCCCAACGCCATCGCCACCTGCGTATCCACCCGCTCCATGAGTCCGCGGGCGGCGATCCTGATGGCGGCGGTATTCAATTTTCTCGGCGTGCTGTTCATGACCATGATCAGCGCGACGGTAGCAGAAACCATCTATAACATGGTGGATTTCGGCGGGGATACCCACCAGGCGCTGGTGGCCCTGTGCGCGGCGATGTTCGCCATCGTCGTGTGGGCGGTGGCGGCCTGGTATTTCGGGATTCCCACCAGTGAGAGCCACGCCCTCATCGCCGGACTGTCCGGCGCGGCCATCGCCATGCACGGCGGATTGGCCGGCATCAACGGCGGGGAGTGGGTTAAAGTGCTGTACGGGCTGGCGCTGTCCACCGTCCTCGGCTTCGCCCTCGGCTGGGCGGCGGTAAAGCTGACCGGCTTTATCTGCCGTGGGATGGACCGGCGGAGGACCGCCGGCTTTTTCCAGGGGGCGCAGATCGCCAGCGGCGCGGCCATGGCCTTTATGCACGGCGCGCAGGACGGTCAGAAATTTATGGGCGTCTTTATGCTGGGAGTTTTTCTTGCCAATGGACAGGCCACCACCGGAGATACTTCCTTCACGCTGCCGTTGTGGCTGATGATCCTGTGTTCGGTCACCATGGCGGTGGGCACCTCCATCGGCGGTTATCGCATTATCAAGGCGGTGGGTATGGACATGGTCAAGCTGGAAAAATACCAGGGCTTTGCGGCCGATATGGCGGCGGCGGGCTGTCTGCTGATCTCCACCCTGACCGGGCTGCCGGTCAGCACCACCCACACCAAGACCACCGCTATCATGGGGGTGGGCGCCGCCAAGCGCCTGTCCTCGGTCAACTGGGGTGTTGTGAGGGAGATGGTGATGACATGGGTGCTCACCTTTCCCGGCTGCGGGCTGATCGGCTTCCTGATGGCCAAGTTATTTATCGCTGTTTTTTAACGGCATCGGTACAGGGACGTTTTAAACGATGGAGGGATACGGGTTATGGCCAGAAAAAAGGATTTTGATTACTTTGTCGGCTTTACGCGGGCGGTGGATTACTCCTGCCAGGCGGCGCGGATTCTCAGCGATACGTTGGAGAATTTCGATTCCGACCGCCTTCCAGAGCGCATCAAAGACATGCACGGCGTGGAACACGCGGCGGATATCGGCAAGCACGAGGTGATGAGCGAGCTGGCCCGCGCCTTCATTACCCCCATCGACCGGGAGGATATCCTGCAGCTGATGCAGGAGCTGGACGACGTAACCGATAACATCGAGGATGTGCTCATCCGCACCTATATCTTCAATATCGTCTCGGTGCGGGAGGATGCTATCGCCTTCGCCGGTGTGATCAGTCAGTGCTGCGACGCCCTGCTGAAGACCATGAAGGAATTCCGCAGCTTCCGCAAATCGGGCGTGATCCATGAAACGACGGTGGAGATCAATCGGCTGGAGGAGGAGGGCGACGCCCTCTATACAAAAGCGATGCGCCGCCTGTTTATGACCTCACGCGACCCTATCGAGCTGATGATCTGGCGGGAGATTTACGAACGGCTGGAAAAATGCTGCGATGCCTGTGAGCATGTGGCCAACATCGTGGAAAGTATTATTATGAAAAATTCGTAGGTTGCGGAACAACAGAAATAACGGCTAAAAGGGAGAAACACGTGAATGTTTCTCCCTTTTCTGCGTGAATTTCTTTTATTCATTGACAAAAATATAGAATATTCTATAATGGTATACAAATTTCACTTGTTTGGCTGTGTGCGGTAACGCAACCATAGAAGAAAAGAGGGGCATTATGATGATCGACGAGGAAAAAGACAAAGAATTGCAGCTTCTGGATGCGGACGAAGCGCCGGAGGATCCGGCAACGGATGGACCCGCCTGGGAAAAGGTCGAAGAGGCAGGCGCCGCGGCGGGTAACCGAAAGAAATGGATAATACTTATTGCGGCGGCGGTTGTCGCGTTTGCCGCCCTGCTGACTCTCGGCATCCTGCTGTATCTTCAGGTGGGACAAACCGATCAATACCGGAAGGAATCCCAGCAATATCAGCAGACCTTATCCCAGACGCAGGAGGGGAAAAAACTGCTGGAGGAAGCCAATGAGAAGCTGGGCGACCAGAATAAAAAGCTGGATGCCGAGGCGTCCGACGCCAAGCAGCAGGCGGCCGATGCTGAACAGCGAGCCGAGGAGGCCAATCTGAAAGCGGCGGAGGCTGAGCAGCTGGCGGCCGATGCGGAGCAGAAAAAGGCCGATGCCGAAAAAGCGGCCGCCGACGCAGTCAAGAACCTCAACGCCAAGAAAGCGGAGCTGGATAAGCTGAACAACAGCCTCAGCGCCAAGCAAGGAGAATTGGATAAGGCGAACCGCGGCATCGCTAAATTCGATGAGCTGCGAGAACTGTTTATTTCCTATGCAAACGACGCTAACACAGCGAACGCAGCGTTGGATGACGGTTGGCTGGCGATTATGTATAACGATCGGGAAGCATATGAGCGCAACATCAATATACTGAATACGGTCTATCCGCGAATGAATACCACTATCGATCAGATACTGCAGTTGTTTGACGATATAGAAAATAAGAATTATTAATAACAGCAGGCCGCATCGTTAGATGCGGCCTGCTGTTTTACGTTATGCATTCGGCGAGAGATCTCGCAGATCATAGGGGGTTTGCTGATATACGAAATAGTTGAGCCAGTTGCTGAACAGCAGGCTGGCATGACTGCGCCACACCATGGGGGGCAGGGCGTCGGGATCGTCTCCCGGGAAGTAATGCTGGGGAATCTGGGGGGCCAGGCCCCGCTCTACATCCCGTTGATACTCATCCGCCAGGGTGAGCCGGTCATATTCGCAATGTCCGGTGACGAACACCTGCCGTGCATCCCGGGTGGCGATAATAGCGGCTCCCGCCGTTTCTGACATAGCGAGCAGCTGCAGGGAGCTGTTTCGCAGGATGTCCTCTGTCCCCACCTCGGTATAGCGGGAATGGGGCATATAGAAATTTTCGTCGAATCCGCGCAGCAGGGGATGGTTGGGGTCCAGCGGGCGGTGGCGGAAAACGCCGGAAAGCTTATGGGGCAGGGCGTATTTCAGAATTTGGTGATGATGGAACAGCCCCGCCTGCGCCCCCCAGCAGATATGGAGGGTGGAGTAGACGTGAGTGAGGGACCAGTCCATAATCGCGCACAGCTCGTCCCAGTAGTCCACCTCGCGGTAATCAAGAGATTCCACCGGCGCACCGGTGATAATCATGCCGTCGTAGGTGTTGCTGCGAATCTGTTCGAAGGTCTGATAAAACTCCAGCAGATGCTCCTGCGGCGTATTCTTGGGGATATGGGTCGCCGTCTGCATCAGATCGATGTCCACCTGGAGCGGGCTGTTGCCGAGAAGCCGCAGCAGCTGGGTCTCGGTCTCCACCTTGGTGGGCATCAGGTTGAGAATCAGAATCTGGAGCGGGCGGATATCCTGATGGGACGCCCGGTTTTCGGTCATGACAAAAATGTTTTCCGACTCCAGTATTTTTGCCGCCGGCAAATTGTCGGATATTTTGATCGGCATGGTACCCCTCCTCGGCCGCAGTGATGATTCTTATATTATAGCGAATCGGCGGTGCGGGTTCAAGGGGGGAAGAGGCTCAGCGGTTATACTTGCGGAATTCCCGCCGCGTTTTCCAGTAGCCCGACTGCTGTTTGATATACCGGATGAAACCGCCGCCGAAGAAGATCAGCAGGTTCAGCAGCGACATCAGGATTGCGACACGCTGCGGCCAGCTGCCGATGATGAAGGTGAAAATATACAGGGCCAGGTCGAGCAGGGCCAGATATTTGATCTTAATAGGGATAAAGAAAAACAGCAGGATTTGAAAATCGGGAAAAATGGCGGCAAACGCCAGAAAGAGGGAGAGGTTGATATAGGCGTTGGTGCCATAACCAGTGACCAGACCGGCTAGAATGGCACCGACGATGCCAAACAGGTAATAGACGTTGAATTTGAAGCCGCCCCACTCGTTTTCCAGTCCGTTGCCGATCAGGCAATAAAAATACAGGCTGATCAGGACCAGAACAGGGGAATCGTAGGGCGGCACGATGACAAAAGAAATCAGACGCCAGATTTCGCCCTGGGCAACCCTAGCCATATCCAGGCTCATCAGCTGCCGCAGCTGGAGACCTGGAATCAGCAGGTCCACGACGTAAATCACGGCCATCACCGCTGAGAGCAGGTACATCAGGCGGGGAATGAAATACCGTCCGAATTTTCGTTCCAGTTTATTCAGCCAGTTCATGAAACGCATCCTTTCCTTTCCGGGGGCATGTAACATTTGCCGCGGATAAAAAATGTGCACAGGCAACAAGGGCCACGGCGGTACATTTTTCCTATTTTACCACACCGACTGCGGAAATACAACGAACGGGTTCTGTCGAATACGATTGAAAACGGTGTTCTTTTTTGTTATACTAACAAGATAACGGCACCATACTGCTGTGAAAGGAAGGAACAGCCACTTTCATGTCAAAAACCAGAATCATTTCCACCGAGGAATGGGAGAGCCAGAAAATCTGTACGAAGCGGGTTCACGAGTGGTACGCCTCCCGTTTTCCCGACCGTTCGCCTCTTGCCTGCGTGCGTACCTACGGCTGTCAGCAAAACGTGGCCGATTCCGAGCGCATAAAGGGGATGCTGGCGGCCATGGGCTTCGGGTTTACTGAGGAGGCGGCCGAGGCCGACCTTATCCTCTTCAATACCTGCGCGGTACGGGAGCACGCAGAGGATCGGGTGTTCGGCAACGTGGGGGCCCTGAAGAATCTCAAGCGCCGCCGTCCCTCCCTCGTGATCGGCCTGTGCGGCTGTATGGTCCAGCAGGAGCATGTGGCGGAAAAACTCCGAAAAAGCTACCCCTTTGTCGATCTGGTATTCGGCACTCATGTGGTCCATCGTCTGCCCGAGCTGCTCGAGCGGGTGCTGCAGGGAAACGGCCGGGTATTCGAACGGCCGGAGGAGGACGGCGTCATCGCCGAAGGGATTCCGGTGCGGCGGGACGGCGGCTTCAAGGCGTTTTTGCCCATCATGTACGGCTGCAACAATTTCTGTACCTACTGTGTTGTGCCCTATGTCCGCGGACGGGAACGCAGCCGCGATCCCGAACGGATCGTTTATGATGCCCGCCGGCTGGTCGCCGACGGCGTCAAGGAGATCACCCTGTTGGGGCAGAACGTCAACTCCTATGGCCGCGGCGAATCCCACGGTGTGGATTTTCCCGCCCTATTGAGGCGTATCAACGCCATCGACGGCGACTTCATCATCCGTTTTATGACCTCCCATCCCAAGGACGCCACGCCGGCGCTGTTCGAGACCATCGCACAGTGCGGCAAGGTGTCGCGGCACTTTCATCTGCCGTTTCAATCGGGCAGCAATCGGGTGCTTCGGCTCATGAACCGCGGATACACGCGGGAGCAATATCTGGAACTGATCGCGGAAGCCCGCCGGATCGTGCCCAATATCGCCTTTACCAGTGATGTGATCGTGGGCTTCCCCGGCGAGACGCGGGAGGATTTTGAACAAACGCTGGATCTGATCCGGCAGGTGGGGTTCGTTTCGCTGTATACCTTTATTTTTTCGCCTAGGAAAGGGACGCCCGCTGAGACGATGGACGACCCGGTGCCGGCGGAGGAAAAGTCCGCCTGGTTCCAGGAGATGACCTCCCTGCAGGAAGAGATTGCGGCGCAGCGTCTGGCCGGTATGGTGGGGCAGCGCCGCCGTGTGCTGGTGGAAAGCGACGCAGACGGCTATCTGGAGGCGCGGCTGCCGGAGAACGTGATCGTGCGGACCGAGGGAGATCCGTCCGCTGTGGGGCATTACGCGATAGTGGAGATAACCGGCGCGCGCAGCTGGATATTGAGCGGCCGGCTGGTCAGTATAGAAGAATAAGCAGGACAGTACTCATTAACCGGGTGGTTTTATTAAGAAAGGATGTTGACAAATGGATACGATTATCAATATGGCACGGGATTTGGGACACGCTTTGCAGGGGGATGAACGTTTTATCCGCGCCCAGATGGCGCAGGCTGCCGCCGATGAGGATGCCGGGCTGCAGGAGCTGATCGGTGAGTTTAACCTGAAGCGCATCGCTCTCAACAATGAAAATGTCAAAGAGGAAAAGGACGGGGGAAAAATCACCGCGCTGGATGGGGAAATCCGTGAGATTTACGCTCGCATCATGGAAAACCCCCGTATGAATGCCTATCAGGAGTCGAAGGAAGCACTGGATAACCTGGTGCGGTATATCGCCACCATCGTCACCATGTCCGCCCAGGGACAGAATCCCGACGAAATCGAACCCGCCGGTTCCGGTTGTTCCGGGAGTTGTTCCACCTGCGGGGGCTGCCAGTAGACCAAAACAAAGAGACTGTACTGGGGATATCTAAGGAGCACACAGGACAGCGACTGTTCACGGGAGTTGTTCCAGTTGCGGGGGCTGCCAGCAGGCAACGGACCGATTCGCTGCGTTGGCATATATAAAGCCCCGGAACAACCGCTGCTCCAAAAGCGAAGAAGGATAGCCAAAAACGGCTGTCTCACCGAATACCATGACGATAACGCAATAATGAAGGATAAGGACGTGAAACACCATGCCCGACCTGACGCCGATGATGCAGCAGTATTTCTCCATCAAGCAGGATCACGAGGACTGCATCCTGTTCTATCGCCTGGGCGATTTCTATGAGATGTTTTACGACGATGCCAAACTGGTTTCGAAAGAACTGGAGCTCACCCTGACCGGCCGGGACTGCGGGCAGGAAGAGCGGGCGCCCATGTGCGGCGTTCCCTACCACAGCTGTGAATCGTATATCGCCCGGTTGGTATCCCGCGGCTATAAGGTCGCCATTTGCGAGCAGACCGAGGATCCCGCCAAGGCAAAAGGGCTGGTCGAGCGCAAGGTCATCCGTATCATCACCCCCGGCACCGTCATTGAGAACAGCATGCTGGACGAAGGAAAAAACAACTATCTATGTGTGCTTTTCGTCAGCGACGGCGCCCTTGACGCAGGGGTGTGTTTTGCTGACTGTTCCACAGGGGAAGTCCATCTGACTCGTCTGGACGGGGAGGATGTGGCGCTGCGGGTTACCAATGAGCTGGGACGCTATACGCCCAGCGAGGTGCTGTTCAACGACGGGGCGGCGGCACAGGAGCTTATCGCGGCTTTTATCGAGAAACGGCTGGATGTGAAGCCGCAGCTGGCAAAACCCGAATATTTCGATTACCAGCAGGCGCAGGAGCTGATTCTGCGCCACTTTGAAAAGAAGTCACTGGAGGAAATGGGGCTGAAGGATCAGTTTTCCGCTGTGCGGGCGCTGGGCGCTGCCCTCCACTACTTATATGCCACCCAGATGAACGGGCTGGAACGGCTGAATAATCTGGATGTGTATTCCGATACCCGGTTTATGAAGCTGGACCTTACCGCCCGGCGCAATTTGGAGCTGTTGGAAACCATGCGCAACAAGGAAAAGCGCGGGTCGCTGCTGGGGGTGCTGGATCACACCAAAACCGCCATGGGCAAACGGCTGATCCGCACCTGGATCGAGCAGCCGCTGATCAATCCCGCCCAGATCATCCGCCGCCACAACGCGGTGGACGAGCTGGTAGGGGACACGGTGCTGCGGGGTGACCTGATCGGGATGCTGACCGGCATCTACGACCTGGAACGGATCATGACCCGCATCGTTTATGGCAGCGCCAACGCGAGAGAGCTGCGCTCCCTCGCCCAGACCATTCGGGCGCTGGAGCCGATTAAGGCCCGTCTGGCGGAGGTGAAGTCCGCCCTGCTGCGTGAAACGGAGCAGAAAATGGACCCGCTGGCTGACGTCAGCGCCCTGATCGAGCGGGCCATCGTGGACGAACCGCCCTTCTCAGTGCGGGAAGGCGGTATGATCCGCGCCGGGTACAGCGAGGAGATTGACCAGCTGCAGTTCGAGATGACCGACGGCAAGGGGGTCATCGCCCGGGTGGAGGCGCAGGAAAAGGAGCGCACCGGCATCCAGAAGCTCAAGGTGGGATATAATCGGGTGTTCGGGTATTACATCGAAATATCCAAGCTGTATGCCGATCAGGTGCCGGACACTTACATACGCAAACAGACGCTGGCCAACGCCGAGCGGTATATCACCCAGGAGCTCAAGGAGCTGGAGGCGCGGGTGCTGGGCGCCCGCGACCGTGTGGTGGAGCTTGAATACCAGGCTTTCTGCACGATACGCACCGCCGTATCCGCCGAGCTCCACCGCATCCAGGCGACAGCCGGTGCTGTGGCCACCCTCGACGTGCTGTGTTCCTTCGCGGAGACGGCGGTGCGCCGCCGATACTGCCGCCCGCTGGTGGATATGAAGGGACGTCTCGACATCAAGCAGGGCCGCCACCCGGTGGTGGAAGCGCTGCTGGACGCGCCCTTCGTCCCCAACGACACCCTGCTGGACAATAGTGACAACCGGGTGGCGATCATCACCGGGCCGAATATGGCGGGTAAATCCACCTTCATGCGGCAGACGGCCCTCATCGTGCTGATGGCGCAGATCGGCAGTTTCGTCCCTGCCGCAAGCGCCGACATCGGTGTGGTGGACAGTATCTTCACCCGCGTGGGGGCTTCGGACGATCTGGCGTCGGGGCAGTCCACCTTTATGGTGGAGATGAACGAGGTGGCCACCATCCTGAAAAACGCCACCGCCGACAGCCTGATAATCTTCGATGAAATCGGGCGCGGCACCTCCACCTTCGACGGGATGAGCATTGCGCGGGCGGTGCTGGAATATGTGGCCAACGCCCGCCGGGTGGGCGCGAAGACCCTGTTCGCCACCCATTACCACGAGCTGACCGTCATGGAGGACGAGATCGACTGCATCAAAAACTACAACATTGCGGTGAAAAAACGGGGGGACGACATCACCTTCCTGCGCCGGATCATCCGCGGCCCGGCGGACGACAGCTACGGCATCGAGGTCGCCAAGCTGGCGGGTATCCCCGAACCGGTGGTGGCGCGTGCCAAGGAAATCCTGCACAGCATCGAGAGCGGGGAGGAGGGGTTCGTTCTCAAGCGCCCCTCCGCGGACGCGGGCTTCGAGAGCGACGACGGGCAGCTGTCCCTGCTGCCGTCGGATAAAAACGAGGTGATCCAGCGACTCAAGGAGATGGACGTCAACACCCTGACTCCGATTGAAGCCATGCAGACCCTGTATGAGCTGAGCAAGATCGCCGAGTCGTATTGAAACCCTGTTTAAAGGAGGCTGTCCATGATACTCTCCGGCAAGGAAATTAAACGCCGCATCGGGCGGGAAATCATCATCGAACCCTTTGACGAAAGCCGGCTCAATCCCAACAGCTATAACCTCACACTGCATAACGAGCTGCTGGTATACGAGGATCCGGTACTGGATATGAAGAGGAAAAACGGTACCCGGCTGCTGAGCATACCGGAGGAAGGCCTGCTGCTGGAGCCCCACCGGCTCTATCTGGGCCGCACCTGCGAATACACAAAGACCGAGGGCTTCGTGCCCATGCTGGAGGGCCGCTCCTCCACCGGCCGGCTGGGGCTGTTCATTCATGTGACGGCGGGGTTCGGCGATGTGGGCTTTGCCGGGTGCTGGACGCTGGAAATCTTTTGCGTCCAGCCGGTGATGATCTATCCCCATGTGGAGATCTGCCAGATTTACTATCACGATATCCAGGGGGATTACGAGCCCTATGCCAGCGGCAAGTACCAGGGAAACCGGGAGATTCAGCCCAGCCGTATGTATCTGGATTTTGAAACTAAACGGTGATCCCACAGACGAAAGGAGGCGTGAGCATGCCGAAGATTCAGGTACTGGATAAGCATACCGCCGAATTGATCGCGGCGGGCGAGGTGGTGGAGCGCCCCTCCTCAGTGGTCAAGGAACTGATGGAGAACGCGCTGGACGCCGGCGCCTCAGACGTGACGGTGGAAATCCGCCGGGGCGGTGTGGAACTGATCCGCATCCAGGACAACGGGTCGGGTATATCCCGTGAAGATGTGCCCACTGCTTTTCTGCGCCACGCCACCAGCAAGGTGCGAACCGAGGCCGATCTGGACGCCATCGGCACCCTCGGCTTCCGCGGGGAGGCGCTGGCATCCATCGCGGCGGTGGCCAGGGTGGAGATGCTGACCTGTGCCGCGGGGGAAACCGCCGGTACCCGGTATGTCGTAGAGGGCGGGGAGGAAATGATGTGCGAAGACGCCGGATTTCCCCAGGGTACGGCCCTTTTCGTGCGGGATCTGTTCTATAATGTGCCGGCGCGGATGAAATTTCTCAAAAAAGACGTTAGTGAAGCGAACGCGGTGGCCGGCGTAGTGGAACGGCTGGCCCTTTCCCATCCGGAGGTATCGTTTCATTTCATCCGCGAGGGGCGGGAGGAGCTGGTAACACCGGGCAGCGGCGATTTGAAGGCCTGTATATACGCCGTATTCGGCCGGGCTTTTTCAGAGGGAATGCTGCCAGTGGATTACACGTTGGGAGGCGTCCGTGTCCACGGGTTTGTCAGCCGCCCCGACGCCAGCCGCGCCAACCGGACGATGCAGCATTTCTTCGTCAACGGACGGTATGTAAAGACGCGCACCGCCATGGCGGCGCTGGAACAGGCTTGCAAGGGCTCGGTGATGGTGGGGAAATTCCCCGCCTGTGTGTTACATATCGATATGCCCCCGGAAACGGTGGACGCCAACGTTCATCCGGCCAAGATCGAGGTGCGCTTCGTCAATGAAAAGCCGGTGTTCGATGCGGTATATCACGGCGTACAGTCCGCCCTGCAGGCAGGGAAAGGTCCCAAACCGGTGATCTTTCCACGACGGGAGACTTCGGCAGACAAGCCGCGGCAGCCCTCCGGTACCGCTCCCCATGAGGAGGATAAGAAACCTTCCTCCCTCAAAGAGACAAAATGGCCGGCCCCTTTGCCGGGCCTCGATTCTGTAAAGCGGTTCAGCTTGTCAAGTAACCACTCGACCGATTGCGAGGATGGCGCCGGGGAGATAGGGCTGAACGATTCGAAATTATCGTATCGCCCCTCCGATTTCCTTCGGCCGGCAGCGGCAGCACCGCCAGCCGGCAGCCGGTACGCCGTGGATATCTTTGTGGAGGATGAGGCGGTCCCCGCCATGGCAAGGCCCGCGCGGGTGGAGGAGCCGGCCTCCCCTCCGACGGTGGATTCCGCTGAGGAAGGAAAGCCGTCGGTTGACGGGACGCCGGAAGAACCCGGTTTGCATTTTGCCGAAAGCGGGGAGAAACCGGATACACTGCTGCCCACGGTGGAACCGGTCCGCTGTCTCGGCGAAGCCTTCCACACCTATATCGTGGCCCAGCGGGGCGAGTCCCTTTACTTTATCGATAAGCATGCCGCCCATGAGCGACTGCTGTACGACCAGCTGCGCCGGGACAGGCACACCGACGTCCAGCAGCTGCTGGCTCCCCTCAGCCTGACGCTGAGTCGGGAGGAGTATACCGTCTTGCTGGAAAATCAGGAGACGATGGAGGCGGCCGGGTTCGAGCTGGACGACTTTGGCGGCGGTACCCTGCTGGTGCGCGGGGTACCCCTGATGCTGGAGGGCTGCGATATCGCGGCGGCCATACAGGAAATCGCGGGTGGGCTGCTGGAGGGCAGGCGAGAAATCACCACTGAAAAAATGGATTGGATTTACGCATCCACCGCCTGCCGCGCCGCGGTGAAGGCGGGGGATGCCACCGGCCCGCAGGAGATGCAGAAGCTGGCTCAGCGGGTACTGATGCAGGAGGACCTGCGTACCTGTCCCCATGGACGGCCGGTCTGTTTTGAAATCACGCGGCGGGAGCTGGAAAAGCAGTTTGGCCGTATTCCGTAAATCAATGGGAAATGAGGGGCAGCCATGGAGCATTCGCCGATCCCCCTGACAGTGATCGCAGGGCCGACCGCCTCGGGGAAAACCGGACTGGCCGTCGCGCTGGCCCATCGCCTGAACGGCGAGGTGGTCTCCGCTGATTCGATGCAGGTATATAAAGGGATTCCCATCGGGACGGCTCAGCCCGGCGAGTGGGAAAAGGAAGGGGTCCCTCACCACTTGATCGGGTTTCTGCCCCTCGGGGAATCCTACAGCGTGGCCCGGTGGCTTCAGCAGGCGCGGGACTGTATTGCCGATATCCACAGCAGGGGGCGGCATTCGATCGTCTGCGGAGGGACGGGGCTGTATATCAGCGCCCTGCTGGACAACCTGACCCTGACGGGGGAGGGAGGCGACCCGGCGGTACGGGCGCGGCTACACGACCGGGCGGACCGGGAGGGGACACAGGCGCTGCTGAACGAACTGGCCCAGACCGACCCGGAAACCGCCGCGCGGCTTCACCCCGCCGACCGGAAACGGATCGTACGGGCGCTCGAATTGTTTGAGACCACCGGCGTGACCATGAGCGAACAGATCGCCCGCTCTAAGGCGGAGCCTTCCCCTTACGATGCCCACGTGCTGCTGCTGGACTGCCGGGAACGGCAAGCTCTCTACGACCGCATCAACCGGCGGGTGGATCACATGCTGGAACAGGGGCTGGCGGATGAGGCGCGGCAGGTATGGGACTGGCAGAAGGGCGGCTCCCTCGCAGCCAGCGGTGCCACCGCGGTGCAAGCGATCGGCCACAAGGAGCTGGTCCCCTGGTTAACCGGCGAGCTGACGCTGGAGCAGGCGTCCGACAATCTGAAACAGGCCACCCGGCGGTATGCCAAGCGGCAGTTGTCCTGGTTCCGGCGCATGACCGGCGCCATGCGTCTGTATATCGACGAATATGCCACCGCAAAGGAATTGACGGCCGCTGCCTGGGCGGCCCTGAACAGGGAGGACGGGACATGGAACCCTTTATCAGACGGCTGCTGACCGCTGTTTTCGCTATATTTTTGATCGGCTATGTGACCTTTCAGGGGGTTCAGATATTCTACAATCCCATCCGGACCGAAACGGTAAAGGGATACAGTGTCTACGATACCATCGATACCGACGGCATCACCATCCGCAACGAAACGCTGGTCCCGGGAGACACACAGGGCTATCTGTTCTTTGAAACCGAAAACGGGGGCCGGGTGGGTAAGGGCGGACATATTGCCCAGGTCTTTCCCAGCGAACAGGACGCGCTGGCTCAGCAGAAGCTGAACACCCTCGACGACGAACTGAAGCGTCTGGAAGAGATCAACCGGCAGGGTACCGCCAACAAGGCGAATTTGGAGCTGATCAATAAGCAGATCGAGCGCACGATGATGGAAATGGTGTGGGATGTCCATTCCTCCTCCCTGGTAACGGTGACGCAGGAAGCGCCCACGCTGCTGTCCCTGCTGAATAAATATCAGATCACAACCGGAAAGGTGAATGACTTTACGGATCGTATCAGCAGCCTGAAACAGACGCGGGATCAGCTGGCCTCTTCTTTCTCCAAGGCGACGGCAACCATCGAGGCACCGGTGGCGGGCTATTTTGTCAGTACAGTGGATGGATTTGAGAGCCGCTTTACCTACGACGATGTGCTGAAGCTCCGGCCAGAACAAATTACCGAGGCCCTAAACGCTCCGGAGGACCCCGAAGCGGGCAGCGGCTACGTGGGAAAGATGGTGGCCGATTACGAATGGTATCTGGCCTGTACGGTACCGGCAGAAAAGGCGGATACCCTTTACATAGGCGCCAGCCTGACGGTGCGGCTTCCCTTCGTCTCTCAGGAGGCCATTCCCGTCACAGTCATGGCTATGAACCGGGACAAGGACGGCAACACCGCCGTTATTTTCCAGTGTTCCTACATGTCCAGCAGCCTTTCCTCCATCCGGCGGGAGCCGATTCAGATACAGAAAACCCTGTACGAGGGCATCCGTGTGCCGCAGAAGGCCATCACCTTCGGCGAGAACGGCGAGCGGGGCGTCTATGTGCGGGTAGGCAACACGGCGGTGCTGCGTAAAATCGATATCATTTACAGCGATCCCGATTTTGTCATCAGCCGTGAGGTGAAGGAGGGCGACGAGGGCATCGAAGATCCTCAGAAGTATTTAAGAATGTACGACGACGTGATTGTGGAAGGAAAGGGGCTGTACGATGGAAAGAGTATCGCCTGACGGTTCCGGGGCTGCCGACCGCCGCTTTCTTATGGAAAATCTGAAACGGGTGGAGGAGGCGATCAGCCGCGCCTGCGCCGACGCCGGCCGTCCGCGGGAAGAGGTCACCCTCTTGGCGGTGACCAAGACGGTCGCCCCCGAACTGATCAACGAGGCTATCTCCCTTGGTCTCAGCGAGATAGGTGAAAACCGGGTGCAGGAGTTTTTAGGCAAGCGGGACCAGCTTCATCTCGAGGGGGTGAGCGTCCATCTGATCGGTCATCTGCAGACCAATAAGGCGGCCAAAATCGTGGGCCGGGTGGATATGATCCAATCGATCGACAGCCTGCGGGCGGCGCAGGCGGTGGCGCAGGCCTCTCAACGGCTGGGGCTGACCACTGATGTTTTACTGGAGATCAATATCGGCGGGGAAGAAGCCAAGTCGGGCGCCGCACCGGAAGAGGCGGAGGAGCTGGCGTACGCCGTGGCCGCGCTGGAGGGCATTCGAGTACGGGGGATGATGACCGTTCCGCCTGTCTGTGACACCGAACGGCAGGTTCGCGCGTATTTTTCCCGGATGAAGAAACTGTTTATTGACATCCGGGACAAAAAAATAGATAATACCTGTATGGACGTATTATCGATGGGTATGTCGTCCGACTTCCGGGAGGCGATCCTGGAGGGTTCGACTATGGTCCGTGTCGGGACCGCGCTCTTCGGCAGAAGGGCGCCGCAACATCCTTGACTGCCTGATGAGCGGGAGTATTCCCGCTCTTTGCGTCATGTGAATAGAAGAGAAGTATGAAAACAGGAGGCTGCTTACAATGGGTTTGTTCGACAAGATCAAGGGGTTTATGGGGGATCCGGAGGACGATCTGGACGATGAGATGATGGAAGACGAGGAAATGGATTTCGTTTCCCGCTCCGAAGAGAAATATGAGGAACCGGCTCCGGACTTTTCCAAAAAGAATAACAAGGTCGTCAATATCCATGCTACGGCCCAGCTGCAGGTGGTGCTGGTCAAGCCCGAGCGCTTCGACGATGCCAGCACGGTGGCGGATCATCTCAACGCCAAGCGCACCGTGGTGCTCAACCTTGAGTCGGCCAACAAGGATGTGGCCCGCCGGATACTGGATTTTCTGAGCGGCGTGGCTTATGCCAACGACGGCCAGATCAAGAAGGTGGCGAACTGCACCTTCATCATCACCCCCTACAACGTGGGCGTAATGGGCGATCTGCTGGACGAACTGGAGAACAATGGCGTCTATTTCTAAAGCGGGACGGAGTTTCTCCGACGCGTCCCTGCTGCGGGCGCGGCTTCAGGATGCCATCCGTCTGAGCGGTCTGCGCCGCGGACCGGGTTTCGTCGGTTTTCTCGACGAACGGGAGCGGGCGGAGGTGGAGCGTCTGCTGAGCAGGGAGCTGAGACTGCCGGGGGGCAGTTACGGCTTCTTCGGTGGTTATGAGGGGGCGGAACGGACCTATCTGGGTCTGTTCCCTGACGGGGAGCTCCCGCCGCACGCCGAATATCCGCTGGGGACGATTGCCTTTCATTACCGAAAGGACGCGGCGCTGACCCATCGGGACCTCCTCGGCGGCATTCTGTCCTGCGGGATACGCCGGGATAAGCTGGGGGATATCCTGTGCGGCAGCGGCGAACACGCCGGACTGGCGGTGGTGTTCCTGGAAAAGGACCTGATCGCCTTCCTGTCGGGTCAGCTGGACCGCATCGGCAGGGAGGGGGTACGGCCCGACCCGGATTATACCGGCGAACTTCCCCTGACCCGGCAATACGAGGAAATGACCGATACCGTTGCTTCCCCGCGGCTGGACGCGGTGGTGAAGGTGATGATCCGCGCTTCCCGCGAGGCGGCGGCGCGCCTGATCGAGACGGGGCAGGTGGAACAGAATCATATCCCCTGCCTGACCGTTTCCGCTGTGGTGAAGGAGGGGGATACCCTCTCCATACGGGGGCGGGGGCGGTTCCTGGTGGACCGCATAGGCCCTCCCACAAAAAAGGGACGTTTATTCCTATCTATACGGCGGTGCCTGTAAACGCAAGGAACAGAGATTAAGGAGGAAGTCGGATGCTTACGCCCGAAGAAATCAGAAATATTACCTTTACCAAAGGAATCGGCGGCTATAAAACCTCAGAGGTGGACCTGTTTATCGACCAGTGCGCGGACACGGTGGAAGCGCTCCTGACCGAAAAGGCCGAGCTGGGCAAGAAGCTGGAGATTCTGGCGGACAAGCTGGTGGAATACCGCAACGACGAGGACAGCATCCGTACCGCACTGTTGAGTGCGCAGCGGCTGGGCGATACCGTGGTGAGGGAGGCCAATCACAAAGCGGGCCTCATCATGGATGACGCCAATATCAAAGCGCAGAAAATCGTGGAGAACGCGCAGCGCAGCATCGTCAAAGAGGAAGAGGAGCTTGTGCGCATTCAGCGGGAGATCACCAGCTTCAAGGCGCGTATGCTGAGCATTTACCGCGAACATCTGTCCCTGATCGACGTACTGCCCGAACTGAACGAGGCGGAAGAAGAGGCCCCCGCCGAGGAAGCGGCGCAGGCGCCTGCCGCTGTTTCCGACACGCCAGAGGAGACAATACCGTCCCCGGCGGCCGCGGCCCCTGCTGTACAGATGGCTGTCCCGCAGGAGGAGCCGGTTTTTGAACCGGCTGTGGCCCCGGCGGCACAGGAAGCAGCAACGCAGGAAGAGCCGGCGGCTGTCCCGGCCTTTTCCCGCAACATCCCGCAGCTCGACGAGGACGAAGTGGTCATGACCGCGCCCTCGGCTGCGCCGGCGGCGCAGGAAGAGCCGAAGGCCGCTTCCCGTTTCGCCGATTTGAAATTCGGCGAGGACTACGATATCGCCAGCGACAACGAGGAATCCCGCGGACTTTTCCGCCGGGGAAAGAAATAGGGATACGGCCGAATAGGAGGGCGGGCACTTGCTGTCCGCCCTTTCTCATGGATATTTTCTGCTGCGGAAGCGGCTTCGGGCTGAGGACGCAGACAGGTATTCGGATTCCACAGGAAAGGGTGTCTCCATGTTACAGGTGATTCTGCTGCTGTCGGCGGCGGCGTTGGTGGGTCTCGACCAGGGGGTCAAGTACCTGGTATCTCAAACCCTGGCGGGACAGCCGCCCTACGTGCTGATCCCCGGCGTATTTGAACTGCATTACTCGCAGAACGACGGGGCGGCCTTCGGTCTGTTTCCCGGCCAGCAGTGGATTCTGATCGGCCTGACCTCACTGCTTATGCTGGTGATACTGGGGGTGCTGCTCTCGGGAAAATTCCGCCGGTATAAAATGGTCAATTTGTGCGGTGTCCTCATTGTGGCCGGCGGCGTCGGCAATCTGATCGACCGGCTGGTGCACGGCTATGTCATCGATTTTCTGTATTTCAAGGCCATCAACTTTCCCATTTTCAATCTGGCGGATACCTTCGTGGTGTGCGGCGCCGTATTGTTCCTGATCTATTTCCTGTTCGTGTACCGCGAATCAGGGGAAAAGGCCGCCGCGCCCGAAAAAATGAGCGGGAGGAAGTCGGACGTGGCCGACCAAGAGGAGAACACCGCCAACAGTCAGGCGCTGGCGGCTGGTGTGAACGGGGAGGGATCGGACGATGGAGCATCGGGAGACGGAACCGGGGAAAAATCCTGATCCGGATCAGTCGAGGATATTGGAAAAAGACAGCAGGTTTTCCGCGCCGTCTGAACGGGTAACGGTGGTGGCCGAAGGGGAGCAGGAGGGCCAGCGTCTGGATAAGGCGGCGGCTCAGCTGCTGGAGGTGACCCGCTCGGCGGTTCAGGGGTGGCTGTCCCAGGGGCGTATGACGATCAACGGCTGTCCGGCGGATAAAAAGACGCTGCTGAAGGCGGGAGACGTCATCGAAGTGGAAATGCCCGCCCCTGTCTCCTGCGAGGCGGAGCCTCAGGATATTCCCCTTAACATTGTGTATGAGGATGAGGACCTGCTGGTGGTGAATAAACCGAAGGGCATGGTGGTCCATCCGGCGGCGGGACACGCGGACGGCACCCTTGTCAACGCCTTGCTGGCCCATTGCGGGGATTCGCTGTCGGGCATCAACGGCGTGATGCGTCCCGGCATCGTCCACCGGATCGACAAGGATACCAGCGGCCTGCTCATGGTAGCGAAAAACGACCGGACCCACCAGTGCCTGGCCGAACAGATTAAGGAGCACAGTTTTACGCGGATATACGAGGCGATGGTCTGCGGCCATCTGAAAGAGATGGCGGGAACGGTGAACGCGCCCATTGGGCGGCATCCCCTGCACCGTAAAAAAATGGCGGTCACAGAGAAAGGCGCCAAACAGGCGATCACCCATTATGAGGTGATCGGATATTACCCGGGCTATACCCATGTGCGGCTGCGGCTGGAAACGGGACGGACTCACCAGATACGGGTGCATATGGCTTATCTGGGGCATCCGGTGGCGGGAGACACGGTATACGGTCCGCCCAAAGGGCTGAAAGGGCTGGAGGGACAGTGCCTGCATGCCCGTGTGATCGGATTCCGCCATCCGCGGGACGGGCGGTATATCGAACTGTCCAGCCCGCTGCCCGCTTATTTTACTGAATTTCTGGAACATCTGGGAGGAAACGAAACATGCTGAAACCCCTGACCGATTATCTGCTCATCTCGGATATCGACGGGACGCTGGTGAACACGAATAAAGAGGTGCCCCAGCGCAATATAGACGCCATCCGCCGGTATCAGGAGCTGGGCGGCCGGTTTACCATCGCGACGGGGCGTTCGCCCCTCTCCGCCGTTCGCATCGCCAGAAAGGTGGGAGTCAACTGCCCGCTGGTGACTAATAACGGCTCCATCCTGTACGATATGGAGAAGGGGGAGGTGGTCCGCCAGCGCTATCTTCCCGATCGGTTTGCCGAAATTGTCCGCCGGGCGGCGGCCGACTTTCCCCACATCGGCATCCAGGCGTATCTGGACGCGGACATCCACATGGTGGTGCACAACCCGGTGGTGGAGTATCAGGTGGCGGTGGAGAAGGTCCCCTTCATCGAATCCTCGCTTCAGAGGCTTCCCCCGCGGGCCAACAAGCTGCTGTTCGGTGGGTCCCACGAGGAGCTGACCGAATTGATGGCGGCGCTGGAAGGCTACGGGCTTCAGGGAATGTACGGCC
The DNA here is from genome assembly GCA_022800315.1 of Clostridiales bacterium. Classification (GTDB taxonomy): domain Bacteria; phylum Bacillota; class Clostridia; order Oscillospirales; family Acutalibacteraceae; genus Avimonas_A. The sequence continues at coordinate 47,210 of JAAWQC010000013.1, forward strand.
TGTTTACCGAGGACTGCTATTACGAGCTGCTTCCTCAGGGGGTCAACAAGGGCAGCGGCGCACAGGTATTGGCCGGTTACTGCGGCGTAACGGGCGGTCATGTGGCGGCAGTGGGCGATTACTACAACGATGTGGAAATGCTGAAGTCGGTGCCGCTGCCGGCGGTGGCCGCCAACGCGCCTGACGACGTGAAACAGTACGCGGCTTATGTCGCCTGCCACTGTGATGAGGGGGCGGTGGCCGATGTGCTGGAACGGCTGGAGAAATGGGCTGTCGGCAAAATTCCGGTATTCGGCAACGTGAACAAAGAATAAAAAGAAGGCGCCGCCGGTTTGTCCGGCGGCGTTTTTTGGCGTGAGCGGCCGGGTATAAGGCCGATTTGTTTACAAATCCGATACCATTCCCGCGGGGTGCGGGCGTATAATGAGCATCGACCGAATGATTTCTGCCGATGGACAGGAACAGCAAAGGAGAGATCGGGATGGCGGCTTATGTCAGTTTACAAAACGTCACCAAGCTTTATCAGATGGGAGAGGTGACCGTCCACGCGTCGGATGGGATCACCTTTGATATTGAAAAGGGCGAATTCGCCGTGGTAGTGGGGCCCAGCGGAGCGGGCAAAACCACGGTACTCAACATGCTGGGAGGAATGGACACCTGCGACGGCGGAAAAATCCTGGTGGATGGGGCGGAGATCAGCGCCTATAACCACAAGCAGCTGACCACCTACCGCCGGCACGATATCGGGTTTGTCTTTCAATTTTACAACCTGGTACAGAATCTGACGGCGCTGGAAAATGTGGAGCTGGCGGCGCAGATCTGCCGGGAGCCGCTGGACGCCCGGCAGGTGCTGGCCGACGTGGGGCTGCAGGAGCGGATGAACAACTTCCCCGCCCAGCTGTCCGGCGGTGAACAGCAGCGGGTATCCATCGCGCGGGCACTGGCGAAGAATCCCAAGCTGCTGCTGTGCGACGAACCTACCGGGGCGCTGGACGACAGCACCGGGCGCACCGTACTGGAGCTGCTGCACCGTACCTGCCGTGAGACGGGGCGGACGGTGGTGGTCATTACTCATAACCAGGCGATTGCGCCGGTGGCAGACCGGGTCATCCGCATCCGCAACGGCAAGGTGCAGGATATGAAGGTCAATGAGAATCCGATGCCGGTGGAAAGGATCGAGTGGTAATGGGGCGATCGATGTGGAAGGATATCCTCCGGCAGATTAAAAATACGCCCCGCCGCTTTTTCGCCATCCTGCTGATTGTGGCGCTGGGAGCGGCTTTTTTCGCCGGCGTCAAGGCGACCAGCCCTGATATGAAGCTGACGGTGGACCGGTACTTTGACGACTACCGTGCGGCGGATATCCGTCTGCTGTCCACTATGGGCTTTGACGGGGGCGACCTGGACGCGATCCGCGGCGTGGACGGCATCCGGACCATGCAGCCCGCTTATTCCGCCGACGGGTTCCTGGCGAATGGGGACAACCGGCAGCTGGTGAATTTCCAGTCCCTCGACCGGGAAGCGGCCGCCGACGGCACCGCTCTCAACGCGCCGGTGCTCATGGAGGGACGTCTGCCCGAGGCGGCGGACGAATGCCTGATAGACGAACAGCTGATGACCTCCGGCGCTTACAGGATCGGGGACACGGTGGAGATCGCCACCGAGGACGACGAGGGCATCACCGATTCGATCTCTCGGCTGCGGTATACCATAGTGGGCTCGGCCCGTTCCACCTACTACATATCGCTTGAGCGGGGTTCCAGCGCCAAGGGGACCGGCAGCGTCAGCGGATTCGTACTGCTGCCGAAGGAGAACTTCTGCCTGTCTGTCTATACCGACGTGTATTTGACGGCGTCCGATACGGTGGGGATGTCCCGTTTTTCCGATTCGTACAGCGATACAATCGACGATCTGTGCGATCGGCTGGAAGCGGGCGGCGATCAGCGCAATCCGCAGCGGCTGAAGGAATTGCAGGATGAGGCGGATGAAAAACTGGCGGACGCCCGGCAGCAGGTAGCCGACGGTGAACGGGAACTCAATGAGAACGAGCAGGAGCTGAAAGACGCCTGGCAGGAATGGGAGGACAGCCGGCGGCAGTTGGACGACGGCCAGGCAGAATACGACCGGGAAATGGCGAACGGCCAGCGGAAGCTGGACGACGCGGAAAAGACGCTGGCGGCTGCTGAACAGGAGCTGAACGACAAACGCAAACAGTTGGATGAAGGCCGGGCGGCGCTGGATGAGGGGCTGTCGGCCCTCGAAGTGAAAAAGCAGGAGCTGGACACGGGGGAAGCGGGCCTGAAGGAACTGGCGGACAATATCGCCCAGCTGGAAGCGGCGCTTTCCCTGATACCGCCGCAGGCTCCCCAGTGGGCGGCTATGAACAAGCAGCTCGAACAGCTCAAACAAACCTGGGAGGAACGCCTGCCGGTCTGGCAGGCGGGAAAAGCGGCGTACGAGCAGGGAAAGCAGCAACTGGAAGAGCAGCGGCTGGAGCTGGATAATGGCGAGGTCGCCTGGCAGGCCGGCAGGCAGGAATACGAGACGGGCCGGTTGGATTACGAAGAAAACCGCGCACTCTTTGAGCGGACGAAAAAGGAAAAGGCGGCGGAGCTGGCGGACGCGCGAAAGCAGCTGGAGGAGGCGAGGGTCCGGCTGGACGACGCACAGGCTGAGTTCGACGAAAAGAGCGCCGACGCCCGGCGGGAGCTGGCGGACGCCCGCCAGGAAATTGCTGACGGCGAAAAACAGCGTGCCGAGCTGGAAGCGCCGGAATGGATTCTGCTGGACCTGGATAAAAACGCCGGGTTTGCCGGTTATCAGCAGGACGCCGATCGGATCGCCGCCATAGGCATGGTGTTCCCCCTGATCTTTTTCCTGGTGGCGGCGCTGGTCAGCCTGACCAACATGACCCGTATGGTGGAGGATGACCGATCGGAAATCGGCCTGTACAAGGCTCTTGGCTATGGCCGGATGGCCATTGCGGCGAAATACCTCATCTATTCCGGTGTGGCGGCTTCGGTGGGCATCGTGCTGGGCCTGATCGTGGGGCAAAAGCTGTTCCCGTGGGTTATCACCGACGCCTACGGTATCCTGTACAGCCTGCCGCCCGCCCTGATGCCCGCGAACGCGGAGTATTCCCTTATAGCGGCGGCCGGGTCGCTGGCCTGCGCGGTGGTCCCCGCCTTCCTGGTCTGCCAGACCGAGCTGATGAGCACCCCGGCCTCCCTGATGCGGCCCCGTTCGCCCAAAGAGGGCAAACGTATCCTTCTGGAGCGGATCACGCCGATATGGAAGCACCTGAACTTTTCCAAAAAGGTCACCTGCCGCAACATTTTCCGCTATAAGAAGCGGCTGCTGATGACCATTTTCGGCATTGCGGGTTCTACGGCGCTGGTGTTTATCGGCTTTGGCCTGCGGGACTCCATCCACTCCATCGTGGGAAAGCAATACGATGAAATCCAGAAATTTGACATGCAGGTGGGGCTGAAGGACGGCTTCGACAGCACGGCGCGGGAAGAGCTGGACCGCCTGCTCGACGAACGGGAGGATGTAGATGGTCACGCCTATTTCCTGCAGAAATCGGTGGATATCCTGAACGATGCGGGTATGAAGAGCGGTTCCCTGCTGGTACCGGCGGATATGGACACCTTCGAGCAGTTCATCACCCTGCGTGAACGGCGGGGCCACGCACCTCTGACGCTGAAGGACGACGGCGTGGTAATCTCGGAAAAGCTCAGCATGCTGCTGGACGTGGGAGTGGGCGACATCGTTCGACTGAAGGATTCCGACAACCGGGTGGTGGAATGCCGGGTGGACGGCATCACCGAGAATTACGTGCATCACTATGTGTATATGAGCCCGGCGCTGTATGAACAGCTGATGGGAGCGGCGCCGGTGAGCAACGCCGTCTTAGGTCAGCTGGGCGATACCTCTGAGGCGGGAGAGGAGGCCCTCTCCGCCGTCCTGCTCCAACAGGATTACGTGGGGTCCGCCTCCTTCAATACCAGCCTGCGGGACAATTTCAGCGATATGATCGAGGCGCTGAACATCGTGGTGGTGGTGCTTATCCTGTCGGCGGCGGCGCTGGCATTCGTGGTGCTGTTCAGCCTGACCACCATCAACATCGACGAACGGAAAAGGGAGTTGGCCACCCTGAAGGTGCTCGGTTTCTATGACAAGGAAACGGCGATGTATATCTACCGCGAAAATATGATCCTGACCCTGCTGGGGATTGCGGCGGGACTGGTGCTGGGCTTTTTTCTGCTGCTGTACGTGATCACGACGGCAGAGATGGATATGGTCATGTTCGCCCGTTCGGTGGGGTGGACCAATTATGTGATTGCCGCGCTTATCACCCTGCTGTTCGCCCTGATTGTCAATGTGCTGATGAATTTCGTCATCAAGAAAATTGATATGGTGGAATCCATGAAGAGTGTGGAATAGCGGGTGTGTATACCCATTGACGGGTAAAGGAGGCGGAGGCGTGCGGTATACGGCAGTGGAAGAGGCGGTGTTCCGGGAGCGGCCCAACCGCTTCATCGCCCATGTGGAAACTGAAAACGGACCGGCCGTCGCCCATGTGCCCAACACGGGACGTTGCCGGGAGCTGCTGCTGCCTGGCTCCCGGGTGCTGATACAGAAAAGCGACAGGGAGGGGCGGAAAACGCCCTATACCCTGTTCGCTGTCTGGAAGGGGGAAACCCTGATCAATCTGGACAGCATGGCTCCGAACCGGGTGGCGGAGGAGGCACTTCGGGACGGGACGCCTCCTCCCGGCCTCACCGTACCCGCTGCGGTCATCCGGCGGGAAGCGGTCCGGGGCGGCTCCCGGTTCGATTTTTATGTCGAAGGGGACGGCTATCGGGGGTATCTGGAGGTCAAGGGGGTCACGCTGGAGGAGGACGGGGTCGCCCGTTTTCCCGACGCGCCTACCGAACGGGGCGTGAAGCATCTGCGGGAGCTGGCGGTGCTCAAGCGGGAGGGATGGTACGCGGGCGTTCTTTTTGTCATACAAATGAAGGGCGTCAGATGGATGGAACCCAACCGGCGCACCCATTCCGCTTTTGCTGAGGCACTGCGGTATGCTGCCCAGGCAGGTGTGGCGGTTCAGGCGCGTGACTGTGAGGTGACCCGGAAGGAGCTGCGGCTCAACCTTCCGGTGGAGGTAATCATATGAGGCGGCGAACCGGAGGCGGACAGCCTGCGGTCCGCCGCCTTTTACATACAGGAGGGATGTCGGGGATATACTAAGGCAAAAGGCGGTATGCCGACGTAGGAAAGGCGATGGTGGACAGATGAGAGAAAACGGGCGCATCAAAACGGTAACGGGACGGCAGATATTCGATTCCCGCGGGACACCCACGGTGGAGGCGGAGGTGACGCTGGAAAGTGGTATACGGGCCAGTGCGGCGGTTCCCTCCGGCGCGTCCACGGGCAAATTCGAAGCCTGTGAGCTGCGGGACGGCGGGGATGCCTACGGCGGAAAAGGGGTTCAAACGGCGGCATCCCACATCACCAACGAGATACAGGAAAGGCTGGCGGGGCACTGTGTATACGATCAGGCGGGCATCGACGGCGGGATGCGGGAGCTGGACGGCACCGACAACAAATCGGCGCTGGGGGCCAACGCGATCCTGGCGGTTTCCCTGGCCTGTGCACGGGCGGCTGCTGCCTCCCTTTCAATGGAGCTGTACCGTTATATCGGCGGGGTGCGGGCAGCGGTGCTGCCGGTGCCGATGATGAACATCCTGAATGGCGGCGCTCACGCCGGCAACAACATCGACATCCAGGAATTTATGATCGTGCCGGTGGGCGCGGGCAGCTTCCGGAACGCGATGCGGATGGGCACGGGGGTTTACAGCGCGCTGTCGAAGGCGCTCAAGGAGAGGAAGCTTTCTACGGCAGTGGGGGACGAGGGCGGCTGCGCCCCCGATCTCGATGGCGACGAGGAGGCACTGTCCCTGCTGACCGAGGCCATCGAGCGGGCGGGGTATCGCCCCGGCGAGGACGTCTGCATCGCCATTGACGCGGCGGCCAGCGAATGGGCTCGGGAGGACGGCTATGTACTGCCCAAGAAGGGTACCCGCCTGACGCGGGAAGAGCTCATCTCTCATTTCGACCGGCTGTCGGGTCTGTATCCGCTCATCTCGGTGGAAGACCCCCTGGGCGAGGAGGACTTCGACGGGTTTACCCAACTGACCGACCGGCTGGGCGGGCGATTCCAGGTGGTGGGGGACGATCTGTTCGTCACCAACCCCACCCGGCTGATAAAAGGCATCGGACAGCGCAGTGCCAGCGCGGTATTGGTCAAACCGAATCAGATTGGCACCCTCAGCGAGAGCATGGAAACGGTGCGGCTGGCACAGACGGCGGGATACGGCGCCATCCTGTCCCACCGCAGCGGCGAGACGGAGGATACCTCCATCGCCGATATCGCCGTGGGCCTGAACGCCGGTCAGATCAAGACCGGCGCCCCTGCAAGAAGCGAACGCGTCTGCAAATACAACCGGCTGCTGAAAATCGAGGAAGAGCTGGGAGACGCGGCTGTGTATCCCGGTCTCCAAGCATTCGCCCGGCGTCATTAAGAGCGGTAGTTATGTGAAAAAGCGGCCCGGTTTGACGTCGGGCCGCTTTTTACGGCCGGTCGGCTATACGGGATCAGGATATCGCCGGCGGCGGCTGAGAGGAGAGGATCGTATCGGTACGCTGGCTTTTACCCGGGCGGATCGGGCGGAGGGACTCGACGTGCGCACCGGCATGGCGCGCATCTTTGCCGAAGGATTTTCCCAGTGGCTCGGCTTTTTCTCCTCCAATCAGGAGGTAATCGCCCGGGCCTTTGCCCACATGTTTGTACTGGATCAGTTCTATGTAGCTGTTTCGGAGGGAAAGATTGCCGCCATGGCGGCCTGCACCGACTGCAAAACCCTTTCGGTCCGTTTGGACGGGAAAGAGCTGCGCCGCTGTCTCGGCTGGTATAAGGGGACGATGGCCGCGATAATCCTCAAAAAAGAATTTGAATCGCCGATGCCCGATCCTCTCCATCGAATATGTGGGGACGGCCTCCGACTGCCGGGGGAAGGGAATGGCCTCACAGCTGCTGGCGTATATTCTGGTGAACACCCCCTACAGCGAATACGTGATCGAGGAGGTGGCGGACACTAATGTGCCCGCCATGAAGCTGTATAAGAAAATGGGATTCACCGTCTATCGTGAAAAACCGCTGACGCCAAAACAGGCGGCGAAGGCCGGTATCAACCGCTTCATTACCTTGAAACGCAAAAAGCCGCAGCCGGGGAGCTACTGAAAAAGGGACGGACAGTAATCAGTACTTGTCCGTCTCTTTGTTGCAAATAGAAACGAATTCGTGGGCAGGAGCCGCATGCCTAGCTGATATCCCATAGTGTGAGGTTTTATATAACCATCGGTAATAAGGGGAGAGGACTGGCCCCTGTATTGAAGAGGTAATGAGCGAAGGATATATCCGGGCTATCTCTTAAATATAAGGACAGGCTCTCCTCAAAATTTTGTATTTTTTCAGTTGACAACCGACGGAGGATATAGTATTATAGAACGCGTCGCTGGTAAGCCTTTCTGACAAAAGAGCGGACGGCGGCGGGTGCGGGAGCATAGCTCAGCTGGTTAGAGCACCTGCCTTACAAGCAGGGGGTCACAGGTTCGAGTCCTGTTGTTCCCACCATGCTTGCGGATGGCTGGTGTCCCCCGCAGGCTTTTTATCCGGCCTTTGGTCCGGCAGCCGGTTTTCCCGTCTGCAGTGCCCATTTGGATCCGGCCCGGTAGTTCAGCTGGTTAGAACGCTAGCCTGTCACGCTAGAGGTCGACGGTTCGAGCCCGTTCCGGGTCGCCAAATTTGCCTCTGTAGCTCAGTCGGTAGAGCAGGGGACTGAAAATCCCCGTGTCGGTGGTTCGATTCCGCCCGGAGGCACCATTTTCCTGCGGCCTTAGCTCATCTGGTAGAGCGCCACCTTGCCAAGGTGGAGGTAGCGAGTTCGAGCCTCGTAGGCCGCTCCACATTTCCCCTGCAAGACGTCAAAGTGGATTCCTTGACGTCTTTTCTTTGCCCGGCGCCATAGCCAAGTGGTAAGGCATGGGTCTGCAAAACCCTGATTCCCCAGTTCAAATCTGGGTGGCGCCTCCATAAAAATCCCGGTAAGCATGGCTTACCGGGATTTTTTTGTTATTTTATCCAAGGCTGTATCCGGTCACCCTCTGATTTCATTCACCGGTGTTTGCCTGTTCTTTTTCCCGTGCCATGATATCCAGTTCGTCCTTCGTGAAGTAGTATACCTTGTCACAAAAACTGCAGGTGACCTCCGCGCGGCCATCCTCTTTGGCCAGCCCCCTCAGGTCCTCCGGCTTCAATGAAGCAAAGGCGCGCTCCACCTTCTCACGGGAACAGGCGCAGCGGTAAGCAGGCTCGTAGGTATCCAGCACATCAAATTCGAAGCCGTCCAGCGCCTGACGACAGATATCCTCCGGAGTCAGGCCGTTTTCCAGCATGACGGTGACGGGGGGGAGCTGGGTGACGTTTTTTTCCACCCGGTCGATCACGTCTCCCGGACAGAAGGGCAGCAGCTGGATCAGCAAACCGCCCGCCGCCTTCACCGTTAAATCGGGATTGACCAGTACGCCGAGAGCGCAGACGGTGGGAGTCTGTTCGCTGTGGGCGTAATACGCGGTGATATCCTCAGCGATTTCGCCGGAGACCAGAGGGGTACAGCCGATATACGGTTCCTTGCCGCCGGTATCCCGCATGACGTACAACAGGCCGTCACGGCCCACGGCGCTGCCCACGTCCAGCTTGCCGTCGGGGCGCAGGGGAATCTCCACCACCGGCGTATGGGCGTAGCCGCGCACGTTGCCGAAGCTGTCCGATACAGTCAGGATCTGGCCGGCAGGGCCGCCGCCGTTCACTTTTAGGGTCAGGGTGTCGTCCTGTCCTTTGAGCATGACGCCCATCAGAGAAGAGGCGGTCAGCAGCCTCCCCAGTGCGGCAGTGACTACCGCGGAGGTTTGATGGATGCGTTCCGCTTCGGCGGCGATATCGGTGGAGTCGATGGCCATTGCCATGACGGTGGCGTCACGGGTCAGGCAGCGTATCAGTTTACCCATGGATGTTTTTATCTCCTTTACGATCAGTCGATACCATACTCATTTCCGGCGGGCGGCGAATACCCAGCGCTCTTCCGCTTCGACGGGCGGATCAAAGCCGCCGTCGCCGAAAACGCCCAGCCGTTCGAAGCCGGCAGCCTCCAGCAGCTGTTCCCACGTGCGGCGGGAATAGGCGCGCTCCCGTACCCGGTCGGTCAGGCGTTCATAACGCCCGTCCGGCGTCTCTATAAAAAAGTCCAGCAGCATCTCCACCTCGCAGGTGCGTTCAATCAAATGGTTGCGCCAGACGCAAAGAAAGTCTTCTTCTTCATAAACAAAGGAATTGTCCCCCAGAATATGGCGGTGCTTATAGGGTGTGTTGACGTCGAACAGCAGGACGCCGCCCGGTGCGATAAACAGGTGGAGCCGCCGGAAAATTTCCGCGAGGCTGCCGGTGTCCAGCAGGTGATTGAGGCTGTCCAGCGCGCAGACCGCGCCGTCCACTGTACCGTACAGGTCCAGCCGGCGCATATCCTGATGCAGAAAAAGCAGGGAGCGGCCGGCGCGGCGCGCCTTGTCCTGTGCCAGCGCCAGCATGTCCTCCGACCCGTCCACCCCGATGACGTCGGCGCCTCGGGCACTGAGCTCCAGCGACAGGGTGCCGGAACCGCAGGCCAGGTCCAGAAGAGAGCCCGGGGTTACCCCGCAGCGGTCGAACAGCTTTAAAAAGTAGTCCGCCCGCGCGGGATAGTCAACATCGGCGGTCAGCCGGTCATAGAACTCCGCGAAGGCGGCGTATTCGTTGATTTCCGTGAGGAAGCCCTCCCTCCGGCGGTCGGTGGTCACCGGCCTACTTTTTTTCCTGTTCCATACGGGAGAATACCATGTCGTAGCCGTCGCAGCCGTAAATTAGCGAACGGTTCACTCGGCTGATGGTGGCGGTAGAGGCGCCGGTAGCGGCTACGATATCGCTGTACACCCGTTTATCGCTGAGCATTTTGGCGACCACGATTCGCTGGGACAGCGCTTTGATCTCCGACACGGTGCACAAATCCTCAAAGAACTGATAGCATTCCTCTTTGGACTGGAGCTGCAGGATTGCGTCAAACAGGAAATCGGTGTTGTCGTCCTTGATCTTACTGTTCATGGGAAATCCTCCCCTTCTGTTCTTATGAATAGTTTAACACACTACAGCGTGAAAATAAAGAGGGGATTTGCAGGTTTTCCAAAAAGGGGGGGAGAGCCGGTCAATTGTTGGCGTACCGCCCGCAAATCCGACAGAAAAGGATGTCCCGCGGGGACTATACTGATACCGCCGGAAACGGATAAGGCCCGGCAGGCCGCCGGGCCGGCGTATTTTTGACAGGTGGTGTTGGACGTTGAAAGAGAAGGCTGTAGAAGGCGGACCCGCCCGTGCGAGGCACGCCGCCCCGCGGGGGGGACAGGCAAACCGAGAAGGACAGGCGCTCTCGCGTCAGATTGCCCTGACCGCCCTGTGGGCGTTGATTGGACTGCTGGTCCCGCGGGCCGGTGTGTACGGAGGGTTGAACCCGTTTGGCGTAGGATTTGCCTCGGCGGTGCCGGGCGCGGGCGCGGCGGCGGTCTATATGACCACCGTGATCGGGTATCTGTTACCGGGCGGTACGGCGTTGCCGCTGCGATACATAGCCGCGGTGGCGGCGGTGGCGGGTATCCGCTGGTCGCTCAGCGGGGTGAAGGGGCTGACGGGCAAAGCCCTGTTCGCACCCACCATCTCCTTCCTTGGGGTGGTCAGTACCGGCATCGCCATGGCGGCAGTGGAGGGGATGAGCGCCTTCCGTATCCTGACCGTGATCGCAGAGGCACTGCTGGCGGGAGGCTCGGCCTATTTCTTCCGCAGGACGGTGGAAATCGTGGAGGAGAATGCGGCCAACCGGCGGGTGCTCACGGTGCAGGAGCAGTCCAGCGTGGTGGTGACCGGCGCGGTGGTACTGATGGCCATATCGGGGATCAGTTTCAGCGGTATTTCCCCGGGACGGATCGCCTCAGTGGTGCTCATACTTCTGCTGGCCCGCTGCGGCAGGGAACAGGGCGGGGCGGTGTCCGGTATCGTGCTGGGACTGGCCATGTCGCTGGCGGCGCCGGATCACGCCTATCTGGCGGCGGCGTATTCCTTCGGCGGTCTGCTGGCGGGGATGTTTTCCCGCTTCGGGCGTTTTGCCTCCGCCGGGGCCTTCATTATGGCGAACACCATCGTGGCCATCAGCGCCGGGGCGGGCGTGGAAAGCGCGGCAGGTACCGCCGTCATCGTGGGGGTATACGAGGTGGCCGCCGCCAGTATCCTGTATGTGGTGATGCCCTCCTCGGCAGACCGTAAAATCAACGCCTTCTTCACCCGTGGCGCGCGGCCGCCGGCCATGGAGGGGCTGCGCCAGTCGGTGGTGATGCGGCTGGATTTTGCCTCCAAGGCGATGGAGGAGGTGGCCAGCACGGTGGAATCGGTATCCAAAAAGCTGACCTCCCTGAGCGCGCCCGACCTGAGCAGCGTCTACCAGAGCGTATCCGACGATGTCTGCCGTGTGTGTGGGCTGCGCATGAACTGCTGGGAGAGCGCCTACAGCGACACCATGGCGGCGTTGAACGACATGACCCCGATCCTGCGGGAGAAGGGGCGCATTACGGCGGCGGAGGCGCCGGGACGGCTGGCCCGCCGCTGCAGCCGTCTGGACGAGGTGGTCGCCCGTGTCAACGCGGGATACATCGAATACGCGGTGAGAGAGGGGGCCTGGCGCCGCCTGGCCGAGCTACGCGGCATGGTCACCGATCAGTTTGCCAGCATGTCCGAACTGCTGGGTGAGCTCAGTGAGGATTTCACCGATGAGGATCGGGTGGAGACCGACGCATCTACTCGGGTAGCCGAGATATGCGAGGATTACGGCTTGAAGGTGCAGGACGCGGTGTGCACCATCGGCCGGGGTGACCGGATGAGGGTGGAGATACTGGCGAAGGATACCCACGCGAAGCTCAATCAAAAGGAATGGGAGCGGGAGCTGGGGGATGCCTGCGGACGGGAATTCGGCCATCCGGTAGTGACCCGGCTGAGCGACAGGATCAAAATTACCCTGAACGAAAAGACCGCCCTGCGTGTGTCGTTGGGCAAGGCCCAGCTCACCTGCAGCGGGGAACGGCTGTGCGGGGACGCCTACGACACCTTTACCGACGGGGGCAGGCTGTACGCCGTGCTCAGCGACGGCATGGGCAGCGGGGGCCGGGCGGCGGTGGACGGGGCCATGGCCTCCGGCCTGATCACCCGGCTGCTGCAGGCAGGCTTCGGCGCGGACAGCGCCCTGCGCATGGTCAATTCCGCCCTGATGGTCAAATCAGGGGACGAGAGCATCGCCACGGTGGATATCGCCGCCGTCGATTTGTTCACCGGCCGCCTGCAATGTTTGAAAGCGGGGGCGGCCCCCTCCTTCCTGTGCAGCAAGGGACGGGTGTCCCGCATCGAGCGGTCAGCCCTGCCGGTGGGAATCCTGAGGGACATCTCCTTCGAGCGGACCGACGATACGCTGGTGGAAGGGGATGTGCTGCTGGTGGTCAGCGACGGCGTCCTTTCCGAAGGACTCGAATGGGTGGAAGATCTGCTGCTGGAGCACGAGGAAACCGATATGCAGCGTCTGGCCGACTCCATCGCCGCCCAGGCGCGGGAAAAGCAGAAGGATACCCACGAGGACGATATCACCGTGCTGGCCCTACGGGTGGAAAAGGCGGGATAATGAAACAGAACGCCGCTGCGATATCGCAGCG
>JAAWQC010000014.1 GCA_022800315.1 Clostridiales bacterium
CCCACCCCGTCTCCCTGTTTCCGCCACCGGCGGCGGTCGACGGCGTTGTCCTTGAGAATCCCCCGATAATGGCAAAAATAGCGCTATATGTTGTGTAGTGTGATAAAGAGCCTTCGGTTATTGCTATCTGTGACCAGCCGGAGTCCAGAGGCGTAGCCTTTGGTCATGGTGGGGAGGGGGTTCAGGGGGAACCCGTTTGAAAGGTTCCCCCTGACGATTCTTTTCTCCCCTTTTCTTATCGTCAAGAAAAGGGGACCTGCGGAGCAAGCGCCGCATAGGCGCAAAAAAGATTTTTTGTAAAGAAGGGAAGATCCCTATGCTGTGCGACAATCAATTCTGCTTCTATTGGTCAGACGACCTTTGCACCCTGTCGGATATCTCATTTGATGACAGGGGCTGCTGTCAGGACTGTCTCACTCTGTCCCTTACCGACCGCCAGTTGCAAAAGGCGCGGGAGAAAACCCTGCGGCTGCTCGATCGCCAATACGACCACTGGGAATAGGGCGCCGTATCATGTAGTTTCACAAAACCGGCGGAAATCCTCCCGTTCCCCGTCGAACAGGCTGTCCTTCAGCCAGACGAAGCTGAATTCCCGCGTCAGCCGGACCCCTTTCAGAGGAATTTCCCGCAGCAGCCCCGCCGCGAGTTCCTCCTGCACGGCGGGGGCATAGGCGAAGGTGATGCCCGGCCCGGCGGCCACCAGCTGTTTAAGGGTGCGGAAGTTGCCGATCTCGGATACGGCGCGGAAATCGGACAGGGACAGATTGTGCTCGTGCAGCAGGTTCTCCAGTACCTCCCGGGTGCCGGAACCTGGCTCCCGCACCACGATGGGCTGAGCGCACAGCTCCTCCAGCGGGAGGGGGGCTTTCCCCGTCAGAGGGGAGCCCATCCCGCAGACCGCCAGAAACCGCTCGGCGGACAGGGGCGCGTGGCCGTAGATGCCTTTGTCGAAGTACCCCTCGATCAGGGCGAAATCGATCACTCCCGCATCCAGCCGGCGGAGCAGCTCGGCGGTATTCTCCACCTCCAGGCGGATTTCACAGTCGGGATACCGCTCCCGGTAGCGGCAGAGGATATCGGGCAGCACAAACTCCCCGATGGTCAGGGTGGCGCCGAAATGCAGGCGCTTCGCCTCCCGCCGGGAGGCTGCCAGCTTATCCTCCATCCGGCGGGCGTCGGCGTCCACCGCGGCGGCAAAACGGCGAAGTGCCTCCCCCTCCGGCGTCAGACGCAGTTCCCGCCCGCCCCTCAGGACAAGGGGGACGCCGTAAGCCTGCTCCAGCTGCTGGATGTGCCGGGTGACGGCGGGCTGGGTCAGATGGAGCTCCCGGGCGGTGCGGGTGTAGTTTTTATGGCGGCACAGCGCCAGAAAGGTTTGGATGTGATAATCGAGCATCGTTCCACCTCAGCTATTATAATATTAACGAATACCACCATGTCAAATTATAATTTGATTTTATAATAGATCGGTGGTAAAATCAACCGGAAATCGACGAGGGGGAATCGGCTATGACGGCAATGTTACAAAAGGGGTGGAAGCAGGCAAAGCTCATCCTGCCCGGCTTTCTGGTATGTGTGGTGATCGCGCTCATCGGACAGGGCATCGCCCGGTTCCTGCCCATGGTGGGCGCCGCCCTGTTTGCGATCCTGCTGGGCATTGCGGCTGGCAACACCTTTTTAAATAAGGAAGTCTTCAACGCGGGCACCAAGTTTTCGGAAAAGACCCTGCTGGAAATCTCCATCGTGCTCACCGGACTGACCCTCAATCTGGGGGATATCGTGGCGGTGGGGTGGCAGGGGGTCGTGTTTATCACCGGCCAGATGCTGCTGACCATCTTCATCGCCTTTTTCATCGGGCGAAAGCTGGGCTTCGGTCGGAAATTTTCCCTCCTGATGTCGGCGGGCAATGCGGTGTGCGGGTCCTCCGCCATCGCCACCGTCTCCCCGGTGGTGGGGGCGGACACCAAGGACAAGGGCATCTCCATCACCATCGTCAACGTCACCGGCACCGTGCTGATGGTTACCCTGCCCTTGATAGCGGGGGCAATGTACCAGCACGCCGTGCTGCCCACCTCCGCTCTGATCGGCGGCACCCTGCAGTCCATCGGACAGGTCATCGCCTCCGCCAAATTCGTCAGCGACCCGGTGGTGGAGATGGCCACCGTCTTTAAAATCGTGCGCATCATCTTCCTGGTGCTGGTGGCGCTGGGCTTTTCCCGTCTCAACACTAGCGAGGAGGGCAAACTGTTCTCCCGCAAAAGCGCCTCGGCCTCCGACGGAGGAGAAGCCGGTGGGAAAGCGGGTAAAAAATTCAGCGCGGGTATTCCGTGGTTCATCATCGGCTTTTTCCTGTGCAGCGTCATCTTTACCACCGGTGTCGTGCCGCCGCTGCTGTCCGCGGGGGCCAAGACGGTCAGCGGCCAGTTTGAGATCATCGCCCTCGCCGCCATCGGTATGCGGGTCAAATTCCGCGACCTGGTGCGGGAGGGTCCGAAGGCGCTGCTGTACGGCGGACTGGTCGGCGCATGCCAGATCGTGTGCGCGCTGGGCCTCATAGCCCTGCTTTTCCGCTGAAACAGCTCTTTCTTTTTGACAGGCGCGGAGGTATAATAAACCTCCGCGCTTTTTGTCATACGGGGCGGGAGAATTGCAGAGGAGGCCGGGCCTATGGAGATGCAGGATGTCAGGAACAAGCTGAAGCGGGGCAACCAGCTCCTTTTTTCACGGGACAGCCCGTGCCTGCAGGAACTGATTCTGCTCATCAGCCGGCAGAAGCACCGGACACTGGTCAAGTGGGCTCTCGACGGCGCACGGGGGCCGGTGAAGCGGCTGAAGGCGCGGTACCCCGGTGAAAACCGGCCGGAAACCGCCGTGGCGCTGTGCTGGGACTGGGCGAGGGGCCGGGTAAAGATGCCGGAGGCGAAAAAGGCGCTGCTGCGGGTCCACGCCATGGCGAAGGAATTGACCGACCCGGTGGACATCGCCCTGTGCCACGCGGTGGGGCAAGCCTGCGCTGCCATCCATGTAGAGACCCACGCGGTGGGGCTTCCCTTCTATGAACTGACCGCCATCGTGCGGGAACGGGGGATCGAGAACTGCCGTCAGGCGGTGGAGGAGGCCATAGCGGCCTATACCGGCAGCCTGGAGGCTTTGGCGGAGACGATAGATTCCCCGCCGCAGGAATGGGCGGCTTTCCTGCGGGACGACAGCCGTCCCAATAAAGAAAGACTGCTGCTGGAGAAAAGGACAAAGGGATAACCGACAGCCGCCGCAGGGCATACGAAAAAATGGCTATTAGGCGGGGGACAGAGGCTAGGACTGTGGGAAAAATTTCGGGGGAATTTTTAGCGATGGGATGGGGAGGCGTACCGCCGCTATTGCAGGCGCTTTGAGTTGGACGAG
Source organism: Clostridiales bacterium (assembly GCA_022800315.1). Classification (GTDB taxonomy): domain Bacteria; phylum Bacillota; class Clostridia; order Oscillospirales; family Acutalibacteraceae; genus Avimonas_A. The sequence goes on from JAAWQC010000014.1 coordinate 3,403, forward strand.
ACCCCCCGCCCAGCTATCCGCCGGTATGAAGGTGAAGTTTTCGCTGGCATTGGTTCTGTCCCACCGGGCGGAGCTGCTGATTCTGGACGTAAACTCTAGTATGAATTAGGGTGTGTATTCTGTGTATAGAGTAAAGGTAAAGGCGAGAGAATGAACTGTATACACAAAAACAAAGAAAAAGTGTATATCGTGTAAAGGATATGTAGCCGACACACCGGTTTGACTTCGGCGGGGACAGGGGATAGAATAGCGGTAAAAACGCAGGCCGGAGGGATACGATATGAAGCAGACGCGGTTCTCTATAGACGGGATACCGGTGATCCTATGGGGGGAAGCCTCCGGGAAAGCCTATCTGTATGTACACGGGCAGGGAGGCAATAAGGAGGAGGCAGCCGCCTTCGCCCAGACAGCCGATGAACGAGGCTGGCAGGTGCTGAGCCTCGATTTGCCCGAGCACGGGGAGCGCCGGGAGGGGAAGGAGCCGCTTGTTCCCTGGCAGGCCGTACCTGAGTTGAAGCGGGTCATCCGTTGGCTGAGGGATAACGGAAAACAGCGCGTCGCCCTGCGTGCCACCAGTATCGGGGCATGGTTCGCCCTGCTGGGCCTTGCGGACGAAGCACTGGAAAGGTGCTTACTGGTATCGCCCGTCGTCGACATGGAGCGGGTGATACAGACTATGATGGGCTGGGCAGGGGTAAGCGAGGAACAGCTGCAGGCGCGGCAGGTGATCCCCACCAGTTTCGGGCAGAACCTGTCGTGGGAGTATCTTGCCTATGTGCGGCAGCATTCGATCACCCGATGGGAGGCGCCGACCCACATCCTATACGCCGGGCGGGATAACCTGACCGCACGCCCGGTCATGGAGGATTTTGCGAGACGGTTCGGCTGTGAGATGATGGTGATGGAAAACGGCGAGCACTGGTTCCATACGCCGGAACAGCTGGCTGTGCTGGAGGAATGGACCAAAAACCGTTGTTGACCGGTAAGGCTCCGGCGTCATATAACGGAAAAGTCCCCCGACCGATGGTCGGGGGACTTTCTTACATATACAAATGAATACGGAGCAGGCGCCGGTACACAAACCAGCAGATCAGGGCAAGCAGCAAGGCCGCCAGCGCCATAGCCAGCCGGCCGTCAATGACCGTTCCCAGCGCGAAGGTGGCGGCGCCGGTGAGGATCATACCGCCAAAGCCCGTCAGTATGGTCACCATCACCGCCGCACTCTGTTTGACAGCGGCGGTTTCGCTGGTCCAATCGTACCGGGGGAATTTGACGTTGGCCATCATGCCCACCACCGAGGAGAAAAAGGCGAAGACGGTAGGGACCGCCACCAGCAGGACGGCTTCCGCCGCATCGGCGTGGAGGCCCACCGCCAACAGGATCCCGCCGATAAAAGCGCCGGGAAGCAGGACGGTGAGATTGACCGCAATTTTGGATAGGAAGATGGTACGGTTGTCCACCGGCGCGGAGAGAGGAATCCAACGGCTCTTTCCCTCCAGCGAAAGGGAGCTGGCAGTGGTGCTGCCCAGCGCCATGCAGAAGGCCGCGACCAGCGGGGCGTAGCGTGTGATCATGCCCGCGTCGAAGCCGGGAGGCAGGTTGACCCCTTCGGAGGCAAGGAGGGCGGGAACGTTGGCAAACAGCGAGGCGGCGCCCAGCACGATCAGAATCACCGACCCAATGGCGGTATTCATCAGATAGATGGGGCAGGTGAACAGGCGGCGCAGCTCTTTGTTGTACAGGGCGCGGAAGGGGGAGGCGGTTTTCAGGGTGCCCAGCTGATAATTCCCGCCGGAACGGTGGCTCATCAGGGCGGTGTTGATACGGGTGTAACCGAGGGAGAACACCCAGACGAACAGGAGGAAAGCGCCAACCGATACGCCCGCCACCAGCAGGAAATCGACGACATTACCCGCCGCTGCGCCGGCGTACCACACCGCGGGAGGATAGAGGGACGCCGCCATGCTGGAGGCCATGGACAAGAGGCTGGCCAGCCCTTCCATATTGGTGTTCGACATCCCGAAGCTCCCCGCCATCACCGCCAGGATAAGCACGAAGCTCAGCACTACCACCAGCAGGTTTTTATAACGGAACCGCACCGAGACCGCCGTGATCAGGGTACCCAGCGCGGTGGCGATCACGATAGGCAGCAGGGGGGAAAAGAACAGGCAGAGGAACAGCATCACCAGAGCGAGGGGGCCTGCCCCGGCGGTGACGGCGTACACGACGCCCATGGGAATCAGCAGGATGCAGGAGAACAGGAAATTCATCAGATACAGGGTAGCAAACCGGCTGGCGATGACGGTACGGCTGGAAACCGGCAAAGACATCACCATATCGTAATCGCGGAAGCCGAAGAGCACCCCGTCAGTTTTCATTACGGTGGTGACCAGCGTGATGACCGCCGATACGGCAAACATCAGCGGCGGCAGCGCTTGGATGAGCCCCAGCGCGGCGAACCCGACGGCTGTCAGCGCACTGTAGCCGACGAAGATCAGGACGACTAGGGCCATGCCCACGGCGAACAGGAGGTTGCGGGATTTTTCGCGGGGGTCCTTGCTGTGGAGCAGGCGGTTCAGGCCGAACAGGCCCAGCAGCTGCACCCTCAGCAGGGCGAAGCCTTTATTTTTCATGCTCCACCACCTCCAGGAAGACCTCCTCCAGGCTGCTGTCGCCCCGGATTTCATCGATGGGGCCGCTGGCCACCAGCCTGCCGCCCCGGATGATGGCGACCTTGTTGCACAGCTTTTCCGCCACCTCCAGCACGTGGGTGGAAAAGAAGATGGCGCCGCCCTGTCCGCACAGCTCGTGCATCATTTCCTTGAGACGGAAGGCTGCCTGCGGGTCCAGGCCGACAAAGGGTTCGTCCAGCACCAGCAGCTTCGGCTCGTGGAGAAAGGCGGAGATGATGGCCAGCTTCTGCTTCATGCCGTGGGAGTAGGAGGCGATCAGGTCGCCCAGGTTGGCGGTCAGCTCCAGCCGATCGCCGTACCGGCGGATGCGCTCCTCCCGTTCCCCCGAGGCCACCCCGAAAATATCGGCGATAAAATTGAGGTACTGGATGCCGGTCAGGTGTTCGTACAGGTCGGGATTGTCGGGGATGTAGGCGGTGAGCGATTTGCAGAGTACCGGCTCTTCCTTCACCGAATGGCCGTCGATGCGTATTACACCCTCGTCAAATTCCATGACGCCCACCGCCGCGCGGATGGTGGTGGTCTTGCCCGCGCCGTTGTGGCCGATGAAGCCGTAGATGTCCCCCGCCTCCACCCGCAGGTTCAGGTTGTCCACCGCCCGTTTGCCGCCGGGATAGGTTTTGGTCAGATTTTCAATGGTCAGGATACCGTGTGCCATCTGTTATCGTCCTTTCACGTGGAAATTCATTCGTCAGCCGCCTTTTTTTCCGGCGGGGTGGTGATGACGGCGATGGAATGCCGCTGCCGTCCCTCCGCGGGCGGGTTCTGCATCAGGGGAACCAGGATTTCGCCGATTTTCCGCATCGCTTCGTTCAGTTCCTCCACCGTGGCGTTAATCGGGCAGGTGGTAAAGCCCACCCCGTCGTGCTGAAGGTCGGCGTCCGGCCGTCCGGCGTATTCGTGGAACTGGGTCAGCAATCCGGTCATGAAACGGGTGAACATCAGCAGCAGGCCTTCGCTCCCCTTTTCTTTAAGCAGCTCATTGCCGTCCTTCTGCACATTGTCGGACAGGGCGTACACCCGTTCCACCGCGCCGCGTACCCGGTTTTCCTCCACTATGGTCAGGATGTCGTCCTTCTCCATACGGCCCAGATAACGGTAGAGGGTGGCCTGAGGGATATCGGGACAGGCTGCAGCCAGTTCCTTTGCCGTAGCCCGGCCTCTGCCGGCGATTTCGATGATGATTCGGCATTTGGCGGGATTCAGAAAACTGTCGATGAGTTGTTTGAAGCGGTCGATACGCCATCCCTCCTATACTATTCTCTACAAGATAATATTATCATTATGATAATATAAATTCAAGAAGAAATAAGAGGAAAATAGTCGGCTCCTGATTAAATATAAATACTAAAAGTATATATTTGTACAAATATACGATTTCTGGGACGAAAGGGGACAGTCGCAGGGAAATACACCCTATAGAACCCTTCAAAGCCTGTGTGCACGGTTGTCGCAGACGAATCAAGAGGTGGTGTGCCTCTCTCGGTGTTATACCTCAATGAAATAAGAAAAGACCCCTCCGTCTCGCAGGGGCCTTTTCTTCTTTTTTTTATCGGACGAACAGTTCCGCGAACAGATCACGGGCATCGGCGGCGGTGAAACCACCGGCCACCCGCGCAAAATTTTTCGGCTCCGCGCCGTCGGAGGCGGGGTCCCAGCGCCGGGCGTAATCCTCCACCTGCCCCATGGTCATACGGATATCGGCTGTGACCAGGAGATCCAGAGCTTGATGAAACGCCTCTTTTCCCCCCACAAGTGAGTAGAAACGGGCCGTCCGCTCTGGCAGACCGGCCTCCGACCGCCGGAGCAGATCGGGAAGGAAGACGGCGCATGCCATGCCGTGAGGGACGTCGAAATCCTCGGTGAGAACGTAGCCCAGCGGATGGGGATAGGCGGTGCCCATGGCGTTCAGCACCATACCCGCCCACAGCGCGCCGTAAAATAGCTGTTCCCGCAGGCCCATGGTCGGTTCTGCCGCAGCGCCTCCGGCCAGCTCAATCAGGCCGCCGCTCAGCAGGGGTAAAGCCCGGCTGGCGAAAAGATCGGCGACGTCAGTGCAGACAGGGTTCAAGAAGCCCTCTGCCCCGTGGCACAGGGCGTCGAGCGCGGTGGAAACGGTAGTAGCGGCACTCATGGTGCAGGTATACCGCGGGTCGGCGTAGGCGGCCCGCGCGTAACAGCAGGGGTCGGAGACGCTGCGCTTGCGGCCGTCCTGGTCGCCGGTGAGCACCGCCACCGGGCTGACCTCGCTGCCGGTGCCGGCGGTGAGGCCCACCAGTGCGAAGGGGAGGGGGGCGTATTTATACGTCCCCGCGAACAACCGCTCCACGTCGGCTGTGGTATTTTCCGCGATCCACGCCGCAGCCTTGGTCGCGTCCAGCACCGACCCGCCGCCGATTCCCACGAGGAAGTCTGCCCGGCAGGCTTCTGCGGCAAAGGCGGCGGCCTGGCACTGAGAAATCAGCGGATTGGCGCCGATACCGGGAAAAACGGTGCAGTCCACCCCGGCGTCGGTCAGGGCCGCCATGGCGTCGTCCAGCGCGCCGGAGCGCATGGCGGAATTCTGGCCGGTAATAATCAGGCAGCGGCGGCCGTATTCCCGCAGCTCACCCATCCGCTGCCGTACGCAGCCCGGCCCGCTGACCACCCGTACCGGCATATGAAAGTGAAAATCCATGCTGTTTGCCACCTCTCCAATGGAAGATATCGTTATTTTCGACAGGATTGTCTATTCGGAACTAGCTGAAAAAGCGTATGATCGGGAAATGCAAACAACGCAAGCTGTCAAACAAACGGTTTGGTTTGCATTTTGAACCATTCTATTATAATATAGACATCGGTTCCTTTATCTTGAGATAACACTGTCCTGTCGGGAACCGGTGCCGAAGAATTCCATTTGAAATTCTTCCTTATATGAATTATAACATAAGAATCTGCATTTTGGAAAATTTAACTCATGCAGGTTAAACCAAAGGCTATCTGACCCATACTTACCTTATGTATAACCGGCTGCGGCGGGACGGAGGCGACGGCATGGCGGAAACTCCACGGAGCAAACGGACACTGATCCGAAAAGGGGACATGCTGGTGCTCGTTTCCCTGCTGGCCGCCGCGCTGCTGCTGTTGCTGGTGATGCGGCTGACCGCCCGGCCGGGCGCGGAGGCGGTGGTGACCGTGCCGGGCGGGGAGTTTACCCTTTCCCTCGCCGGCGATCAGGTCAGAGAGGTGACCGGCCTCGACGGTATCCCGGTGGTGCTCGAGGTGAACGGCGGCCGCATCCGGTTCCAGTCCAGCGGCTGTCCCGATAAAATCTGTGTGAACAGCGGCTGGCTGTCCCGGGCGGGCCAGTCCGCCGCCTGCGTTCCGGCGGGTGTCGCCCTGCGCCTGGTGGGCGGAACACAGGGCGTCGATGCCGTCACCGCGTGATGAAGCAAGGAAGCGGGAGGTCTGCCGTGAAAGGAAACACTGACAGGCGGCGGGACGCCGCTGACGCTGCTCGGCAAGCGGCCCTGCTGGGCCTGCTGTCCGCGCTGGCGGTGGCGCTGTCCTTCCTGGAAGGGCTGCTGCCGGTGCTGCCGGTGCCCGGCGCCAAACTGGGCCTGTCCAATATCGTGACCATGTATGCCTTATCGGTGATGAATCTGCCGGCCGCGCTGGCGGTAGCGGTGATCAAGTCCCTGTTCGCCCTGCTGCGCGGCGGCACCGCCTTTTTTATGAGTTTGGCGGGCGGTCTGCTGAGCACTCTGGTCATGGCGGCGGCGCTGAAATGGCCGCGGGGCCGGCTGAGCTTCCTGGGTACCGGCATTCTGGGTGCGGTTGCCCACAACGCCGCCCAGCTGGGGGTGTCCATGCTGCTGCTCAGCCCCTCCCTGATCTGGTACGGGCCATGGCTGCTGCTCATGGCACTGGCGGCGGGAACCCTCACCGGCCTGACGCTGAACATCGTGATGCCCGCCCTCCGCCGGATAAACCCCGGCGGCAGATGAGAAATCAAATGACTCCAAAGCAGGAGGTAATGACTGTGTCTATACAAGAAAAGCTGGGTTTGCCCGCCTTCCGCACCCGCGGCGGCGTCCACGCACCCCATCGGAAGAACACGGCGGAATGCGAAACGGTGGTCATGCCGCCTCCCGAGCGCATCGTGGTGGCTATGTCCCAGCACATCGGCGCGCCCTGCATCCCGGTGGTGAAGGTGGGGGACACGGTGAAGGTCGGCCAGCTGATCGGCGATTCCGACGCCCTGGTATCCGCTCCCATCCATTCCGGCGTATCGGGCAAGGTTACCGGCCTGACCGAGCTGCTTATGCCCGGCGGGCGGACCACCGCCGCCGTCGTCATCGAGTCGGATGGAGAACAGCGGGTCCATGAGAGCGTGCAGCCCCCTGTCATCGAACAGTTTGACCAGTTCATCGCGGCGGTGCGGCAGTCGGGAGCGGTGGGCCTCGGCGGCGCGGGCTTCCCCACCCATGTGAAGCTGAACCCCAAAGACCGGGACGCCATCGACACCATCATCATCAACGCCGCGGAATGCGAACCCTATATCACCGCCGATTACCGTGAGTGCATGGAGGATTCGTGGGATGTGGTCTCCGGCGTACAGACGGTCATGGAGTTCCTTGACGCCTCCCGCGTAATCATCGCCATCGAGAGCAACAAGCCCGCCGCCATTGCGGAGCTGGCGAAGATCGCGGCCAGCGTCACGACACCCCAGCGGCAGGTGCAGGTTCGCAGGCTGCCCGCCCGGTATCCCCAGGGGGCGGAGAAGGTCCTGATAGCGGCCTGCACCGGACGGAAGGTGCCCCCCGGGGGTCTGCCCGCCGACGTGGGCTGCATCGTCATGAACGTGACCACCGCCGCCTTTCTTTCCCGGTATTTTAAGACTGGTATGCCTCTCGTCGCCCGTCGGCTGACGGTGGACGGCACCGCCGTAGCCCATCCGAAAAACGTGCGGGTGACCATCGGCACGCCGGTGAAGGACGTGCTCGCCTTTACCGGCGGACTCAAGCATGAGGTGGGTCGTCTGTTGATGGGCGGGCCGATGATGGGGCTGGCCCTGATGGATGACGCGCTGCCGGTGCTCAAGCAGAACAACGCGATCCTGGCCTTCGCCAGGCAGGAATCTGCCGTCACCGACGCCACCCCCTGCATCCGTTGCGGCCGGTGTGTGGAGGCCTGTCCCATGCGGCTGGTCCCGCCCTCCATTGCCGCGGCCTTCAGCGCGAAGGATTTCGCGGGGGCGGAGAAGCTGGGGGTGGGCACCTGCATGGAATGCGGCTGCTGTTCCTTTTCCTGCCCCGCCCACCGGCCCATCGTGCAGACCATGCGGCTGGCCAAGGACGCGGTACGCAAGAGCAAGAGCTGACCCGCGGTTTTTCCCCGTTTTTGACTGCTGCGCCGTCACCGTCGTGACCGCGTGTATCTCATGCCTCCCGCCGTCTGTTATGGCGGGGGCGGAAAGGTCTGGTAACCTCCTATGGAACATACGCTAACCGTCACCTCTTCGCCTCATCTCCACTGCGGGATGAATACGCGGGGGATCATGCTCGACGTGCTGATCGCCCTGCTGCCGGCGGTCGCCGCCTCGGTGTGGCTCTTCGGCTGGCGCGCCGCCGTGGTGGAGGTGGTGTGCATCGCCTCCTGCGTCGCGTCGGAATTTCTGTCCCGCGTCGTGATGAAGCGGCCCCAGTCGGTAGGCGACCTGTCCGCCGTCGTGACCGGCCTGCTGTTGGCCTTCAACCTGCCGGCCACCATCCCGCTGTGGCAGGCGGCGCTGGGCGGAGTGGCCGCCATCGTGGTCGCCAAGCAGATGTTCGGCGGCATCGGCCAGAATTTCGTCAATCCTGCCCTGATCGGGCGCATCGTACTGATGGCCAGCTTTCCCGCGGCCATGAACAACTGGGTGCAGCCTTTCAGCGGCACCGGCGCCGACGCGATCAGCTCCGCCACCCCTCTCGCCAATATCGCGGCGGGAGGAGGCGCCGGCTATGGCCTCGGTGAGATGTTCGTAGGGATGCGTCCCGGCTGCCTGGGGGAGACCTGCGCGGCCGCCCTGCTGCTGGGCGGCGCCTATTTAGTGGCGCGCCGGGTGATCTCGCCCCTGATCCCCCTGACCTACATCGGCACCGTGTTCGTCATGACCTGGCTGCTGGGCGGCGATCCTCTCACCGCTGTCCTGTCCGGCGGCCTGATGCTGGGCGCCATCTTCATGGCTACCGACTATACCACCACCCCCCTCAACAAGACGGGCAAGGCGGTATTCGCCCTGGGCTGCGGCCTGCTGACCGTGCTGATCCGCCATTACGGCTCTTTGCCGGAGGGGGTATCTTTCGCCATTGTGATCATGAACATCCTGTCCCCTCTGATCGAGCGGGCGACCCGACCGCTCCCCTTCGGGCAAAAAAGGAGGCTGCGCCGTGAAGATTAAGGATATTATTGTTTCCGCCGCGGCGCTGATGGTCATCGGAGGCGCGGTAACAGCGGCGCTGGCGGGTACCAACGCGCTGACTGCGGGCACCATCGCCGACCGGATGGCGGAGACGGAGAACGCCGCCCGCCTGCAGGTCATCGATGCGGACGATTTCGAAGAGCTGACCCTCGACGACGGGGGGGACGCTGTCATTTACTACCGCGCCGTCAAGGACGGACAGACGGCGGGTTATGTTTTCACCACCGTCACCACCGGCAAAAGCGGGGGGCTCACCGTCATGACCGGTATCCGCACCGACGGCGCCGTGTCCGGCGTGGCGGTCACCTCGGACAACGAGACCGCCGGTTATGTGGACAAGGTGCGGGGCGCGGGTTTGCTGGACGCCTTTACCGGCAAGGAAGCCGCCGGCGGCTTCCGGCTGGGGGAGACGGTGGACGGGGTATCCCAGGCTACCAAAACCTCCCGCGGTATCACCGAAGGGGTGGATAAGGCGGCCCGGCTCTTTGAAACCTATGTGAAAGGGGGCGCGGCGTAATGGCCAAGTATGTGCAGACCTTTACCAAGGGCCTGATACGGGAAAATCCCGTGCTGCGCCTTGTGCTGGGTACCTGTCCCACCCTGGCGGTCACCACCGCGGCCATGAACGGCCTGGGAATGGGCGCGGCGGCCGCCTTCGTCCTGGTGTGCTCCAATATCGTCATCTCCCTGCTGCGCCATGTGATTCCCGATAAGGTGCGGCTGCCTTCCTATATCGTGGTGATCGCTGGCTTTACCACCATCGTGCAGATGCTGGTGAAAGCCTACCTGCCCTCCATCGATCAGGCGCTGGGCATCTACCTGCCCCTGATCGTGGTCAACTGCATCATCCTCGGCCGCGCGGAGGCCTTCGCCAGCAAGAACAGCGTCGGGCTGTCCGCCCTGGACGGCCTCGGAATGGGCGCGGGCTTCACGGCAGCTCTCATCGTCATGGGCGGCCTGCGGGAATTCCTCGGCAGCGGCACGATTTTCGGCTGGCCCGACGGGGGAATGATTCCTCCCATCACCATTTTCGTGCTGCCGGCGGGCGGCTTCTTCATCTTCGGCATGCTGATCTGGCTGACCAATCGGCTGTCCAAGAAGCTGGAGGGCGACACCGCCCGCAAGGAACTGACCGGCCGGGTATGCGCTGCCTGCGACGCGGGCGGATGCCCGAACGCCGCCATCTGCAATCTGGCGGCGGGTGAGGCCGCCGACGCCGAAAAGCCCAGTGTGAAGAGGAGGGAAAGCGACCATGAATAGTACCTCCCTGTTCGCTATTCTGATTGGCGGGCTTCTGGTCAACAACTTTGTTTTGTCCCAGTTTCTCGGCATCTGTCCCTTCCTGGGGGTTTCCAAAAAGCTGAATTCCGCGGTGGGTATGTCGCTGGCGGTCATCTTCGTTATGGTGATGGCCACAGCCGCTACCTGGCCGCTGTACACCTACTTACTGGTGCCCAACGGCCTCGGCTATCTGCAGACCATCGTTTTTATCCTGATCATTGCGGCGCTGGTCCAGCTGGTGGAGATCGCCCTGAAGCGGTTCGTCCCCCCGCTGTACAATGCTTTGGGCATTTACCTGCCCCTGATCACGACCAACTGCGCCGTGCTGGGCGTCACCATTCTGAATATCGACAATCACTACGATTTCGTCCAGTCGCTGGTCAACGCGCTGGGAGCGGGTCTCGGTTTCCTGCTGGCGATGGTGATGTTCGCCGGTGTGCGTGAGCGGCTGGAAAGCGCGGATATCCCGAAAGGGCTGCAGGGACTGCCTTCCACCCTGGTGGCGGCGTCGCTGGTCTCCCTGTCCTTTATCGGCTTTCAGGGACTCTTCGGCCTGTAAGGAAAAACCGGGGCCGGGACAATTTCCGCCCGGCGTTCCGTGAGACTCCACGTTTCTACGAAAGGAAGGGTCATCAATATGAATCCGATATTGCTGGCGGTGCTGATCGTCGCCGGACTGGGTCTGGCCGCCGGGTTGGTACTGGCCGTCGCTTCGGTGGTGATGGCGGTGCCGCGGGATGAAAAAACGGAGGCGCTGCGAGCCTGCCTGCCGGGGGCCAACTGCGGCGCGTGCGGCTATTCGGGCTGCGACGGATACGCCAAGGCCATGGCACACGAGGGGGCGAAGGTCGGGTTGTGCTCTCCCGGCGGTGAGCAGGTGGCAGCCGCCACCGCCGAGCTGCTGGGAGTGAGCGGCAGTGACCTGGTGGCCCAAACCGCGCTGGTGCGCTGCGGGGGCTGTGAAGAGTTCACCGCCCGCAAACTGCGGTACGAGGGCATTCCCACCTGTGCGGCTGCCAATCAGTTTTACGGCGGCGACTGGCTGTGCAACTATGGCTGTCTGGGATACGGCGACTGCCGCACCGCCTGTGAATACGGCGCGATCAAGGTGGAAAACGGCCTTTCCCGCATCGATCCCGCTTTGTGCCGCGGCTGCGGCCTGTGCGTGAAGGCCTGTCCGAAGAGTCTGATCACCCTGCTGCCCGGCGGGACCAAAGGGGTGGTGCGGTGCAGCAGCCACGAGAAGGGCGCCCTGGTACGCAAGGCCTGTAAGGTAGGCTGTATCGGCTGTATGAAATGCACCAAAGCCTGTCAGTACGATGCCATCCACGTGGAGAAGTTCCTCGCCTCCATCGATCCGGAAAAGTGTGTGGGCTGCGGCGCCTGCGCCGAAACCTGCCCCACCGGCTGCATCACCATCTTCGGCAAAGAGAAGGCGGTTTTTGAGGAAGAGCTGCCGGCAGAATCGCAAAGCTGAAACAGAAAACAGATGAACCGGCGCACGAATGCGTCGGTTCATTTTTTCGGGAACAGCGGTCTGGAAGAGGGCGGGAGGCTGCTGCGTATCGCCTATTTCGCCCCGGCTGATTCTCCCGGCCGGCTGTTCATGAACGGTGCCCTTGGCACAGACCGTTTTATAGATATACACTATAAAAACAGTTGACTATTGAAAGAAAATGGTGGTATAATTTTCCCGATTCAAAAAATAGGATTAAAGGAAATGAATGGAGGATCGGTATGAACATACGGAAAACCATAGGCCTGCTGCTGGCGGCCGCCGTGGCGGCGGGCGCTTCGTCCATGGCGGTATCGGCAGAGCAGAACGATTTCAGCATCAACGGCGATATCAGCTTTATCCGGTATACGGAGGGGGAATGCGAGGTCGATTTTAACGGCAAGGCCATGACACTGACCCACCCCGCAGGGTTCGAGGCGGATAAGGTCGGCGCCCATACCATGTGGAACATCACGTCGGATAACATCGTCCACATCGCTCAGACTCCCTATCTCTGCTGGGACATCAGCGGGGAACCGAATTTCGATGTGGTCATCCGCTTTGCGGAAGGGGACAAGGGCTTGGTGTCCCTTCAGGAGGCGGTAGGCAAGACCGAGGGGCTGACGACGGGCAAGGGATCGATCAATTTCCTGGAATTCCTCCAGAGTCGGCCGGACCTGTCTTACGACGGCGGGGATCTTTCGCTGATCGCCACCGTTTACTGGCTGTATGGGGAGCCGGGCACCAGCGTGACCTTCAACCAGCTTTACTTCAGCGCCGACCCGCTGGGCGATACCATGTCCCACGTCAATTCCGGCGATGTTCCCGACACGACGACCACCACCGCCGGTAATACGACGACAACGACGGCGGCGCCCGGTACGACCTCCGGGACAGGGAGCACGACGACACAGACTGCGGATACACAGGGCTTCCCGGTCGTCCCTGTGGCGGTTGGCGCAGCGGTCGTGGCGGCTGCGGCCGTCATAGTGATCGTGGTAGTCTATCGCAATAAAAACCGCGGGAAGTAAGAAATTTTTGCGGATCAACCGGAGGGAGCGGGCACACATCCGCTCCCTCCGGTTTCGCCTAACGCCGTGACTGTACCGGCAGTGGGATAAGAAGAGGGGTGCGAGCCAAATAATTCCCAAATTTTATGGAAATATTCCTATAACGCATTGACAAAGATGAGAAAATAAAGCTATAATTTACCTGTCTTATTCAGCATAAAATCAGTTGAATGGAGGAGTAGGTATGAAAATCAGAAAACTGGCCGGCTTGCTGCTGGCTACGGCGATGACGGTAGGTGCGATGATGCCCGCCGCCTCCGCCGCACCCGCGGATTTCAGCATCAACGGGATCAACAGTACCATCCGGTATAATCAGGGGGAGTGCGAGGTCGCTTTCAAGGGCGATGCCATGACCCTGACCGTCCCGGCCGGCTGGACCCAGGGAATGACCGGCGCCCACACCATGTGGAACACCATGGAGGCCCAAGAGGTGGACATCACGCAGCTGCCCTACCTTTGCTGGGATGTGAGCGGTGATGCCGATTTCGACATCGTCATCCGTTTTGCCCAGGGGGATAAGGGCCTGGTAAACCTGCAGCAGATCATGAACAGGTCGGAACCTCTCCCGGCGGGGAAAGGCTCTGTTAATTTCTATGAGTTGCTGAAAAATCAGGATGTGGATTACGACGGCGGTGTTCTTCCGCTGGTGGCGACTGTTTACAGGGTTTATGGTGACCCGGGCGCCAGCGCTACCTTCAATAAGCTGTACTTCAGCGCGACCGAATTGAAGGACGAGGGCAACGGCGACGACACTACCACCAAGGGGGAGGATACTGCCACCACGACCAAGGGGGACGATTCCGCCACCACCACGACCACTGCGGCCAAAACCACCGCGAAACCCACCACCAACCCCTCCACCGGTGAGGCAGCTCCCGTGGCGCTGGCTGTGCTGGCCGTCGCCGCTGTGGGTACCGTGGTATTCTGTGCTAAGAAACGCGCCTGACAGGCAGGATGAACTTCATTATCAACCAAATCAACCAAGAGCAGGGGCCGGATATTTATCCGGCCCCTGCTCTTGCTTTGACAAGGGGCGGAAAGAGCTGCTTTATTTTCCGGCAGGGCCATCTGCTACTTGACAGGTTCCACTGAAAAGTTATACAATATTCCATGGGTATTTTGTTAGCTCTCGACAAGCCCAGACCGGACAGATTCCGGATAATATTATGAAAATGAAAGAAAAAATTAAGGAGGTGTATCGATTACCGTGCCTGAAATAGTTGTAGCCATTTTGCTGTGTGTTGCCGGCCTTGCGGTCGGCGGCGGCGTTGCTGGATTTTTCGCCTTTAAAGCTGGCGTTTCTCATAGAAAGCAGACTGCGGAAGCCCTGATCGGCTCTGCGGAAGCAGAAGCAGAGAAAATCAAACACGAAGCGGAGACCGCAGCAGAGGCCATTAAAAAGGAAAAACTGCTGGAGGCCAAGGATGAAATCCATCGCCTGCGCAGTGAATCGGAAAAAGAACTCAAAGAGCGCCGTATCGATGTTCAGCGGCAGGAGCGCCGTATCCAGCAGAAGGAAGAATCGCTGGACCGCAAAATCGATAACTATGAGAAAAAAGAAGAGAATATCGCCAAAAAGCAGAAAGAAATCGATGCCCGTCTGGAGGATGTCGAGAATCTGAAAAAGGGTCAGTTCGAGATGCTGGAGCGTATCTCCGGCTTTACCGCCGAACAGGCCAAGGAATATCTGCTGCAAAACCTGGAGGAAGAGCTCGTCCATGAAAAGGCGCTGAAGGTCAACGAAATAGAAACCCGGTTAAAGGACGAAGCGGACCAGAAGGCCCGCGACCTGATCTCCAACGCGATCCAGCGGTGCGCCGCCGATCAGGTGACCGAAACCACTGTCTCGGTGGTGCCGCTGCCCAACGATGAGATGAAGGGCCGGATTATCGGCCGAGAGGGTCGCAACATACGCGCCATTGAAACACTGACCGGCGTGGATCTGATCATCGACGATACCCCTGAGGCCATCACCCTGTCCGGCTTTGACCCGGTGCGCCGCGAGATTGCGCGCATCGCGGTGGAGCGCCTGATCTCCGATGGACGCATCCATCCCGCCCGCATTGAGGAAATGGTGGAAAAGGCCCGCCGTGAGGTGGAGGCAACCATCAAGCAGGAGGGCGAGCGCGCCGTACTGGAAACGGGCCTGCACGGGATTAACCCCGAGATCATGAAGCTGCTGGGCCGCCTGCGTTACCGTACCAGCTACGGGCAGAACGTGCTCAACCATTCGATGGAGGTGGCGTTCCTGTCGGGCATCATGGCCAGCGAGCTGGGCATCGATCCCGTCATCGCCCGCCGCGCCGGCCTGCTGCATGATATCGGCAAGGCCGTCGACCACGAGGTGGAAGGCTCCCATGTGGAGATCGGTGTGGACATCGCCCGCCGGTATAAAGAGAGCGAAGCGGTTATCCATGCGATCCAGGCCCACCACGGCGACGTGGAGGCTAAAACGGTGGTCGCCTGTCTGGTACAGGCTGCCGATGCCATTTCCGCCGCTCGCCCCGGCGCCCGGCGTGAGAATCTGGAAAATTACATCAAGCGTCTGGAGAAACTGGAGGAGGTCGCCAACGAGTTTGACGGCGTAGAGCGCTCCTTCGCGATCCAGGCGGGCCGTGAGATTCGCATTATCGTCCGTCCCGATGTGGTGTCCGACGATCAGATGACCCTGCTGGCCCGCGATATCGCCAAGAAGATCGAGGCCAGCCTCGATTATCCCGGTCAGATCAAGGTAAACCTGATACGGGAAAACCGGGCTATTGATTACGCCAAATAAGTGAGAGACGGCGTCCCAGAACCGGGACGCCGCCTTTTTGTAAACAGCCCTCGCGCTCTTCGGAAAGGAAAGGCCGCGGGACGGCAGGCTGACAGCGAAAGGAACGGGACAGGATGAAAATATTATGTGTAGGCGACGTGGTCGGCGCGGCGGGATGCGGGCATCTGCGGCAGGTGCTGCCCGGTGTCAAACGGCATTACGGCGTGGACGTCTGTATCGTCAACGGAGAAAACGCGGCGGAGGGGAACGGCCTGCTGCCGCCCGCGGCCGCCCATATTTTCGACAGCGGCGCCGATGTGATTACGACCGGCAACCATGTATTCCGCCGCCGGGAATTGTACGAGACGCTGGAGCAGGAGCCCCTGCTGCTGCGCCCCGCCAATTTTCCCCCTGCCGCCCCCGGCCGGGGAATGTGTACGGTGGATCGGGGCCGGTATCAGCTGACCGTGATCAATCTAATGGGTCTGACCTATATGGAGCCGCTGGACGATCCTTTCCGCAGCCTCGACCGCCTGCTCGGGGAAGCGGGAAATCCCCGGTACTGTATCGTGGATTTTCACGCCGAGGCCACAGCGGAAAAAAAGGCGCTGGCCTATTACGCCGACGGGCGTATTTCAGCCCTGTACGGCACCCATACCCATGTACAGACCGCTGATGAACAGGTGCTGCCCGGCGGCACCGGGTTTATCACCGATGTGGGTATGACCGGGCCGCTGCACTCGGTGCTGGGGGTCAGGCCAGAACTGGCTATCGCCAAAATGAAGGACAGGCTACCGGTGCGCTTCCAGAACGCGGAGGGTCCCTGTACGATGAACGCGGTGCTCTTCACATTGGATGACGCCAGTGGAAAAACCACAGCGGCGGAACGGCTGGATATACGGTGAAGGTCCGCCGTTGCACCGCGGTGGAAAACCTGTTAAAATAGAGGCCGGCTTAAACCGCCGGGTTCCTGCTGAAAAGAAAGGTTGGATGGTTCCGATGCTGCAGTCCCGTCATTTGATCGACCTTGTCGACCTCTCGGTGTCCGAGTGGGAGGAAATCACGCGTCTCGCCTGCGATATCCGCGGGCGCATCGACGATTATTACGGCGTCTGCCGGGGGAAAATCCTCGCGACCCTGTTTTATGAACCCTCCACCCGTACACAGATGTCCTTTCAGACTGCCATGCTTCGGCTGGGGGGGCGGATTATCGGTTTCGATAATCCCGGTAATTCCTCCGTCTCCAAGGGGGAGAGCCTCAAGGACACCATACGGGTGGTAAGCGGCTATTCCGATATCATCGCCATGCGTCATCCGGTGCCGGGGGCCGCCAGAGCCGCGTCGCTGTATTCCCGCGTGCCGGTGATCAACGCCGGCGACGGCGGGCACCTGCACCCCACCCAAACTCTGACAGACCTGGTGACGCTGCGGCATGAAAAGGGCACCTTCTCCGGCCTGTGCATCGGATTGTGCGGCGATTTAAAAAACGGGCGGACGGTTCACTCCCTGATCAAGGCCATGGCTGGCTTCAGGGGGAACCGGTTCGTACTGATCTCCACCCCCGGCCTGTCAGTCCCCTCCTATATCAAGGATTACCTCGCGGCAACGGGATGCCCCTACCAGGAGATGGACAACCTGATGGAGGCGATGCCGGAACTGGATGTACTCTATATGACCCGTATCCAGCGGGAACGGTTCGCCTCGCCGGAGGAGTACGAGCGGCAAAAAGGGGTCTATGTCCTTGACGGGGCCAAGATGAAGTGGGCGAAAAAGGACCTGATCGTGCTTCATCCCCTGCCCCGCGTGGATGAAATCACGGTGGAGGTGGACGACGATCCCCGTGCCAAGTATTTCGAGCAGACCGAATACGGCCTCTATGCCCGCATGGCCCTGATCATGCGCATGACCGAGGCCGCGGGCAAACATCTGGAACCCACCTGCAGGGGGGAGGACCCCCTGTGCGCCAACCCCCACTGCATAACCAACCAGGAGCGGTATATCCCCCGCTCTTTCCGAAAGAACGGTGATATCCTTGTGTGCAACTACTGTGAGGAGCGGACCCTCTTATAAAGAGGAACGCCCCCTTCGTCTTCTGACGATATTCGGTTCCCCTCACGCGGAGGGAAACTGCGCCCGTTTGCTGTCCGCCTTTCGGGAAGGCATCCCCGGGGGATGGCGGGAGACGACCGTCTCCGCTTTTTCTCTGGCTCCCCTGCCCTGTGACGACTGCCGGTATTGCTACCACGCGGACGGGTGCTCGAAACCGGATTTGAAAGAATTTTATGCCGAACTGGAGGAGGCTGACGGCCTGCTGTTAGTTACACCGGTATACAACCGCTCCTTTCCCGCGCCGCTCAAGGCGCTGCTGGACCGTACCCAGCGATATTGGGCGGCCCGCTTTATTCGCGGTATCCGCCCGCCCGTCGATCGACCGAAGCAGGTTTTTCTGCTCACCGCATCCGGCGCGGAGTCGGGGGAAGAAGGGGAAGCCACGCGGGACCAGGCATTGCTTGAACAGCAGCTGCTGCCCACCTTGACCATCCTCAACGCCCGCCTCCGGACGGCGGTGCATTATACCGGCGCCGACAGGGGACAGGAGATCACGCCGTATCTGGCGGCAGCCAGGGCTGTCGCAGGGGAACTGGAACAGCAATAGAAAAAGGCTGTGGCATGAAGCCACAGCCTTTTTACTTATCAGGGGCTCAATGGGTGAGCGCACCCTCCAATATACGATGGATCAGGCCGATCAGGGTCTGGGAGGCGACACTGGTGATAACGGAAGAAGCAAAGGCTCCCGCGTTGCGCCGAACACAGGCGATAAAGCCCCGCTGGTCGGCATCGGCGGCGTATTCCATCGCTTCCCGCGCTGCGGCCTTCTCCGCGCCGTCCGGCAGCCGGGCGATCAGGTCGCGCAGCTCGGACACCGCCTGGCGCAGATCCATGTCTTCGGAAAAATTGTACGATTGAACCGGCTGATTGTACAGGGAGGAACCGTCCGTCGCGATGTTGGAGCCTTGGGCGTTGTTATAGGAGCCGACCACCGCGTGGCTGACATCGTGCACCTCGTGGGAATCCACCTTTACTTCGCCGCCTCCGATGGAGGCGTTGGAAATGCTCGAATTGGTCATATTGATAATAATGCCCTCCTGTTGTTTGCCGTTGGCGCACATTTCGATTACCTCCAATACCCTCCGGAGAAAGTAGATATCCCGGCTGTTGAAGGAAAAAAGAGTCCCGGAGTTGAGTATGATATTCAAATTAATGCCGCGCTTATTATTTTTATTGATGACGACCGCCAGTAAAACGGTACCCACCAGAAGAAGAAGGATTCCCATGACGGTCAATGAGGTGAAGGGCGCGGTTATCAGAAAAATACCGATAACCATTAGGATAATGAAGGGAACGACTTTATCCGCCGGTGGCGGAGCCAGCTGGATGCTGGCAATGCTGCTGATTTGGATCAGCATATCCTGACATTCCAATGTATTTCCGCTGATGCGCAATTCCGGCGTATCAATGATATTGTTTTTACGTATCTCCTGTGCCACGGTTACCCCTCCCACCGACTGTTTTCTCTATTATACCTCTCTTTATGTGCAATTTATAGCCTTTATTAGAAAAATTATCCATAAAAAGGCGTGCTGTAAAATGTGCATAATGCACACAAGACGGTCCCGCCCTCTTGAAGGGCGGGACCGTCTTTCAGCAGATGAATGTCAGCTTATTCAAACACGCAGTACTGTCGCATATAGGCTTCCATCAGGGGCAGGACCTCCCGGTATTCGTCCCGGGTCTTCAGGTATTCATGGATATCCTGCACGGTGATCAGGGCGTGTACCTGGATGCCGTATTCGTCCCGTACCTCCATGACGGCAGTTTTACCGGGGGTTTTTCCCACCTCGCAGCGATTGACCGAAATAAACATATCGGTTACCCTTACCCCATCGCAGGCGCCGAGGATCTCCATGCTTTCCCGCACGGCAGTGCCGGCGGTAATGACGTCTTCGATGATGAGCAGGCGGTCGCCCGACTGGGGCTGATAACCGACCAGACAGCCCTTTTCCCCGTGGTCCTTGGCTTCCTTGCGGTTGAAAAAATAGGGCTTGTCAATTTCATAGCGGTCAGCGAGGGCCGACGCCGTGGCGGTGACCAGCGGGATACCCTTATAGGCCGGGCCGAACAGTGCGTCAAAATCGGCGCCGCAGGTCTTTTTCACCAGCGTGGCATAGAAGCGGCCCAGCTGGGCCACCTGCCTGCCGGTTTTGTAGTTGCCCGTGTTGACAAAATAGGGGGTGGTACGGCCGCTTTTGGTCTGAAACTGACCGAAGAGCAGTACCTGGGCCTCCATCATAAATTCAATAAAGTCCTTTTTTTCCGCAGTAAGCATTTTTCGTCATCCTTTACCGTCTCGTTTTCTCTCCTATGGTACACGATAACGGTCGTTTGTACAAGCCCCCCGCGCAAGTTCAGACGGCGTCCTTGGGCGGCGGCACGGCGATTTGCCGCCCCTCGTGGTTCAGGGTGTAATCCTGATAATAGATCATATCCGAAGCCTTGAGAAAGGTGTAGCCCTGTGCTTTCAGATTCTCGATGATCTGCGGCAGGGCGGCGGGGGTGTTTTTGGCGGCGTTGTGGAACAGGACGATAGAACCGGAGGCTACCTGGGAGGTCACCCGTTTGACGATATCCGCGGGAGGCGGGTCCTTCCAGTCCAGGCTGTCCACATCCCATTGGATGCAGTACATATTCAGCTCGTCGGTGGTCTCGATCAGTGCGTTGCTGTAATCGCCGTAAGGCGCGCGGAACAAGATCGGCTTGATTCCGGTGATGGCTTCTATTCTGTCGTTGCAGGCGTTTATCTCCTGGATCATCCGCTCGCGGGAAAGCTGCGGCATGTGGGGGTGGGTATCCGAATGATTCATGATCTCATGCCCCGCTTCGGACAGAGCGAGGACCGAATCGGAGCAGCGCTCCACCCACTCCCCCACGGTAAAGAAGGTCGCCTTGACGTCGTATTCCTCCAGGATGCGGATGAGCTCCGGGGTATCCTCGTCTCCCCACGCAGCGTCGAAGGTCAGGGATACCACCTTATCGGCCCGATCGGTGCAGTAGATGGGCAGACGGCGATTGGCCTGTGCCGTCAGGCTGGCATATGCATAGGGGACAGCCGCTGCCGCAATGATAAGGAGAACCGCCGCCAGGAACAGCCCCGCCAGCAGCAGCGCGGCCTGCCGTTTATTAAGTATCCGGTAATGTTTATCCGACATGGGGCATCCCTCCCGTACCCCATGTGTATGCGATGCAAGCCGTTTTCAGAAGATGATGGGGCGGGGAGGAAATAAAAACAACCACCGGTATAACCGGTGGTTGTTTTTTTAAACAGTATATAATCTGACCCGGAAATCGTCCACAAACCGGTCAATGGCCTCGGTGTGGATACGATAGAGGGAACCGCCGTCTCCGGTGGGAACCATGCCGGCAATCAGACGATCGACACCCCGCAGGGCGGCGGGATTCAGCTCGCCGCCCAGGCTGATCCGCGGGTCGGCGTGCTCCAGCAGCTCCGGCGGGAAATTCTTTTGAAAATAGGCGGCTGTATTCTCCTCGAAACAGCAGCACAGGAACAGCCCGAGGGTTTTATGCAAAAGCTCCCGACGGTGGGCCGCCATCCATTTGACGAGGGAGCGGTTCAGCTTGCCCAGTCGGATGCCGGCGCCCAGAATAACGGCATCGTAACGCCCGATATCGGGTGAACGGCCGTCCGCTTCAAACAGGTCGGCCTCCAGCCGTTCGGCCAGCTCATGGGCGCATTTCGCCGCCGTACCAGTCTTGGATGCATAGATCACGGCTATTTTCATACCCCGGTGCTTCTTTCCGAAGGCACGAAAGCCAGTACTTCGGTATAGTGCTGCACCTGGCCGATAAAACGACGGTACAGCTCTTCGCCCATGCGGGCGTAAGTTTCATTGTCGGTCATGCCGCATAGAGAAGCAAAAGTTTTTCCTACCTTGGTTTCTACCTGTCCGCCGTCACGGACGCACAGGTAGTAAAAAGAAAAGGCATTGGATTCCTGCAAATCCTCATAAAAGGAGGGGGCAGTTTCACGCAGGGTATCGTAAAACACGCTTTGCGCGGTTTCGGACAGCAGGCTGCTGGAGAGGAAGCTCTCCAGACCGACAGCGACGGCGAAAGCCAGCAGGATACGCCGCTGGGTCATCAGGACGCTGTCGCCAGAGGGGCTGTCCCCTTCGATGGCCGAGACGTCATCCGCCATGATAGCGCCCAAACGACGGGCCCGGTTCAGGTTACCGTTATCCTTTTCCCGCTGCAGTTCACGGGCGGTCTGATCGCCTTCGCTGTCGTCGTTCGCCGCCGATTCGAAACTGTCGCCGGCAATCTTGATATCCTGATCTTCCTCGGAGTTATTTTTATACATATCCATATCGCTCACCATCCCGTTTCGGTGTGATGTAGTCCCGGCGCTCCGACAGGTGATCGTGCGCGCCGGCTTCGGGTATCGTTCCAGGAGGCTGACAGCCCGTGTCTCGCAGCCCGTGTTCAGGACTCCTGCTGCAGGGCCTGGTTTAGGGCGGCGGCCAGCTGGTCGGGGCAGGAAGAACTCTTAAAGCCGCATTGGATGCCGGAGAGGCGGCGGATGGCTTCCTCAGCGGGCATACCCTCCACCAGCCGGGAGACTCCCTGGGCGTTGCCGCTGCAGCCTCCCTCAAACCGTACATCCCGGACCAGTCCCTCTTCCAGACAAAAAGTGATCTTGCGAGAGCAGACGCCGCGGGGGCGGTAGGTATGTTCCGTAACAGTGGACATAAGACAAAGACTCCTTAATGGTAATCAGGCGTTTTTGCGTTTCATTTTATCCTTATAGCTCATCAGGGCGGCGACACAGTCGTCCTCCACCGCCGTACTGCCCAGCGGGCGCGCCGCCGGCGAGTACATCCCATGGAAATCGGAGCCGCCGGTGGCCAGCAGGCCGTGCTCTTTGGCAAAAGCGAGCAGCCGCTCACTGTCCGTTTCGTCGTGATCGGGATGCCAGACCTCCACCCCGTCGAGGCCGCTATCGGTTAGTTCTTCCAGCAGGTCCTCGTTATGATAGGCGGCGGGATGGGCCAGGACGGCGACGCCGCCGGCGCTGTGGATCAATTCCAGTACCTCGCGCGTGTCGGGGTACTCGGTTTCCACCAGAGCGGCGCCGTGGCCGGGGGCGAAAAGCTGATCATATATATCGCCGTAAATGGAGTCGGCATAACCGGCGTCCATCAGGGCATGCATGATGTGCTGCTTGTAGATGTTGGTGCTGCCGGTGGCGCACTTGACGATCAGTTCCGGCGTGATGGGAAAATACCGCATGACCTTGCGCACCATGGCCATGGAGGATTTTTTCCGGCTCTCACTGGTGCGGCGGCACATCCCCTCGAGACGGTCGGGAATATCGCACAGGTAGCACAGCAGGTGGGCCTTTTTCTGCCGGGGCGTATCAATGGTGGAAAATTCCACACCGTGAATAACGTTCAGCTGCTGCCGCCGCCCAATGATCACCGCGCGGGTAGCCGCCGCCGTGGTGTCGTGGTCGGTTATGGATATCGCTGACAAACCGCGCCGTTTGGCGATGGCTATCAGCTCGTCAATCCCCATGGAACCGTCGGAAATTTTTGTATGACAGTGTAGATCGCTTGCCAAAAGAGTTACACCCCAGCTTTCTTTTCAGGTGCCCAAAACCGCTGGCACCCCGGAGGGCAGACCCCCCACATTACCGTTCTCTATCCTAATAAATTAAGTATACACCCTGAAAATGGGAAAGACAAGCCCATTTTGCCGTATTCCGACGGCCCGTTCACCGGATTAAGACCCGGTCGGGACCAGTCCGCGGCTGGACAGACCGCTGAGGATGCTCTATAATGAAAAGAAACCATCGGGGGACGACGAGGGCGCCGGCCAGCGGCAGCGGCCGGCGAAAGGACGGATGAATATGAAAGTACTGTTGGTCATCGACCAGTTTGACAATGCCAATAACGGCACCACCATTTCCGCGCGCCGTTTTGCCGAAACGCTTGGCCGCCACGGCAACGAGGTACGGGTAGTCAGCACCGGCGAGGCCGCGGACGGCAAATACGTGGTCAAGGAGCTCCCGCTGCTGCCCCTGGCCAACTGGATCGTAAAAAAGCAGGGAATGTGTTTTGCCCAATCCGACCGGCGTCTGCTGGAAGAGGCGGTTGGCTGGGCCGACGTGGTGCATTTCCTCCTGCCGTTTTGGCTGGGCATGGCGGGGGTCAAGGTGGCGGAACGCCTCAAGGTACCCCATACGGCCGCCTTTCACGTCCAGCCTGAAAATATCACCTATACGCTGGGCATGGGCCGGTGGGCCGGCCTCAACGATGGATTGTACAAGGGGTTCAACCGCCTGTTCTATAACCGGTTTACCCACATCCACTGCCCGAGTAATTTTATCGCGGGTGAGCTGCGCCGGAACGGGTATACCGCCCAGCTCCACGTCATCAGCAATGGGGTGGACCCCGCCTTTACCTATCGCCGTCTTCCCAAACCACCGGAATATCGGGATCGTTTTCTGATCCTGATGGTGGGCCGCCTGTCCAACGAAAAGCGGCAGGACGTCCTGATTGAGGCGGTGAAAAAATCCCGCTATGCCAACCATATCCAGCTGATACTGGCGGGCAAGGGGCCCAACCGTCGGAAATACGAAGAGATGGGCCGAGGACTGCGGTATCCGCCGGTCATGGGATTTTACACGAAGGATCAGCTGCGTGACCTCATCGCCACCTGCAATCTCTATGTCCATGCCGCCGATGCGGAGATCGAAGCCATTTCCTGTATGGAAGCCTTTTGCAGCGGCCTGGTGCCGGTGATATCCAACAGCCCCAAATCAGCCACGCCGCAGTTTGCCCTGGATGACCGCAGTCTGTTCCGTTCGGGGGACAGCGATGATCTGGCGGCCAAGATCGATTATTGGGCCAGCCACGGCGACGAACGGCGGGCCATGGGTCGGCGATACAGCGAATATGGCAAACGGTACGGGATCGATGTTTGCGTCGAACAAATTGAGGAGATGTTCCGGCAGGCTATCGAGGAACAGTCTGCGGCGGGGATTTGACCGCCAAGTGAGAGGGGTACCCATGAAAGAATCCAAACGGCTGGGAATGTCCGGTCCGAAGTCCTATAAACCAAAGCCGCTGACCATCGATGACGCCTACACCTTTTTGAACCGGGGACCGCTGTTCCGCTTTCTCTGCGGCGCCTTCCGCCGGTTTGCCTATTGTATCCTGCGGGTATACAACCGGTTGTTTTTCGACCTGCGGGTCACGGGACGGGAATATCTGCGGGGGATAGATGGCGGAGCCGTAACCATATGCAATCACGTCAATTTGCTGGATTGTACCTTTGTCGCCTGTCACTGCGGGAAAAAGAAACCCTGGTTCCCCACCCTGAAATCCAACCTGGAGATCCCCTTTATCCGCCGGCTGGTGGAATATCTGGGCGGCTTCCCCATCCCGGAAACGCCGCGGGCGTTTCGCAGCTTTTCACTGAAGATCGAGGAGATGCTGAACGAGGGGGAATGGGTGCACCTGTTTCCTGAAGGGGAACTGATTCCCTATTGCCGTGAACTGCGGCCGTTTCATCGGGGAGCGTTTAATTATGCCTGCCGCTGCCAGGTGCCGGTGATCCCCTTCGTGGTCACCTATCGGCAGAATACCGGTCTGCGGCGTCTGCTGCGACGTCAGCCGGCCCTGGACCTCACCATACTGCCGCCGGTATATCCACGGGCGGAGGGCGGCCGGGCAGAAACCCTCCGCGTGATGGACCGCTGCCGCCGGGAGATGCAGGACCGAATCGATTTCGGCAGCGGTATACATCGGCGGATAGAGGAGGCCGGCGGGGAGCTAATTCGTACGGCGGTGGAGACTGAAGAAAGACAGGCGGTATCCTGAGACGGTATTGATAAGCAAAACACCCTGCACACCAACCGGTGTGCAGGGTGTTTTCATACGCGGACACATTTTGTTGACAAAATACTGACAAGTGCGCCGTATTCTGGTGACACCGGCCGGACATTCCCGTTTTAGACTGAGAAAAACGAAGACGGGGATGAGTATTGTGAAGGAAAAGCGGAACCGCCCGTTATGGGTATCACTGGTATTGCTGCTGTCTCTGCTGTCGATCGTGGTGGCAGGCGCCAGCCTGTCGGGAAGAGAAAAAATTTTTTCAGAAGCGGTGGTGGGGATTACGCCATCCCGTGCGGCGGTGTCGGGGGATACTACGACAGGGTGTGTTTCGCCAGAACATCGGGCAGATGGCAAAATACTGATCAACGTCCCCTATATCAGCCAGGAGGGGACGCTTCCCACCGGCTGTGAGATCGTCAGCAGCACCATGCTGCTGCGGTATTACGGCATCAATACGACAGCGGAGGAGTTAGCCCTTCGCATCCCCCGCCGGGAGGTGCGGTGGGAGAACGGAATGCGGACCGGCCCCCACCCCGCCGAAATGTTCGCAGGAAATCCTTTTGCTTCCGCCAGTTATGGCTGTTACGCGCCGGTCATCGCTGAGCTGCTGAACCGGGAGCTGGAGAATAGCGATTTACAGGCATCCGCGGTTACCGGCGCCGACCTTAACGACCTGATTAACGAACAGGTGGCACAGGGACGTCCTGTATTGATCTGGGCAACGATGGATATGAAAGCCTCCGTTTCCGGCGATTCCTGGACGCTGGACGACGGCAGTACGTTTACCTGGCGCAAAAACGAACACTGTCTCGTGCTGGTGGGCGCCGATGAGCAGGGGTATTATTTCAACGATCCCTATCAGGGCAACGGTCTGGTCCACTATGACCGCACTCTGGTGGAAAAGCGATATGCGGAATTGGGGTGGCAAGCTGTGGTCGTCGCCTAAAAATCATCGAAACGATACGCTATCCGGCGACGACCTCAAAAATCCTGCGGATTTTTCGAACGGGGCGGGTGGTCGGGAGGCCGCCTAAAAATTATCGAAACGATACGCTATCTGGCGACGACCTCAAAAATCCTGCGGATTTTTCGAACGAGGCGGGTGGTCGGGAGGCCACTTAAAAAGGGAGGTGCTCCCTTCTTCACGCTATATCATTTGACAGTCAAAGTAAATGGTGGTAAACTGCTCAAGTCTGAAAGGAGCGTTTACCATGAAAAAGCGGACAAAAATTATCATTGCGGTCTGTTCAGCGGTGGTGGTGCTGTTGGTCGGCGGCCTGGGGTTTGCCGGCAATTACTTCTTTGATTATGCGTTGGTACGCGCCGAAGACGGCAGTGTGGGCGGGTCCGACCGCGACGTGGCCAATGTGACCGATGTGCCGGAGGATCAGAAGGCGGAGCAGCTCAACCGGGAGATGGCCGGCGCCCGTACCGAAAAATGGCTCGAGACAGCGGATAAGCAGACCGAAGCTATCCAGTCGGCCGACGGACTGAAGCTGACCGGTACCCGTTTTACCGCCGCGGAACCGTCCCATAAATGGGTGGTGGCCGTGCACGGCTATACCTCCAAACAGCAGAACATGTGGGATATCGCCTGCCGGTATGCTGAGCAGGGCTATAACATCCTGACCCCCGACCTGCGCAGCCACGGGGACAGCGAAGGGCAATATATCGGTATGGGCTGGCTGGATCGCAAGGACCTGCTGCTGTGGATAGATAAGGTGGTCGAATGGGATCCCGACGCGCAGATTGTCCTGCACGGCGTCTCGATGGGGGCGGCTACCGTGATGATGGTGTCCGGTGAGACGCTGCCCTCCCAGGTGAAGACGATTGTGGAGGACTGCGGTTACACCGATGTCCGCACAGTATTCGCCACCGAGCTGAAACTGCGGTTTGGCCTGCCGGAATTCCCGCTGATGGACGCCTTCAATCTGGTCGGCATGCTGCGGGCGGGCTATTCCATCAACGAAGCGTCCGCTCTGGAACAGGTCAGGAAGGCAACGGTGCCGATGCTGTTTATCCACGGCGACGCGGATGATTTCATACCGGTGGAGATGGTGGATACCCTGTACGATGCTGCACCGGTCGAAAAGGATAAGCTGATTGTTCACGGTGCGGGCCACGCCGCCGCGTGCCATGTGGACCCGGACGGCTATTACGGCAAAGTATTTGAGTTTACCGGACGGTATATCGGGGAATAAATAACCGGGAGGCGGCCAGCC
The DNA here is from genome assembly GCA_022800315.1 of Clostridiales bacterium. Classification (GTDB taxonomy): domain Bacteria; phylum Bacillota; class Clostridia; order Oscillospirales; family Acutalibacteraceae; genus Avimonas_A. Next base: position 31,338 of record JAAWQC010000014.1, read on the forward strand.
TCCCGGTTTTCCTATTTTTTAGATTTGGCCCATTTTTTGCGTTTGCGGGTGGCCTCGTTCAGCTCCGGATCACTGAGGATGCGAGGAGAGGAAGCGTTCAACCTGCTGCCGCCTGCCTCTTTCCATTTACGTCCCTCCCGTGCGGACTGACGCACCAGCGAGCGCCTTTCCTCTATCCGGCGAAACCCCCAGGTCATCAGCATCAGGACCGGGACGATGAGAAAGCTGTAATGGCACAGCACCAGCTTTTGCAGGGAGAGGCCGTATTCTCCATAGGCATTGGTGGTAAGGGGAAAGGCGCGGCTCATGGAAAGGGTGGTAACCAGTAGCGCGATACCCGCGACGGCGCTGAGCGCCAGACCGATATACGGCCGTTTTTTCCACACGGTAAACAAAATAACAGCCAGGATCATCAGCAGGGTGATGACCACCAGGGGAACGACATTGTACACCTTTTCAGGCATTTCCTGTTCGACGGCGCGCAGGTTATTTTCCACGACGATGCCATAAGCGGCCAGAAACTGCATGACGCTGTATACCACCAGTGCCACCCACATCAGTACGCGGGTAATGGTCGAGGCTATGCGCATGTACGCTTCATCCTTTCGGTGGAATGGTTGCTTTTGTGTTTAAGCATACCATACTTTCGGGGATATTCAACCGCTAATCCTCAGTTTTTTATTGGCAGATATCAGAGGATTGCTCCGGGTGGTGTATTCTGATATACTGAAAGCAGCATCCATTACGCATCTGTCAAAAACGACCTTAGGATTTATTTGGTATAAAATATGAACATAATTACTAAAAGTATATTACAGAAAACGGGGAGGCGGCAATGGACAAGGTAAAGGGACGGATACACTCGGTGGAGAGCTTCGGCGCCCTGGACGGACCGGGCATCCGTTATATATTGTTCATGCAGGGATGTCCCCTTCGCTGCCTGTTCTGCCACAACCCCGATTCCTGGCATCTGTCGGGCGGACGGGAAACGGATTCCGAAGAGGTGGTATTGGATATCCTGCGATATCGCCGGTTTCTGAAAGGGGGAGGGGTCACTCTTTCCGGTGGGGAACCTTTGATGCAGCCGGAATTTGCAGCCGCCATCCTTGAGGGGTGCCGGGAGCAGGGTCTGCACACAGCGATCGATACCTCCGGGGCGGTGCCGCTGAAGTCCTGCCAACACGCGGTGGACACTGCCGATATGCTGTTGCTGGATATCAAAGCCGCGGACGACGCCCTTTTCCGGCGTCTGACGGGACGGGGGATGGAAAACACGTGGGCGGTGCTGGACCACTGCGAAAATACCGGCAAAACGGTATGGATCCGCCATGTGCTGGTTCCCGGCCTGACACTGGACGATGACCTGCTGGGCCGGCTGGGACAGATGCTGAGGCCGTATACCTGCATCGAACGGGTGGAACTGCTGCCTTTTCATAAGCTGGGCGAGTACAAATGGCGGGAGCTGGGGGAAGCCTATACGCTGAGCGGCACCCTGCCTCCCACGCCCGAGGAAGAGGAGAAGGCCCGGCATATCCTGCAGGAATACGGCCTGACGGTGCGGTAATGGGTCCGACGGAAAAGGCAGGGAAAAGAAAAAAACCTCCCCGCCGGGCGGGAAGGTTTTTTGCTCACTTACGGCAAGAGGTTATCTCTTGGAGAAGCATTCGCTGCAGTACACAGGACGGTCGCCGCGGGGCTGGAAGGGGACCTGGGTCTCCTTGCCGCATTCCGCACAGACAGCGGGATACATTTCGCGACGGACGCCGCCATTCTTGCGGGCGTCACGGCAGGGCTTGCATCTCTGCGGCTCGTTGGTGAAACCTTTTTCAGCGTAGAATTCCTGTTCGCTGGCAGTAAAGGTGAATTCGGCGCCGCATTCTTTGCAGGTGAGAGTCTTGTCTTCGTACATGGATAGATAACCCCGTTTATAAAAAGAGTTGCCCGACCCAATATGGTCAGGCACTATATCCATTATACGTCAGCCAAAGCCATTTGTCAACCGGCAACAACCGGATAATTTTGATTCTTTTTCCATTAACGCCCTTTGAGACGGGAAATTCCCGCCGGGGGCCCCCTGAAGGGTGTACAAAGCGACCTGAGGAGGTTTATTATCGATGGCAAGACAAAGCCCGCCGCTGTATCGGCAGTTATATCATATGTATCTGGACAGGGTTTGCAGCGGCGACCTGGTGAAGGGGGCGATACTGCCTCCGATTACGGATATCGCGCAGAAATACGGGATAGCGGTCAACACGGTGCGGGCGGCTTTCGATCTGCTGCAGCGGGACGGCTATGTGCGCCCCATTAAGAAAAAGGGGACAGTCGTGTTGCGCGACGAACTGCCTCAGGAAGCTGTCCGCCCTTTCCTGCTGGAAAGGCGGGAGGCCTATATCGGCGTGTGCCATATGCTGGAGACACTGGCCCCCGATATGCTGGCCTTCGGCGCCGGCTACTGCGGCGAGCGGGAACTGAACGAACTGCGGCGGTATGTGGACGGCCTGGATATGAATCAGCCGCCGCGGGACCTGTATGTGCTTTGGCGGCATTTTTACCGCAGTTTGCTGGCACCGGCGAATAACGAACGGTTTTTCCATCTGGTAGTTACCGGCAATCGCTTTGTCCGGTTCCCGCTGGTGCTGTCGGGGGATCAGAACGGCTTTCTGGAGCAGGGGCGCCGCCATATGCGGCGGCACATGCACCACATGCTCGACTGTGTAGAGAAGGGCGATTTCCATCAGCTCAAGGAGATGATACGGGCCGGCTATGAGAGGGGGCGGCAGCAGATCGAGGAGTATCTGAAAACGCTGGGCGCTCCGGAGATCAATACGAGTCCCAAGCAATTCCTGTGGATGCTCGACCGGTCCACCCATCGGCTTTATTCCTCCATCGCCAACGACCTGCTTCAGAAAATCGTGGTAGGGTTCTATCCCGCCGGCAGCTTCATCCCCTCCCAAACGGTTTTGCTGGAAGAATACGGTGCTTCGCTCAGTTCGGTACGCGGAGCGCTGACCTGCCTCAGCGACATGGGGGTGGTGCAGTACGAGAGCGGGAAGGGGTACCGGGTGATGGGAGACGCACGGCCCGAGGGGACGCGCGGCGACAGTCAGGGGTTGTCCCTCTCCTCCTTTTTGGAGATCGCCCAGATGATGATCGTCACCTTTCCGGCAGTGCTGGAATCGGTTTTCGACAACCTGGATGGTTCCGAGGCCGCTTTTTTCCATGAGCGGGACAACCGGTTGGCCGGCAGGCCGGAAGGGCAGTTTTATTCGCCGCTCCACCTGCTGATCAATTTGCTGATTCGGAGGATACCCGACGTCGTCACACAGGACATATACCGCCAGCTGGAGATGGAATTCGTTTATGGCTGTCATTATCCGAAATATTATCGGGAAGCTTATCCGGCGGAGATGGCGGTAAGCAGCAACCGCATCCGTCAAGCGGTGGATTGTCTCGAGCGGAATGATCGGGAAGGCCTGACCCATCACCTGCTACAGGCGCTGCTGCAGACGGTGGAACTGGCAAAGCAGGCGGAAAAATGGGGCTATGTCGCCAAAGAGATGCCCTTTCCCGGCCAATGACAAGATATGCGGTTACCGATTATCGGCTATTGAATCCTGTTTAAATGCAAAACAAAATCCCGCGATGCGACTGGATAATCGTATCGCGGGATTTTTCAGCTGAAAATCTGTCTGTCGATATCGGCGATGGTGATACGCTCCAGACGGCTGCGGCACCCGTCATCCAGCTCGGCGTAAATACCATCCATGATGCCGGCCATACCGGAGGCGACCAGGCAGTCCATATCCTCGCTGCCCGAGTGCCACGAGGCGGAGACGAAGCGGGCCTCCACCGCGTCCGCGACCTGCCGAAGTGTGACCTCCGATGGATTGAGGAGAAAGGTATAGCCGCCCTCCATTCCCTCCTTGGTAACAATAAGTCCCGCCTTTTTCAGCTGCACCATGACCTTGCGGATACGGGCGGGGTTGGTACAGATGTTTTCCGCCAGCACCTCGCTGGACAGGGTAGCCTTTTTATGATTGAGAAACACGAGGGCATGTACGGCCAGAGAAAACGTTGCGGTCATTTTATCTTGCTTCCTTCCTTTACACGAGTGCGGCGAATCGTCCGCCAGCCGTCCACAGCAAAGATAAACTGAGGAATCAGAATACCGGCGAAGAGCAAAAGGGTCTCCCACAGGGGACGGCAGCAGGTGATATCATAATCGGTACGGATCAGGGTCTGGATGAAGTACAGCGCCGGCAGCAAAGCGAGGGTGAAATAGAAGAGCGCTTTTATCCGCCTGCTTTTCATCAGCAGGAGGACGCCCAGCGCCGCCAGCAGCAGCGACAGGACCACCCCCGCACAGGCGAGCACCGTGGGGAAAAGCGAGTAATCCGAACGGACGATATCGGTCAGCATCTCAGTCCTCCTTGTTTTGCGCACCGTTTTTCTTTTGCCTGCTGAGGGTGGAGCAGATGGCCCCGTGGGGGCAGCCCTTCCGGCAAGCCCCGCAGCGGATACAATCGGGGTGATTGGGTGTCTTATAGACGGGAATGTCCAGTTTGCAGGTTTTCTGGCAGGACCCGCAGCGGGTGCATTTGTGTTCGTCCACCTTCAGCCGGTAGATGGCGATGGGGTTGAACAGTCCGTAGACCGCCCCCAGCGGGCACAGGTACCGGCAGAACGGGCGATACACCACGACGGAGAGCAGCAGGAGGATAACCAGGATAGCGGCTTTCCACGTAAACAGCCAGCCCAGCGCCGCCTGAAGCGGCGGGTTGGCCGCGATCAGGGGGATACCGGCGAACAGGGTGCCGGAGGGACAGATGTATTTGCAGAACCAGGGCTGGCCCTGGCCGACGATGTCCAGCACGGTCAGGGGCAGGACGATGACGAATCCGATCAGGATGCCGTATTTCAGATATTTCAGAAACCGGTCGCCGGGCAGCTTCTGCCATTTTTTCGGGAAGGGTATTTTGTACAGCAGGTCCTGTATCAGACCGAATGGACAAAGCCAGCCGCACACAAACCGGCCGAAGGCCGCCCCTGCCAGCAGGAGGAAACCAACGATGTAAAAGGCAAAGTTATACTCCCGGCTGCCCAGCACGGCCTGAAGGGAGCCGATGGGGCAGGAGCCCAGCGCGCCGGGACAGGAATAGCAGTTGAGGCCGGGGACGCACAGGGCCTTAGCAGGGCCCCGGTATATTTTCCCGTTGACGAATCCAGCGGCGTAACCGTTCGTCAGAGCGGCAAACCCCACCTGAACACAGGTGCGCAGGTGCCGTTTCAGCCAGACGATGAATTTAGCCAAGGCCGATACACTCCATACAAATGGTTACCGCCTTGCGGAAGACGGTCTCTACCTCTCCGCGCCACACGCCCACGGCAACGAAGATGAGTCCGATCAGCAGCAGGATTACCGCTGCCCGGTTCCGTCTGAGAAAACTCATGCCTTCACCTCCGACAGGGTGTCTTCGATGATCTCCGCCCACTTCGCTTTGCTTTTGGCCCCCAGGTAGGCATTGCCGACCTGTCGTCCGGTGCTGTCCACAAAAAAGGTCGTGGGGACCGAATCAATCTGGCTGAGCAGCTCATTCAAATCCGCCGACGGCAGGATATGGAGATAATCCGCCCGGGTGTTGGATACCAGTTCCTTCGCGGTAGCAAGCTGGCTTTTGCTCACGCTGCCATCCCGGTTCAGTGCGTCGGAGACGATACCGACAACGCGTACCCCCTGGGAGGCATATTCTTTATTCAGTTCGCCTAATTCGGGCATTTCACTCAGACAGGGACGGCAATAGGTGGCCCACACGTTGATCATGGTCAGCCGGTAGTCGGCGAATATCGACGCGTCCACCGGGGTATCGTCCAGATCGACAGTGGTAAAATGGCTGAGGACGCCCTCTCCCTCCTGCGTAGTGGACAGGGAATCGCCGCCTGACCGGCTGCCACAGGCGCTGAGCAGCAGGACACAGGACAGCAGAGCGGCTGTCAGAGGGGCTAAACGACGTTTTTTCATAGAGGCCTCCCGATCTGTAATTGAAATGGTAGCAGTTTGTACTGTAATAATACAGATTACAGAAGGATCTGTCAACAGAAGGATCTGTCAATAGCTTATAAAAATTTTGATATATACCAGGACGGTTAATCGGGTAAAATAGACTTGTTTTTTACTAAATATTCTGCGCGGCTTGCAAAAAACCAGTGCCGAAAGGCACTGGTTTTTTGTATTTGCAACGTCTTTCCGCGCCGTTCTTAGGCGCGGCCGAACCGGCTAAAGCTCATCCAGGGATTTTATGTATCGGCGATGGATGAGGCGGATATTTCGTATAGGATCGTTTGTTCGGGGAATATTGATGCTGTACGGACCGGTATCGGATAGGTTTGGCAGAACGAAATAAAATGAACTACTTTTCGCAAAACAGTTCATTTTATGAAAATACCTGTTTTTTGCCACAATGTTGGTGCGTTCTTCGTAATGATAGCACCGTAAAACAGGAATGTCAATGACAGAAGTGTACAAAACTTGACTTATACCGGTAAGTTTCTTCCTTTATGAGATGAGATTCAACAAAATATCTATAATTATATGAAATGGGCGATCAAATAAAATAAGCCGTCAAATAACCCGTCACAGACAGGAAGTTAATTAATATAAATAGGTATATAAGGAGAAATGAAAAATGGCGAGACGCGGAGAAAACATTTATTTTCGGAAAGATGGCCGGTATGAAGGCCGGTACATCAGGGGGCGGGATAATCAGGGGAAACCGTTGTTTGGCTACGTATATGGAAAACGATACGGCGATGTCAAGGAAAAGCTGGTAAAAAAGAAAGCGGAAATCGGTACCCTGCCCTTGCCCGACAGAAAAAATAAGTGGGGAGACGGCAGCGCTGTTCAATGGCTGACGCATTGGCTGGAATGCATAGCACGCCCGGAAGTCAAAAAGTCAACGTACACAATATACAAGGGAATACTGAACCGACACCTGATCCCCTTTTTCGGTCAGGAAGGCTTATGGTATCTCCATAATGAACGTATCCTTCAGCTTATTCAGGTATTGCAGGGCAAGGCGTTATCCACCAGCACAATTCAAGGGGTATTGCGACTTCTCTATGCGGCGCTGGAAGCTGCCTATCATGAAGGATATCTGGCGGAAATGCCCTCACGTAAACACAAACGTCTGCATACCACCCCTAAAAAAGCGCGGTATCTCACCCAAAAAGAGCAGAAAATAGTGGAATCAGAAGCCATCAAAAGAAAACAGCTGGAAATCGTGTTTTCTCTGTATACCGGACTCCGGCTGGGAGAAATATGTGCGCTGAGGTGGAGCGATATAGATTTAAAGGAAGGCTGTGTTGTGGTAAGCCATACGCTTCAACGATTGGCTCATAACCAGGGAAGCAGCAAAACCGAGCTGTTCATTTCGTCTCCGAAAAGCAATTGTGGTCAACGGTATATCCCCTTGATCAGTATGCTGAAAGAACAAGTGAAAAACGTATTCCTGGAAAAGAGGCCCCGCCCCGATGATTTCGTGTTTGGCCGGGGGAATCGCCCGGCCGACCCCCGTTCCCTTCAGTATCGCATCCAGAGGCTGGCCTCTGATTTGGGTCTTTACGGCGTTCATTTTCATACGCTTCGCCATACGTTCGCCACACGCTGCATGGAATCGGGGATCGGAGTAGAAACGATCAGGGACCTGATGGGCCACAGCACCTCCCGCATCACGCTGGATTTTTACGGTCACAGTACCTGTGATCATAAACGTGTGGTGATGGAGCGGCTGCTGGCGGAAGCTGTTTAAAAAAACAAGCCGTCAGAAAACCGTCAGGCAGGTGTTCAGGCCTTGAAAACAGCGGTTTTAATCCCCTTCATAAAATGAACTGTTTTGCGAAAGGAAATGCAGAACAGTGAATGACTCATGCCCTGCGATATGGCGGAAGGCGAACTGTCATTCGGTAGTCTGTGTGAAAATATTTCGCTGTCTGCCCGATAGGGTATCTCTTCTCTGCCGTTGTGACACGCGCCGGAGCCTGAGAGTGTGTTACTGTGATTTTCTCGTCGTCGTTCCTCTATTTTCATGCAGAACGGGAATCGCCGCATCACGAATGGAAAGGGTGTTTCCCGTCAAACTGCTGCCTTATATCCACACGAAGCCCGGCATTGCGGAGCCGGGTCTGCGGTGCTGTTGTGCTGCGGAAAGCGGGGAGGGTACATGCTGAATATTTTACGGGCACAGGCTCTGGATGAGTCGGCGACACCGGAAGAGATATTCCAGACGTTACCTGACGATATCCGCGGCCACTGTGTCAGGGTGGCGCGCTATTCCGGTATTCTGGCGGATCAGATGACCATTCTGGGAGTGTGTCGCGGCGACCCGCTGCTTACCCCCGAGGGATGCGCGCTTTTATCGAAAGCGGCCCGCTATCACGACATCGGGAAAGCCCTGATGCCCTGTGAGGTGCTGTATAAGCCGGAGGCCCTGAACCGGCGGGAATGGCATATCATCCATACGCACCCTACACTGGCGGAGGATATCCTGCAAAACGCGTTGGAGCGACAGCCGGATGAGCAGGAACGGCTGTACTGGAAATTGGCGCAGGAAATAGCCGCCTGCCATCATGAACGCTGGGACGGCAGCGGATATCCTCGGGGTCTGAAGGGAAACGAGACGCCTCTGGCGGCGCGCATCTGCGGTATCGTGGATGTTTACGATGCCATGACATCGGTCCGGCCCTATCGGAAGAAACTGACCCACGAACATGCCTGCTGTGAAATCCTGCTGAGGGAAGACGGGCTGTACGACCCGGATATCCTCCGGGTTTTTCGCAGTTGCGTGGAAAGCGGGCGGATACACTGCGGTCTTACGCCTGTTCCCGCCTCCGACGGGTCCTGACCATGGGCAAAGATAACGCACCGCCCCGGCACCAGAAAAGAACACCCGGCCCTCTGTTGAAATCCACACTGTGGGGCGGTTACGACAAGCTGGGGGTCCTGGAATATATAGAACAGCTGTTGGAAAAGACCGAACAGGATAAGCGCACCCTGCGGGAACAGCTTGAAGCTGCCCAGCAGCTGATCCATGCGTTGGATAAAGAAAACGCCGAACTCAAAAAAACGATTCAATTCTATCAGGAACACAGCGCCGCCGCCGACCGGAAAGCCGAACAGCTTTCCGACCTGATCCTCACGGCGGAAAAGCAAAAACGCCGGCAACTGAAGAAAATCGAAGAGGAAGGCAGCCGCCTGGCCCTGGAGCAGAGCCAAACGGTGAGCTTGCAGGCGCGGCGGGAACTGCAGGATTTACTGAGTCAATTCGAAGGATTCCTTCAGAACAGTGCGGAGGATGCCTATGCCATATTTGAAGAATTGACCCTGTCCCTGGAACAGCTAGACAGGGAAGACGCTGTCAAGGATGGGGACTGACCATGCCCAACGAAGCGGACTACTGGCAACTGAAATGGGAATTCGCTCGGGAACGGCGGCGTTTGATTAAACGAAAGCTGCTGGTCTGCGGGTGTTTCGCCATGATATCAGCCCTGCTGATAACCATCTGTTTTTTTCACGTCGTGCTGGGAATCGCCATGATTAAGGAATCTTCGATGGTTCCCCGCTTCAATGAGGGGGATATGGTGATATACCGGCGTCTGCATATCCCGTTCGAACGTGGGGAACTGGTGGTTTTTCATCAGGAGCAGCTCGGTTACGACTGTATCAAACGCATCGTCGCCGTTGGCGGCGATACGGTGGATATACCCGGCGACGGACAGGTTTACCTCAACGGCGAACCGCTCTCCGAGCCTTATTTATATATGACCAGCACCCTTCCCCATGACGGGATTGAGTATCCCTTGTCTGTCCCGGAAGGATTTTTATTTGTCATGGGGGATAACCGGGAGGTCTCCCTGGACAGCCGTTCACAGGAAATCGGTCTGATCCGCGAAAACGAGGTTCTCGGTTATTTGCCGTCTGATTGATTAACGGAGGCGATTATGGCATCTGGAAAATATCTGAAAAACGAGCCGTTCCTCCGGCCAAAAACAATCGGCGTTTTGGCGGCGGTAGTGCTGGTGGCCGCAATGGTGGTGACCGGTTGCCTGACGGGATGGTTCGGGCTGCTGTCCCGGGATCCCTGGGGTCCGGATTTGCAGCCAGACCCTCAGGCTGTGGACGGCATGCTGGACGCGGAGGGCTCCGCCGCCCCTGTGCAGGAGGGCAATTACCGTATCGTCATCAACCAGATCCCTACCATGACGGCGGATTCCCTGCAATGCCCGCTGCGCATTCAGAATGTGGAGGCAAACCATTACGCCGTCCGCGTCACGATACGTGACGATCAGGGAGAAACCCTATACCGTTCCGCCCGCATCGATCCCGGCAGAAGCCTGCCGGAAGCGGCGCTGGCCCGTACACCCGCTCCCGGTTATCACAACCTGACAGCGGAATACGAGCTGTTTGACCCGGTCAGCGCCTCCGCCGCCGGGGCGGTCAGCGTGTCACTCCATCTGCGGGTCATGGAAACGGAAGAATCGTGAAAACGGGGGATACAGGATGCTTCATCGGCTGTGGAAAACAGCACTCCTCCTCTGTCTGTCGGTCATCGCGGGCTGCGGGATTACCCGTTCCGCCGGTCCGCCCGTCCGCTTTCCCGCCGAACCCAATGCCAGGGTTGGTTCGGCGAAATCGGACAGCGGCAGCCGGCTGGAGGAACTCCAGCAGCTGGCGGACGAAGGGACAGTGAATTTCCAGATCAATGCTGACCCCTGTTTTGAAAGCGGGCAGGCAGAAGGCAACCTGTTGGTCGCCAATCTGGAAGGCAGCCGCAACCGCCTGACAGTGGAGCTGGTTTTAAAGGATACGGGGGAATCCCTGTACCGGTCGGGGGCCATCGCACCCGGCCAACGGATTGACGTGATCCGGCTCAACCGTACGCTGCCCGCGGGTGACTATTCCTGCATTGCTTATTTCAATGCCTACCGCCTGCAGGAGGACACGTATTTGGGACGGGCGGGAGCAGAAGTAACGTTACATATCATAACATAAATTTCTGATTTTTGATACATTAAATTCCTGTGAAGGAGGAGTTGTATGCGCTTTCGGCACCGACGCCCTCATCGGCGGATTTTGGCTGCGTTGATGGCCTTATGCCTGACCGCCATGCCGGTTGGGGCTGAGACGGCAGGCACACAAAGGGAAACCTCAGCCTCACACAAAGATGTTGGCGGCGGGACAGCTGCGGGGCAGTATACGGGGCAGATCGTTCCCGCTCTGATCGACGTGGCACTTCCCTCGTCCATTGACTTTGAAGTATTCCCCTCCCGCCCGTTGGAACCGGGTTACACACAGGCAGTCAGCCCGGATATCCGGGTGGCGAACAATGGAGTTGACATCCGGCTGTCGGTTATCGGAATTGAAAAGCAATCCGATTATGTCCGAGGCTGGGGACCCGACAATATCCCTGGTACAGGGGACGATTATACATACGATTTTACCTTTGTCGATTCGATGGCAGCCATGCAGTCGGACGGGGCGCCGCCGGCGGCCGCCCTGCTGTCCCTGCGCGGCGACGCCCCCACCAGCCTGAGCGATTTTGAGAACCGGGCCCTCACCTCTCAGACGGTCGCGCGTGACGGCGGGGTCCTTGTGGCGCTGATCCCCGGCGGGGATCAGGCGGCACTGAAGGTCTATTGCGCGGTGAAATCCGACTATAAGGTGGGCGGATACTCGTTTTCCATGGTGCCGACGATCAAAGTGGAATACGACAAAACCGCCAAATGAGGAGATGATCCCATGCTGAAAAATAGTGGCCGAAAAGGGCTGCTGATACTGCCGTTTTTATTACTGACAGCCCTGCTGCCCGGTGTCACAGCCGCGGCGGCTGACAAACAGGCCCAGGCCGGCGGCAGCCTGACCATACAGGCCAACCCGACCCTGCTGACGGTATCGATTCCCGTCACGGTGAATTTCGATGTGGACCCAACCAAGGAGGCCAGCCTTCTCACCGATGGTTCCGGCCAGCTGTTACAGCCAGAGCTGAAAATTATCAACCGGTCTATCGTGCCCATCGACGTCACCGTCAGCAAGGTGGAGGGCGACGTCGATCTGCTGACGGACAGCATGGACAGCCTTACGGCCACCGGACGGGAAACCATGTTCGGCATCAAGTATCAGGCGCCGGCAGGCTGGGATGACCAGGGGCTTGCCGCGGCGCAGAAAAACTGGCTCACCGAGTCTTCCGCGGCGGCGGGTTACCGGCTGCTGCCCCCTCATACGGCCCTCGCGGCCGACAAACAGGCCGTCATCCGGCTCTATGGACGGACGGGGAAGGGGTGGAAGGTGGAAGATACCCTGACCATCCGCCCCACCTTCGTGATAGCGGCGGCGTCGGATAACGTACATACGCAGCCGGATATCGGGCAGGTCATCTCCTGATCGGCGGGCAGAAAATTGGGACAATGGAGGAGTATCCTGTGAAAAAGGTCATTTTGTCATTTGGTGCGGCGGTCCTGTTTGTCCTCTTAAGCCCTCTGTGTATGGCTGAAGAGATAACCAGTGCCGATACGCTGCCCGCGCCCGACAAGTCACAGGAATTCAGCGAGGTGCAGGATTCGCCCGCCAACGTGGTTTCGGTGCAGGATTACCAGACGCTGGACCTGACGGTATGCGACAGCGAAGGAACCCCCGTGCCCGGCGCCCGGGTCACGGTCCGCATATCCGATACGGACGGCGGTACTGGGACGACCGATGAAACCGGTCGCATCCGTCTCAGTCAGCTGGTGCCGCGGCTGACTTACGATCTGGTGATTTCCCAGGATGACTGCGGCGCAGCCAGCGCCTCTTATCAGCCTTCGTCTACAGCGCGGGAGGGCGACCCGGACCTGTTGACGGTCCGTCTGCCCCAGAAAGCCCCGGAGGGGCTCTACACGCCCGCTGTACAGGAATCCCGCGGCAGCGGATGGCTGATAATGGCCATTGCTTCCACCATTTTTCTGGCAGCGGATGCTGTGACGGCGCTGCTGTCGTTCCTGCTGAAGAAGAAAAAAGCCGGTAAGTATGAAATCAAGGAGGAGACACGTCCATGACCTCGACCTCTCAACACGCATCCCCCTCTGGCTCTCATAAAAAACGAAATGTCATCATCATCGTATGTGTAGTCCTGGTACTCGCGCTGGCGGGCGGACTGCTGTGGTGGTTTATCGGCCGCCCCGCTTTCAACGACCAGCTGGAACCCAACGCGGTGGTGGGTACCATGCCCGGCAAGACCGACGAACAGATCGAAGAGGAGCTCAACCGCAAGGTGGACGAAAAGACCATTGCATTCGTGCTGAATTCCGAACCGGTTTATGCGGACGGAAGAGCCAAGGGCACCATTATGTTTGAAAATCCCGCTTCCAACGGCAAACGCACCCGTTTGGAGCTTTATCGTGACGACACCAATGAACTGATCTATAAAACGGGACTGCTGGATCCAGGCAGTTATGTGCCCGAGGCCAAACTGGATAAGTTCCTGGAGAAAGGGAATTACGACTGTACCGCGTACATCTATGCCTATAAGCTGGATACCGAGGAGTATCTGGGCAAGGTCGCGGCCGGCGTGACGGTCCACGTGGTGGAATAACCGAGGTTTGAAGCGGGTATCCCGCTTTAAATATACGCAAGCGGCAAGCAAATTACTAAAAAGGAGAAAATGCAGAATGAAGAAGAAAATTACAGCAGTAATTCTGGCGTGTGCGATGGCGGTTTCCATGGGTATGGCAGCGTCCGCTGCGGATGTCAACGCCAATCAGGGCACCGGCGACGTGGCTCTGGAAGGTAACATTACTTACAATCCGGAACTGATCTCCGTGGCGATGCCGGCCAACATCAACTTTGAAGTCGGCCTGAAAAAGACCGGGGAAGATATGGGCAAATTTGATAAGGTCATCTCCGGCGCCGGTAACATCACCAACAACTCCAACTGCGACGTGAATATCCGCCTGGCCAAAGTGGTGGATGACAAGAGCTTCTCCGCGCTGTCCAAGATGGATCTGTTCCTGGAGAAGGCGGACACCACCGACCTGACTGGGAAAACCGCTCTCGCTGAGGGTTCCCCCGACCGCGATATGGGCAAGGTCCTCGCCAACGGCGGCGTGATGTCCCTGAAGGTTTTCGGCAAGGAGAACACTGCCAACGCGAAGCTTCTCGATGATTCCGTCAACGAGCAGAAATTCTCCGTCACCCTGACTCTCAAGGTGGTTAAGGTGACCGAGGACGCCCCTGCTGCATAAGTAAGTCTGATCTAAAACGATATCCGCAAATCTTCCCGTTTTGCTTGCGGCGGGGAGATTTGCGGGGGCAGACAGGAAGGAACGCCTGTCTGCCCGTATGAGGACATCCCGACCATATCAGGGGTGTCCCCATACGGACAGACAGCTGCAAAATGGAGGAAAAGAGTATGAGCAAATCGGGCGCCGTGGGAAAAGTCGCCAAATCCCTGTTTTCCGGGGCGAAAAAATGGATCATATTCGGCGGGGCCGCCGTCATCTTTGCCGGAGCTGCCATCACGTCGTACGTTTTCGTATTCAATCAGCCGGCCACCCCTGCCGATCAGCCCGTCTTTGCACCCAACGCGCAGATCGGCATACTCCCCGGCAAGACCGACGAGCAGATCGAAGAGCTGCTGAGTAAAACCATCGATGAAAACACCATTGCTTTTTCAATTAACAGCAACGCGGTTTTCGAAAACGCCAGGGCCAAGGGCAATCTGATGCTCGAGTCCCCCTCCAACAACATCAATTATATCGAGTTCGTGATCCGGCGCAACGATACGGGGGATGTCCTGTATCGTTCCGGGCTGCTCAAGCCGAACCAGTACATACTGGAGGATTCACTTCAGACAAAGACCCCTCTGACAAAAGGTAGCCATGAGTGTACCGCCGACATCACCCTGTACGATAAGGAAACCCTTCAGGCGAAGGGTATGGTGCAGGCCGCGCTCACCATCACCATTAAAACCTGATGTCATTCGTGACATCCGCTTCACCTGTATTTTAGGAGGAAAATAAGAATGGAAGAAACAGCTATCGCCTTCGGAAAGGCCGCCTTCGGCGGTTATCGCATGGACGATGTCGATGAATACGTCGATGTGACCCAGAAAACCCTCAAGGAAATACGCGAAACCAACGAGAGCCTCAGCGCCCAACTGCAGATGACGCGGCAGGTTATCGAAAAGCTGGAAAACGGCGATAAGGATTATCAGGATCGTATTTCCTCCCTTCAGGATTCGGTGGATTCCCTCACCCTCAAGCTGCAATCCGCGCAGGACACCATTCGGGAGCTCCAAAACGCCAAGGAATCCACCAGCGAAACGGAGTCCGCGGCGGCGGCCGACCTGGCGCGTCTGCGGGACAATAACCAGCGTCTTCAGGGGGAACTGAATGTCTCCCGCGCCTCTGTTCAGGAGCTGCAGGCCCGTGTCGATGCCCTGCTGGGTGATTCCCAGACGGCCCGGCAGGAGCTGGAGGAGCTCCGCCGCCAGGCCGACGACCTTCGCCGTCAGGCGGAGGAAGCGGCGGTGGTCCGCGAGGCCGTGGCACCGCCCGCCGAGGATTTCGCCCATATTTTCGCCATGGCCCAGCAGACGGCCGACGAATATCTCGCCGTGCGCAAAGCGAACGCCGACGCCGCTGAGAAAGAGGCGCGGGAGCGGGCCGACGAAATCCTGATGGAAGCGCAGCAGCAGGCCCGCGTGGCCGAAGACAACGCCCTTCTCCGCGCGGAGGAGATCGTCGCCAAAGCGGAGGCCGACTCCCGTGAGCTGGACGAGCTGGCGGCCCAGGTGGTCCGCGACGCCCAGCGCGACGCGGAAGATTCCCTCGATGACGCGCTGTATAAGGCGTATATCCTCACCGAAGCCGCCCGGTCCCAGACCGCCCAGGCGCAGGCGCAGGCGGAGCATCTCCGCCGTTCCGCCGTCGAGCAGGCCGACGAAATTCTGGCCGAAGCCCGCGGCAGCGCGGAGGATATCCTAAAAGAGGCCAACTACAAGCTGGAGATATCCCGCGAGAAGGCCCAGCAGATTCTGGAAAACGCCCGGATCAAAGCGGAAAAGAATCTGGCCGACGTGCGCGAGGAATACAACAACATCCGCGCGCTCATCGAGAAGAGCAGCAAACGCTATTTCGAGATGTGCCAGCAGTTGGCGGCGAACGAATCCCTCGACGCGTGAATACCGTCGAGATCTGGCGTTACATACGGTTATAATTGATGGAAAAGGGGTACGCTTTCGTGATGAAAGAGAAGCTGAGGAGCAAACGTCTGAAAATCGCGGCGATTGTGGCGCCGCTCGCCATTTTGGCGGGTATCGCCGTCTCTATCGGCCTTCTCCATGCCGCGGAGTCCACCACCGAGTACCCGGTGGGTTCCTATGCGGAAATCATGGACACTTTGAACAACAAATCAAAAACAGCCACCATGTACCTGACCAACGATCTGGACATGTCGGAATATCCCAACGGTTTTACCGAACCCTTCCTGGGAACGCTGGACGGCGACGGCTGGTCGGTGAAGAACCTCAAGGGGCCCCTCTTCAAAACAGTGAACGGCGGTACGGTGAAAAACATCGCCATCGAGACATCCACCATACCCGGCAGCGTGTTCGAAACGGTGCAGAACGGCGGCCTGATCTCCAACATCCGCCTGCTCACCTATTCTCAGGTCCGCTACGAAGCCGGCTCACGCGGGCCCAATACCCCGGCGGAAACGGTGCCCATCACGGGCGGCACCACCATCGGCAGCCTGGTAGGGAGTTTAAATAATAGCTCGGTATACGCGGTGTATAATTTTGGTTCCCACGTGACGGGCAGCCTCATCGGCAAGATGTCCGGTTCCACGGTAGCCAACGTGGTGACGCGCCGGGCCAATAAGCAATACAGCGCCATCGGCGACAATTATATCTATTACGACTGTCCGGAGCCCTCCATGGGCGCCCCCGTGGTGGGCGGCGTCGCCGGGACCAACACCATCAAGAACGTCTGGCTGGAGTTTGTGAACGGCTTCACCGGTACAGGCGACACGGCGGCGGTGCTGGGCGGGGATACCGGCGGCAACACCAGCCTGAATATGACCGACATCACCGTGAAGGATACCCCGGTGACCAGCACCGGCGGCAAGGCGGGCGGCATCGCAGTCAACCTGCTGGGGGGTAATGCTACCCTGAACCGCGTGGAGGTGGTAGGTTCCACCATCACGGGGCAGGCCGGCTCCTCCGGCTGGTTCGCCAATGCCCCCGCCACGGCGGTCACGGTGACCAGCAGCCGTGTGGCGGGTTCCACTGTCACCGCCGGGTCGGGTACGTCCAACGGCTTCGCCCCCGGCGGGGTCAACAGCCAGTACTGTTACATAGCGGGCACCACGGTCAGCGGCGGCACCGCCTATATGGCGGGACAGAACCTGTCCTCCTTCACCGGGTGCGTTTACGAGCCCAAGGGGACCGCCAACATCACCTCCGGCGGCGCCAAAGCCGGGCTGACACAGAAGGCCAACGCCGATTTCCTCACCGGCGACACCCTGACCGAGCTGGGCCACGGCGGTACGGCGGGCAAGGGCAGTTGGGTTTACCTCAAGAACGAGTATCCCCGCCCGGCGGTGCCGCTGAGCGGCTATGCCGACTGGGACAGTCACCTGCTGATGGAATCCAACGTCACCCGACGGGCGGAGGCCGCCAAGGCCAACTATAAATGGGAACTGCGCCGCCAGATGTTCGGCCCCGACTTCAGCATGGACCGCTCCTACATCTTTGTGACCGACGCCGAGACCATTGATTTTTCCGGCATGCGGGGCGCGGTCCAGTACAACTACAACGAATGCGAGGTGGGCGGCGGTACCGCCGCTTACAACGCCAACATACCCCGGGAAAATTTCCTTCAGGGATTTCAGGCGTATACCGGTATTCTGGACGGCAACGGCAAGGTGCTGAGCAAGCTGAACCGCGTCCTGATCTGCCGCATCGACGGCGGCGGTATCCGCGACCTGGGTATCGTCAACACTACCAGCCGTGATGGCAATTATTTTAACGGTGTACTGACCCGTTTTGCGCTGAATGGGCGTATAGAGAACGTATTCGTCCAGTCCACCATCGGCGGTCGCTGGGCCAACGGCGGTCTGACCTGTATTCCCACGAATATGGTCATTTCCAATTGCTTCGTCAGCGGCGAACAGAGCACCACCGGCGGCTATCCCGGTATGCTGTTCGGCGAACGGGGATCATCAAGCGCGCAGACCGACAACTGTTATACTACCGGACGGCTGATCAATACCGACAAGGGCTACCGCCTGCTGGCCGCCTCGGGACCGGCGACCAATTCCTATTCCTCCGAGACTGTCGGCACCAATGTGCCAGTGAACAACGGGTTATCCGTTCCCTACGACAAACAGGCGGCGTCCATCGCCTCGCTGGCCAACGCGCAGACGACGGCGGATCTGACCGACCCCGCCACCGCCAAGACGCTGCTCACCGGGGACAACTGGACCTTCGTGGACGGTTTGTATCCTCAACTTAAGGTTTTCGCGGAGAGCGACAGCAACACCGTGCGGGCCAACTCTATCGCCAGCGCCATCCCCCTGCCGCTGGCGGGGGCGGTCCAGTCGGACGGCTCCCCGGTCACCGCCCTGACGCTGGGCACCGACCTGGAGCTGATGACCAGGCTGCCGGGCCAGTCCGTCGCCTCCATTGTATGGTCGGCCGATAGGACGGGTTTGGTCACCAGCGGCGGCTCCACCGGCCAATATCTGAAGGCCAGCACTGCTGCCACGGGCCAGTATGTCCTCACCGCCATCTACACCGATCCCGCCACCAAGGCTTCCGCCTATAAACGCTTCAGCGTCAAGGTCAACAAGGTGGAGCCACTCGTCGGCTCCATCCGGTTCACCGAGCAGGTTACCCAGACCAAATTCCCCTGCATCGAGTACATCGGCGGCAACTCGGACGGTAAAGGCACCCTGCGGGTGTACATGGCCAGCCAGTGTACCCAGGCCGCCGACGGCAGCTGGACCCCCAACAGCGGCGCCGCCCAGCTGTATGCCCGAAACGAAATGAGGATCAACGGCCCCAACAGCAGCGGCAGTTGGGATTCCCACTGGGCCGTGCCCACCAGCGTGCCGGTGGGGGAAAAGCTGGTGGCCATCTACAGCCCCAGCCCGGACGACGTCAAAACCGGCACCATCTCCGGCGTCAGCAACGCCGTCCAAGCGGTGCAGGACATCAACACCGGCGGCTATACCATCAGCGCCTACGATGCGGTCACAAACAAAACGGTGGCCCAGGCCGCCGCGGGCAAACAGTATTACGCCGACTTCGTGGGCACCACGCCTCCGATGCAGAAGAGAATCGATTATTATACCAACCTGTACGTGGTGGAGAAAAACAGCCAGGGACAGGACGTGGGAACTCCCGTAAAGCTTCCGTACAGCGCCGCCACCGGCCGCTGGGATGCCATCCCTTACGAGGCGGCGGGCAAATACCTGCGCATGACGGTCAACTGCACCAACGCGCAGTTTTTCGCCCATAGGGGCACGCTGACGCTGGATATCCCCATCGTAGACGCCAACACGGTCACCGGTCAGGTGACGGTCAAGGCGCTGCAGTACGCCGACGGCAACCCCCGCACCGGTAAAAAGCTGACGGCCAATTATGTGAAGAACGGTTCCAATCCCGACAACGGCGCCAACGGCACCTGGATCTGGGAGGTGCAGGCCAAAGGCAGCAGTGCCTGGACGGCGGTCAGCGCCGACCTGATCTTCCCTCTGGGGGCCGCGGGCTACGACGGCAGCTATATCTACGTGCCGGAGAGCAGCCTGGGCGGCAAATACCGGGTGTCCTACAAAGCCTCTTCCATCAGCGGCCTCACCGGCTCGGTGGGTCCGACGGTCAGCGGTACGGTGGAGGAGCCCCCCATCCTCAAGGGGGACATGACCATCACCTTCAGCGGCGACACGCCGCCCATGGTGGACAACGCCACCTTTACCGCCAAATTCACCCCCGACTCCACCCAGAGCGACGAGGATACCAGCAAGGGGGCCTACCAGTGGGGGTATCTGAAGGAGGGGGTGTTCACCCCCTTCCCCAGCGGCGCCACCGGCACCATCTATGTGCTCAAGGGGGACGATTTCGGCGTCCTCAAATCCAGCGGTTCTCCCGTCACCTGTGCCTATAAGGCGGACGCCGACGGCAAATATACCGGCAACATCATCTCCTCCTACCATGATTTCAGCGCCGACGATTTCGTACCCGCCAGCCAGC
Source organism: Clostridiales bacterium (assembly GCA_022800315.1). Taxonomy (GTDB): domain Bacteria; phylum Bacillota; class Clostridia; order Oscillospirales; family Acutalibacteraceae; genus Avimonas_A. The sequence continues at coordinate 51,617 of JAAWQC010000014.1, forward strand.
CCAAGCCGGGCGGTGCGGTGACGGTGAGCAATATCACCGACGGCGCTTTCACGGTCGGGCTGGAGGCCAACATGTCCTACGCCATCGTCACGCCGGATATCCCCGCCATCACCGACCCCGGCGACAGCCGCCTGAAATGGTGTTCGGCGTCTACCACCGGTTCCGCCGCCTTTGAGGTATCCGCGGACAAGAAGACCGGCACCTTCAAGGGGCTGAAACGGAACACCGCCTACACCCTTTACCAATGGTACCCGGCGCGGACCGGCTATACCGCATCGGTGATATCCGACCCTATTAAGGGGAAGACCACCACCCTGAAAACCGTGCTGCCCGACACCCTGACCATGTACGGCGCGCCCAATAAGGACGGCACCCTTACCGTCACCGTGCCGAACGCCCTGCAGGGCAGCTATACCCTGGATTGGCAGTACAAACGGGGCGGCGCCTATACCGGCATCGGGGGCAAAACCGGTCTGGCACAGACCACGAACGATACCTATACCCTGAAACTGGATTACAGCCTGGGCTTGCAGGACGGGGACAGCGTGCGGGTGCAGATCAACCCCACCGCCGATTTCCAGACCGCCCGCACCTCTCCCGAGGTGGGGCCGCTGGTCAGCTACATCTCGATGGGTTCGGAGGCCGACCTGCGGCATTTTGGCAATACCTGCGTCAGCACCTGTCCCGACGGCTGTAAATTTGCCGGTTTGACCGCTGAGGAGCAGAAAGAACACGCTTATAAACAGACCGCCGATGTCGCCTGTACCGCCGCCTATAGTCCCCTCACCCTGAAGAACGGCGGCAGCTACGACGGGCAGGGTCATACCGTCACCGGGCTGAAAAATTCCCTGTTTGCCTCGGTGGGTGGAACGGTAAAGAACCTGACGCTGCTGCGGCCGGTGGCCGGCAACGGCGGTACCCTTGCCGAGTCGGTCAGCTCAAACGCCGTCATCAGCGGGATATTGGTAATCGATCCCACCGTCACCTCTTCCGCCGACGCCGGCGGCCTGTTCGGCAGGGCCCTTACCAGCCGGATAGCCGACTGCGCCGTCATCGGCGGCAGTATATCGGCTCCCTCCGGCGCGGCGGGCGGCCTGCTGGGCACCGCCACGACGAGCCTGCAGGTGACCGGCAGCTACACCGCCCAGACCACCGTGTCCGGCGTGTCCGCCGGCGCTTTTGTGGGACAGACGGCGGATTCTACCTTCACCAGCTGCTATTACGACAAGCAGACCAGCTCCACCGCCGACACCGCCGCCGCCGGCGTACTGACCACCGACCTGACCAAGGCCGGCGGGCCCTCCGGCTTCGCCGCCGCCAACTGGTCGATTAAGGAGGGGTATTATCCTCTGCCCGCAGCCGCGGCAAACGTCGCCCTGGCCCGGCTCTATGCCACGCCGGTGTTCCTGCAAAACGGGGAGACGCTGGCGAAGGCCTTCTCCACTATCCCTCTTACCAAAACCGATACCGGCGGCGGTGCGGTTTCCTATGCCATCAGCGGCAGCGCCCAGTTCGTGGAAAACGGCGATTCCCTGTGGTTCAACAAGGCGGGGAAGGTGACCCTGACCGTGACCGCGGGCGGCTTGTCCCGGACGGTGGATATCCAGGTTCCCTCCGGCCAGGCTAACGTGCAGGCCCTGACGGCTACGGCGGGGGAAAAAGGGCAGCAAACCCTGACCCTCACCACGCCGCTGTACACCGCCGTCACCGACGAGGCGGATTTCTACGGGCAGAAGGCCTCCGGTAGCTTTGACACCACCGGTACCGGCCTGAGCCGAAACGCCGCAGTGAAGAACAACGTCCATGCCTATGGCAGCAACAACGCCAACGCCAACATCTATATGGAGATGAGCGGCACCGCCGGGCAGAAGTACGCCCTATCCTTTGTCAACGCCGCCGCCTATACGGTGGAAGACAACCGTTATTTCCAGCTGAAGGTCTATCGCGGTGCCGACAAATCGCTGTACGATCTGATCAACGTTACCCTGAAGCCCATGACGGTGCGCACGCTGGATATCACCGTGCCGGTGGCGTCGGCCACCATCCAGCCGGACAGCGCGGAGAACTACACGGTCAGCTACTCCAGCACCCTGACCGTAACCAGCAAGGCGCAGGCGCCGATTACCCTGACCCTGTCGGGGGTGAGTTCTGCCAGCGTCAACACCCTGCCGATACGCAGCAAGGGCTGGACCGACTGGGCCGCAACCAAGAAATCCCTGAAGGAAGCGGGAGTGGCTCTGGACCTGATCAACACAGGCGGCACCCTGCTCACGGCTTACGATCCTGCGGACGCGTCGCCTGAGAGCTTTGCGTCCATCGGCTACGGGCAGAATACCGCCTATCGCATCAAACTGTATCATCCCAAACTGGTCAGCACGAAGGAGACCTTCCAGCTTACCATGACCTACAGCGTCGGGGTTTCCCCCACCGATATCTCCTGAACAACGACGAGGCCGCCGGCACCACGTTAAGGGGCCGGCGGCCTTTTGGCTGTGAGATGTCCCACAGGTGACAACGCAAAACGCAGGGAAGCGGACGGTGCCGTCCGCTTCCCTGCGTTTTCATAACCGGATGTGTCTCAGCCCTGATAGGTGGTGATCTCGACGGTATCCACTGTCACAGGCTCCGCGGGCTTGCCGTTCTTGTCGGTCTTGACGCCGGCGATGGCATCCACCACGTCCATACCCTCGAATACCTGGGCAAAGACGGTGTGGCCGCCGCTGAGGCGCCAGGCGCCGTCCAGATGGATGTTGCCGCCGTTCTTTTCATACAGCGCCCATACGGCGTCGGGCACGGCGGAGGCAATGGGCAGGCCCTTCTGCTTGGCCGCCGCGTAATAGTAATCCTTCCAGCTCTTGTACTGGGATTTCAGCGAGTCTTCATTTTGCTTGTAATACTCCTCGTAAGAGACGGCCTGGGACAGGTAGGTATCCCGTCCCGAGAAGGAGGAAGCGCCCGCCTGGTTGATGAAGAACTGACTGCCGTTGGTATTTACACCGGAGTTGGCCATGGATACCGAACCGCGGAGATTGAGCAGCTTCTGGTCGAATTCGTCCTCAAAGCTCTTGCCCCAGATGCTTTCACCGCCGGTGCCGGTGCCCTTCGGGTCGCCGCCCTGGATCATGAAATCGTTGATGATCCGGTGGAAGGTCAGGCCGTTATAATAGCCATCTTTGGCGTGGGTGGTAAAATTCTCCACCGCCTTGGGCGCGGCCTCGGGGAAAAAGCGCATCTTGATGTTGCCCATCGAAGTGTGCAGGATGGCGATGGTGTCCCCGGCGGCCGGTCCTTCCAGCTGGAAGCCGTAATCTTTGTCAGGATAGGCGGTGCTGACGCTGTTGATGGCGTCTCCGCCGGCCCCCGGTTTGTTTTCGTCGCTGGAACAGCCGGTCAGTATACCTGCGCAAAAAAGGGCGGCAAATCCGACGGAAAGCAGGCATTTTCCTTTCATAGTGACCTCCGTTTCACGTTTTACAGTGTCTTGATCTCGATGCTGTTAATCAGCACGTCGGTTTTGGGCATATCCTGCTGGCCGACCTCAACCGACGCGATGGCGTCGACTACGTCCATGCCATCGTATACTTGGCCGAATACCGTGTGGCGGAAATCCAGCCAGGGGGTGCCGCCCATCCGGCGGTAGTTCTCCGCCACCTCGGCCGGGAAACCCTGATCGCTGAGTTCCTTCATCTGGTCGAGCATCTGGTCGGGCACGGTGGAAGCCTGCACGATGAAGAACTGGCTGCCGTTGGTGTTGGGGCCGGCGTTGGCCATGGAGAGGGCGCCCTTGTAGTTGTGCAGGGCGGGATCAAACTCATCCTCAAAGCTGCCGCCCCAGATGCTTTCGCCGCCGGTGCCGGTGCCGTTCGGGTCGCCGCCCTGGATCATGAAGTCCTTGATGACACGGTGGAACTTCAGACCGTCATAATAGCCGTTTTTGGCGTGGGTGGTGAAATTCTCCACCGTTTTCGGGGCCTGCTGGGGAAACAGGCGAAGAGAGATGTCCCCCATGGTGGTGTGCATGACCGCGACAATTTCTCCCGCAGCGGGCGTATTGAGCTGGCTCATATCAACGTTCCTTTCACATGGACGGGCGGCTTACTGCTGGGTATCGCCGTCGTCCTTCGTTTGATCCTTGGCAAATTTATTGAGCAGATAGACGGACAGGAGGATAACCCCCATCACCACGAAGATACCCACCATACCCAGCAGCATCAGCCACAGGGACGGCCCGATATTGTCGAGACTGAATTGCATTTCCATACAGCGATTCCTCCTTTATGCAAGGCCCATGCCGGACACCATCTGCGGCACGACGGTCAGAATGATGCCGCCCGCGACGACCGAGCCGATCTGGCCGGCCACGTTGGCGCCCACGGCGTGCATGAGCAGATGGTTCTGATTGTCTTCCTTCAGCGCCATTTTCTGAATGACCCGCGCCGACATGGGGAAGGCGGAGATACCCGCGCCGCCCACCATGGGGTTTATCTTCTGATCCTTGGGCAGGAACAGATTCATCAGTTTGGCCAGCATCACGCCGCCGATGGTGTCGAACACGAAAGCGAACAGGCCCAGCGCCATGATGACCAGGGTATCCAGCCGCACGAAATCAGCGGCCTTCATGCTGGCGGCGATGGTCAGGCCCAGGAGGATGGTGATGAGGTTCGCCAGAGTGGTCTGTGCGGTCTGGGACAGGCTGTCCAGCTTGAGGCATTCCCGAAGCAGGTTGCCGAACATCAGCATGCCCACCAGCGAGACCGAAGCCGGCGCTACCAGACCCGCGATGATGGTGACGATGATGGGGAAGAGGATGCGGGTCTTGCGGGACACCTTTTTGGGATTATATGGCATGCGGATCTGCCGTTCCTTTTTGGTGGTGACCAGCTTGATGGCTGCGGGCTGGATGATGGGTACCAGCGCCATATAGGAATAAGCCGCCACCGCGATGGCCCCCACGTACCGCGATTCGAATACCTGGGATACCAGCAGGGAGGTGGGGCCGTCCGCCGCGCCGATGACGCCGATTGCCGCCGCTTCCTTGAAGGGGAAGAAGAAGGAGGCGAGGAACACGGTCAGAAAAATGCCGAACTGGGCGGCCGCGCCGAACAGGAGCATTTTCGGGTTGGACAGCAGAGGACCGAAATCGATCATGGCGCCGATACCGATGAACAGCAGCAGCGGCATGGCCTCCGACGCTTTGATACCCACATCGAACAGCCACTGAATGATACCCACCGAATCGCCCTGATTGATGGCACCCGAGAAGGGAAGGTTGACCAGGATTGCGCCGAAGCCCATGGGCATCAGCAGCGCCGGTTCAAAATCCTTTGCCAGAGCCAGATAGATCAGGATACCGCCGATGGCCAGCATGATCAGGCTTTTCCAGCCGTCGCCTGTGAAAAGAGCGGCGACGCCGTCGTAGAGAAAACGGAATTGTTCTAAAAATTCCAACGCAGACTCTCCTTTTACAAAACTTGGACACTCTATCCCCTGATTATATCGGAGACGGCGCCATATTTCAACCGGTTGCTGTAAATCGTTCCCTTCGGATTCGTATTATCTGACAGGGGTGCTGTCGATACCCGTCACAAAAGGGAAGGCACAGGGCCGCCGGCAAAAAAGTACGCCGAAAGGCCCCCGTTATCACCGGTTATTTCCTGTATGCTTACCGAGCGGGCGGGTATCCGTCTGACGGCACAGGGAGACCACCACCGGTGAAAGCAGCAGCAGAGCGGCGGCATTGGGAATGACCATCAGGCCGTTGAAGACGTCGGACAGCGCCCAAACTACGTTCGCCTGGAACAGGCTGCCCGCAAAAACAAAGGCGATGACGCACAGCTTGTACACCACCACGGCCCGGTGGGAGTCAAACAGGTAACGGATATTGGTTTCTCCGTAATAATACCAGCTGATTATGGTGGAAAAGGCAAAAAACAGCAGGCATACCGCGATAAAGCCGCCGCCGGCGGAGCCGAAGGAAGCGGAGAAAGCCGCCTGGGTCACGGCGATGCCCTCCTGCCCCTGGGCCAGCATGTCGGGCACCACGCCGGAGGTCAGAATAATCAGGGCGGTGAGGGTCAGCATGACAAAAGTATCGAAAAACACACTGACGATGGCCACGTGTCCCTGCTTGCAGGGGGGATCGACCCGGGCCACCGCATGGGCGTGGGGGGTGGAGCCCATGCCCGCCTCGTTGGAGAACAGACCGCGGGCCACACCGTATTTCATCGACCGCATCACGGTATAGCCGGCGACGCCGCCGAAGGCAGACACGGGTTGAAAGGCACAGCGGAAAATGGAGAAGAAGGCGTCAGGAATACGGCCGGCGTTCATCATCAGAACCACGATACCGCCCGTCAGGTACAGCAGGGCCATCACCGGCACCACCTTTTCGGTAAAGGAGGCGATACGGCGGATGCCGCCGATCAGGATGATCCCCGTCATCAGGGCGATGACGAGTCCTCCCGCCCAGGAGGGCACGCCGAAGGAGGTGGTGAAGGCCGAGGCGATGGAGTTGGACTGCACCATATTGCCCGTAAATCCCAGCGCCAGAACGATCAGAACGGCGAAAATCCGCGCCAGCCATTTGCACTGCAGGCCTTTTTCAATATAATAGGCGGGTCCGCCCACCACCTGGCCATCACGGTCGGTGGTGCGGAATTTCTGGGCGAGCAGGGCCTCGGCATAGATGGTGGCCATGCCGAGAAACGCCGAAGCCCACATCCAGAAGATGGCGCCGGGTCCCCCCAGCAGGATGGCGGTGGCGGCGCCGGCCAGATTGCCGGTGCCCACCTGCCCCGCGATGGCGGTAGCCACCGCCTGAAAGGAGCTCATCCCATGTTTCCCCGCGTGTTCCCCTTTCAGCGAAAAACCGGCAAACATTTCTTTCAGGCCAGGTACGAAGCGCCGGAGCTGAATCCCCTTCAGCCGGATGGTGAAAAACAGCCCGGTGCCGCACAGCAGGACGATCAACAGGCCGTCCCACAGAAAGCTTTGCACCGTTGTTACCAGCGATGTGAACCATTCCATTGGGCGGTTCTCCTTTTTTCTCTTCAATCTTGAACCAAAGTGCGCTATAATAGTCGCTGTACGCGATGAAAACATCGGTCTTTTGCTGCTTTTACAGGCGCACGAACGGATTCAGTATAACATAAGCCGCCGGTATCTGACAAGCGGGAGAGGGGCTTCCGCCCCCAGAGCTCAAGACAGAGGAGTGATTGGATGAACGAACAACAGCGTGTCCGCACGAGGGGGGCGCATCGGATATTCTGTGTCCTGTATGTGCTGGTGGTATTGGCGCTCAGCATATGGCGCCTGTTCTCATCGGGCGGACTGGATGCCCTGCCGGCTCAGTTGCAGGCAGCCGACGGGGCCTTCGGCAAGATCATGGCCTTTTTTCTCAACATCAGTGTATTAAATATGCTTAAAATGTGGGTATCGTTTCTTTTCCTGCTGATCCCGCCGGTACTGTGCTGGCTGTTCCGCGCCAAGACCTCCTATCGGATGAATATCGCCATCTATGCCTTCGGCTTCACCGCCTTTTCCCTCGGCGTGGCGATGGAGTGGTACCACCTGATCGAGGTGTACGACCTCATCGCCCATTTCCTCAGCGGTGTGTTCTTCGCGCTGGTGGGGATGTGCGCCTACCTTTACTTCCGGCGGGACAAGAGCGCCCCGCTGGGGGCAGACCCCTGGCTGGCGGCGGTTTTCAGCTTCAGCTTCTCCGGCTTTGTCGCGGGCTTCTGGGAGCTGCTCGAATACGCCATGTTCCTCATCACCGGCTACGATTCGCAGAACGTGGCCGCCACCGGCGTGGCCGATACGATGGAGGATATGTTCATGGGAACGCTGGGCGGCCTGCTGGTGGCGGTGATCCTGCTGATCTGGTTGCGCAAACAGTATCGCACCGTCCTGCTGTCGCCGGTGAAAGAGTTTTATGATGTCAATTACGCTCCCGATAACGAGGGGGCTTCAGCCCCGTAAGCAAAAGACGGGAAAAGCGCCTCCCCGGCCGGGGAGG
>JAAWQC010000056.1 GCA_022800315.1 Clostridiales bacterium
AGGAATCGGTGTATGTTATAATAAACGCAAAGGAAGAATTCGAAGGAATTCTTCAGCACCGGTTCCTTTCAGCCTGATTTTATATCAAACGGAAAGGAACCGGTGAACGGAGGTATGACGATGGACCCGCAATTCAAACAGCAGCTTCAGATATGGCATGACACCGATGAATACGAGAAGATTATCGAGGCAATCACGGCCTTGCCGGAAGACGAACGGGATTATGACATGATCGGGCAGCTGGCACGGGCGTATAACAACGACGGCCGGTATGCCGAGGGCGCCGCGGAGCTGGAAAAAATCCGTGAGCAGGGAGCGGACGATCCCCTGTGGCATTTCCGTATGGGATACTCCCTCTATTTTCTTGACCAATTCGAGGAATCCGCCGGACACTTCGAACAGGCGGTGCTGCGTGAACCAGAGGATTCCGATGCCTGGCTGTTTCTGGCGTCCTGCTGCCGGTCGGCGGGCATGAACGAGCGGTTCTGGGAGGCCTCCGAGCGCCTGCGCATCCTGTCGCCTGAGGAATGGCAGCAGCATTTCGGCAGCGTCAATCCCCTCCCGGAGCGGGAGAAAACCAACCGCAGCAGCAAGGCGGGCCGCTCCCGCAACCTCAAGGACCCGCGTGAGGCTCAAACGGCCGAACTGTATACGCAGGAAGAACTGGACCGGCTGGAGGCGCATATCACCGCCCAGTTCGGCAACTTTGAATCGGTATTCCACGAGATCCATTCTCCTGATATCCACGTGGATATTGCCGTGATTCCGCCGGAGGGACAGCGGGATTTCTACACCCTTGTCACCATGGGAATGGGCGCCCACCGGATGGCAGTGCCGGAGGAATGCCGGGAGGAACGGCTGGACCGGGCGGAAATGGTGCTGTGCCTGCCGGCGGACTGGAAGCTCGACAACAGCGACGAAGGCTGGTACTGGCCGCTGCGGTGGATGAAGCTGCTGGCGCGCCTGCCCGGTGAGGAAAATTCCTGGCTGGGTTGGGGACATACCATCGCCAACGGAGGGCCCTTTGCAGAGAATACGGCGCTGAGCGGCATGCTGCTGCTGACCCCCGATCACTTCGGTGAGGAGGCCGCCCTGTGCGAGATGCCCGACGGCAGCGCGGTGCGGTTCTATCAAATGTTCCCGATATATGAGGAGGAGATGGAATACAAACTGTCCCATGGGGCGGACGATCTGATCGCGCGCCTGGACAAACATCCCTCACCGGTGCTGGACCTCCAGCGGGACAACGTGTGCGGCCATCGCAATCCCAAACCGAAGTTCTGACTGGGCGGCGTCCCGGACGGCGGTTCTCCCCCCACGGGCGATTCCGGCGGGGCGCCGTTTTTGATATCCTTTGGCGGGCAGAATTGCAGATGATGCATATACTGTCCTGATAAGGAGGCGATCCGATGGATCTGCACAATAATCAGATCACCCTGGGAGAGATACTGAGCTATCCTCCCGCGCGGGAGGTGCTCAAACAGGAGCTTCCCGGCCTGTATGGCAGTCCGCTGATGGGCATGGCGCGCGGTATGTCCCTGCAAAGCGTGCTGCAATTTGCCAAGGGGAACGTATCCCCGGATAAGGTGCGACGGGTCCTTGAGCAGCTGCAAAGCGTCTGAGGACAGCGAATTCCATTGACAAATCAGCCGCCCATCGGGTACAATACCCCTGACAAAACCGAGAGGGGCGGGCGGGATGGACGAAAAGCTGGAAATTCTCAATCAACTGCTCACCCAGACCTTTAACGATATCCTGAAGGTCGAGGAACAGTCCCTCAAGCTGACCACAAAAGAGGCCGTCTCGGTGACCGAGATGCATATCCTCGACGCCGTGGGGCTGGAAGGCGGCCGAACCGTTACCGAACTGGCTGTCGCAGCCCGGGTGACCGCCAGCACCATGACCATCGCCGTCAACCGGCTGCAGGCCAAAGGGCTGGTGGAGCGGGAGCGGGACGGTACCGACCGGCGGGTGGTGCGGGTGCGTCTGACCCCGCGGGCGCGCACGCTGGTGGGAGCCCACCGGCGATTCCACCGCCGCATGGCCCGTATGGTGGTGGAAGGGCTGTCGCCGGAGGAATCCGACGTGCTGGTGCGGGCCATGTCCAACCTGCAGGGCTTCTTCGGTGGGGAGTCGGATCGCAACGGCAATGCCGGCCGCTTTCTCACCGACGACAAAACAGACGAATAAAGCCGTCCGGCATTTACTGCCAGACGGCTTTTTGTCGCTGGTTCAGGCTTGCTGCGGGGCCGCGGGGGAGTGGAGGCGGCTGCGCAGCAAGCGGTACAGGTGCTGCAGGAAAAACAGGATCAGGACGATAGCGATGCCTCCCAACAGGCAGAGTACCCGGCCGCCCACCGCTTCGGTGGTATCCAGCAGCACAAGAGACGCCTGCAGCGTGCTGATGGCGTTGATCACCTGCTTATACTTGTACGCGGGTAGAAAATACCCCACATAACCGAACAGCATTACCGCCAGTATGGCGTATTCCTCGGGCAGCGCTATACGGAACAACAGCACAAAAATGACGATTCCCAGGATGGTCGCAGCAGCCCGGTGCTTGATGCGGGCCACCGTCTCGTGGAATTCCAGCTGGGTCAGAGACATGACCACGATGCTGATCCACAGCGGCTTGCGCAGATGGAGAACCATCCCCGCGAACATGGCCAGGGAGAGGCCCAGTGCCATCCGGACGATCAGACCCGGCTTTTCCAGACTGAGGCGCATCTGCTGCGTCAGGCTGCGTCCCTGCCGTCCGAATCCGCGCCGATGCCACTCCAGCAGAGTGACGCCTGCCACCAGCAGGCCGCCCGCCGCCAGACCCGCCATACGCAGGGGAAACCGTTCCATCGGGACCGGTGTCGCCTGTGAAAAGACGAAGGCCAGCAGAAAACAAACCGACGGCTTGAACGGCTCCGGTTCGCAGGTGAGCAGCATGATCAGCAGGACGAACAGCAGATTGCAGGGCAGCGCCAGCCAGGGGGAGGCGAGCGCCAGCTGCGCCACCGGCCCTGCTGCGACGAACAGGCCCGCAATTGTTCCCGCCATGGTAAGGGGGCGCACGCCCAGATCCATGGTGGGATACATGGTCAGCGCCACGCTGACCGCCACGCCGGGCAGGGTATTTTCCGCGCCGAACACCTGCTGATAGACGAAGATAAAGACCACCGAGAACAGAAAACGCAGGCCGTTTTCCACCGCCTGACGGCCGAATCGGAACAGACGGCTACCTTTACATGACAATGCTGAATTCCTCCTGACCGGGCCGCCACTGCTTCCGGCGGCCTGTTTGATTCTCATATAAAATATCAGCATAGGCATTTTTTCGGCGGGATGCAAGAACGTCTTTTTGTAAACAAACTGTGAATTCTTGTGGGCCGCCGTCCGGCGAAGTATACGGGGTGACCGGTGGAGGCCACTTTCCGCACGCGGGTGGTATTATCGAATAAAGCCGGGTGTTTCAGCGTGTGAAACACCCGGCTTTAATATCGTCAGAATCGGTTCGTCAAGAGAGCTTTCCTCATCGGCCAGGGCCCACCGCAATCAGCCGCCCAGCAGCTCGTTCCCGGCGGCCGTCAGCTGATCGGCCAGGAGCTGCGCGGCGGTCTCGTCCCGGCCGGCGGCGGTGATATAGGCTTTGATCTTCGGCTCGGTTCCCGATGGCCGCACGATAAAGCCCGCGCCGCCCTCCAGGCCAAAGGAGAGGACGTTGGATGCCGGCAGATCGATGGAAAAGGTGGCGCCCGCGTCCACCTCCACCCCACGGGAGGTCAGATAGTCGGCGAAGCGCACGACCCGGCGGCCCGCGATGGCCGCCGGCGGGTTTTCCCGCAGCGAGGTCATCAGGCGCTGCATGGCCTCCATGCCCTGCGCGCCCTCGAACGCCTTGTTGATCAGGGTATGGCGGAAAACGCCGTGTTCCCGGTACAGCTCCTCCAGCACATCGGGGAGGGTCTTTCCCTTGGATTTGTAATACGCCGCCATTTCACAGACCAGCATGGAGGCGACGACGCCGTCCTTGTCACGGACGTAGGTACCTGCCAGATAGCCGTAGCTTTCCTCAAACCCGAAAACATACCGCTCCGTGTGTCCTTCCTGTTCCAGCAGACCGATCTGTTCACCGATGTATTTGAAGCCGGTGAGCACCTCCCGTACCTCACAGCCGTACTTTTCCCCGATACGGGCGGACAGGTCGGAGGTGACGATGGTTTTGACCATCACGGGGCGGTCGGGGAGGGAACCCTCCTCCCGCCGGCGGGACAGCAGGTAATGGAGCAGCAGGCATCCCACTTCGTTGCCGCTCATCAGCCGGTATTCGCCGTCGTGGCGAACCGCGATACCCACCCGGTCGCAGTCGGGATCGGTGGCCAGCAGCAGGTCGGGTCGGGTCTCCTCCGCCATTTTCAGCGCGCATTCAAACACCTGACGGATTTCCGGGTTGGGATAGGGGCAGGTGGGGAAGGTGCCGTCGGGCTTTTCCTGCTCGGGGACCACGTCCAGCCGGTGAACCCCGATGCGGGACAGGATTTCACGCACTGGCTTGTTGCCGGTGCCGTTGAGGGGCGTATAGATAACATGGAGAGGGGTTTCGCGGCAGGCCCCGGGGGTTACCTGCTGGCCTGCCACATGGCCGAGGAAGGTCTCCAGCAGTTCGCCGCCGATCAGACGGATACGGCCGTCGGCCTTCGCTTCGTCAAAATCGGCGGTGCTAACGCCGCCGAACAGGTCTACTCGGCGGATGCAGCCGGTGACCTCTCCCGCGTCGCGGTCGGTCATCTGGCAGCCGTCGGCGCCGTAGCATTTGTAGCCGTTATATTGGGACGGGTTGTGGCTGGCGGTGACCATGATTCCCGCCTGACAGCCGTAAAAGCGCACGGCATAGGACAGCACCGGTGTGGGCATCAGCTCGGGGAATAAATAGACGGTTATCCCATTGCCCGCCAGGACACGGGCGGCTTCACGGGCGAATAAATCCGATTTGATACGGGAATCGAAGCTGATCGCCGCGGAGGATCGGGGATATTTTTCCTTCAGATAGTCGGCGAGGCCCTGGGTGGCACGGCGGACGGTATAGATGTTCATGCGGTTCTCGCCGGCGCCGATCACGCCCCGCAGCCCGCCGGTACCGAATTCCAGTTCCCGATAGAAACGATCGAAGATTTCCTCCTCCTGTCCGTCGATGCGGCGGAGCTCTTCCTGCAGGTCGGGGTCTTCCACAGCGTTATCCAGCCAGAGGCGGTACGCCTTCTGTATCGATTGTTCCATATCCTGGTTCATCCTTTCTTCCTACTGGTCTTCCACCGGTTCCTTTATAATGATTGATCCTATCATACATCAGGACCCCTGCCTTTTTCAAGGCGTAATGTGTCGTTCCGATGCCCCTGCTGTAAGTGCCGCCATTATTTTGCAGACAAAAGGGAACCCGTGCGGTATAATCTGAAAATAAAACGCGGTCCGGCGGCAACCGGGACGGTCAGGCCGCCTCATATGAACAAAGGAGATCGGACGAGATGAAAAACGGTGGTTTTATGCGCTTTTTGAAGGCTTTTACCTGTCTGCTGCCCGCGGCAGCGGCCCTGCTTCTGTTTTTCCTTTTGCCGTTTTACCCCGGCTTTGCCGAAATCGCCGTGACCGGCGGGATTTTCCGGCTGCTGTCGGCGCCGCTGGGGATGCTGACCTCGCTGCTGCCCTTCTCCCTGACCGAAATCGCCGTGGTCGCCGCCGTACCGGCTCTGATCCTGCTGACCGTCCTGTTTGTGCGGCACATGCGCCGCTCCGCCAACCGGAAGCGGACGGCGGGACGGGCGGTGAAGGCGGCGGGGTGGACCCTGTCCCTTCTCCTGCTGGCCTATATGCTGCTCCACGGCCTTAATTTTGACCGCCGGCCGGCGGCGGAGCTGATGGAGCTGGACGTTTCGCCGAAATCGGCGGCGTTTTTGCAGCAGGTGACGGGCGATCTGGCCCGCCTGGCCTCACGGGAGCGGGAGGGCCTCAGCGAGGACGATGACGGCTGTGCCGTGCTGTCTGAGCCCCTGGACGATACCCTGTCGCGGGCGGGGGAGGGATACCGGGCGCTGCAGGGGGATTATTCCTTCCTGTGGGGAACGGTGAACCGGGCGAAACCGGTGGTGCTGTCCCACTGGTGGTCGTATACCGGAATTACCGGTGTCTATTTTCCCTTTTTCAACGAGGCGAATATCAACAGGGATGTTCCCGCCAGCGGCATTCCCGCCACCGCCGCCCACGAACTGGCCCATACCCGCGGTTTTGCGCGGGAGGACGAGTGCAATTTTTTTGCCTACCTGTCCTGTGTCTCCCATCCCGACGCGGAATACCGGTATTCCGGTTATCTTCTGGCCTATACCCTGTGCGCCAACGCCCTGTATGACTACGATGCCGACCGCTGGCGCGAGGCTTCGGCCTTTTGCTCCGAGGGTATGCGCCGGGATATCGTGCAAAACAACGACTACTGGAAGCGGTTCGAGGGACAGATCCAGCAGCTGTCCTCCGCGGTCAATGACAGTTTTCTGGAGGCTCAGGGCGATCCGGACGGCGTGCTCAGCTATGATCGGGCCGTATCCCTCATCCTTGCCTGGTATCAGAGCGAAGAGCTGCTGGAAAGCGCCGATTAATCCGCGGAATCTTCTGCCGGCTTTTCCGCCCCCGTGCGGATGCGGAGCAGGAAATAGGACAGCGCCGCGCCCGTCACGGTCAGCAGTATCGCCAGCGCAGAGGGCAGATCCCACGAGAGCGGGGGAATGACGGGGATGATAGAACCGACCAGCAGGCCGCAGACGGTAAAGCTGACCGCGCCGTAAGCGTGGGCGTATAAAAAGCTCACCAGCTTGGCAAATAGCAGGACGAACGCGCCGAAACCGATGGCAACGGGAATCAGGCGCAGGATGTCCATGGTATTCAGGGTGGTCAGCAGCGGCTCATACAGACCCGCCGCCATCAGGATAAAAGAGGAGCTGACGCCGGGGACAATGGTGCCGAAGCCGATGACCGCGCCGCTCAGCAGCAGCAGGGGCCAGGTCAGCCCTTCGGTGCCGCCGGTATAGGTGAAATTGCCCGGTTGGCTCATCAGGAAGATGAGAACGGCGGCCGCTGCAAACAGCAGGAGGTACCAGAGTCTGAATCCCTTCTTTTTAGCTGTTTGAATGACCGAGGGCAGTGTTCCCGCCATCAGGCCGATGAACAGACAGCGCACCTGGGTATTGTACCGGTCAAAAAAGAACTGGATGATCTGGCCGAACAGCAGAATGCCCAGCGCCACACCGATCCCCAGAGGAATCAGCAGCTTCATCTTTTCCTTAAAGTTGCGATAGAAGTGGGCGACCGCGTCTGTGATCTGCTCATACAGGCCACAGACTACCGCAATAGCGCCACCGCTGACCCCCGGCGCAATGGAGCCGATCCCCATCAGGAATCCGCCGCCTGCTGTTTTAAAAAAAGATTTGATTGATGCACCGTTTATTGACATGAGCTCATTTCCGCCTTTCGCAGCCGCCGGTGACGCCGGACGGTTCGTATCGTTATATGGTATGTTCTCTTCACCGCTCAGTATGTATGGGCGGTATTTTTCTTGAGGGTCAAAAAGAGATGATCTGGCAGTAATTAATAGAAAAGTGAATATAATTAACCAAAAACCGCTGAAAAGCAGTGAAAAACAATGGATTACGACGCAAAGCTTGTGATAAATGAACACAGTCCTTGAAAATGATAAAATATGGTAGAATATGAGATTTGCTTTTGATTTATGCAAATACTACAATAAGTATCAACGACTTGGAGAAAAACAGGGGATGAGGTCAGCATCTACTGGCTCCTCCGGCGCCGGTTTTGTCGAAAGTCGTGATTTGACGGGGTCGGCACCGTGGCAGCTCTGTACGTATCCGTATAGTAACACAAATTGCTTAAGGAGGAAAGAAAATGAAAAATCTAAAGAAGTTGTTAGCAGTTTTGATGGCGGCCGCGATGATGACGGCCACCACGTCGGTTCTCACCGGTCTGGCGGCGGGTGCTGTTACCCCTGAGCCGACCAACGCCCCCGTGGCGCTTGTCGACGGGAACACGCAGTTCGTTGAGGACGCCACTCATCTCTTCCCGCAGAGCGTTGCCTACGACGCGGCGACGAAGACGATCAGCGTCACCAACAAGGCGGACGCGACCGGCCGGTTCCAGTTCGATATCGGCAAATATATCGACGTGGAAGCCATGCCCAACATCCATCTAAAGATCACGGCGGACAAGCCCTTTACCGGCGCATTTTTCGGTTATAACACCGATCCCGACAGCGCCAGCGGCATGCTCCACTTCACCTTGAATTATCCCGAGGCGACATGGCGCACCAGCACGGCGGACAGCAACATCGTGACCGATACCACCATCGGCACCGCCGTGGACGCGGGCACCTACGATGTCTATCTGAACGCTCAGAATCTGGTTCAGAGCTGGCCCGTTGTCGTGCGCGACGGTGCGCTGTATCTCGACCGCTTTCTGTTCGTCATGGAGGCCGGCGGCACGGCCACCATCCAGATGTCGGTCCCGCAGCCTACAGTAAGTATTGGTTTTGATATGAGACCTATGGACGGGTTCTCCACCACACCGGAGACCAACGGCGCTGTCATCGAACCCACCTACAACGACGACGGTTCCGTAACCTTGAACATCATCAAGGGTGCCAGCTGGCCGTCCATTGTGACCCAAGCCGAGGCTCCTTTCAACACAGTCGATTTAAATAGTTTCCCGTTCCTCTACTATGAGTTCAGCAATGTGGCCCCGGCAGCCGGAACCACCGATATCGGCGTTAACGCCGTTATCCACTACAAGCTGGCTGACGGCACCGTCAAGCAGGCCCAGCTCTCCGCTTTCACCGAGCGGGGCGACGAGGACTTCCGGCAGGACGCGTACGGCTACATCGATTTCAGAACGTATCTGGCCAACCGCGGCCGTCTGCCTGCTGATGGCGTTATTGAGATTGTGGATTATTCCATCAGCTTATATGGTAATACAGGAGCTACTGCCACTATCAATCAGTTCATGATTGGAGCTGCACCGGTCGATATTATCTAAGGCTTCGCGCCAATAGGCGCAACGGCTGATATCACCCCTACCCCTCATGGGAAAGGCCGTGAATTCCCTGCGGAATTCACGGCCTCTTCCTTTATCACAGACAATCGGAAGACGTATATAGGGGCGGCCGCATCACCCGCCCGCGGTTTTCCGATTTCTTTTCAGAAAAGTATCATTATTCGACAGTTATCCTCTTGTGGTTAAGAATTACTTGTGCTACCATAATGGGGATGATGCTCACGCAAACGGCGTGGGAATAATCAGGGTAACAGGAAAGGGGAAAATCATGAAAGTCAAACGCAATCTGAAGCGGCTGCTCAGCGTGGCCGCGGCGGTGGCGACGGTCGCCACCGGCACCGCTCTGATGGGAATGGCGGCGGACGGGGGAGTGACGGAGGGGACACCCGCCACCCCGGATCACCCCTATTACGCCTGGGCGGCGATGACCGATATCAAAGGCGTTAATTTGATAGGTGATGATTTGACACTACCTTCGCCCAATGTTAAAAATGAAGACGGGTCTATTTCATTAAGCCTGCAGGGAAACCCAATATTCAAATACACGGAGTCCAAAACCATCGATTTGAACGCCAATCCGTATCTGTACTGGTCAGTGAATCAGGCGGCTTCATCCAAATTCTCTTTTGGTTTATCGGTGGACAACAATACGTCCTATTCCCGTGTTACCGGCCTGGACGACCAGGGGGTACCGCTGTTTGAGCAGCTTAACAATGTGCCGGTTTCCAAGCGATTTACCGGCAGTGAAACCGGTTGTATCAATTTAAAGGAGCTGGTCGGCTCGGATACCCTTACTTTGCAGGGAATCTGTGCCGCGGGTACCCGTGTCAAACCCACCATCAACTATCTCTTTGTCGGCCCGGCGCCTTCGACCGAGCCCTCCGTCACTGAACCTTCGGAGACGGAGCCCTCCGAGACCGAACCTTCCGATGTCCCCGGCCCGTCTACCGG
>JAAWQC010000057.1 GCA_022800315.1 Clostridiales bacterium
TTCTCCCCATGGGGAGAACGACTGCCCGACCATCGTTTCTTCCCGGCTGAACCCGGAGCAGCAGGCCGCTTATGACGATCTGCTGTCCCGTTATCGGTCAGGCAGGGCGTCGGCTTCCCTGCTCTACGGGGTGACTGGCAGCGGCAAGACCCAGGTGTACATGAACCTGATCGATCAGGTGGTTGCAGACGGACGACAGGTAATCGTGATGGTTCCCGAGATATCCCTGACCCCGCAGACGATGCGGCTATTTTTGTCCCGGTACGGCAGCCGGGTAGCGGTGATGCACAGTGGGCTGGCCATCGGGGAGCGCCTGGACGAGTGGAAACGCATCCGCCGCGGCGACGCCCGTATCGTGGTAGGGACCCGTTCCGCCGTATTCGCGCCCTGTGCCGATCTGGGGCTTATTGTCATGGATGAGGAACAAGAGCATACGTATAAATCAGAAGCTTCTCCCCGTTATCACGCCAGGGATGTGGCGAAATTCCGCTGTACCCATCACGGGGCGCTGCTGCTGCTCACTTCGGCCACCCCTTCGGTGGAGAGTTACCACGCCGCCCAGAGCGGCCGGTACGCTCTGCACGTATTATCCTCCCGCTACGGCGATGCCGGCCTGCCCCAGGTGGAGGTTATCGACATGCGGCAGGAGGAAACGCCCCTGGAGGGCGGCGTCGTCAGCTGCCGTCTCAAAGCGGAGATGGACGATTGCCTGCAGGAGGGGCATCAGGTGATCCTGCTGCTCAACCGGCGTGGATTCAATACCTTCGTTTCCTGCCGCACCTGCGGGCATGTGATAACCTGCCCTTCCTGCGATATCTCCCTGACATATCATCGGGCCAACGGACGACTGATGTGCCACTACTGCGGCCATTCGGAGGACCCGGCGGCGGTTTGTCCCGAATGCGGCTCGGATAA
Organism: Clostridiales bacterium; assembly: GCA_022800315.1. GTDB lineage: Bacteria > Bacillota > Clostridia > Oscillospirales > Acutalibacteraceae > Avimonas_A. Next base: position 916 of record JAAWQC010000057.1, read on the forward strand.
ACTGCGGTACGCAGGATTGGGTACCCAGCGGGTGGAGCAGGAGCTGGAGGAATTGTTCCCCGGCGTTCCGCTGCTGCGCATGGATACCGACACCACCATGTCGCGCTACGCGTATGAAAATCGTTTCGGCGAATTTGCCGAGGGTAAATACCGGATCATGATCGGCACCCAGATGGTGGCTAAAGGGCTTGATTTTCCCCAGGTGGGCCTGGTGGGGGTGCTGTCCGCCGACCAATCCCTGTACGGCGGGGATTTCCGATGTTTTGAAAACACCTTTGCCCTGCTGACCCAGGTGGTGGGCCGCGCCGGCCGCCGGGAACGGGAGGGGAAGGCGCTGATTCAAACCTATACGCCTGAAAACTACGTGATCGAACTGGCGGCGCAGCAGGATTACACCGGTTTTTACGAGGTGGAGATCGCCGCCCGCCGCATGATGAAATACCCGCCTTATACCGACCTGTGCCTGTTCGGCTTCGTCGGTGTGGAGGAGGAAGCGGTCCGGCAGGGAACCCTGCGCTTTTTACAGATGCTGCGCGGCGCGGCGACCGGCTCCTATGCCGACGTTCCCATGATCGTGCTGGATCCTTCGCCGGCGGCCGTGGCGCGCGTCGCCGGCAAATACCGGTATAAGATGCTGGTCAAAACAGTCAATAACGCCCGCATGCGGCAAATGACCGCTGAACTGGTTACCGCCTTTGGCCGCGGGCCGGAGAATCGGGCGGTCAGCCTGTTTGTCGATATCAATCCCGCGGTTATCCCTTGAGTTCAAAGCGCCGTCCCGGCGGTTTGAACTCAGGAAGAATACTCTTTCGGGATGAAATCCCTCCGCGGCAGAGCCGCGCCGTTCATTCTTCCGGGGGTTGAGATATTAACATGAAGAAAAGCGCCGTCCCGGCGGTTTGAACTCGTATTCGCGGCAGAGGCGGTTTAATGTGATAGAATACTACCAATATTGACGGGAGAGGGATACGGCCTCTTCCGCACAAAACTGGCCAGAAAGCTGGAAAGGGTGGTTTATATATGGCGATTCGTAAGATTTTAACTGAGAAGGAGACTGCGCTGCGCACCGTGTGCCGTCCGGTGACCGAATTCGACGCGCGGCTGTGGCAGCTGCTGGACGATATGGCAGATACCCTGCATAAAGCGGACGGCGTCGGCCTTGCCGCCCCGCAGGTGGGCGTACTGCGCCGCCTGTTTATCATGGACTTGGGAGACGGCGTGGTGGAAGCGATCAATCCGCGGCTCGTGGACCCGCAGGGCGTGCAGGAGGACGTGGAGGGCTGCCTGTCCTGTCCTGGGGAATATGGCATCACCCGTCGGCCCATGACCGTGACCCTCGTCGCCCAGGATCGCCACGGCAAGGAATTCACCCTGACGGGCAGCGAACTGCTGGCCCGATGCATCTGCCATGAAAACGACCATCTGGACGGCGTGCTTTTCAAAGAGCATGTGGTGCGGATGCTGGGTCCCGGCGAAATATAACCTGACAGGAGGCGCGCCATGCGTATCGTATTTATGGGGACGCCGGATTTTGCGGTGCCCTGTCTCGAACGTCTGCTGGCCGACGGGCACGAGGTGACCCTGGCGGTCACCCAGTCGGACAAGCCCCGGGGGCGCGGCCATCAGCTGCAGCCCACACCGGTAAAGGTCTGCGCCCTTGCACATGATGTGGAGGTATATCAGCCCGCCGGTATGCGAAGCGACGAGGCGTATGAGCGCATTGCCCGGGAATTGCCTGATCTCATCGTGGTGACGGCTTACGGCAAAATCCTGCCCCAGCGGATTCTCGATCTGCCGCGTCACGGCTGCATCAACGTACACGCCTCCCTATTGCCGAAATACCGGGGCGCCGCTCCGATCCAGTGGGCGGTCATCAACGGGGAGAGCGAGAGCGGCGTCACCACCATGCAGATGAGTGCCGGGCTGGATACGGGTGATATGCTGCTCAAGCGCCGCTGCCCGATTCCGCCGGAAATGACCGGCGGGGAACTCCACGACCTGTTGGCGGAGGAAGGGGCCCGGTGCCTTTCGGATACGCTGAAAGCGCTGGAGGCAGGCGCCCTGCATCCGATACGGCAGGACGACGCGCTGTCCTGCTACGCGCCCATGCTGGATAAATCCCTCAGCGCCATCGACTGGGGCCGTCCCGCCGCCGCGCTGCACAATCTGGTGAGGGGGCTGAACCCCTGGCCGTCGGCGGTGGCCCTATATGGGGGCAAAAAGCTGAAACTTCACCGCACGGCGGTGGGGGAAGAGTATACCGACGCCCCGCCGGGCACAATTGTTAAGGGAAATCCCCTGACAATCGCCTGCGGCGGCGGCACCACCCTGGTGCTGCGGGAGATACAGGCGGAGGGTACCCGCCGCATGACGGCGGAGGAATACCTCTGCGGCCATCCCCTGCCGACAGGCGCCCGTCTGGAATCGGAATAAGGAGTGATCGCATGCCTTTTTATTTTATGGATTACTGGTACCTCATTCTGGTGGTGCCCGCGATTCTGCTGTCCCTGTGGGCACAGATCAAGGTACAGTCCACCTTCCACAAGTACAGCAAGCTGGGTACCAACAGCGGTATGACCGGCCGTCAGGCGTCGGAAGAAATCCAGCGCCAGAACGGTATCCGCGTGCCGGTGGAGCAGGTGGCTGGTTCCATGACCGACCACTACGACCCCAAAGCCAACGCCATCCGGCTGTCGGAAACGGTGGGGGAGGTGCGCTCCATCGCGGCCATCGGCGTGGCGGCCCATGAAACGGGCCACGCCCTCCAGTATGAGAACGAGTACGGCCCGGTAAAAATCCGCACCCTCATCTATCCCGCCACCAAATTTGCCGCCACCTTTTCCCCCTATCTGGTGCTGGCGGGGCTGCTGTTTGCCTTTCCGATCCTCGCCTATGTGGGCGTCGCCTTTTTTGCCCTGTCCACCGTGTTCCAGCTGATCACCCTGCCGGTGGAATTCAACGCCAGCGCCCGCGCGATGAAAGCGCTGCGCGAGGGCGGGATACTGACCGAGGAGGAGCTCAAAGGGGTGCGCAAGGTGCTGACCGCGGCCGCCATGACCTATGTAGCCGCCCTGTTCGTTTCCCTGATGAGCCTGCTGCGGGTGCTGATTATCGTCTTTGGCCGCGGCGGACGGCGGAACAGCTGATGCCGACGGACGCGAGAAGGGCGGCGGTGAACGCCTTGCTGCGGGTCCACCGGGACGGCGGCTATTCCCACATCGTGTGGGAGGAGGCGCTGGATGCCGGCTGCCTGTCGGCTGAAGACCGCTCGTTGGCTTCCCGCCTTTTCTACGGCGTGATCGAGCGGCGGCTCACCCTGGACTATCTCATCGGCAGCCGGTCGAAAACACCCCTGCACCGGCTGCATCCCGCGGTGCGGGAAATTCTGCGGGTCGGGGCCTATCAGCTGCTGTATATGGACCGCATTCCATCCTCCGCCGCCGTCAACGAGGCGGTGAAGCTGACCCGTTCAATGAAGCAGGGGCACGCCTCCGGTTTCGTCAACGCCGTTCTTCGCGGTATCGGACGGGAGGGCCGCGCCCAGCTGGAGCAGCTGCCGCCGGGAGCAGAGGGAGACGAAATCCGCTATTCCTGTCCGAGGGAACTGATCGAATTCTGGCGCGGGGCTTACGGCAAAGCGACAGCCGCCGAGCTGGCCGCCCATCTGAACGACCAGCCCGACGCCTGTATTCGCGTCAATATTCTGCAAACCGACCTGACCCGCTTTTGCGCGCTGCTGACTGAACAGGGAATTGCCTTTACAGAAGAGCCGGGGCTGCCCGGCTGCCTGCGGGTGGAGGAACCGCGCCGTCTCAGGGAGCGGGAAGCGATTCCCCCCGGGTCCTATTACCCGCAGGACGCGGCTTCTCAGTGGTGCTGCGCCGCGCTGTCTCCCCGGCAGGGGGAACGGGTGGCGGATGTCTGCGCCGCCCCCGGGGGAAAAGTCCTGACCTGCGCCCAGTGGATGGAAAACAGCGGCGCCTTGCTGGCGGGCGACCTTTATGAGCAGAAATGTGACATTATCCGCCGCCGGGCGGCGGAATACGGCGTGTCGATCCTGGAAACGGGTTGCCGGGACGCATCGGCACCCTGCCCGCCGGAGTGGGAGGGCGCCTTCGACCGGGTGCTGTGTGACGGTCCCTGTTCCGGCCTGGGGGTCATCCGGCGCAAACCGGAGATTCGCTATAAGCCCCTGGACACGCTGACCGAGCTGCCGCCGCTGCAATACCGCATCCTCAGCGAAGCGGCAAAAATGGTCCGGCCGGGCGGCGTTTTACAGTATTCCACCTGTACCCTCAATCCGGCGGAGAACGAGGAAATCGCCGTCCGGTTTCTGGCAGAACATACCCAGTTCAGCCCCCGCCCGCTGACGGGGGAGGGACGCAGCGATTTCCGCCGGTTGTTTGCATCAGCGGATCAGGAACCGTCCCATCAATTGACCCTCATGCCCCACCTCCACGACTGCGACGGATTTTATATCGCGTCCTTTGTCCGCCGGGAGGGGCGGTAACCGAAAGGCCGGGTGAACTGCATGCCCCTTGAGATAACCTCCGTACGGGAGAAACCCGATATCCGCTCCCTGACCGGGAAGGAGCTGGAGGACTACTTCCGTTCGCGGAACATGCCCGCCTTTCGCGCGGCCCAGGTGCGGCGCTGGCTGGACGAGGGAGTGCGGGATTTCGACAAAATGACCAACCTTCCGCTCTCTTTGAGGGAGGAACTCAAAAAAAGTTTCCGTATTTTTGGAGTGAATATTGAAAAAAAGCTTGTATCCGGTGTGGATAATACTGTAAAATATCTTTATGCCCTGCCGGACGGTGAAACGGTGGAGTCGGTGCTGATGCAATACCATCACGGCTGGTCCCAATGCCTGTCCACCCAGGTAGGGTGCAAAATGGGCTGCGCTTTCTGCGCCACCGGCATGGGGGGCTTCGTCCGCAATCTGACTCCGTCGGAAATGCTTGCCCAGATTGAGGCGGCACAGCAGGATACCGGCGTGCGGGTTTCTTCCGTAGTGCTCATGGGCATGGGGGAACCCCTCGAAAACTTCGACAATGTGCTAGCCTTCGTCACCGGCCTGGCCGCCCCCGGCGGCGTCCAAATCGGGATGCGGCACATATCCCTTTCCACCTGTGGTCTTGTGGACCGCATTTATCAGCTGATGGAGCACCGGCTCCAGCTGACCCTGTCGGTTTCGCTGCACGCGCCGAACGACGAGCTTCGCTCCCGCCTGATGCCGGTGAACCGCCGGTGGCCGCTTTCCCAGCTGCTGCAGGCCTGCCGGGATTATTTCACCGCGACGGGGCGGCGCATATCCTTCGAATACGCTATGATCGACGGCGTGAACGATACCCCTCAGTGTGCTGCCGAATTGGCGTCCCTTCTCAGCGGCATGAACTGCCACGTCAACCTGATCCCCGTCAATCATGTGGCGGAGTCGGGACTTCACCGCAGCGGCGCCCGCCGCCTGCGCGACTTTCAGCAGGAGCTGTCCCGGCGCGGGATCAACGTGACGGTGCGCCGCACGCTGGGAGCGGATATCGACGCTTCCTGCGGGCAGCTCCGCCGCGGAGACCAATAACTTTAAAATTGAAAAATTCCCGTACGGAAAGGGGGAAACTGCATTGAGAGCTTTTGGCCGATCGGATACCGGCCGCGTCCGTTCCAGCAATCAGGATGCCTTTATCTGCGGACGACTGCCGGGAGGCGCCGTGTTTGCCGTTGTCAGCGATGGTATGGGCGGCGCCAATGGGGGCAATGTGGCCAGTGCCATAGCAATCAAGGTGATTTCCGACCGTATTGTTGACGTTTACCGGGAGGGGATGGGACAGAATTCCCTCCGCCACATGCTGGAAAGTGCTATCTCCGCCGCCAACGTGGAGATTTTCGACGCCGCCATGGCGGATACCGACCTTCGGGGGATGGGCACCACGGTGGTTTCGGTGCTGGTGGTGGACGGACAGGTGCATATCGCCCATGTGGGCGACAGCCGCGCTTATATCGTCGTCGGCGAGGGGATGGAACAGGTCACCCGTGACCATTCCATCGTCCAGACCATGGTGGAGAAGGGACAGCTCACCCCGGATGAGGCCCGCAATCATCCCCGCAAGCATTTCATCACACGCGCCCTCGGTGTTGAGGAAACGGTGGAGTGCGATTACAACGAATTCCCCTTCCCGCGGGAAGGGCTGCTGCTCATATGTACAGACGGCCTCACCAATATGGTGGAGACCGATGAAATATATAAGACTGTGAAAACGTCGGTAGTGGATGATATCCCGGACCGGCTGATCGGCGCCGCCAACATGGCGGGCGGCAGCGACAACATAACGGTTGTCGTTTTGTCTGCGTCGTAGGAACCGACGGTTTCTGCACGGCGTGATAATGTAATCGGGAGTGATTGATTCGTGGATAAGTACATCGGGAAACGCCTGGACGGACGATACGAGATCAAGGAACTGATCGGCGTCGGGGGCATGGCCTATGTATACAAAGCCTATGACAGCATCGATGATCGGACCGTGGCGGTGAAAATACTCAAGGATGAATTCCTGGCGAACGAAGAATTTACCCGCCGCTTTAAAAACGAGTCTAAGGCCATCGCCATCCTGTCCCATCCCAATATCGTCAAGGTATTCGACGTCAGCTTTGGAGAACGGCTCCAGTACATTGTGATGGAGTATATTGACGGCATCACGCTGAAGGAATATATCGACCAGCAGAAGGACATCAAGTGGAAAGAAGCGGTGCATTTCACCGTTCAGATACTGCGTGCTCTGCAGCACGCCCACGATAAGGGAATCGTGCACCGGGATATCAAACCGCAGAACATCATGCTGCTGCCCGACGGCACCATCAAGGTGACAGACTTCGGCATCGCCCGCTTCTCCCGTATCGATATCCGCGCCACCGCCAGCCCCGACAAAGCCATCGGTTCGGTCCACTATATCAGCCCGGAGCAGGCCCGCGGGGAGATCACCGACGAAAAGGCGGATATCTACTCGGTGGGGGTCATGCTGTATGAGATGCTGACCGGCCGTCTGCCCTTCGAAGCGGACAACGCCGTGTCGGTGGCTATCATGCAGCTCCAGTCCGAACCGGCGCCTCCCCGGGAGATCAATCCCCAGATCCCCGAGGGACTGGAGGATATCACCATCAAGGCCATGCAGAAGGACCCTGCCAAACGGTACCAGTCGGCGGCGGAGATGCTGTACGATATCGACGAGTTCAAGCGCAACCCCAGCATTCACTTTGAGTACAAATATTTCGTCGACGATACCCCTACCCGTTTTGTGGAGGCAATTACACGGGTGAAGGGCGAAACTCCCGAAGGAGAGGAGGAGACGGAAGAAGAGGAAGAAAAGAAGGGGCCGCCCGTGATTCCGATCCTGGCAGCGGTGGCCGGCGCGTTTGTGCTGGTGGCCGGCCTCATCATCGGGGTCGTTTTCCTCCTCGGTATCGTGGGGCCCACCTCGCGGGCCAACGAGTATTTCGTTCCCAATCTCATCGGCAAGGACTATCAGAAAGACGTGGTCAACAACGCGGATCTGATCGCCAACCTGAAGTTCAGCGTTCAACAGGAATACAGCGAGGATATACCGGAAGGCCAGATCATGACCCAGGACCCCAAGGAACAGAACGTCAAGGTGAAATCCACCGTGAAGCTGACGGTCAGCAAAGGACCTGAGCTGATCGCCATCCCTCAGGTAACCAACACCGAACAGAAGGATGCGGTGAGCGAAAAGCTGATAAAGGCCGGATTTACCGTCAAGGAAATCCGTCAGTCCAGCGATACGGTCCAGGCCGATTACGTGATTAAAACCGAGCCGGCTTTCCCCGACAAGAAGCCCAAGGGGACTCTGATCACGGTTTTTGTCAGCACCGGTAAGGAAAGGGTGCCGGATTCTCCCATTCCCAATGTAAAGGGAACCGACCAGTCCACCGCTATCGGCGAACTGACCAAGGCGGGCTTTACGGTGGATACCGAGTATACCTACGTCAACAGTTCCGCGGACAGCGGTGAGACGGCGACCCGCGGTATCGTGCTCAGCCAGTCGCCGGAAGCGGAGACCAAGGCCCAGCCAGGCACCAAGGTGAAGCTGACCCTGAGCTCCGGTTATAAAGACGCCAAAATCACGGAATACCTGCCAGCGACGGTCAACTCCCTGATCGACATCCGTGTCATTGTCAACGGGGAACTAAAAGGGGACCTGGGCAAAACCGGTATTCTCCCCAGTGCGCTGAAGACGCTGGAAATCAAGATCGAGGGTATGCAGGAAGCCTCCTACAGCGTGGTGGTACAGATATCGCCCTCTGGCGCCAATGACTTTAAGAATTACTCCGAATACACCGTGACCGGTTCCACCGGAACGGCGCGGCTGGATAAACACACCGATTATCAGGACCCCAACGCCACCACCACGACGACCGCCAATAAACACAAGGACGACGATTGAGGAGATCTTGCCGATGCCGGGCACGATTGAAGGACGAATATTACAGTGCAACGGCGGCTTCTATTATGTAGAAGCCGCCGCTGTCCTATACGAATGCCGCGCGCGGGGCCTGTTCCGCAAGAGCGGCATCACCCCATTGGCGGGCGATCGGGCGGTGATTGCCACAGGGGAGGACACCCAGTCCCAGCCCCGCAGTGAAAACAGCCTGTTTGAAAAGGCGGTGTGCGGGGCTACGGTGGTGGAAATCCTGCCCCGGCGCAACAGCCTGATCCGGCCGCCGGTGGCCAATCTGGATCTGCTGGGCGTGGTGGCGGCGGTGGCCAGCCCATCACCGAACCTGCTGGTGATCGACCGCATGCTGGCGATCGCGGAGAGCAAGGGCATCGAGCCGCTCCTGATCATCAACAAGACCGATTTGGAACAGAAGATGGACGACTGCCCGGAGGATGACCCGGCGTCCATTTATCGTTCCGCGGGATTCGAAGTATACGAGGTGTCGGCTCAAACCGGCGAGGGGGTGGAGGCGCTCCGCCGGCGGCTGGCCGGTTTCATCACCGCCTTCACCGGCAATTCAGGGGTGGGGAAATCCAGCCTGCTCAACGCCATGCTGCCGGGACTGCGGCTGCCGACCGGCGATATCAGCCGAAAGCTGGGCAGGGGCCGC
>JAAWQC010000015.1 GCA_022800315.1 Clostridiales bacterium
CCGGAAGCCGGATGGTCACGATCCCATTTGGTTTTTCCTTTCAGACCTCCTCATAACAGGAAATACGCCCTTTCCCGGCCAGTCACCGGGAAAGGGCGTATTTCTGTCCAAAATCATATATGAATTGAATTATAACGTCTAATATGGTATAAATTGTAAGGACAACGTGTAGAATCCTGTCGTTTATTGAAAAGGAAACCATTATGACGATCATCACCATTCAACAGCCCTTTCAAACCGCCTTCACCATCAAAACCAACGATCGGGAATTGGCCGACTTGCTGCGCCTGCGGTATGGCCGGTTCGTCACTGACGATATCAGCCGTTCCATCATTGCCGTCACCCGTAAAGGATTGTCCTGCACGGTGGAGTTTGGGGGAGAGGCCTGTGAAACCGTCTGCCCTTTGCAGGAGATCGACCGCCTCCTGTTTACGCATACCCGCTATGACGAGCGCGTTTTTGCCCTTCACGGGGCGGCCGTGGAGTGGGAGGGGAAAGCGGTCCTGTTTTTGGCCTCCACCAACAGCGGGAAAACGACGCTGGCCAGCTATCTGGCAGGCAGGGGATTCGGCTACATCACCGACGACTGTATTTTGCTGGACCGGGCCAGTAACCTTGTTCATCCCTTTCCCTCGCCGATTCACCTGCGGGAAGGAGGGCTGGAGGTACTGCGACGAGTGGGAGCCGAGCCGGAGGGGTTGACGCTGCTGGACGATCCGGTACTCCGCCGGTACATCTATACCCCGGCAAACTGCGTGACGGAGCCTCTGCCGCTGGGCGGGATTTTTTTCATCCGGCGGACGGACGATGAGAACCAGGTGGAGTCCATGGAAACGACCGAACGGGTCATTGCGCTGATGAAAGCGCCGATCACGCCGTATCCGGTGACGGGCGCCTACCTTCAGTTCCTGTCCCGGCTGGCGGACACAGCGGATTGCCGCCGTCTCTTCTACGGGGATATGGACTATGTCGTGGAGGTGATCCGCCGTGGATAGCGCGCTGCTCCAAAAGGTGCTCATGGCGCAGGCACGGGCAGGCAGGGCGGTGGAACTCCCGGTTACCGGTGTCAGCATGAACCCGACCTTACAGGAGGGCGATGTCCTGACCGTTCGATCACAGCCGGATTATGCGGCCGGCGATATCCTCGTTTTCACTTATAAAGAGGGGGAGCTGCTGGTACACCGTCTGCTTCGGGAGGAAGCGGGCCGGTATTACTGCAAGGGCGACAACGCCTTCCGGCTGGAGGATGTGACGGCGGATCAGATCGTCGGCCGGGTGGTCGCCGTGGGCGGGCGCGAACCGCCGCCCTGTTCGCAAAGACTGATTATCCTGTCTCATCTGGTCAACCGCGCGTTTGTAAAATGCCGATACGATGTGGAAAAAACAAAGCGGACAGCCCTTTATCGGTTATATGATAAAACAATATTGAGAAATGAGGAGACGACCATGATTTACAGAAAAAACGAGGAAATGCAGTACATACAGGCCGACGAGAGTTCCCTGGCGGTATTCGACCCGGAGAGCGGCGACACCCACTTTTTCGACGAGGTGGGCATCCAAATCCTCAACAGCCTTTCTGAGCCATGTGAACTGGACGGACTGCTGGAAAAGCTCTGTGAAATATACGATGCGGCGCCGGAGGATATCCGCACGGACGTCGAAGAATTCCTGCGGGAAACCGTGGAAAAAAAGGTTGTGCTGACCCTATGAGAGTGAAAGTCGTTTATGTGGAAATCACCAATCAGTGCAACCTGAACTGCCGCACCTGTTATAACCGTTCCGGCCTGAACCGGGAACGAAAGGAAATTTCCGCGGCGCGGCTGGAGGGGATTATCGAACGGTTCCTTCCCCTCGGTCTGGAACGGTTCCTGATATCCGGCGGGGAGCCGACGCTGCATACCGAATTCGACGACGTTTTGGCGCTGGTGGACCGGTATCCCCAGCTTTCCTTCGGTATCGTTACGAACGGAACCAATCACCACGAAAAGCTGATCGAGCGGCTGAACACGCGGGACAATTTTACGCTGCAGATCAGCCTGGACGGGTCGTGTGAGGAACAGAACGCGAAAACGAGGGGGGCGGGCCATTTCGAACAGGCGGCAGCCTTTGCCCGACGCATTCACAACCCGAACCGGAAGCCCCTGCTGAAAATGGTGGTGTCCCAACATAATTATGAGGATATCGCGTCTTTTTACGAGCTTGCCCTGTCCCTGGGCTGCATCCCGGAATATGCCTTCATCTACCGCTCCGGCAATGGTGTGGACGGGTGGGAAAGCAAGGCGGTGTCCCCCCGGCAGAAGCTGGCGGCGCTGAACCTCATCGACAGCCTGAACACGAAGCACCGCGTCGAGGCGGTCCTGCCCCTCTGCTCCGGCAGATGTCCCTATGTGGACGGGTTGGAAAAGCTCTCGCTCTGCGTTAAGACCGACGGTTCCATCCAGCCGTGCCAGTCGCTGTACGACAGCCGGTATTCGCTGGGTAACGTGTTCGATTTTCAGCCGGAGCGTTTTGAGGCGCGGCTCGGGGAGACCGCCGCCCTCGCGCGGGAACGCTTCGCCGCGGATTTTGACTGCGGCCGCTGCCTGCTGCGGGAAAACTGCGGCAAGGGCTGTATGGCCGCGGCGGTGAACCTGTGCGGCGAGCCGCTGGGCGACGATGGCGACTGCGATTTCCGCCGTCTGCAGTTGATCGGGTTCAATCTGAAGAAAACGCCCTTGAAAGGGATGTTGAAATAAGCATGAGAGTAAAAAAAGAGAAAAAACACGTACATACCCTGAAAAACAACCTCTACCTGCTGAAAGAAGTCCATGCCGCCAGCCCCGGCCGGATTCCTCTGAATCTGCTGGTGGTGATTCTCAAATCCGTCTCGAACTTCCTGTTTGATGTGTTCATGCTGCGGTTCGTCATCAACGGCATTCAGACCGGCGCGGCTTTTCAGAGTATCCTTGTCTTCATCTTGTCAATCGCCGCGTATCACCTGTGCGTCTGCTTTTTTGAAAACTGGTTCAACGAGATTTTCGCCCCGGTTTCCGATCAAAAGATTATTCGTCACATTCAGAAAAAGGTGTTTGCCAAGGCTTCTTCGGTAGAGATGGCCTGCTTTGAAAACCCGGCGTTCTACGACCGGTATGTGAAGGCCGTCAGCGAAGCGTCCGGGCGGGCGATGCAGGTGGTCGGTTCGCTGGCCGGGATTGTGAGCTGCGTCTTTACCGTTTCCGCCATGTCCTTCGTGATCTTCACCATCGACCCGGTTTTGATCGTGTTCGCCCTCCTTCCCTTTGCAGTCAATCTCCTGTTCGGGAAAAAGCAGAACGATATCCAATACGAATACAACATGGAGATGCAGGAAAAATCCCGAAAACGGGATTATGTCCGCCGGGTGTTCTACCTGTCCGACTACGCCAAGGAGATGCGGCTGACGAACATCAACAAAGCGTTGTTCCTTAAGTTCGCGGATGCCGTCAGGGAACTCAAGGCCGTCATTAAAAAGTATGGATGGAAGATCGGGTTGCTGGATTACCTGTTCCAGGCCACCAATGACATCGTCGTGTATCTGGGGGCTATCCTGTATGCGTCGTTCAAGACGCTGGTGAGCAAAACCATGCTGTACGGCGACTGCATCGTGGTGATCAACACCATCAATTCGATCGCGTGGTCGCTGCGCGGGATCGCGGATATTTACCTCCAGTTCCACGGCCATGCTTTGTATATCGACAATTTGAAATACTTTCTGGAGTACGAACCGGCCATACCCGAGAACCCCGACGGCCGGGATGTTCCGGAGCGGGGTTCCCTGCTGCTCGATCACGTATCCTTCCGGTACGAGGGACAGGCTGCCGACGTACTGAAGAATATCTCGCTGGAAATAAAGCCCGGCGAGAAAATCGCACTGGTCGGCCATAACGGAGCGGGAAAAACCACTCTGATCAAGCTGCTGATGCGGCTGTACGACGTGACCGAAGGGGAAATCCGTTACGACGGCGTACCGATTCGGGAATACCGGCTGCGCCCCTACCGGGAGCGGTTCGGCGCGGTGTTTCAGGATTACCGGGTATTCTCCATGAGCGTGATGGACAATATCCTGCTCAAAGACAACGTCACGGATGAGGAAAGGACGCGGGCCGTGGACGGCATGGAAAACAGCGGGATTCTGGAAAAAATCCGCTCACTGCCGAACGGCGCGGATACCATCCTGACGCGGGAATTCGACGACGGAGGAGTCATTCTGTCCGGCGGCGAGGCGCAGAAGGTCGCCATCGCGCGGGTATTCGCCCGTCCCTGTGAAATCGTCGTTTTGGACGAGCCGTCCTCCGCCCTCGATCCCCTTGCGGAATACAACATGTACGAGGCGATGATGAAAGCCTGCCGGGATAAAACGGTGATCTTCATTTCCCACCGGCTGTCCTCCGCGGTGCTGGCCGACCGGGTCTGTCTTCTTGAAGACGGGGAGATCGCGGAACAGGGGTCCCACTTCGAGCTGCTTCATCAGAACGGGAAATATGCGAAGCTTTGGGAGAAGCAGGCGGAGAAATATAAGGAGGAGGCGGTTTGAAAGAAAAGCGGTCACGTTTCTTTCAAACCCTTGTGCGAAAGGATAGGTGGTCTTTGTGAAAACCCTGCGCAATACCCTGTTCATGCTGGGGCAGGTGGCGAAATACACCCCCGCCTTCTTCTTTTGGACGGTGGTGGAGGGGCTGGTCTGGGGCTGTATCCATTCCTTCACCTCGGTGCTGTTCGTCAAGGCGCTGTTCGATAAAATCGGCGCCGGAGCACCCTTTTCCGATATTCTGGTTCTGGTCGGCTGGATGGCGGCGTTTTTTATCGCGGCGTACATTTTCCACGAGTGGTATTGGCAGCATATCGAACCGACAGCCCGCCAGACCCTGCACGAACGGATGCAGTCGGTCTTGTTCCGCAAGGCGCTCGGCCTGGATCTCGCCTGTTACGACAATCCGGATTTCTACACCGATTTTGTGTGGGCAATCAATGAGGCCGACAGCCGCGCGGTGTGGGTGGCCGAGGATATGGGCAAGCTCATCAACCGGGTGGTGTCCACAGCGGTGATTATCGGGGTCCTCCTGACGGTGGACGTCTGGATCGTCCTCGCCATCGTCGGCGCGGTCGCCGTCACGGTCGGGCTGAAGCTGTGGCGGACAAAGATACAGTATCGGCGGGACGTGGAGCTCAAGCCGGAGCAGCGCAAGGCCGACTATATCGGACGGGTCTTCTATCTCGCGGACTATGCGAAGGAAATCCGGCTGAGCCGTGCGGAGGATGTGCTGGAGCGGGAATACGATGGTGCGGTGAACAACATGATCGGCCGGTTCCGGCAGTACGGCAAAAAGCTGTTTGCCGTCGGCACGGCCCGCAGCATCTCCACTTCGATGCTATTCGACGTGGGGATTATGCTCCTGCTGGTCTATAAGATGATGGTACAGCAGACCATCACGCTGGGCGACTTCGCCGCGTCCATCGGCGCGACGTGGAAGCTGTTCTGGCAGATAGGCAACCTGATGGATTATCTCGCCAACTTTAAGGAGCACAGCCTGTATGCCGAGAAGTTCCGCGCCTTCCTGGGTTATCAAGCGACGGTCTGTGACCGGGAGGGGGCCGCGGCGCTGACAGGCACGTTCGAAGAGCTCCGTTTGAACAACGTGACCTTTGCCTATCCCGGCGCGGACCGGCCGGTGCTGCGGGATATCTGCCTGACCATCCGGCGGGGACAAAAAATCGCGCTGGTGGGCTATAACGGCGCGGGGAAATCCACCCTGATCAAGCTGCTGATGCGGCTGTACGATCCCACCGGCGGTACGATCGCCCTGAATGGGAAATGTGCCGGCTGGTATACTTTAGAATCCTACCGAAATAAATTCGGTACGGTTTTTCAGGATTATCAGCTTTTCGCGGCGAGTATCGCAGAGAATGTGGTGACCGACGCATTCCAGGAAAGCGACAGGGAGAAAGTGCTGAAGGCCCTTGCGGACAGTGGCTTTGGGGGAAAGCTGGCCGCGCTGCCCAACGGCATCCAGACTCCCCTGACGCGGGAATTCGACGACGGCGGAGTCATTCTGTCCGGCGGTGAGGCGCAGAAGGTCGCAATCGCGCGGGTATTCGCCAAGCCGTGTGAGATCGTGATCCTGGACGAACCGTCCTCAGCACTTGACCCGATTGCCGAATACGAGTTGAACCAAGCAATGATGTCCGCCGCGTTTGATAAAACCGTGATTTTCATCTCACATCGCTTGTCCACGACAAAAATGGCCGACGTGATCTATATGCTGGACGACGGCCGAATTATCGAGCAGGGCAGCCACGACGAGCTGATGGCGCTGGACGGCAAATACGCCGAGATGTTCCATCTGCAGGCGGAAAAGTATAACCGGCAGGAGGAATGCGCCGTATGAACAAAGAGGAAATCCTGGAGCTGCTCGCGCAGGTTACGGAGAAGGAGAGTACGGAACTTGCGGCAATACCAGAGGATAAGCCGCTTCGGGAATTCGGCTTTGAATCCCTCGAATTTATACGATTTATTGTCGCTTTCGAAGACAAATATGGTCTGGAAATCCGGGACAGCGATTTAATCCTTGCACGATTCGACACCCTGGCTTCACTGTACAGTACGCTGGGGAAATATTTCAAGTCCGCTCAGGTTCCCAAAAAAGTACTGGTCTGCGATTGCGACAACGTCCTGTGGCGCGGTGTAGCGGGGGAAGAACCGATAAAACTCGATTACGCGGCCCGTTCGCTTCAGCTTGAACTGCTTCGTTTGGCCCGCGGCGGCGCACTGCTCTGCTTGTGCAGCCGGAACGAACCGGGAAATATAGACGAAGCCTTCGATACCTTACCTATGCTCATCGAGAAAGATAAATTCATCTGCTACCGGATTGATCGGCGCGATAAGGCCGGCAATATCCGTGAGATGGCGCAGGAGCTCAATTTGTCATTAGACAGCTTCGTTTTTTTGGACGACAGTCCCTACGAACTCGGTTTGGTAAATGCCCTGCTGCCGGAAGTGGAAACGGTCCGGGCCGATCCCAATCATTTATCGTATATCGAGGATATCGGCAATCGGTTTTGGTCCGCTTCCGCGCAGTCCCTAGACCGTACGCAGCTCTATCGGGAGCAGAAGGAGCGCGAAAAGCAAAAGCCGCTTTTCCCGTCAGTAAAGGAATACAACGAATCGCTGGAAACCACAATGTCCTGCGCCGCCGCCTCACCGGAGCAGGCGACACGCCTGGCAGAGCTGTCACAGCGAACCAACCAGTGCAATTTGTCGGGAAATCGTTATACCGGTGATGAAATAAAAGCGCTTATTTCCCGCAAAGATTTTCTCGTCCTTTCGTTGTCCGTAGCCGATAAGTACGGCGATATGGGAATCGTTGGCGCAGCAGTGGTCCGACTGGAGGGATCGCGGGCTGTGATCGAGAGCTTCTTCCTGTCCTGCAGAGCCTTTGACCGGGGCTTTGAAACGATGCTTCTGGACGAGATACGAGCACGCTGCGCCGGTCAATCACTGTGCGGTGTTTTTGTTTTGACGGCTAAAAACAGCCGATATCACGCCTTTTATCCAGATAACGGGGTGCCGCTTTATGAATGAATCCGATCAATACGAAAAGATACTGGAAAGCATCCGGGCGCTGGCGAACGACGAACCGCTGGCCTTCGATATTTCCCGGCTGCTGTACGAGCATAATTGCTTCTGCCTGCTTTCAAAGCACCCTGGCCCTCACGCTTATACCGAACAGCTGCAGGCAGACGGTGCGCTGAACCGGATTTGTGTTCGGGAGCGATACCGGCAGTGCCTTCCGATCTTCGAAGCACTGGAATCCGGCGGCATCTCTTACGCGGTCATCAAGGGGGCGGTGCTGTCGCAGGCAGCCTATGGGGACGCCGCCGCCCGCCGCTCAGGCGATATCGACCTGCTGATCAGCCAGCGGGATATTGATGAGGTTAAGCGGCTCCTGCTGAACGACGGCTTTGTCCAGGGACGAGTCACCGACGAGGGCATTGTCCCCTTTACCCGCCGGGAACTGCTGTTCCAGACAGCCATGAGCCATCAGGCCGCGCCGTTTATCAAACGAACAGGTAATCCGCTCTGTCCCTATGTCAACGTGGATGTCAATTTGGATATCCTGTGGGGAGAGAGCGAAACGAAAACCGATATGGATTTCGTCTTGTCCGAGACGGAGCCGGTTGACATCTGCGGCATCTCCGTCAGAAAGCTTCCCGGCGAAATGGAACTCATCGCTTTGTGCCTGCATCACTACAAAGATATGAATTCGCTCTATCTGCTCTCGCAGGGGAGTCTGAAGCTGAGCCTGTTCTGTGATCTCTATTTTTATCTCCGGCGCAGCAAGTTGGATACCATCCGGTTAAAAACCATATGCGACAAATTGAAGGTACGGGATTACGTGTATTATTGCCTGTATTATACCAGCCGGCTTTTTAACGACTCTTTATTCGGCGGCTATCTGTCCGCGGTAAAAACAGAAAAATCCGAAGGTATATTAAATACCTTCGGATTGGCCCATGAGGAAAAACGGGAATGGTCGTTAGATTTCTTTGAGCGGCTGTTTTCTGCCGATCTCAATCGCTATCTTTCGTTGAATTTGTCCGCGGCTGACTGGGATAAAATACAGGTGAATCGGGAATACATGTGAAAATAAAACGCAAACAGGCGGTATCGTGTTTCAGTGAAGATATTGCCACATGCAAATGTTTAGCTCGTCCAATAAGCGGAGCAGCGTTTCACACTCTAAATCAAGGGCACCGTTTATTTCCTGGATTATCCGTTCTTTTAATGACGTGTCCCCATTCATATTGTATTTTAAACTGAGGTTGACCACCAGTTCGCTGTGATATTCGATCTCTTTCAGGGTAGCATCCAGATTAGAATCAGCCAGTTTCAGGTTCGCCGTATCAGCGATCAGTTTGATTCTCCACGTCATACATTTTTTATGTTCGGCAAAGCAATAGGGCAGCCGCATATCAATTCCGGTTTCCTCATTACCGGCATTACCAAGGACATCGATATAATCCCGGAACCATTTGCACGCCTGCACGCCGTAATACTGCGGTTCGTCAGGAGAGGGCCTGTGATAGCGTTTATCGTTCATTTCGAAATCACGGGAGTTCAAATAGCCCTGTAATTTCGGCAGTATATTTTTGAGATCATAATGGATTCCCGCGGCAGGTATCTTCTTCAACAGGTTGATATATTCGAATTGGTCACTGTCGCAGGCTCGCCGGATATCGTCCCCGCGGACGTTCAGCCGTGAATACCGAAGATGGCTGGTATAGGTCATGGTCAGGAATTCATCGGATTCTTGTGAGTAGCCGAATATCAGCAAACCATGGCTATAATGCTCTTTCTGATACGCGGTTTTGCCGGGAATATAAAAGGTATCCAGCCAGATATCGCTGTAATATCCCTCCTGTAAACCACTGTATATATAGGAGACAATATCGATTTGGTTTCGCCTGAGAATGGCGGCAGGCATCCGGTTATAGGATATATTCGGCCAATGAGAATAGTGATAATTATGATAATCCAGCCGGTTGTCATCATGGGGCGCCGCGATTAACTGGATATGGTCGTTGATTATGATCCCCTTGTAGTAATCCGCTTGCTCAGCTAAAAGAATACTGAGGGGAAACGCCTGACGCAGATAGGTTTTGATCATAGGCTTTTCTTCAAGAGGTAACCTGATCGAATCCACAAAAGTCCTTCTTTCTCATAGGGTAAATATGTAATGGTTTTTGATTAATATCCATATTATATCATAAACACAGAGGACGAATTCGAAGAGAATTCTTCGATATGGGTTCCACTAAACCTTTCTGCATATGGAAGAGATAGGAACCTGTATATTATATCATATAAAGGGAGTTGTGATATAATTTTACAGTATGATATTGATACTGTAATAATCAAGTAGTTTTCCAAAATGCTGTGGAAACCGAGATACTTAATTCACAGTAAAGGAGTTATTCTAAAAACCTTCTAAGACAAAAAAGAAGAACAGCAAACCCCATATTACGCATCATTATTTCCTCCTTTATATATCTGAGTATACCACCGTATTGTAAAAAAACAAGGAAGATATGGCACATATGGGCCAACGCTTTTTTCCTGGAGGCTGAAAGCCCGCCTTCTGCAAAAAGGCGGGCTTCCGACTGGCACATCTTTGGATGGTTTTATTCGATTCGAAGTTTGTCGGCGCCCGTCCGGTTGGAACGGCAGTGCGCTGCCTGGACCTGGACGATCTGAACGATATGCCATTGTTCGCTGGGAGGAAGACCGTTGAGTTCCGTTCGAATTTGGTCCATCACGTCCTCGTTCGGATATAACAAAACAGCTGCCGGATTCATTTGGGGATCCAGCAGCTGTTTTGCTTCCATGCCGAGACCTTTTGCCAAAGCCGCCAGCGTATCCAAACCGATATTGGTGGATTCCCTTTCCAGCTTTCCGACCTCGTTGGTGCTGACGCCGGTCAGACCGAAAATGTCCTCCTGGGAGAGTTTGTGCTTTTTTCGTATGGCCTGCAGATTTTCCGCTAATACGTGCCGCAAATAGGCGGCTTCTTTCTCACGATTGACTTCGGTCAAGTGATCATCCCCAATCGTATGGAATTCCATACAAAGATGCGCCTGACCTGAGTATAAGATTGAGGTAGTGATATTACTACACACGGTTATGTAGAATTTAGGTATTCAGGAATATTATGTCGAATATATTGTGCAACAAGTATTGATATTCGGAAGGATGCAGCATATTCTATTCTGACGATATCCCGTGAAAAAAAGCGGGGGCAGGGGAGTGCAACTTGATGGTTGACAAGAAAGCAGCGAATGCCTATAATACAGCTAATATGGTAATATAAGCGTTGAAGGGAATCACCTGTGCGGCGGCAGTCAGAGAGAAACGTCCGTGGCTGAGAGACGTTTTCTGTTATAGCCCACCGGAGGCCATCCCGGAGCTTTGCCGTGTCGAGCGGCGCGTTGCCCGCGTTAAGGGCATTGAGTGGCGTCATCACGGCGCAATTTGGGTGGTACCACGGATCTTCCGTCCCATGTTGGGCGGGGGATTTTTCTTTTTTATTCTATTTTCCGAAAGGATGGACGTATTAATGCAATGGACAGGCCTCAATGAACTGAGAGACAAGTATCTGACCTTTTTTGAAAGCAAGGGACACCTCAGGCTGCCCAGCTTTTCGCTGGTGCCGCAGAATGACAAATCCCTGCTGCTGATCAATTCGGGTATGGCGCCGATGAAAAAGTATTTCACCGGTGAAATCACGCCGCCGAGCAAACGGGTAACCACCTGCCAGAAATGTATCCGCACGCCGGATATTGAACGGGTGGGCAAGACCGCCCGCCACGGCACCTATTTCGAAATGCTGGGGAATTTCAGCTTCGGCGATTATTTCAAGCACGAAGCCGCCGCCTGGTCGTGGGAGTTTTTCACAAAAGTGCTGGAGCTGCCTGCCGACCGTCTCTGGGTCAGTATTTACGAGCAAGACGACGAGGCACGCTCCATTTGGGTCAACGAGGTGGGGGTCGATCCCTCCCATATCGTCCGCCTGGGGAAAGAGGACAACTTTTGGGAGCACGGCAGCGGCCCCTGCGGCCCCTGTTCAGAGATTTACTTTGACCGCGGCGAGAAATACGGCTGCGGTTCACCCACCTGCGGCGTCGGCTGTGACTGCGACCGCTATGTGGAAGTGTGGAATCTGGTGTTCACTCAGTTTGAGAGCGATGGCAAAGGACACTACACGCCGCTCGACCATCCCAATATTGACACCGGCATGGGGCTGGAACGTCTGGCCTGCGTCATGCAGGGCGTGGACAACCTGTTTGAGGTGGACACGGTCCAGAACATCATGAAGCATGTCGGCCGTATCGCGGGGGTGGAATACGGACGGGACGAGCGTACCGACGTTTCGCTGCGGGTTATCACCGACCATATCCGCTCCACCGTTTTCATGATCGGCGACGGCGTTATGCCCTCCAACGAGGGACGCGGTTATGTCCTGCGCCGCCTGCTCCGCCGTGCCGCCCGTCACGGCCGTTTGCTGGGCATTCACGAACCCTTCCTATTCCAGGTGTGCAACACGGTGATCCAGGAAAACCTGAACGCCTATCCGCAGTTGAAGGAGAAGGAAGAATATATCAAGAAACTCATCCGCATAGAGGAAGAATCGTTTGGAAAAACCATCGACAGCGGTCTGAATATGCTGGATGAGATGGTCAAGGCGATGGAGGGCGATACGCTGTCCGGGGCCGATGCTTTCAAGCTGTACGATACCTATGGATTCCCGGTGGACCTCACCCGCGATATTCTGGAGGAAAAGAACCGGAAGGTGGACGAGAAAGAATTTGACCGTCTGATGGCCGCCCAGCGGGAGCGCGCCCGCGCTGCACGCAAAAATGCGGGTATGGATGCCTGGAAAGAAAACGACGGCGTCATCCAGCAGCTCATCATCAACCGGTTTGTGGGTTATAGGGAACTGGAAGCCGGGACCAAGGTCACTGCGATTATCCGGGACAATGAGATGGTGGACAGCATCACCGAAGGCGACGACGCTTTCGTGGTACTGGAAACTACCCCGTTTTATGCTGAGAGCGGCGGTCAGGCGGGTGATCACGGTACCATTGCCTGCGCCGGCGCCGTATTCGAGGTGACCAATACGGTCAAGAGCCCGGGCGGGGTCAGTATCTGCATGGGTACCCTCAAAAGCGGCGAGTTGAGTGCGGGTGATGCGGTAAAAGCGGTGGTGGACAGTGCGCGTCGTCAGGCTACCATGCGCAACCACACCGCCGCCCACCTGCTGCAGGCGGCCCTGCGTCGCGTACTGGGCAGCCATGTGGAGCAGGCGGGCCAATGGGTGGACAGCCGTCGGATGCGGTTTGACTTTACCCACTTTTCCGCGCTGTCCGCCGAGGAGCTGCACGAGGTGGAGGCGCTGGTCAACCAGTGGATATTGGACGGCCTGTCAGCCGATATCCGTGAAATGCCCATTGACGAAGCGCGGAGCCTGGGGGCTATGGCTCTATTCGGTGAAAAATATGGGGATGTGGTCCGCGTGGTACGGATGGGCGACGTGTCCATCGAATTGTGCGGCGGAACCCATGCCGACAATACGGCGAAGCTGGGCCTGTTCCATATACTCTCCGAGTCTTCGGTCGCTTCCGGCGTCCGCCGCATCGAAGCGGTCACCGGCACCAATGTGCTGGAGATGATCGACGAGCGGCAGCAGCTGATTGCGCAGACGGCAGGTGTCCTGCGTGCGGGCAATCCGGAGGAACTTCCCCAGAAGGCCGCCCAGCTTCAGAACGAGCTGAAAACCGTTCAGAAACAGCTGGAGGACATTCGGGCCAAAGCCGCCGCCAGCAAGGTGGAAGGCCTGTTCAGCGACGCCAGGATCATCTGCGGTATCCGGGTCATCGCCGCCGCCTTCACCGGCACCGGCAGCGAGGCGATCCGCGGTATGTGCGACCGGATGCAGGATCTGGCCGGCAGCGAGGCTGTGGTGATGGTGCTGGCGGGAATCCAGGAGGATAAAGGCACGGTTTCCTTTGGCTGCTGCTGTTCGCAGGCGGCGGTAACGTTGGGAGCACGTGCCGGGGATATCGTACGCGAGGTGGCGAAAATCTGCGGCGGCAAAGGCGGCGGCCGACCCGATATGGCCATGGCCGGCGCCAAGGACCTGCATAAGGTAGACGACGCCATCAACGCGGTGGACGATATTCTGGAAGAGCTGCTGCAAAAAAGTAAGTAAGAGGATAGCAGGCGGAATTACCAGGAGACCGCCCGTTCATCACGCTGATATTCGGATAAAACGGCAAAGGAGATGATGGTATGGACTGCATATTCTGTAAGATAGTCGCCGGCGAATTGCCTTCCACCAAGCTGTATGAAGATGAGGAGATGGTGGTGTTCCAGGATATCGCCCCGGCGGCGCCTGTGCACTACCTGGCAATTCCGAAGGCCCATATTCCCGGCGTGGACGGCATCACGGGGGAAAACAGCGCCGTAGCAGCGCATATTTTTGAAAAAATCGCGGCGTTAACAGCGGAAAAGGGAATCACCGATTACCGGGTCGTCAGCAATGTGGGAGAGCAGGCAGGTCAGACGGTCCGCCACCTGCATTTTCATATTTTAGCGGGCCGATTGGGTGGACCCCTATATTGATCTGACCTTCCAGGAGGGAAAGGTCCACCCCTAAAAGAAGACAAAGTCTTCTTTCCCATCGGTGAGATAAACGGACAAGGACCCCTATATTGATCTGACCTTTCAGGCGGGAAGGGTCCACTCACCGGAGTGTTAAACTGGCGAGGCCCCTAATGATTTTATTAAAAGCTTTCCTTTCAAGAAGTGTCCCTCACTCGAGAAGGCGCTCCTTCTTCCCCTCAATGAAAAACGGCGACGTACATCATATGCCGTTTATGCCTCGTCATACTAAGAAGGGGCGGCTTTTTATACGATACGGCGGGTAACCGCTTGAATGGGAGATGCTGACGGCTAATCATGAATTATGTCATAATGGATCTGGAGTGGAATGGAGGGTATTCCGCCAGGACTCACGGTTATTTCAATGAAATCATGGAAATAGGGGCGGTCCGGCTGGATGATCAGCTGCATCCCGCCGGCGAATTCCACGTGGTGATACGTCCGGCACTGGTTCGGGAGCTGTCTAAACTGGTACGCGAAATGACCGGTATCACCGAAGAGGAACTGGAGCGGGGAACTACCTTTCGAAAGGCGATGGCACAAATGAGCCGTTTCGCCGGTGAGGAAGCCGTCATCATGACCTGGAGCAATACCGACCTGCTCATGCTCGAGGAAAATCTCCGTTATTATTTCGGCGGACGGGAAGAAATTCCGTTTATGGGCTATTACGCGGACGTACAGGCATATTGCCAGCAGCGGCTAACCGAGGGAGAAACCCAACAGCTGGGCCTGGAGGCTGCCTGCCGCCTGGCGGACATTGACGATGAAGGGGCCGATCATCACCGAGCGCTGGACGACAGTCGTCTGACTGCCCGCCTGCTGACAAAGCTTTACGCCGAAGAGGACTTTCGGCCGTATATCCTTCCGGCTGACCGGGAATTTTACAGCCGGCTGAACTATAAAACAAGCTTTATCAGCGATATCGAGAGCCCGCTTATCGACCGTGAGGCGCTGCGCTTTGACTGTGAGGACTGCCGGACAGACCTGATACGTGAGAAAGACTGGCGTTACCGCAGCCGCGGTTTTTATGCCCCTTTTGTTTGTCCCTCATGCGGGAAAAAGTATAATGCGCGCGTTCAGTTCAAACAGAAATACGACGGTGTGATCGTTAAGCGCCGGCTCACCCTCCGCCTCAGCAAACCGGAGGGGGAAGAGGAAGCAATGCAAAACGATACGGGAGGCGAAAATTATGGAGAAAGCGAAGAAAAAATCGGGTTTTCTGGGTGAATTCAAGAAATTTGCTCTGCGCGGCAATGTAATTGATCTGGCGGTAGGCGTAATCATCGGCGGAGCTTTTCAGAAAATTGTCACATCGGTGGTAAGCGACCTGATCATGCCGTTGGTGGGCCTGATGACCGGCGGCGTCAATTTTAACGACCAGTTTGTCATTCTCAAGCTGCCGGAAGGGGTGACCGCCGCCCAGGCGTCGGTGTCGCTGGATGCGGCGAAGCAGCTCGGTGTCACCACCTTCAATTACGGCGCGTTCATCACAGCCGTGATCGATTTTCTGATCATGGCTTTCGTCATTTTCCTGCTGGTGAAAGGGATCAATAAGCTGGCCGATCTGCGGAAAAAGCCGGAAGAAGTGCCTGCGCCGGCAAAACGGCTGTGCCCTTACTGCCTCATGGAAGTGGCCGATGAGGCCGTCCGCTGCCCACACTGTACCTCGGTACTGGCAGAAGTGAACGGGGAAGAGGATACATAAGCAAAAAGCCCGCCGATGACGGCGGGCTTTTTAGTATTCAGAGGCCTATTCCGAGAGGATAGAACCGTCGGCGGAGACGACCACCACATGCCAGGGAAGAAATTTTCCGCTGTTTTGCAGCGCCTGCTTGACCGCAGATTCTATCCCGCCGCAGCAGGGAACCTCCATGCGCACCACGGTGACGCTACGGATATCGTTGCCGCTGATGATAGCGGTGAGCTTGTCGGTGTAATCGCCGTCGTCAAGCTTCGGGCAGCCAATCAGCACCGTCTTGCCCCGCATAAAGCGGCGATGGAAATTGCCGTAGGCATAAGCCGTACAGTCGGCGGCGATAAGGAGATCGGCCCCCTCTAAACAGGGGGCGGCCGCAGGAATCAGCTTGATCTGTACCGGCCATTGTAAAAGCTCGCTGAATTCGCCGCCGGAGGCGGGTTCGCCTGCGGCGGCCGGCCGCTGAAAAACGCGGCTGCGGCTGCCGGGACATCCTGAACCGGCCGGATGCTCTGCGTGGCCGGCCGCGGCCTGCGCCGCTTTGACAGCAGCCGCGTCATAAGCGGGAGCCTCCCGTTCCTCGAAGGTGATAGCCCCGGTAGGACAGGCGGGGAGGCAGTCCCCCAGCCCATCGCAGTAATCCTCGCGCAGCAGTTTAGCCTTACCGTCTGCCATGCCGATGGCCCCTTCGTGACAGGCTGCCGCACACAGGCCGCAGCCGTTGCAAGCCTCTTCGTCTATACGAATGATTTTTCGCTTCATAACCGATGCACCCTTTCGTTAGTTCCTTGTCTTTCTGCATAGACTATACTATACTGAAGGTGAACAGTCTGTTGTTTTTCCAACCGCATTTTTTGATGAGGATGGCCACCGGACAAAGGGAGGATATCAATGTCGGACGACGAAACGGTTCTCAGCAGTGCGCCGCTGTTTCGAGGGCTCAGCGGCATGGAAAGGGAGGAAGTACTCCGCGATCTGCACGCCCGGCGACAGACATATACGGCGGGGGTGATCCTTCTGCTGGCGGGTACCGAACCGGCCGCCATGGGGATGGTGCTGGACGGCCGCATTCAGGTGGTGCGGGAGGATGAAGCGGGGAACCGAACCATCCTGACCGAATTGGAGCCGGGGGAGCTGTTTGGTGAAGCCTTCCTTTTTGCCCAGGGGACACAGCGGCGCCTTCCGGTCACCGTTCTTGCCGTCACCGATTGCCGCGTTTTGTGGATCGACAGACAGCGGATGAGGGGGGGAGCCCATCCGCTCCTCACTGACAACCTGCTGGCCATATTGGCGGGAAAAAACAGGCTGCTGAACCGCCGGATCGGTCATCTCTCCCGACGGACGACTCGGGAAAAGCTCTTGTCCTATCTGACCGAGCAGGCCGACTGGCAGGGGAGCCGATCCTTCTCCATTCCGCTGAGCCGGCAGGAGCTGGCGGATTATCTGTGTGTCGAACGAAGCGCCATGTCCGCCGCGCTGGGACGCCTGCGTGAGGAAGGCATACTGGACTTTCAGCGCAGCCACTTCACGCTATATTCCCCCGTCCGTAAGAAAAAGCCGGAGGACGAAGGTCCCCCGGCCAGGTGAAATCACCCAGGCTATTTGCGGCCGCCCTTATCTCCCGGTTTTCTTTCCGGGGTGTGCCTGCGCAGCGCCAGATCACCGACCATACCCGCGACCATACCCGCTGCCATCAGAACCGGCGCGATGGCAAGCGCGGCGTTCCCGTATTCCACCGCGCGGAAATAGTCGGGAGTCTGGGGGGCGATCCACAGGATGACCGCGGCAAACAGGCACAGCAGCATGGACAGCTGATAGGCACAGCGGATAACCCCCCGTGCAAAGGGGTGGAGATGGCGCATCTCCCACACAGTATCCTTTATAAACGACAGCATATGTAGTTCCGTCCCTTCCGATGAATCTCCGAACAAAATTGATTGATAAAACGGCGCTTTTGTGTTTATCATAGCATTGGACATCGCGTCACACAAGGCGTAATTCTTTCCAGACGGGTACGAACAGATGAAAGGTGAGGATTCATAATGTACGTCGGCGCCTCCACAGCGAATTTTTATCCCATGCTGACCGAGGAATCACTGGAACTTTTGATCCGGCTGGGTTTTCAGGACATTGAGGTGTTTGTCAACACCGAATCGGAGATTGAGAACGGCTATCTGGATGAACTTCGCAGACGGGCGGACGACGCGCAGGTACGGATTCGTTCCCTGCATCCGTATATTTCGGCGGTGGAACCCTATCTGCTTTTTTCCGCGTATCAGCGGCGCTTTGAAGACGGTTGCGGGATTTACCACCGCCTGTTTGCGGCAGCGGAACGGCTGGGGGCGAAAATCGTCGTCATGCACGGCGACCGGGTGGAAGGAGTACTGCCGCAGGAAGAAAGTATCGGCCGCTATGAGCGTCTGTACGATATCGGACAGGAATATGGGGTGACGCTGGCGCAGGAGAACGTACTCCGTTATCGTTCCTCGGGACTGGAATACCTGGCGGCTATGCGCCGTCAGCTGGGGAATAAAGCACATTTTGTCTTTGATCTCAAGCAGAGCCTGCGATGCGGTCATCGGCCGGAACAGGTGCTGGATGTGATGGGCGACGCGGTTTGCCATGTTCACATCAGCGACCACAAGGACGAGGAATTGTGTTTGGTACCAGGGCAGGGGGTGACCGATTACGAGCGGCTGTTTTCACAGCTGAAGGCGTTGCAATATCAGGGCGGGCTTATGTTGGAATTGTATAGAAATAACTTTTCTACTGAAAAAGAATTGACCGATGGGAAACATTTTTTACAACACTTGTTAAACTTGAATAAACAGAAAGCCTGAACTTTGGCGTTATAACAAATAGCGGCCGTGGAAGGTGGGAAACTGTTCTATAAGAGCCAATTCCTTATCAAATTACAGCGAAATAAGACAAATAAATACAAAAATAGAAAGCACGTTGGCGGCTCCCTAAATTAATTGTTTTTGGGATATTACGGACAGTATTGACAAGGCGACAAAAAGGGACGGAATACGCCTTGGGGCTTATTGACAAATCCTGAGGGTCGATTATAATCTTTCACGAACCGGTTCGAGATTCCAAAACATTGTTTATGAGGAGAAAGCATATGGTCGTCAAAGAAGCGACAGAGATCTCACAGTCCATGATCGTGATGGATTGCGAGGTTTCCCAGTCGCTGTGTGAAAGTGATGGAGTGGAAACAGCGCAAAAGGTTTACGGTGTCACCGTCACCTTTGAGAGAGGTGAAACGATTTATTTTCCCGATGTGTCTGCAAAGAAGGAGAAAGCGGAGGGACTGGCTGCGCTTTTGCAGGGAAAAGATCTGCTGCCTCAGGCGCTGTACGACGTGGTGTTCGATTTTGTGTATGGAGAGGATGCGTGATACGCTGAAATCAGTATGTTCCTGAATATTGCCGACACACAGGAACTCCGGGAGCGGAGGAGGCTATACGCTGGTTCGCCTGAACGTGCAGATATTCCGGACAATCCGAAAATCTTTCCTATATAAACGGCAGTCGATGCCTCTTGCACAGAGAGGGGGATATATGTTATAATTTCCCTGTTAGGGCGGCTGAACCTCCATGGTTGGACGCCTGCCGCCTATATTCTCTGATTGTGCGGACATCGGTTGTCAACGGCCTGTTGTCCGCGGCACATCGCCGGAAAGGCACGGGTGAAACGCATGAAATGTCCTTTTTGCGGATATATCGAGAGCAAAGTTATTGATTCCCGACCCACGGACGAGAGTACCAGGATACGCCGCCGGCGCGAATGCCTGCAGTGCGGTAAGCGTTTTACCACCTATGAAATCATGGAGAGCCTGCCGATCATCGTGGTCAAAAAGGATAAATCCAGAGAGTCCTTTGATCGTGATAAGCTGCTGAACGGGCTGCTGCGCGCCTGTGAAAAGCGGCCGGTTTCCATC
The DNA here is from genome assembly GCA_022800315.1 of Clostridiales bacterium. Lineage (GTDB taxonomy): Bacteria > Bacillota > Clostridia > Oscillospirales > Acutalibacteraceae > Avimonas_A. Next base: position 19,873 of record JAAWQC010000015.1, read on the forward strand.
GATGTTCTGGAAAAGGCTGTGGACGAAATAGAGGCGACGATACAGAATTCGCTGGAACGCGAGGTGACCTCGCTGAGAATCGGCGAATATGCCATGGAGAAGCTGAAGGAAATCGACGAAGTGGCCTACGTCCGCTTTGCTTCGGTTTACCGCTCTTTTAAGGATATCAACAGCTTCATGGAAGAGATCAATCAGTTGCTTTTTGAAGAAAAGTAACTGGCAGCCGGGAACAGGTATCAGCGGGAAGCTCAAAAGAGCTTCCCGCTTTTTTCTATCAAAAAGCCGCGGCAGTTAATTGCCGCGGCACAGCTTTCCTGTTAAATCTGCTTTTTGATGCGTTCCAGGGCGCCTTTTTCCAGACGGGATACCTGTGCCTGGGAGATGCCGATTTCCGCGGATACCTCGATTTGGGTCATGCCTTTGAAGAATCTCAGGTTCAGAATCCGTTTTTCCCGGTCGCTGAGATGGCGGATCGCTTCCTTCAGGGCAATTTCGTCCAGCCAGTTTTTATCGTCGTTGTGGTCGCCGACCTGATCCATGACGTAGATCGTGTCACCGCCGTCAGAATAGACCGGCTCATACAGCGAGACCGGCTCCACGATGGATTCCAGGGCCAGCACCACCTCTTCCTTCGGGATGTCCAGCTCGCGGGCGATTTCCTCGATGGTGGGTTCCCGCTGTTTGTCGTTCATCAGACGTTCCTTTACCTGCATGGCTTTATAGGCGGTGTCCCGCATCGAACGGCTGATACGGATGGAGTTGTTGTCCCGCAGGTAGCGGCGAATTTCACCGATGATCATGGGCACCGCATAGGTGGAAAATCGGACGTTCTGGCTGATATCGAAGTTGTCGATGGATTTGATCAGCCCGATGCAGCCGACCTGGAACAAATCGTCCAGATTTTCTCCCCGCTGGGTGAATCGCTGGATGACGCTGAGTACCAGCCGTAGATTGCCATTGACTAGGGCCTCCCGCGCCTGTTTATCCCCCTCTCTCGTCAATTTAAGCAACCGCATCTTTTCGCTCTCGCTGAGCACTTTCAGGTTGGCGGTGTTGACCCCGCAGATCTCCACCTTGTTGTACAACACGGTCACGTCCTCTCTGTTTATGGCGTTGTAATACCAGTATTGCCAATAACAGGGAGAACATGCGCTCAGCAGGCGTGTTCGATGTCTTTTTTCAGCCGTTTGATGATTTTCTTTTCCAACCGAGAAATATAGGACTGGGAGATGCCCAGCAGGTCGGCGACCTCCTTCTGCGTGTGCTCCTGGTTGCCGCTGATACCGAAGCGCAGACGCATGATGAGCTGTTCACGCTCACTCAGCCGGTCGATGCATTCCAGCAGCAGGTCCCGCTCCGCCTCCTGTTCGATACCGCGGTTGACGATATCCGGCTCGCTGCCCAGAATGTCCGAAAGCAGCAGTTCGTTTCCGTCCCAGTCCACATTAAGCGGCTCGTCGATGGACAGCTCGTTGCGTATCTGGGTGTTTTTGCGCAGGTGCATGAGGATTTCGTTTTCAATGCAGCGGGAGGAATAGGTTGCCAGCTTGATATTGCGGGCGGGGCAAAAGGTGTTGACCGCTTTGATCAGGCCGATGGTGCCGATGGAAATCAGGTCCTCAATTCCCACCCCGCTGTTTTCAAATTTTCGGGCGATATACACGACCAGCCGCAGGTTGTGGGTGATGAGCAGTTCCCGCGCCTTGTCGTCTCCGTCCTCGATGCGGCGGAAAACGTCGGCTTCCTCCTCCGCCGTCAGGGGAGCAGGCAGGGTGTCCGCGCCGTTGATATAATGGATACCCTCCGCCCGGCGCAGGCGGAGGAGGCGCAGCCAGTCCAGGAAACGCCGCAGGAGAAGGGGGTATATTTTCATAAGACATCCGGCCTTTCCAAGGCTGATAACAGCCTTATATAATATAAAATCAAAACCGATACATCAATGAAGGCCTTCCAGCAGGGCAGCGATATCGCTGCCAATGAGTGCCTGATACTCGCCGCGCCCGAGGGAGGGCGCTACCGCGACAAAAGCGCCGGAAACGTCCCGTCCCGTTCCGTTGGGAGCGACGACGGTAAGGTGCCGGGGCCGAAAAGCGGGGAGGAGACCGGTCCCTCCCAGCGACTGGAAGGGAATCAGCCGCAGCCGGGTGCGGACGGCGGCACCTCCCGGGGCTTCGCCGCTCTCGGAGGCGGGGCCGGCGTCCGCCACCGTGCAGGGATCTTCCGTGCTCCGCCGGAGGGCAGTCGCCAGTTCGTCGGGCAGATAGCCCTCCAGCGCGGCGGCGTTGACGACCGCCACCGGGCTGCCGGTAAAGGCGTCGGTCAGGCCGTTGCCCGTATCGTGCAGGGCGCGGACCGAGGCGGTTCCCCTGCCGCAGTCGATCAGCAGGCGGTATTCCCGGCCAGCTGGTGTTTTTTTCGCGGTAAAGCGGTCGTAAAGCCAGATGGCCCCGTAACTGATAACGGTCAGCACCGTCAGCATCAGGGGGGAGACGTTGTAATAGACCACCCCGTTCATCACGTAAAATCCGTCGGGGGCGGCAAAAAACCACAGGGCGTAGGCAAGCCCAGCGAACAGGGCGGAACTGATAAAGAAAACGGCCAGCTGTTTTATGTAGGAAAGCATACCGAACCACCGGAAGGAAAGGCGGACGATGAGCGCCGCGCTGGCCAGCTTGACAAGTACCGAGAGCAGGGGAGGGGGATCGGGAAGGAGTACCAGACAGGCGGACAGCGCGCCGGCGAACGCACCCAGCACCAGACGCCATCGCCGCCGCGGAAGCCGCAGCAAACGCGCGGTGGCAGACAGCAGCAGAAAATCGATCAGCAGATTCAGCGCCACAAGGACGTCGATATAGATTACAGGCAAAGGGCCGGCCCCCTCTCAATTCGGGTTTACTTTTATTATAGCTTGGGCCACAGTCGGATTCGGACGAATAGTGGGCCGGGAAAGGGAGGGATTTGTCCCCGTGTATAGATTTCCTCAAACCCGCATATTCTGTGGGAGAAGGGTCTGATTTACATGGAAAAAAGGAGTGGTCAGCATGTTCTGCCGAATTACGGATATGCACTGCAAAGAGGTCATCAACGTTTGCGACGGCTGCCGCCTGGGCTGTGTTGACGATGTGGAGGTGGATACCTGTACAGCGCAGCTGGTGGCTATCGTGATTCATGGAAGACCGAAGTGCCTCGGCCTGTTGGGGCACGAGGACGATATTGTCATTGGCTGGCGGGAGATCGAGGTGATCGGCGAGGATACCATCCTGGTCAACCATAAAATGCCCTGCTGCGAACCGCGCAAGCACGGAAAGGGCGGCGGTATTCTCAGCGGAATCCTGCACGGCTGAGGGAAAACATACAGTGATTATAAAAAGAACAGATTAAACGGAAAAATTGCCGCCGGGGACTTGCCAGACGTGAAAACCCGTGATATACTATATCGGCAAAACAATACACACGCGGATGAATGTCCGGCTGATGCCGGCGTCGCGGCGGTTGGTGCCGGGTTTCCCGGTTGCCGCCGGTGTGCATCCGCGGAGGGTAAACCAAGGAGGAAAAAAGTATGGCAGTCGTATCCATGAAACAGCTGTTGGAGGCCGGCGTCCACTTCGGACACCAGACCCGCCGCTGGAACCCCAAAATGGCCCCGTATATTTTTACGGAGCGCAACGGTATCTACATCATCGACCTGCAGAAGACGGTCCGCAAGCTGGAGGAAGCGTACATGTTCGTGCGCAACCTGTCCGCCGAGGGCAAAAGCGTCCTGTTCGTCGGTACCAAGAAGCAGGCGCAGGATTCCATCCGTGAGGAAGCGACCCGCGCCGGCGCCCACTTCGTCAACGCCCGGTGGCTGGGCGGCATGATGACCAACTTCAACACCATCCGCGGCCGTATCGCCCGTCTGACCCAGCTGAAAACCATGGAGGAGGACGGCACCTTTGATCTCCTTCCCAAAAAGGAAGTCATCAAGCTGCGCCATGAAATTGAAAAGCTGGAAAAATTCCTGGGCGGTATCAAGGACATGAACAAGCTGCCTGGCGCCCTGTTCATCGTTGACCCCCGCAAGGAGAAGATCGCCGTCGCCGAAGCCCGCAAGCTGGGTATCCCGATTGTGGCGATTGTCGACACCAACTGCGATCCCGATGAGGTGGACTATGTGATTCCCGGCAACGATGACGCTATACGCGCCGTTAAGCTGATCGCATCCACCATGGCCAACGCCATCATCGAGGGCCGTCAGGGGGACGAATCGGCGGAGGAAGAGACTGTGGATAAGGACGAGGCGGCCGCTGAATAAGCGATTGCCCTCTTATTTGGATTACGATAAAGAAAGGCGTGGAAGCACACTATGGCTTTTACAGCACAGGACGTTAAAGATCTGCGTGAAAAAACCGGCGTCGGTATGATGGACTGCAAGAAGGCCCTGACCGAAGCCGATGGCGATATGGAAAAAGCAATTGACCTGCTGCGTGAAAAAGGGCTGGCCGCTGCTGCGAAAAAGGCGACCCGCATCGCTGCCGAGGGCATGGTTTATGCTGTTGTCGACGAGGCGAAAAAGGTCGGCGTCGTCGTCGAAGTGAACGCCGAGACCGATTTCGTGGCCAAGAATGCGGATTTCCAGAACTTTGTCAAGGACGTGGCGGCGGTCATCATCGACCACAACCCCGCGGATGTGGAGGCGCTTCTGGCGCTTTCCTTTGACGGCAAACAGTCGGTTGCCGACGCGCTGCGCGATAAAATCCTCGTCATCGGTGAGAACCTGAGCATCCGCCGCTTTGCCCGTTACGAGGGCGACTGCGTGGCGTATGTGCACGGCGGCGGCCGTATCGGCGTGCTGGTCAGCTTTGAGGCTGACGGCGCCGCCTCCGGTTCCGACGCTCTGAAGGAGTGCGGCAAGGATGTGGCGATGCAGATCGCCGCGCTGAACGCTTCCTATCTGGATAAGAGCACCGTTCCCGCCGAGGCGCTGGAGAAGGAGAAGGAAATCTTGGTCGCTCAGATCAAGAATGACCCGAAAAACGCCAGCAAGCCGGAAAATATCATCCAGAAGATGGTGGACGGCCGTATCGGCAAATTCTATGAGAACAGCTGCCTGCTTCAGCAGGCCTACGTCAAGAACGGCGATATCACGGTCGGTCAGTATGTGGACGACATGGCGAAGCAGGCCGGCGGTTCCATGAAAGTGGTGGATTTCGTACGCTTTGAAAAGGGCGAAGGCCTCCAGAAGCGTGAAGACAACTTTGCAGAAGAAGTTGCCAGCATGATGAAGTAAGAATGAGCCGCCGCATGGCGGCTCATTCTTTGGAAGATGCATCTGTCGGGACGAAGTCCCTCCCGCGGCGTATGCCGCACCGCCGCTTCTTCCGCGCTGAGGGAACCCAAAAGGCTTTTGGTTGAACTGCCGCATGGCGGCTTATTCTTGTAAGATCAGTGGTAAAATGACCCGATGCATAGCATCGGGTCATTTTGACGTCCTGTTTTGCTTATACAGTGGGGATGAGAGCAGGCATTTCTCGCTTTGTGCCCGATGCGCACAAAGCCGGCGCGGGGGGAGAGCCGCAGAAAGTACGTCCGCGAGATCAGCGCTTTCCGCCCGTTTACCGCGGAACGGTCGAGCGTGTATGACCGTCAGCTTGACGGGCCGGTATCAGCCGCCGTCCCCACGTATATCGCGTATATCAGCTAAACGATGCCTTTGTGGACAGGGGCGAAGCTTCGACAGAACGCGCGGGATTACCCTCCTGAATGCCGGCGCTATATGAAAATTTACTGTGAATTCGGGCTTTATGCCTTTACAGCGGGGGGTATCTATAGTAAAATGTTGTGGAACATACTGGCAGCCGGCTGAAACGTTTGGCTGCGGAAACGGATGTGAAAGAGATGCAGCCGAAATATAAACGGATACTGCTCAAGCTGAGCGGGGAAGCCCTTGCCGGTGAGCAGGGATCGGGTTTGGAATTCGATACCGTCCTGTCCATCTGCCGCGCGGTGAAAGCCTGTGCTGATGCGGGTGTGCAGGTGGGTGTCGTCGTGGGAGGCGGCAACTTCTGGCGCGGCCGTTCCAGTGGTGAAATGGACCGTACCCGCGCCGACCATATGGGCATGCTGGCTACCGCCATCAACGCCCTCGGCCTCGCCGACGCGCTGGAGCAGCTGGACTGCGATGTGCGGGTACAGACCGCCATCGCCATGAATGAGATCGCCGAGCCCTATATCCGCAACCGAGCGGTGCGCCATATGGAAAAGGGACGGATCGTCATCTTTGCCTGCGGCACCGGCAGCCCATTTTTCTCCACCGACACCGCAGCAGCGCTGCGCGCGGCGGAGATTGAAGCCGACATCATTCTGAAGGCCAGCATGGTAGACGGCATTTACGACCGGGATCCCAAAAAGGACCCGGCGGCTGTCCGCTACAACCAGCTGACCTATATGGATGTGCTGAACCGAAATTTGCAGGTGATGGACTTTACCGCCGCCACCATGTGCCGGGACAACGATATCCCGATTCTGGTGTTTAATCTGAACGATCCCCAGAATATCGTCCGCGCCGTCTGCGGGGAGGATATCGGGACCGTCGTCAAAAGAGAAGACTGAGAACCGCTGATGCGACATCAAACGACAGCAACCAGTGAAAGGATTGGTGAACACTATGCAGGAGATACAGGTGCAGGCCAAAGAAAAAATGGAGAAGACGCTGAGTGCCCTCCAGTACGAATACGCCTCCATCCGCGCGGGCCGCGCCAATGTGGCGATTTTGGAAAAGGTATCGGTGGATTACTATGGTGTCCCCACGCCGGTGGAGCAGATGGCGGCCGTTTCGGTTCCCGATGCTCGCACCCTTCTGATCCAGCCGTGGGACAAGAGCACCCTCAAAGCCATTGAGAAGGCGATTCTCGCCTCCGATATCGGTATTAATCCGCAGAATGACGGCACCAGCATCCGGCTGAATTTCCCGCCGCTGACCGAAGAACGCCGCAAGGAACTGGTCAAGGGCGTATCCAAATACGCTGAAGAGGCCAAGGTGGCGGTCCGTTCCATCCGGCGCGATTCTATCGATAAGCTGAAGGCCGCTAAAAAGAGCGGCGAGCTGACCGAGGACGATCTGAAATCCGAGGAAAAGAAGATGCAGGATCTGACCGACATTTACTGTAAAAAAGTGGATGAGATTGCGGCGGCTAAAGATAAGGAAATCATGGAAATATAAGAGGAACCATCTACCGGTTTCTTTTCCGAAAGGGCGGACCTCGGTTCGCCTTTTCCTTTGTCAGACGAACGTTGGATGAGGTGGGGAAGTATGCCTCCTTTTTTCAAAAAAAAGACAAAACCGATCCAGCCGGTGGAGCCAGAAAGGCTTCCGCGGCATATCGGCGTCATTATGGACGGCAATGGGCGCTGGGCCAAAAATCGCGGCCTTCCCCGCCAGGCGGGGCACGTGTATGGAGCCAAGGTGTTCCGTACTATCACCAAATACTGCGAAAAAATCGGTATCAATTATGTCACCTTCTATGCTTTTTCAACAGAGAACTGGAAGCGACCACAGCAGGAAATTGACGCCATAATGGACCTGCTGCGGGATTATCTGAAGGAATCCCTGCGGGATTTCAAAAAGGAAAACATCCGCACCCTCTTCATCGGGGAACGTTCGGCCCTGGCGCCGGATATACGTGAACTGATGGAGGAGGCAGAGGCTTCCACTGCCCATAAAGACGGCATGGTGCTGAATATCGCGCTGAACTACGGCGGGCGGGATGAGCTGGTCCATGCTGTGCGGTCACTGGCCGAGGACGTAAAGGCTGGCCGCTTGTCTCCCGATGATATCGACGAGGAGCGGATCGGCAGGCGGCTGTATACGGCCGGCCAGCCCGACCCCGACCTGATCCTGCGTCCCAGCGGGGAATACCGGTTGTCCAACTTCCTGACCTGGCAGTCGGCCTATTCGGAATATGTGTTTCAGGATATTCTATGGCCCGACTACCGGACGGAGGACCTGGATGCCGCGCTGGCGGAATATGCCCGGCGAAACCGCCGGTTTGGAGGAATTTAGCCATGAAAATGCGGATTCTCACCGGCTTGGTGGGCGGGGCGCTGGCCTTTGTGGTTCTACTGCTCCTGCCGCCTATCTTCCTCAACATCGCCATGTCGGTGATCTGCGGCGTCGCTATGTACGAGGTGCTGATCGTGTCCCGCTTCGTCGGGCATCGGGGCCTGACGGCAGCGGCGGTGGTCTTTGCGATGCTGACCCCCTTTTTCTTACTGCCGGGAAATATATTGCCGGCGACGGGGGCCATGCTCCTTTATGTGGCGGTGCTAACCTTTCTGCAAATCAAGTACCACGAGACGCTGTCGGTGGAACGGATCGGTTTTGTGTTTTTTATTTCGGTCGTGTTCCCTCTGGCGTTCTCCTGCCTCGCCTATCTGCGTACCTATAGTCTGAGGGGCAGTGATGCCGACGGTCTGTTTTATGTTTTTCTGGCGCTGGTGATCCCCTGGATGTGCGATATGGGCGCTTATTTTGTCGGCACCTTTCTGGGCAAACACAAGATGTGTCCCGGCATTAGCCCCAAAAAAACGATAGAAGGGGCAGTTGGCGGCATCGTCATCGCTGTTCTCAGCGCCCTGCTGGCGGCTTTTCTCTATCAGACGCTGTCGCTTCAGGATACCGCGTCGGTCAGCTACTGGCAGGTGGGGGTGCTGGCACTGATCTGTACGCCGCTGTCTATAATGGGCGACCTGCTGGCTTCCATCATCAAGCGGCAGTGCCGTGTCAAGGACTTCGGCAACATCATGCCGGGACACGGAGGCTTTATGGATCGTTTCGACAGCCTGACCCTCACCGCGCCGCTTCTCTTTATCGTGGTGCATTACATCCCCCTTATTTACTGATAAGGCTCTGATAGGCGCCCGCTATGGAAGGAGGCATCCTTTGAAAACGGATAACCGGGATCGAAAACGAATCGTCCTGCTGGGGTGTACCGGCTCCATCGGCTTGCAGGCGCTGGAGGTGGCTGACCAGATCGGCGCCGAAGTGGTCGGGCTGGCCGCCTGCCGCAGCGTGGAAACGGTGGAACAGCAAATACGGAAGTATCGTCCCCGCCTGGCCGCGATGTATGATGAACAAGCGGCGAAGGATTTACAGTTCAGGGTGCGCGACCTACCCGTGCAGGTATTGTCCGGCATGGAGGGGCTGTGCGCCCTTGCCGCAGCTGAAAACGTCGATGTGGTACTCAACGCGGTGGTGGGAATGGTGGGACTTCTGCCCACCCTCGCCGCGGTGGAGGCCGGGCGCGACGTGGCGCTGGCCAATAAGGAAACACTGGTAGCGGGCGGAGAACTGGTCATGCGGCGGGCTGCGGAACAGGGCGTGCGACTGCTGCCGGTAGACAGCGAGCATTCCGCTGTTTTCCAATGCCTGCAGGGAGCGCCCCCCGGCGGGAAGGCGGAGCGGCTGATTCTCACCGCCTCCGGCGGGCCTTTCTTTGGCAGAAAAACCGAAGATTTGGGCAGGATAACAAAGGCCGACGCGCTCAAACATCCGAACTGGAGCATGGGGGCAAAAATCACCGTCGATTCCGCTACCATGATGAACAAAGGGCTGGAGCTGATCGAAGCCCGCTGGCTCTTCGACATGCCTGCCGACCGCATCGACATCGTGGTCCATCGGGAGAGCGTGGTCCATTCCCTGATCGAATATGCCGACGGGTCGGTGATCGCCCAGTTGGGGGTACCCGATATGCGTATCCCCATCCAATACGCGCTGACCTGGCCCCGGCGAATCCCCTCGCCGGTTCGCCGCCTCAAGCTGGAGGAGTGGGGGAAGCTGACCTTTTTCCCGCCCGATTATCAGACCTTCGCCTGTATGGAGCTGTGCCGGGAGGCCATCACGCGGGGCGGACTGGCGCCTGCGGCGGTAAACGCCGCCAACGAACAGGCGGTGTCCCTGTTCCTGGAGGACCGGATCGGATTTTTGGATATCGCGGAGCTGAACCGCCTGGCGCTGGAATCGCTGCCGGCTTCTACGGGAAGCGGGGCTGCGGAGGACATATTGGCGCTTGACCGGCAGGTGCGCCGCGATACCTTGGAACGGGCGGCGGCCCTTCGATAATTGCTGAAACGAGGTGACCGATATTCTGGACATTCTGATAACTATCCTGAAAATTCTCATTGCCATATTGGTATTCGGCATTATTATACTGGTGCATGAGCTGGGCCATTTCTTCGTAGCCAAGCTGATGGGGGTTAAGGTAAACGAATTTGCCATCGGCATGGGGCCCCGTCTGCTGAAATTCGGAAAAAAAGAGACGGTCTATTCCCTGCGCGCCTTCCCTGTCGGCGGTTTTTGCGCCATGGAGGGGGAGGATGCCGACAGTCCCGACCCTCGCGCCTTCGGACAGAAGAAGGTATGGCGGCGGGTGCTGATCGTGATTGCGGGCGCGGTGATGAATTTGGTGCTGGGCTATGTGCTGCTCACTGCCTATTACGGGATTTACACCCAGCCCCGGTCGGCAGATCAGCCCGCCATGTATTCCAGCACCACCATCGCCAGGCTGGATGAGGATAAGCAGAGTTATCAGACCGGTCTGCGCCCGGGCGACCAGATACTGAAGATCGACGGCAAGGGAGTTGTCACCGATTTTGATATCACCAGCATCATGCAGAGCGATGAGGACGGTGTGTTCGACATCACCGTACGCCGCGAGGTAGACGGCAAGAAGCAGAAGGTAGAGCTGAAAGATGTCGCCTTCCCCTTAAAAACTGACGAGGCCACCGGCCGGCGGTATCTCGAATATGAGTTCATCGTCAAAGGTGTAAACAAGACCGTCTTGTCCACACTGGCGCAGGCTGGCAAAATGGAATATTCGGTGGGGATCATGATCTGGCGGAGCCTGGGGGATATCCTCACCGGCAAATATGGTCTGAACGACCTGTCCGGCCCGGTGGGCGTGGTGGATGCGATCGGCGACGCTGCGATGCCCTCCACTCCTTCCGGCGGATTCCATGTCGAGTGGGATACCCTGCTGATGATGGTGGTCATGATAACGGTCAACGTGGGCATCTTCAACCTGCTGCCCCTTCCCGCACTGGATGGCGGCCGGCTCATCTTCCTGATCATCGAGGGGATATTCCGCAAGCCGGTGCCCGCGAAATATGAGGGCTGGATTCACGCGGCAGGACTGGTTCTTTTGCTCGGTTTGATGGTGGTTGTCACCTTCGGCGATATCAGCCGCATTATCACAGGCGGTTAGCGCTGGTGATCACAGCCTCCGAGACTGACGTGAAAGGGCGGATTTTATGAACCGGAGAAACTGCAAACAGGTGATGGTCGGCAGGGTGGCCGTGGGCGGCGACGCAGCTGTCAGCGTACAGACGATGCTCAACACGCCCGCCCATGATATCGCGGGCAGCGTGGCGCAGGCCAAACGGTTGCAGACGGCCGGCTGCCAGATACTGCGGGCGGCTATTCCCGACAGGGACGCGGTGGCGCTCATCCCCGCACTGAAGGAAGCGGTATCCATTCCGCTGGTGGCGGATATCCACTTCGATTACCGCCTGGCGCTGGAAGCAGTGGCGGCGGGCATTGATAAAATCCGTATTAATCCGGGAAATATCGGCGGGGAAGAAAAGGTGAAAGCGGTGGCCGACGCCTGCCGCGCCCATGGCGTCCCCATCCGGATCGGGGTCAACGCCGGTTCGCTGGAACCGGAGATACTGGCTAAATACGGCCGGCCCACCGCCGAGGCGCTGCGGGACAGCGCGCTGTATCACGCCTCTCTGTTGGAAAAATACGATTTTACCGATATCGTCCTTTCCATGAAATCCTCCGATGTGCCGACCATGGTGCGGGCTTATGAGCTGACGGCGGAGAGCTGCGGCTATCCCCTCCATCTGGGGGTGACCGAGGCGGGGACCGAACGAATGGGCACCATTCGATCCGCCGCGGGGATCGGTTCGCTGCTGTTGCGCGGCATCGGCGATACCATCCGGGTATCTCTGACCGCCGACCCGGAGCGGGAGGTGGAGACGGCAAAGGATCTGCTGTCGGTGCTGGGGCTTCGTTCCGGCGGTCCCCGGCTGGTTTCCTGTCCCACCTGCGGCCGTACCGGCATTGACCTGATCGGGATAGCGGCCGAGGTGGAAAAGCGTCTGCGTGCGGTCGAAAAGCCCATTACGGTAGCGGTGATGGGCTGCATCGTCAACGGTCCCGGCGAGGCGCGGGAGGCCGACGTGGGGCTGGCCGGCGGCAAAGGGAAAGCCGCTATTTTCCGCAAAGGGCAGGTTGTCCGTACGGTGGATGAAAGCTGTGCCGTGGAGGAATTGATGAAGGAAATCGATGCCCTGTAAGGCTGTCGGATTCGGGGATATTATGATATAATTAGGGCAAAGGAAGAATTGCAAAGGAATTCTTCAACACCGGTTCCCTGCGAAGTATTTTGACTCGGAAACGGATAGGAACCGGTGACCGCGCCGGTTATTCTTCCAGGCGGATTAAAATCTATGATATAATACATACGGTCTTATATAACGCTGCTGCATATACAGCCATGAGCGTGAAAAGACAATCGGCCGGTTGAAAGCAAAGGAATTTAAAGTATAGGACAGAGTGAATGTATGGCAACGTTTAGTGAAGTATTCGGTCCCTATCTGCATAACTATACCTGCCCGCCGACAGTGGCGGCGGCGGGGGTGGAAGAGCTGTCGATCGAGCAGGAGCGCTCTCGTCTGAGCGCCGTTCTGCGGTTCGGCGGCTTTGTCGATTATGAAACGCTGTCCGCCGCGGAAAAAGCCGTGGCGGCCTCCCTGTCACTGCGGAGCGCACAGCTCTATCCCCGCTATCCAGCCGCCGCTCTGAGCGTTGAGTGTATGCCTTCCCTGGTGGAGCTGCTGCGGCGGGGCAACGCCGCTGTCAACGGCACCTTCGACGGCGCGCAGTATCGTCTGGAAGGGGAGACACTGACCGTCACCTTGTCCCACGGCGGGTTGGATATCCTGAAAACCACCAAGACGGATGCGGCGCTGACCGACATGATACGGGAGTTGTTCGGACGCCGGATCGAATTACAGTTCGACGGGGTGCTGGATACCCATACCGAGGACGAGCACTATCAGAAGATGATGGAACAGGCGGAGAAAGAAGCGGCCAAAGAGGCCGCCGAACGGATGCGCGCCTTGCAGCAGGCGGCTCCGCCGCCCGCATCGCCAGGTGCCCCCTCCAGTGCGCCCTCATCATCCGCTCCGCGTCCCAAAAAGCCCGCCGATCCCAGCAAGCCGCCGGCGGACGGCCTTCCCATCTATCTGGAGACGGCACGGTCGGTGTTTGGCAGCGCCATTCGGGAGCGCCCGCTAAAGCTGAACGAACTGGAGGCGGACGGCCGTACCGTCACGGTGTGGGGAGAGGTGTTCGGCTACGAAACGAAAGCATTCCGGGAGGGCACCCGCATCCGCCATACCTTCCATATCAGTGATACCACCAACTCCATCACGGCGGAGCTGTGGACCGATGTGAAACGGGATAAGCAGAAGCTGGAGGCGCTGGAAGCGCTGAAAAACGGTGTCTGCGTCCTGATGACCGGTATCTACGAATTCAACAATTTTGCCAACGGCAATATCCTGACCCCCAAATCCATGGCAATCGTGGCACGGTATGTCAAGCAGGACAACGCCCCCGTCAAGCGGGTCGAGTTACATATGCATACCAAGATGTCCGCCATGGACGCGGTCACCGACGCCAAGACACTGGTGAGCCGGGCCGCTGCCTGGGGCCACCGGGCGGTGGCGGTCACCGACCACGGCGTGGTGCAGGCTTTTCCCGAGGCCATGCAGACGGTGGAGAAGCTGAAAAAAGGCAGGGACGACCTGGATTTTAAAATCCTGTACGGGGTGGAGGCTTACTTCGTCAACGATATGATCCCGGTGGTGGACGGAGGCGCGGGGGACGCGCTGGACGGCGAAATCATCGTCTTTGATATCGAGACTACCGGTCTGAGCGCGGTCAACGACCGGATTACCGAAATCGGTGCGGTGCGGATGCGGGGCGGAGAAGTTCTGGAGGAATTCGATATTTTCGTGAATCCCGGACGGCCCATCCCCCCGAAAATTACCGAGCTGACCGGCATCACCGACGACATGGTCAGGGATGCGCCGGGAGAGCGGAAAGGGCTGGAGGATTTCTTCGCCTTCTGCGGTGAAGCCCACGTACTGGTGGCCCATAACGCCCCCTTCGACACCTCCTTTATCCGCGCTGCTGCGAAACGGTGCGATATGGCCTATCCCTATACCTCCATCGACACGGTGCCCATCAGCCGTTCCCTGTATCCCGGATTAAAGAACCATAAATTAGACACGGTGGCGAACCATCTGAAGCTGGGCGCCTTCAATCACCACCGCGCCTGCGACGACGCGCGGGTTCTGGCTCAGATATTCCAGTGCATGATCAAGGAGATGAAAGAGGGCAAGGGGATCGAGTCGGTGGACGGCATCAACACCCTGCTGTCCGGTGCGGATACCAAGAAGGTTTCGCCCTATCACATGATTATTCTGGCCAAAAACCAGAAGGGGCTCAAAAACCTGTACAAGCTGATCTCCTGGTCCCATCTTCACAACTTTTACCGCAAGCCCCGTATCACCAAGACCAAGCTCATCGAACTGCGGGAGGGCCTGATCATCGGCAGCGCCTGCGAACAGGGCGAGCTGTTCAAGGCGGTGCTGGCAGGCAAACAGTGGGGCGAGCTGTGTGACATCGCCAGGTTCTATGACTTTTTAGAAATCCAGCCGCTGGGCAACAATCGTTTTATGCTGAGGGAGGGCATCGCCAGGGACGAAGAGCAGCTGAAAGACTTCAACCGCACCATCGTCCGCCTGGGTGAAAAACTGAATATACCGGTGTGCGCCACCTGCGATGTCCACTTCATGGACCCTGAGGACGAGGTATACCGCCGCATTCTGATGGCGGGACAGGGCTTCTCCGACGCGGACAATCAGGCGCCCCTCTACTTCCGCACCACCGAGGAAATGCTGGCGGAGTTCAGCTATCTGGGTGAGAAAAAGGCCTACGAGGTGGTGGTGGAGAACACCAATAAAATTGCCGACAGCATCGAGGATATCCGTCCCATACCCAAGGGCACTTATCCGCCCCACATCGACGGGGCGGAAGAACAGCTGCAGGAGATCACCATGGGCCGTGCCAAAGAGATTTACGGCGATCCTCTGCCTGAACTGGTGGCCAAACGCCTTGACCGGGAGCTAACCTCCATCATTAAACACGGGTTCGCCGTGCTGTACATGATCGCTCAGAAGCTGGTCAAGGACTCGGTGGACCACGGCTATCTGGTCGGCTCCCGTGGATCGGTGGGCTCCTCCTTCGTGGCCAATATGGCCGGTATTTCGGAGGTCAATCCGCTGGCGCCCCATTACATCTGCCACAAATGCCATTATTCCGAGTTTTTCACCCACGGCGAGGTGGGCTCCGGCTTCGACCTGCCGGACAAGGTTTGCCCCCGTTGCGGGGAACCGCTGGGCCGCGACGGCCATGAAATCCCCTTCGAAACCTTCCTGGGTTTCGACGGCGACAAGGCCCCCGATATCGACCTGAACTTCGCCAGCGAATACCAGCTGTACGCCCATAAATACACCGAATCCCTGTTCGGCAGCGATCATGTGTTCAAAGCCGGTACCATTTCCACCGTGGCGGAAAAAACCGGCTACGGCTATGTGAAGAAATACACCGAGGAACGGGGGCTTATCTACTCGAACGCGGAGATGTCCCGCCTGGCCGGGGGCTGCGCTGGCGTCAAGCGGACCACCGGCCAGCATCCCGGCGGCATGGTGGTCGTACCCAACGACTACGAGGCGGAGGACTTCACCCCGGTACAGCATCCCGCCGACGATCCCAACTCGGACATCATCACCACCCACTTCGACTTCCATTCCATCCACGATACCATCCTGAAGCTGGATAACCTGGGGCATGTCATCCCCACCATCTACAAGTATCTGGAGGAGTATACCGGCATCAGCGTGCTGGATGTGCCCATGTCCGATCCCGAGGTGTACAAGCTGTTTACCTCGCCGGAGCCGCTGGGGGTGACAGCGGAAGAGATCGGCTGCGAGACCGGTACCCTCTCCATCCCCGAAATGGGCACTTCCTTCGTCCGTCAGATGCTGCTGGACTGTAAGCCCACCTGCTTCGCCGACCTGCTGCAGATATCCGGCCTGTCCCACGGCACCGACGTGTGGCTGGGCAACGCGCAGGAACTCATCAAAAACGGCACCTGCACCATCGCCGACGTCATTGGTACCCGTGACAGCATCATGACCGAGCTGATGCACAAGGGGTTGGATCCGAAAATGGCCTTCAAGATCATGGAGATTGTGCGAAAGGGCAACGCTACCAAGCTGTTGACCGAGGAGCACTTCGACGCCATGCGGGAGCACAATGTGCCCCAGTGGTATATCGATTCCTGTATGAAGATCAAGTATATGTTCCCGAAGGCCCATGCCGCCGCCTATGTCATCGCGGCACTGCGGGTCGGCTGGTATAAGGTGCACCGTCCGGCGGAGTATTACGCCGCCTACTTTACCGGGCGGGGCGAGGACTTCGACGCCGAACCGGTTATGAAGGGCAGGGACGGGGTCAAGCAGAAGATGTTCGAGCTGCGCAGCAAGGGAAAGGAAGCGACTCAAAAGGAAGTGGATCAGGCGGAAATGCTTCAGATCGTCCACGAGGCGCTGGCGCGTGGCATCGAGTTTCTGCCGGTGGATCTGTACAAATCCCATTCGTATAAATTCCTCATGGAGAATGGTAAAATCCGGATGCCATTCAGCGCGGTCAAGGGGCTGGGCGGCGCCGCCGCTCAGGGTCTGATGGATGCGAGAGAGAGTGGGGGAGAGTACATCTCCTGCGACGATCTTCAGGCGCGCAGCGGTATTTCCAAGGCGGTGGTGGAATCCCTGCGCCAGCTGGGAACGCTGGGTTCATTGCCCGCCACCAGCCAGATGACCTTCTTCTAAGAGGGAGAAAGAGGGTTCGATTTATGCCTATTCGTCGAGCACAGCCCTGTGAATTGACCACTCTGCTGGAACGATATCCTGGTATCGGGCCGGTGCTGTGCGGTGGGGAAAACGGCTATACCCTGCTGGAACAGCAGGGAACGCTGGCACAGCGGGAGAACCGGGTCATCGGCTTCGTTTCGGTATTCCGGCGGGAGATTCCTGCGCCCCTAGGGGGGCTGTGGGAGGATTTTATCAACGTTATCGAGGTGTTCGAGGAACGGGACCGCCGGCAGGGAACCGCCAGCGCGCTGGTGCAGGCCGTGCTGACCGCCGCCCGTGAGAAGGGTTCGATTCAGGTGCGGGCCTATTGCGATATCCGCAATGAGGCCTCTCACCGTCTCTGGCTGAAAAACGGCTTCTGCATCAGCCCCGCCGTCCAAAGCGACGGCAGTATCCCCGGCAGCTTTGTGTCTATCCGCCTGTAAAAAGGCGTTGACAGGATGAACATGATAATGTATGATGGTAGCACGTTAGCAAGTTAAAGCGGTGACGGGCGGAAAGGTTGGAATATGGCAATGAAAAAGAACCGGCGCAGCACTCCCGAGGGAACGAGGGACCTGCTGTTTGAAGAATGTCTGGCGCGAAGGGAGGCGGAAAGCCTCCTGACTGATCTGTTTGTCCGCCGGGGTTTTTCCGAGGTGATGACCCCTGGAATGGAATATATGGACGCCTTCGGCAGGGATACCGAAGGGGACGATACGGCCCTTCCGGCTGAGAGCATGTACAAGCTCATCGATCAAAAGGGCCGCCTGCTGGTCATGCGACCCGACAATACCATTCCCATCGCCCGTCTGACCGCCACCCGGCTGAAGGATACGACGCTGCCGATTCGTCTGTATTACGCGCAGGACGTTTTCCGCTTCAATCCCGGTATGACCGGCCGCAGCGATCAGGAGTTCCAGGCAGGGGTGGAGCTGATCGGCGCGGGAGGAGAACGGGCCGATCTGGAGATGATCGCCCTGTCCGCTCAGGCGCTGAAAGACTGCGGAGCGGAGGATTTCCGCATTGAGATCGGCCATGTAGGGGTATTCGGCGACCTGATACGCCGTCTGGATACCGATGACGACACGCGGGAGGAAATCCACGCCCTTATCGAGAGCAAAAGCTATGCGGCGCTGGGCGACCTGCTGGATACCCTGCCCTCCACAGCGGAAGCGGAAGCCATCCGCCGCCTGCCACGCTTGTTCGGCGGGGTGGAAACATTGGAGGAGGCCCGTAAGCTTTGCCACGGAAAGGAGGCGCGGCGGGCGCTGGACCATCTGTCCCGCCTGTACCGTTCACTGTCGGCGCTGGGCCTGTCCGAACAGGTCACCATTGATCTGGGGCTGGTCCATCGGCGGGAGTATTACACAGGCGTGATTTTCCGCGGCTACATCGCGGGCAGCGGGGACACGGTGGTGTCCGGCGGCCGGTACGACACGCTGCTGGAGCGATTCGGCCGCTCCCTGCCTGCCGTGGGCTTCGGCATCAATGTGGACGCGGTTACCCGAGTGATGCTGGGAGAGGGCCGAATCGATCCGCCCATGCCGCCTGAAATTCTGGTTTTCGCGCCGGACGGGCATGAGATCGACGCCCTGCGTAAGCTGGAGGAGTTGAGCGAGGAAGGCATTCTGTGCGAATTCAGTGTGTTTTCCACTTTGAAGGAATCCCTGGCATACGCGGAAGAAAAAAATATCGCCCAGGTATTTTCGGTGGGTGATGAAATCGAAGTTCACGAGATATAAACGAGGTGCATACATGAAACCGATACGCATCGCCCTGACCAAAGGGCGACTTGAAAAAGACACGGTCGCCCTGTTCGACCGGATGGGGATGGACACCTCACAGGTGAAGGACAAGGGACGCCGACTGATACTGCCGGTAACCGACCCGCGGGAGCCCTCCCGTTCTATCGAGGTGGTGCTGGCCAAAGCGGCCGACGTCATCACCTATGTGGAGCACGGCGTGTGTGACCTGGGGGTGGTGGGCAAGGACACCATCGCGGAGAGCGGCGGCAGCTTTTACGAAGTGCTTGACCTGGGATTCGGCCGCTGCCGGTTCGCCCTTGCCGCACCCGGGGGAAGCGACTTTTTCGCCGGCTATCACGCCCGCACCGTTGCCTCCAAATATCCCAACGTCTCCCGCGCCTATTTCGGACGCAAGGGGATGGATGTGGAGATTATCAAGATCGAGGGCTCGGTGGAGCTGGCGCCGCTGCTGGGTCTGTCCGACGCCATTGTCGATATTGTGGAGACCGGCTCGACCCTGAAAGAGAACGGGCTTCAGGTGATAGAGGATGTGCTGCCCATTTCCGCCCGTGTGATCGTCAATATGGCGTGTATGAAGCTGAGAAAAAGCGAAATAGAGACGTTGATCGGCTCGATGGAGCAGCACTTGTGTGTGAAATAGTTGAAAAGGTTAATACCTTGTCGGATACTAGTAGGGAGGTACTGTCACATGATACCAATAGTCAGAGCCGACGGCAGGCAGGAGCTGAAACTGCTGCGCCAGCTGGAAGAACGCAGCGGTGAAGTGGACCGGAAGGTGACAGCTGCCGTAGGGGAAATCCTCGAAAAGGTGAAGACGGAAGGGGATGCTGCTGTAAAGGAGTATACCTTTCGCTTCGATGGCGTGGAGACAACACTGGAACCGGTGGGCCGTGAACGGCTGGCCGAGCTGGCCGCCACCTGCGAGCCGAAGGTCTATGACGCGCTGGAACGGGCGGCGGAGCGTATTCGGGATTTCCACCGGCGGCAGGTACAGCAGAGCTGGATGACCACCGGTGAGGACGGTACCCTGCTGGGACAGCGGATACGGGGACTGGCGCGGGTGGGCATTTACGTCCCCGGCGGCACGGCGGCGTATCCCTCCTCGGTGCTGATGAACGCCATACCGGCCCGCATCGCGGGGGTGAAGGAGATCGTCATGGTCACCCCGCCGCCGAAAAACGGCAGCTTCAACGCCGATGTCATGGCGGCGGCCTATCTGGCCGGGGTGGACACGGTGTATCTGTGCGGCGGCGCACAGGCGGTGGCGGCCCTCGCCTACGGTACCGCGTCCATTCCCAAGGTGGACAAAATCGTCGGACCCGGCAATATTTACGTCGCCACCGCGAAGCGGCTGCTGTACGGCACGGTGGATATCGATATGGTGGCGGGGCCCAGCGAGATATTGGTGCTGGCGGATGAGACGGCGGATCCCGCCTATCTGGCGGCGGATTTGATGTCCCAGGCCGAGCACGACGTGCTGGCTTCCGCCATCCTGCTCACCACCTCGGAGGAAATTGCCCGCGAAACCGACCGGGAACTGGAAAAGCAGATCGGCGGGCTGTCCCGCGGCGAGATCATCCGCCGTTCCCTGACCGACTATGGGGCTGCCATAGTCTGCCGGGACAGGGAGGAAGCGGTGGCCTTTGCCAACCGGCTGGCCCCCGAACACCTGGAGGTCATGTGCCAGTCCCCCATGGAGTATATCGGCCGGCTGGACAATGCAGGTTCGGTATTCCTTGGGAAATACTCCCCTGAACCGCTGGGCGACTATTACGCGGGGCCCAACCATGTTCTGCCTACCAGTGGCACCGCCCGCTTTTTTTCCCCGCTGTCGGTGGACAGCTTTGTGAAAAAATCCAGCTTTATCTATTTCAACGAGCCAGCTCTTCGGCAGGCACGGGAGGATATCACCGCTATTGCGCGGACAGAAGGGCTGGACGCCCACGCCCATTCCATCGAGGTTCGTTTTTCGGATACCAACCGCTGAAGGAGGAAACAGCATGTCTTATAAACTCACGTCCAAAACGGCAGCGCTTCAGCCTTACGATCCGTCGGAGGGGACCTACCGCATCCGGCTGGATGCCAACGAATCCTTTTTGATGCCCACGGTGGATGACCGGGAGCTGATGGCCGGCGCGGCGGCGGACACAGCGCTCAACCGGTATCCCGATCCGCTGGCGGAGGAAGTTTGCCGCGCTTTTGCCGGTCTCTACGAAATTCGGCGGGAGCTGGTGACGGCAGGGAACGGTTCGGATGAGCTAATCTCACTGATTCTTTCGACTTTTCTGCAAAAAGGGGAGAAGGTGCTGAGCGTATCTCCCGATTTTTCCATGTACCGGTTTTACACGGCGATTACCGAAACACCCTGTGTGGTGATGGATAAGGGCGACGACCTGCGTATCGACCCACAGAGGGTGCTCGACACCATCCAACAGGAAAATATCCGTCTGTTCATCTTTTCCAACCCCTGCAACCCCACTTCGCTGGGACTGGACAGGGAGGCGGTCCATACCATCATAACCGGCACCGACGCGCTCATAGTGGTGGACGAGGCGTATATGGATTTCTGGGATCAGTCTCTGCTGCAGGAAGCGGACCGCTACGATAATCTGATCGTTTTGCGCACCGCCTCCAAAGCGCTGGGGCTGGCGGCGCTGCGTCTGGGCTTCGCCGTGGCGAACCCAACCCTGACCGCTGTGCTGCGGGCGGCCAAGTCGCCCTATAACGTCAACGGGATCACCCAGGCGATGGCGGCGGTTGCGCTGCGCAACCGGCTGTATAAGGACGAGTATCGGACCCTCCTGATCAAATCGCGCGACTGGCTGATTGCCGGGCTGAAAGGGCTTCGGGAGCAGGGGCTGCTGGATAAGGTGTACGACAGCTGCACCAATTTTGCCTATGTGGAGACGATTTATGCCGTCGAGGTGTACGAGAAGCTGAAAGAGCGCGGTATACTGGTGCGGCTTTTCGGCGACCGTCACCTGCGCATCACGGCCGGCAACGAGGCCGAAAACCGGGAACTGCTGGATACGCTGGACTTTCTGCTGAAGATTGCCGTACACCGGGTAGGGGGAAAAGGAAAATGATCGAACGCTGCCGCACCGGCGAATGCCGGCGAAAAACCAAAGAGACCGAGATCAGCGCTTCCCTCAGACTGGACGGCGGCCCGGTAGAGGTATATACCGGCATCGGCTTTTTCGACCATATGCTGGAGGCTTTCGCCGTCCACGCCGGTTTCGGCCTGAAGCTGCAGGCGGCGGGGGATTTGCAGGTGGACGGCCACCATACGGTGGAGGACACCGGCATCGTCCTGGGCTGCGCGCTGCAGAAGGCGCTGGGTGACAAGGGCGGTATCGCCCGCTTTGGCAGCTTCTATCTGCCGATGGACGAATCTCTGGCCTTTGCCGCGGTGGATGTCAGCGGCCGCCCCTTTCTGGTGTTCGACGCCCGGTTCCGCGAGGAGCGGGTGGGGGAGTACGATACCTGCCTCACCCCCGAATTCTTCCGTGCCCTGGCCTTTAACGCCGGCATCACGCTGCATATGCGGGTGGAATACGGCGACAACGCCCATCATATGATCGAGGCGCTGTACAAGGCGGCAGGACACGCCCTTCGCCTGGCGGTCCATCCGCGTACGGGCGGGGTGCTGTCCACTAAGGGGACGCTGTAAGACGGAATATCGGGAGGAAAGACTGTGATTATTTTACCGGCTATCGACATACAGGGCGGTCAGTGTGTGCGCCTGTACCGCGGGGATTTCGCCACCGCCCATCGGGTGGCGGAGGATGCACTGGATACTGCCCGTTCCTTTTATGCGGACGGCGCCCGCTGGATCCACATGGTGGATCTGGACGGTGCCCGCACCGGCCGGCGGGAGAACGCACCGCTGTTTTTGGAGGTGGCGGAAAAAACCGGCCTGCAGGTGGAGCTGGGCGGCGGCATCCGCGACCGGGAAACCCTGGAATATTACTTTTCCCACGGCGTCAGCCGCTGCATCCTCGGGTCTGCCGCGCTGAAAGATCCCGCTCTGGTCAAGGAATCCGCCGCCGCGTATGGTGAACGTCTGGCGGTGGGGATCGACGCCAAAGACGGCATGGTGGCGGCCGAGGGCTGGCTGAAGGTATCCCGTGTCTCCTATCTGGAAATGGCCCGGCGGATGGAAGAGGCGGGTGTCCGCACCCTCATTTTTACCGATATCGCGCGAGACGGTATGCTGGGGGGGCCCAACCTGGAACAGCTGGAAGAGCTGAGCCGGACCGTTTCCTGCCGGATCATCGCTTCCGGCGGCATCAAGGAGCTGGCGGATATTGAAGCGTTGACTGCCCGAGGCCTTTACGGCGCTATTTGCGGTAAATCCCTGTACAGCGGCACCCTGAATCTGCGGGAAGCGGTGGCCGCTGCGGGCGGCTATACGGGAAAGGAGCAGCCCTGATGGAACTCGATCGTTTTTTCCTCAAGGGAAGGCTCATACCCGCCGTGATTCAGGAGGCTGCCACCGGCGAGGTGCTCATGCTCGCCTACATGGATAAGGAAGCCCTCCGCCGCACACTGCAAACCGGTACTACCTGGTTCTGGAGCCGCTCCCGCGAGGAGTACTGGAACAAGGGCGCTACCAGCGGCCATATACAGCGTGTGGTATCGGTGACAGGGGACTGCGACGACGATACCCTGCTGGTTCGGGTGGAACAAACCGGCCCCGCCTGCCACACGGGTTCCCATTCCTGCTTTTTCAACGAACTGCCGCTGGGCGGAGACAAACGGGAGGATAAGACAGTATGAACGACTGCATTCAAGAGGTTTATGAAACCATTCTGGACCGCCGGGATCATCCGTCCGAAAATTCCTATACCCGCTACCTGTTCGATCAGGGGATCGATAAAATTCTTAAAAAGGTGGGGGAGGAATGCACCGAGACGGTGATCGCAGCCAAAAACGGCAACAATGAGGATACGATAGGGGAAATAGGCGACCTGGCCTATCATCTGCTGGTACTGATGGCTCTGCAGGGCATTACTCCCGGCGACGTCGCCGCGCTGCTGGAGACGAGACATGGCAAGGCAGGCAACCTGAAGCAGTTCAAGCAGACCGATAAAAACAGCTGAACGTATCGTAAAGGTACGATTTCAGCTGTTATATGCGCCGTATCCGGTGAGGCTTTGCTGACGAAAAGTCTCCTAAGCTCCTTCTCTAATCGGGAACTTGTACTGAATGAACGTCTTTTATTATCAGGGTTGTTTTCCTATTGCAAATACTATACCGTTATTGTATAATATTGGAGCGGTACGTTAAAGAATTAACGAGCCCGACGACATGTCCAGAAAAGGAAGGATCACGTTTATGGGAAAAAGGATTACCGACAAAGTCACCTGGGTTGGAAAAACCGACTGGGAGCTCCGGCGTTTTCACGGCGATGAATTTTCCACCCATCATGGGTCGTCATATAACGCCTATCTGATTCGGGATGAAAAAACGGTGTTGGTAGACACCGTCTGGCTGCCTTACGATAAGGAGTTTGTCTCCGATCTGAAACGGGAAGTGGACCTGAAAACCATCGACGCTATCGTCGTCAACCACGGGGAAGTGGACCACAGTGGTTCTCTGTCCGCCCTGCTGCGGGAAATCCCCGGCACACCGGTTTACTGTACGCAGAACGCAGTGAAATCTCTGACCGGCCAGTATCACGAGGAGTGGAATCTGAAACCCGTGAAAACAGGGGATACCCTGTCCCTCGGGACATCCACCCTGACCTTTATCGAAGCGCCCATGCTTCACTGGCCCGACACCATGTTTACCTACATGGACGGGGAGAACATCCTGTTCAGCAACGACGGATTCGGCCAGCATTACGCCAGTGAATTCCTGTTCAATGACCAGGTGGATCAGGCGGAGCTTTATGCGGAGGCGGAGAAGTATTTCGCCAATATTCTCGCCCCCTTCTGCCCGATGGTCACACGGAAAATCAACGAAATTTTGGGAATGAACCTGCCGCTCGACATGATCTGCCCCAGCCACGGCATCATCTGGCGGGACAATCCTTCGCAGATCGTGGAGCAGTATCTGAAATGGGCCGACCGGTATCAGGTCAATCAGATCACCATCGTCTACGATACTATGTGGAACGCCACCCGCCATATGGCGCAGGCGATAGCCGAGGGTATCGTCTCCGCCGATCCCGAAGCGACGGTCAAGCTGCTGTGCGCCTCCAAAGCGGATAAAACCGATATCGTGACCGAGGTGTTCCGCTCCCGCGCTGTGCTGGTGGGTTCTCCCACGGTAAACGGCGGATACTTATACGCCATCGCGGGCATACTGGAGCTGATCCGCGGGATGAAGTTCAAGGGGAAAAAAGCGGCGGCTTTCGGCAGCTACGGCTGGAGCGGCGAAGCGGTGAAAATGATGAACGAAGAGCTGAAGAAAGCGGGCTTCGATGTGGTGGACGACGGTGTCCGCCAGACGTGGAACCCCTCCGGCGATGAGTTGGAGCAGCTGCGGGCATACGGCCGCGAGCTGGCGCAAAAGCTGAAATAAACGCATCGGGAAAACCGGCGTCTGTCAGACGCCGGTTTTTGATCAGATAGATAAAAAGCCCCCGGTCCCATAGGAGACCGGGGGCCCCATATTTTATAGCTCTTACAGCAGGGCGCCGGCCGCTTCGTCCACCATGACGACGGTGTCGGGATGGGCCTGCAGGATGGAGGCGGGGCAGGAGGGAGAAATCGGGCCTTTTACCATGTCCCTGACCGCTTCGGCCTTGTCGCTGCCGGTGGCGATGATGACGATGGAGCGTGCCTTCATGATGGAGCCGATGCCCATGGTCAGCGCGCGGCGGGGAACATCGTCCGCGCTGGCGAAGAAGCGTTTGTTCGCCTCAATGGTACTTTCGGTCAGTTCCACGATATGGGTGGCGGGCGCAAAATCAGCGGCCGGCTCGTTGAAAGCGATGTGGCCGTTGCGGCCGATGCCGAGAATCTGCAGGTCGATGCCGCCGGCGGCTTTAATCTTGTCCTCGTAATGGCCGCATTCCGCCTCTACGTCGGCGGCGGTGCCGGACAGCACGTGAATGCGGTCGTGGGGCACATTGATATGTTTGAACAGGTTCTCCATCATGAAATAATAGTAGCTCTGGTCGTGGTCATGATCGAGGCCCACATACTCGTCCAGATTGAAGGTGGTCACGCCGGAGAAATCCACCGCGCCCTCGCGGTACATCTCCGCCATTTTTTTATAGGTGGGGATGGGGGTGGAGCCGGTGGCCAGACCCAGCACACAGTTCGGCTTGTCGATGACCTGGGCCGCGAACAGCGCGGCCGCGGCGGTACCGATCGCCTGCGCATCCTTGTATATTCTTACGTTCATTGCAGTCAGTCCCTTCCTTATTTACCATCTGCGGCGGTTGTCGGCCCATTTAGGACGGGACCGCCGCTCTGCGTATCTATTATCCTGCATCCAGCAAAAAAACCCATGTCTATTCGGTCAGAAAATTTGCACAAACGGACAAGCGCCCCTTTTCTATTCCATGGGGAAAAAGGGGAGGACAACGAGAATATAGGAACAGATCGGCGGGAAAGGTCATAGGCTGTAAGCAGAGGACAGCCTCAATCCAAGAAAAGGAGAGCAAGCAATGGATAATACCTATTTGGAAACGGGATGTTCCATGCATCCGGAGAATGACCAGCCCATGGAAAATATGCCGGTGGTGGGCATGGCCTATGTGCCGATGCAGCATCTCAAAACCATGTATGAGCCGATGGACGGGTTTGTCATCGGTACCATTTTCCCTGAGCTGGATAAGCCCTGGCTGCCAAAGGGGTGTGGAAAATGAGCGATAAGAACAAGCTGATGCGGATGATACACGCCTATGATTTTACCATTCTGGAGCTGGGCCTGTTTCTGGATACCCATGCCGATGACGCCCGTGCGCTCAAATCCCGCCAACAGGCACAGTTGAAACGAGCGGAGCTCGTTCGAGAGTATGAGGAAAAGTACGGGCCGTATATCCTGACAAGCGACGACGTAATGGGCGACCGGTGGTCGTGGATCGACAACCCGTGGCCGTGGGACTACAGGAGGGAGGACTGACCTATGTGGCAATATCAGAAAAAACTGCAGTTTCCCGTCAATATCAAGAATCCAGATCCCAAGGCGGCAAAAATCATCATTACGCAGTACGGCGGGCCCGACGGCGAAATGAGCGCCTCCATCCGTTATCTGAGCCAGCGGTATTCCATGCCTTACAGTGATCTGAAAGGGCTGCTGACCGATATCGGCACCGAGGAGCTGGCCCATTTTGAGATGATCGCCGCCATGGTGCATCAGCTCACCCGCAACCTGACCGAAGAGGAAATCAAGCGTTCCGGCTTCGACACCTATTTTGTGGATCACACCGCCGGTGTGTATCCTATCGCGGCCTCCGGCGCTCCCTGGAGTGCGAATTATATCCAGTCCAAGGGCGACCTGATCGCCGATATGCATGAAGATATGGGTGCCGAACAGAAAGCCCGTGCTACCTATGACAACCTGCTGCGGCTCATCGACGATCCCGATATCCGTGAACCGCTGAAATTCCTGCGCGCGCGGGAGATCGTCCACTATCAGCGCTTCGGGGAAGGCCTGCGTCTGGCGACCGACCGCCTGAACAGCAAAAACTTCTACGCCTGCAATCCCAGCTTCGATACCCCCTGCGGCAAGGGTACTTCCTGCCCCTCGTGACCGATGGCCTAGTGTGCCTAAAGATAAGCGGCCTCTGATTTTCAGAGGCCGCTTTCTTTGTCTTCGTGGTCATCTCTGGGGACTAGGCGTTCGCCGAAATAGCAGATGGCGGCCGCCGGCAGGGCGATGATCACAACGACGATCAGGGATGCGAGCAGGTACATGCCATCACGTGCCTTTCATCCAGAAACTCTCCCTGCTGTTAGTATATCCATTTCCTTCCGAAATGGCTCCCAGAATCGGCCGGCCGCCGAAAAATTCCCTTGAAACGGTTTTTCACCAAAAGTTCCGCCGGGCATAGGATGGTCAGAGAAGCGGGAAAACGCCGGGTGGGGAAGAGGTGGGATAGCGTTTTCCGCTTCGCCGAGAAAGGAAGGATCGGGATGGGTGAATACATTATGCTGATCATAGTGCTGCTGCTTGCATTGTATGGCTGCGCGGAGCTGATTCGGAAATTGGTGATCCGTATCATGACGCCCGAGCCCGACTGCTCGGGTGTGCTGGTGATCCCCGTCAGCGGCCATCGGACCGACATCGAGTATATCGTGCGTTCGGTGGTAACCCAAAACCGGTGGGAGGAACGCCGCCCGGAACGCCGGGTACTGCTGTTTGACGCCGGAATGGATGAAGAAACCCGGGTGCTGGCGGAGAAGATTTGCAGCGAAACCGGGGCGGCAGGTATTTACGGCGCGTCGGAACTCGGCGATGTGCTGGACGGGGATTTGCAAAAACAGGACGCGTGATCTATAATAGTGAAGAATGTTTGTTCACGCGGGGTGGGGATGGTTTCCGTCTCCACCCCGGAAAGGCGCGGTGTCAAGATGCAGGAAGCGGAAAAGAAGCTGGAAGAATTCTCCGGCACGGTGGAACGGGTGGTTTTCCGGAACGAGGAAAACGGCTGGACCGTGCTGGAGGTGGAAGCGGCCGGCGAATATCACAAGGTGGTCGGCGTACTGCCCATGGCAGGGGTTGGGGAGCATCTCAATATGACCGGTTTCTGGACCGAGCACCCCAGCTTCGGCCCTCAGTTTCGCGCGGAGCACTGCGAGCAGCAGCTGCCCACCGACTCCGACGCCATCCTTCGGTATTTATCCTCCGGGGCTATCAAGGGGATAGGTCCCTCCACCGCCGCCCGTATACTGGAGAAATTCGGCGATGAGGCCCTTCACGTGCTGGAGCAGGAGCCGCGCCGCCTGGCGGAAATCCGCGGGATTTCCCTGCGCAAGGCGATGGAGATCGGCAAGGAGTTCGCCGGTCAGTTCGGCCTGCGGGAAGTGATGCTGACCTTCGCCGGTTTCGGCCTGTCGCCGTCGGAAGCGCTGCGCTGTTATAAAAAGTGGGGTGCCGCCACCGTAACCATGATCCGGGAAAATCCCTATCTTTTATGCTCCAGCGGCCTGTACATCGGCTTTGACAAGGCCGACCGCATCTGTATAGGGATGGATCGTCCCGCCGACGATCCTCGTCGTATCGAGGCAGGGCTGCTTTACGTGCTGCGGCACAATATGGGGAATGGGCATACCTGCCTGCCGCAGGACAAGCTGGTGCCCGCGGCCGCTTCCATGCTGGGGGTGGAACCGGAGCAGGCGGAGGATACGCTGACCGAAATGTTGAAGGGGACGGCGTCGCCGGTACGTATGCTGGAGATCGGCGGGCGGCCCTTTCTGTTCCTGGACAACCTGTACCGGGCGGAGCGGTTCATCGCGGCCCGCATCCGACTGATGACCGGATTTCCCCCGCTGCCCGAGCGGCGGCTGGAACAAACCATCGACAGCATCGAGAAAAGCAGCGGCATCCACTACGAAACACGGCAGCGGGACGCCATCCGCGAGGCGGTGGAAAGGGGTGTACTCATCCTTACCGGCGGTCCCGGTACCGGTAAAACCACCACCCTGAAAGCCATTATTCAAATATTGGAAGGCATGGGGGAGACCGTGGCCATCGCCGCCCCCACCGGGCGCGCCGCCAAACGGATCGCGGAGCTGACTGGCTGCGAAGCCAAAACCATTCACCGCCTTTTGGAAGTGCAGTGGGACGACGACGATACCCCCGCGTTCGAGCGCAATGAGAAGAATCCGCTGGATGCCGACGCGGTGGTGGTGGACGAGCTGTCCATGGTGGACGTACCGTTGTTCGAAAACCTGCTGCGGGCGCTGAAATCCGGCTGCCGCCTGATTATGGTAGGGGACAGTGACCAGCTGCCCGCCGTGGGTCCCGGCAGCGTCCTACACGACCTGATGGACAGCGGGGCCCTTCCCTCCGTCCAGCTCACCGAGGTGTTCCGGCAGGCGCAGGAGAGCCATATCATCGTCAATGCCCATAAGATCGTGTGTGGTGAGATGCCCGACCTGTTTTATAAAGAAGGGGACTTTTTCTTTCTGTCTCAGGACAGTGAACAGGGGGTAGCCTTTACGGTACAGGATCTGTGCGCCCGTCGGTTACCTGGCCGTTATGGTTATTCGGTGTTTGAAGGTCTGCAGGTGCTCTGTCCCGGCCGCAAAGGGCCTCTCGGTACGATCGAGTTCAACCGCCGCCTGCAGGAGCAGATGAATCCCGCGGAAGACGGCAAAAAGGAAATGACGGTGGAGGGCAACCTGCTGCGGGTGGGCGACAAGGTCATGCATGTGCGCAACAACTACGACATCGTATGGACCAGGGACAACGGCGAGAGCGGTTCCGGCGTCTTTAACGGCGATATCGGCCTGCTGGAGGATATCGACCCGCGGGAAGGTACTCTCAGCGTTCGGTTTGAGGACCGCACCGCCCTGTATACCAAACAGGAGGCGCAGGACCTGGAGCTGGCTTACGCTGCCACGGTGCACAAGAGCCAGGGCAGCGAGTTCGACGCGGTCGTGCTGCCCATCTACCGCAATCAGCGGATGCTGTGCTACCGAAACCTGCTGTATACGGCGGTGACCAGGGCCAAGTCCCTGCTGGTGATCGTGGGCAGCCGCGAGACCCTCCGTGAAATGGTGGAGAATGACCGGAAAACCCTGCGGTATACCGGGCTGAAAGCTTTTATGGAAGAAATGGAAGAGCCGGGATAAATCCGTTCAGAAGTGGTGAAAGATTTCCCCTTTCCTTGTGTTTTCCACTTATCGGCTCTATAATGAGCGCGGGGTGGTCGTATGGCAGGGCATTTTCAGGTGTTACGGAATATCCGACTAAACAGGGACGGAGCCGCCGGCTCCGTCCTTTTTTGTGAAGATTTTTCCTGGGCGTCGGTCTCCGGTGGAATTGGGAAACGATAGGAGAGAGGTTCATTGGTGATAAAGTCATGGATAGGACGGGCGGTTGACCTCCTGTTCCCGCGGCGATGCGGTTTCTGCGGCCAGCCGGTAAAGGCGGAGACGTCCGTATGCGAACGGTGCAAAGAGGAGCTGCCTCGCATACTGCCGCCGTTGTGCTCGTTCTGCGGCAGGGGAAAGGCCAGCTGTACCTGCCGGGGTAAGCGGCGGCATTTTCAGCGGTGTGTCTCTCCTTTCTACTATGAAGGGTTGGCAAAACGGGGTATTCTGCGCCTCAAACTGTATGGCAAAACCTATGCCGCCGTATCCTTTGCGGACGCCATGGCGGCATGCGTTATCCGAGAATACGGCGGCGTCGTTTTCGACGCGGTGGTACCGGTTCCCGTCAGCACGTCCACCCTGCGTGACCGCGGGTATAACCAGAGCCGGTTGCTGGCGTCGGGTATCGCCGCCCGCCTCAGCTGCCCGGTGGAGGAAGCGCTGGTCAAAATCAGTGAAACCGCTCCGCAGAGAGGGATGCCCGCCGCTCAACGCAGCGGAAACGTCCTCGGTGTATTCGACCGGACGGAGGGGCACGACGTCAGCGGCAAAACCCTTCTGGTCGTGGACGACATTCTCACCACCGGCGCCACACTGGATGAATGCGCCAAAATGCTGAAGCTTTACGGCGCCCGGGAGATTTATGCTGTGACGGGCGCTGCCGCCCGCTTGTCCGACAGGACCCCCGCTTGTCAAAAAGGGGAGAATACCGTATAATAAACGCGATATGGATCGGTGGATAATCGTACGGTTAGGAGCGGATAGCATGCCCGGCATGAAAATGGGAATCGATCTGGGAACCTCCCAGGTGGTCATCGTGGTCGCGGGCCGCGGTGTGGTACTGCGGGAGCCGTCCGTAATCGCGGTGGACAGGGATTCCGATAAAATTATCGCCTGCGGCCGCGAGGCATATGAGATGCTGGGAAAGGAGCCCGCCTCCATCCGGGTCATTTGCCCGATGGCCAAGGGGGTTATCTCCGACTACGATTATGCCGAGCGGATGCTGCGTTTCTTTGTGCGAAAAGTCTGCGCGTATAAAATATTGAAGCCACGGGCGGCGGTGTGTGTACCCGCCTCCATCACCGAGGTGGAGCAGCGTTCGGTAATCGAAGCGACTCTGGCCTCCGGCGCCCGGCGGGCCGTTCTGATCGAGGAATCGGTGGCGGCCGCCATCGGCGCCGGTTTGGATGTGGCCGCACCCCGCGGCTGTATGATTGCTGATTTGGGCGGAGGCACCACCGACGCGGCGGTCCTGTCCTTAAAGGGGATGGCATCCTCCGTTTCCATACGGGTAGGCGGCGACGATTTTGACGAAGCGATTGTACGTTTTATACACAATCGGTATAATCATATTATCGGCCGCCAGACAGCGGAACAGATTAAAAAGACCATCGGCAGCGCTTTGCCCGATCCCGAGGACAACCCCCTCATGGATGTGAAGGGCCGGGACGCGGTCACTGGCCTGCCTAAAGTCATACAGACAAACGCCATGGAAATCCGGGAGGCATTTGACGAGCCGCTGGAGGAGATACTATCGTCGCTTCAGCGGGTGCTGGAAAATACGCCGCCTGAGCTCGTCGGGGATATCTACGAGAACGGCCTCATATTATCGGGGGGACTGGCGCAGATGAAAGGACTGGCGGAACTGGCGGCTCAGCGTACCGGCGTTAACTGCCGCGTGGCGGATCACCCCGAGGACTGCGTGGCGCTGGGCACCGAAAAGGCGTTGAAGTATGTGGGCATTATGTCCGCCGGCGTGTACGATATCAACCGATTCAGCTATCGTTTATCCGATATCGACGCTTAAACGGGGAAGCAAATAGATTAGAAAAAGCCGCTGAAACATAGTTTCAGCGGCTTTACTATGCGATACGATTCATCCATTCTGCGCGACATGGGCAAAACCCGCGTTAAACAGGGCGGTGGTATCGGTCCAGCGGTCATTGGGCTGGGGCGCGTTCATCACGATGGCGATCAGCTCGGTGCCCTCCTTCTGCGCGGAGGCGGCGAGGCAGTACCCTGCCTCGTCGGTAAAGCCGGTCTTGAGGCCGGTGGCGTACTGATAATAGAACTGGCTGCCGTGCTGGATGAGATAATTGGAGTTCTGCCAAAGCGGAGCCGCCTCGCCGTTCACCAGCAGATCGCTGGCTGCGGGTTTGGATACGGTCAGGCGCACCGCTGGGAAGGAGAGGGCATAGCGGGAGATGAGCAGCATGTCCATCGGGGTGGTATAGTGATTGTCGTCGTGGAAGCCGTCGGGATTGCTGAAATGGGAGTCTTTCGCACCGATTTCCTGCGCCGCCTGATTCATCAGTTCGCAGAAGGCGTTGACCGCCGACTGTGCGTCCAACGTGTTGTCGCCTTTGGCGAGGCGGCCTATATGGGCAGCGATGACATAGGCGGCGTCGTTACCCGAGGGCAGGAGCAGGGCGTCCAATATCGTGGTCAGATTAAGCTGCTGGCCTTCCTTCAGATGGGCCAGGCTGGAACCCTGCTGAACCAAAGCAATTTCACTGCCTACCGTGAAAACGGTATCGGCATCGGCGTATCGGCAAGCGACCGCTGCGGTCAGCAGCTTGGTCAGGCTGGCGGGATAGCAGCGGCTTTCCCCGTTGTTGGCATACAGCACCTGATCGGTTTCCTCGTTGAACAGCACGATGCCTGCGGCGCCCAGCTGAGCGTTTACCGCAATATTGGGCACCGACCCGATGGTGGGTACGGTGGTAGTGGTCGTCGGCGGTTCGGTGGAAATACCGCTGTCCGAAGCGGGGCCTTTCCCGGGAGAGGAATTGCCGGTCAGCCGGAACAGGACGAACAGAAGGGCAAAGAGCAGGATGACAGCCAATATAATAGGGAGCAGGCACCCCCGGCTTTTTTTCGAATGACTGGCTTTTTTTTGACCCATATTTTCTATCATTCCTTTATCAATCGTTTGTCCGCAGAACGCTGGTCCAGGGTCTGCGGAGGCGAATAAAAGTCTATGGTATAATCACGATACAGGAAGAATGACGGAGGCATTCTTCAACACTGGTTCCGCACAGCGTATCCCGTATCAGAAATAAAAGAGACCAGTGTATATGATAAAGCATTATACACCGTGGAACAAGCCTTTTTATCTGAAAAACGTCCGTTTTGTTGGAATTGGTCAAAATAGTAAAAATAACAGCCTGCCGCTTGATAAACGGCAGGCTGTTATTTTTACCAAATCATGAAAGATTATGTCAGGAGATTGACGATGAGGATCGCCGCCCCCAGGACGGTCAGCACGACGCCGGTGGCGCGGTTGAGGACGACGGGGCTGGCTTTGTTGGCGAATTTGGCAGCAAGGCGCGCCCACAGAAGGGTAAAGGCCACGCAGGAGATGAGGATTAAGGGGTCGGGTGCTCCACCGATGGCAAAGTGGCTGACGGCGCCGGTCAGAGCGGTAAAAGACATGATGAATACGCTGGTGCCAACCGCCGTTTTCAGCTCATACCCCAGTACACTAGTGAGAATGAGCAGCATCATCATACCGCCGCCTGCGCCCACAAACCCGCAGATAAAGCCGATGAGCGTCCCGCAGAGAATCGACTGCACCGCCCGTTTTCCGGCGCTGACGCCCGCCATCCCCTCTTTTGTGTTCAGGACCGGCCGGATGATGAATTTGATGCCCAGCAGCAGGGTCATAAAAACCGAAAACCCACCCATGGCGGTGTTGGGAAGCAGGCTGGAGACCCAGCTGCCCACCAGCGTGAAACACAAAACGGCCCCCATCATGATCAGCCCGTTTTTGATATCGAGATTTTTATGTTTTCCATAGGTATAGGCGCTGACCGCGCTGGCGAGCACATCGCTGGCCAGCGCGATCCCCACGGCCTCATAAGCGGGTACGTTCAGAAAGGTGATCAGCATGGGGCTGATCACGGCGGCGGCGCTCATACCGGCAAAACCGGTGCCAAGCCCGGCGCCGATACCGGCAATAAAACAGACCAGCAGTTTAACGAGCATTTTTCATTCCTCCCGTCAGCGCCTCTCTGGCGTTTTCCGCGACCTGAGCCAGGTGCAGATGGATCTGATTGACTTCCTCCGAGGTGAACCCTTCGAACAGACGGGAGAAGAACGCCACCTGCGCCCGCCGGCCGCGCTGAACAACATCATCTGCGGCCGGCAGAAGCCGCAGATGAATAGTTTTGCGGTTGTTTTGCTGAAAGGAAGGTTCCAGCCATTTCCGGTCGGTCAGATCGCGGACCGAGGCGGAGACATGGGATTTGGTCAGCCGCCGGCGTTCGATGATATCCTTGGCGGTATCGTACGCCGGGTTATTGGCGAGAAACAGCAGGATATCCAGTTCCATGCGGGTGATGCCGGCCTGGTCGCAGACCGGCTGAAGGGTCTGGTCGTACAGCCGTTTCGCCAGAAAAAGGATATCCCATATATCGGTCATCATAGGGGCGCCTCCTTGCTGCATATTGTTCTAAAAAGAACTAAAAATAAATATAACGCAATCCCCCCGGTCTGTCAACCAACCGGGGGGATCGGGTTACAGCATCAGGGGAATCCGCAGTTCGATCTGAAAGTCCTCTTCTATCAGCAGGGAGGTAAGCCGGCAGCCCATCTCCTGCGCAAATTGATGGGCGATGGTCAATCCCAGGCCGGTATTCTGTCCAGTGCGCGTCTGGTCGGCGGTATAGAAACGCTCGAACACGTGGGCGGCATCCTTCTGTGTCATGCCCGGCGCATGGTTACGCAGGCGGACGATCGCCGCCGCCTCCTCTCCGGCAAGGGTGACGGCGAGGGTACCCTCGCC
>JAAWQC010000016.1 GCA_022800315.1 Clostridiales bacterium
AAATGCTTTGCATTTTCCCAGCACGCCATATTCCCGTTCTCCGCCTAAAATATAATAGTTTGTTATGTTTATTGGCGGTGTCGCCGAAAATGCTTTGCAATTTTTATTTTAGCTGTAAAACCAATGTGAATCCGCTGATTGTGAGGTGAGAGACTTTGGAGCGAATGCTGATTATAGGAGGCAACGGCTGCGGCAAAACGACCTTGGCAAAAGAGCTGTCCGTCCGGCTGAGTCTGCCCCTGACCCATTTGGATGTCCTGTATTGGCGCGATCATTGGGCATCCGTATCCCCACAGGAATTTGACGATCTGCTGAAGAACGAACTGATCAAACCCCAATGGATTATCGACGGAAATTTCCGGCGCACCCTGCCGCTCCGGCTGGCTTATTGTGATACGGTCATCTTCATGGATTTTTCTCGGTTTCGCTGTGTTTACGGCACCATTAAACGGATAATCCAAAATCACGGAAAAAGCCGCCCTGACATGGGCGGCTACTGCCCCGAAAAGTGGAACCGGGAAAAACTTGCCTTTGTGAAATCCGTCTGGAATTTCAATCGAAACAATCGGCAGTATCTTTACGATACGCTGAACAGTACCGATAATATCCATGTAATTGTTATAAAGAACCGCAGACAGATCAGACGATTCCTGCAAAACTTACAGGCATGAAATAAGAGGGAAGCAAACGCTTCCCTCTTATTTCGTTTCAAAACTGCCTCATTGCACGGTTAATTCAGCATCAGGGTAGCCCCCGGGCCCAACGGCAAGCCCGTCAGCATCCAAATGACCAATAGGACGGCCCATCCCAGCAGGAAAAACAGGCTGTAGGGCAGCATCGTGGAGATTAAGGTGCCGATCCCCGCCTTCTCATCGTATTTTTTGGCAAATACCACCACCATGGCGAAATAGGACATCAGCGGAGTAATGAGGTTGGTGCAGGAATCGCCGATGCGATAAGCCACCTGGGTCAATTCAGGTGAATATCCCAGCAGCATGAACATGGGGACGAAAATAGGCGCCAGGATTGTCCACTTTGCCGTGGACGATCCCATGACCAGATTGATCAGTGCGGCGAACAGAATAAACAGGACCATCAGCACTGGCCCGCTCACACCGGTGGACTTCAGAAATTCGGCGCCGCTGATGGCCAGTATCGTTCCCAGCTTGCTGTAATTGAAGAAGTTTATGAATTGGGCCGCGATAAACACCAGCGCGATGTAACTGCCCATGGTCGCCATGTTTTTTTCCAGTTGGCGGCAGACGTCCCGTTCGCCCTTATAAACGCCGGCTACCCGGCCGTATACGACCGAAGGCACAAAAAACAGGATAGCGATCAGAGGAATCAACCCATTGATCAGCGGCGAACTATTTGTCAGACTGCCGGTCTGCGCGTTGCGCAGCAGAGAATTCTGCGGAATCGCGGCAGCCACCAGCGCTACCCCCATCACAGCCAGCACAAGGGTGGCAATTTTCATGCCCTTGGATTCCCGCCGGGTAAGAGTGCCGAGGCTTTCGTGTTCCTGTTCCCATTTTTCGAATTTGCCCAGCCGCGGCTCTACGATTTTATCGGTGACCAGTGTGCCGATGATGACGATTACAAGGGTGGAAACAATCATAAAAAACCAATTGGCTGTCGCGTTTACCGTATAATTGGCGTCGACGATATGGGCCGCCTCGGTGCTGATTCCCGCCAACAGGGGATCCAGCGCGCCGATCAGCAGATTGGCGCTGAAGCCGCCGGATACTCCCGCGAAGGCCGCCGCCAGTCCCGCCAGCGGATGCCGGTCGTAGGCCATAAACACCAGAGCACCCACCGGGATAAGGATCACATAGCCGATATCGGTGGCAATGTTGGACATGACGCCCAGGAAGACCAGCATAGGCGTGACGATGCCCCGAGGGGTGACCGACACCATCTTTTTCAGCAGGGCGGAAAGGTACCCGCTCCCCTCCGCGCAGCCGACACCCAGCATCGTTACCAGCACGACGCCCAGCGGCGCAAAATCGGTAAAGTTTTTCACCATATTGGTCAGCATATAAACGATGCCGTCTTTGCTCAGCAGATTGACGGCGGTCACAGTCTGCTCTTTAAGCTCCAGCGTTTTGCTGTCGATCATTTCACCGGTAGCGGACACCCCCAGCCAGGCGCACAGGGCGGATATCAAAATAATCGCCAGAGTAAAAATCCCGAACAGGGCAATAGGATGAGGCAGCTTGTTTCCCGCTTTTTCCACGCCGTTGAGAAAACGCGAGAAGAGCGACCGTTTCGTTTTCTTTGCCGAGGACATCAAATCCCTCCATAAGCGTACTATTCAAAGAAGTCCTCTCTAGTGTGGCATTTTTCTATTAAAAAACTCCTGCAAAATAAAAAACAGTCCCGCGCGGCACGCAGAACCGTTTTTTATTCAATCAGAGGGACAATGCCTGTTCCAGATGTTGGATCACCGCATTGATATCACGGTTATACTCCACCATAAGCGACGCGCCTTCCGCCGAAATGTAGGTATCCAGAGCGGGCACCGTGACGGCGACCCTCTCAAAGCGCGTGGCAATGGTTTCCGTCAAAGGATAATAAACCGTCACCGCACCATCCGGCGGCACCGCCATCCAGTCGAATAAAGCGGCGGTATCCCAGTTCCCTGGCAGTGACAGGACGACGCGGCCCTCGTGAAGGCATATTCCAGCCACGTCATCATCGTATACCTCATTTGTCGGCAGATAATTGCACAGCACCGCATTATAAGCGCTCTCCCGCAGGATATCCGTCTGTACCGAGCTGACAAATCGGGTGGTATTCGTCCGCACAGACACTTCCCACATCATATCGGGGACAAGCGTCATACTGCCGACGCGGCTAACCTGCTCCCCCATTGTGTGGAAGGTATCCGCTGTGCCATCCGGCAGATCAAACAGCGGGACGGTCAGCGGTATCTGGTAAATCTCACCGGTATAAAGGCTGTAATCGGTAGCCTTTGTTCCGCTTTCTAATTGAACGCGGGAATGCGTCGTCGTGTCCCCCGTTTGGCCATGACGTCCCACATAAAAGTTAATGTTGACCGTGCCCGAATGAGCGACAGTAAACTCCCCCGCGGGATTAGCAGATACCGCCTGATTAAAGATGTACTGCCCATCCTGTAAAATGGTGATACCGGCGCCCTCTCCGTTTGATGAAAGAGAGTCCCCCCGAATGTAATAGGTGCCGGCAATCAGGAATTGCGTCAATCTCGCACAATAGGAGCCCACGGCGGAGGTAGTCTTGGTGATCGTGAGGATATCTCCGTCAACGCTATAGGTACAGCCGTCGGAAAAGTCTATACGAGAGAGATCCAATAGATTCTTCCCACTGGCCGACAGCGCTGCCGGCTTTATGCCGCTCAGAGTATACGGGTTCTCCGGTCCTTTTATCCCCGCTCCGGTTTCGACGGTTCTGCCGCGGATTGCTGCTGAGCACAGGTGAGTCCCCGCCGCCCCGTCGGTCAGATGAATCGTATCACCTTCCGCTGTTCCCTTAAGGGCTGCCGCCGCGGTATCCATCGTGGCCACCATGCTGCCTCCGCTCGTCAGAATACCCCTGACATCTAACGGCCCCTTCACAGTACCACCTACCTCTTCAAGCGCATCCTGCACCTGCCACGTTTCCCCGTCGAACAGCCAGATATAGATGCCGGCCGCATAGGTACCCGCCGGGCAAACCGGCCAATACCGGCCTCCCGCCCAAAACGCATAACGGCTGGTCGTACCCGATGCCTTCCATTCCTTGTTGAATACCACTCGGAACCCTTCGCCCTTTACCGCCCTCAGCGTCAGCGGTGTGGCACTCTGATCGATCTCATAGCTGGAATCACCGGCTATATCGCAAAACAGCTCTACACATGGCAATACTGTCGCTGCATCGGTTTTGTCCGCTTTGCTGTCGATAGCCTCCGCCGCTTGGTTGGCTGCCTGGGCGGCGCTGTCGGCGGATTTCGCTGCGATATTAGCCGTCGCCGCCGCGTCGGAGGCGGCGGCCGCTGCCTCCGACGCGGCCTGCGTCTGGGTCTGTGCGCTGTCCGCCGCTGCGTTCGCTTTCAGCGCTGCCGTTTCAGCGTCTCCGCCCGCTCTTTCCGCCTTCTGCGCCATTACGGATGCCTCTCCGGCCGCCTGGCGCGCTTCCTGTGCGCGTCCGGCGGCCTCTGACGCAGCCGACTGTGCTGCGGCCGCCGACTCCTGTGCCAGCTGATGGGATGTACGCGCGTCGGAGGCTGCTTCACGCGCGTCTGCTGCCGCCGTACACGCTACTCCCCCGGCGGCCTGTGCCTCTTCCGCTCCCAACCGGGCCTGATCGGCGGCTGCTCGGGCGTCGGCAATCAGGGACGACAGCCCGTGCTGCAAGTGCTCCTGACCTTCCCGCGCACCGGCGTCTCTCCGACTGTAATAGACACGCCCCGTTACGGTGTATACGATTTGTTTTTCATTGTTCAGTTCATCCAGGCAGACCGTAACCAAACGGATTTCGCCCGCTCCCCCCTGGCTTGTCCAGGCGCCGGGCAGCCGATATTCGATCTGCCGTCCCGAACCGTCCGCCGCCATCTTCGGCTCCAGGTATTCGGTGGTGTCATAGCTGCCCGTCCCATTTACATATTCCAGACGGTAACGGTACTCCGGCGCATACAGCTGACCCTCCAGAACGAAGATAACCTTCGCCGCCTGATGGTCACCCTGCACACCGCCATATTGTGGGGCCGACGGTTCCACCATGACCGGTCCAGCACGAAAAACAATGGTTATGATTGATTCCATTCCCGTTTCCTTTCTCCCCTGTCGCCTGTCTGCTTTTGCAGGGGGCTGGCTTTTTGCAGGATATGCCGTATCCGTTTGTACATCAGCTGCTTTTTGACAGCGTCTGAAAGGCACAGTCCATTCTTTTCCTGTTTCATATCCCTTTAATCCCCCTTCCTTATTCCTTTCTGCCTGTTGGACGGTATTCCACACTCAACCCTTCCACGGCAAAATCCTCCCGGCTTTCCATCCGTATGGTCAAGCGGCGGGCCGCCGCCATTCCCACCGGCAGACATAGGGTATTCCTTCCGGTCGCCAACGTGTAAAGGCTGTTTTTCCGCTCCCCTGTATTCCCTGTAAGCTCATGGCTTTCCCTCTCGGTCGTCAGCTTGATTTCCGCTTTCCACGAGGCATCTCCCGGGCTGTGCAGCAGGATTCTTCGTATCTGTTTCCCCTGATCGGGTTCTCCGAAATCCAACTGTCCCGTTTCCATTGCGCAGGCAACCTCTTCCCCGCTGAATGACCAGCTCCCTGCGCTGTATGCCGGGAGGATGTCCCTGTCACCCGACAGGGTATAGTGAAAACGGACAGGTCCGCTTTCCCCGCGCTGCACACTCCCCATCAGCGTCAGCTGGCCGTCGGAAGTCAGAAGAGATTCCCAGGTCACGCCCGCCAAACCGACCGTCCAAATATAACAGGCGGGTGAATCCTCCTCCCGGTCGGCGTCCAGCAAAAACAGACAATCCCCTGCCAACAGCCAATACCGGTCCCTATATACTGCGGCGGAACCCTGCCTTCTCTTTTCCTCCCTGATATCGGCGAGACGTTCGCCCAAATTTCGTGCCAGTTCCGATACGGACCCGCCAGCGGCGGAAGATGCCATTTTCAGCCTGTACAGCTTCCCCCTGTCCATCCAAACAAGGCGGTCTCGCCATAGGGCGAGCGTATCGGGACTGTCACAGCCCACCCCGGTATGCAGCTGCGTAATGGGGAAATAGGCCATACTGGCTGGCTCGGCGGCAGCCGTCCTGGCGGCATAGGTAACGGCGTAAATCTCCCGCTCCTTAAATATAACCAGGGACTTCCCCTGCCGGCCGAAAGCAGTCACAGCCTGAGAATCTTCTCCAACGAAGGAGCTGTTCTCCTGAGGAAAATACAGCGGCTCGCCGCTGTCACTCCAATGCACCAGATTGGGACAGGACGGATTGCCCGACAGGAATAGGCGGACGCCTCCTCGACTGGAGCTCCGGTCGCCGCCATACCAGGAATAAAACCGCATGCCGGTAATGGTTTCGCGATTGCCCGCCCAGGTCTTTTCCGCCGTCACTTCCAGGTTGTTCCGGATGCCCGACACACCCGTCAACGGCGTAAATTCGCCCGCTGTTCCGCTGGTATTGAAGTAAATATAGCCGCCTGCCCGATTGACAAAAGCATAGGTACCGTCTATGTTGCGTGTATGATCGGTGTCTGCCGCTATACGGAAGAAATTTGCCGTCCCGTCGGGCAGATGCAGCCAGATAGTTACCGGTGCGTGATCCAGCGATTTGCATGGCAGCAAATACAGGCACGACTGGTCGTCGGTCGTAAACTGCACGCGGAAACGGGGTCCCAGCATGTTGTAGCTTTCATACTCGTCGCCCTGTGCCGACGCCTTGTCAAAGGAAGCGACTCCTCCCCCGTTTTTCATGACAAGAGGAACGTACAGTTCCTCGTCCACCTCCTTCCAGAGGGTCAGGTCGTCGGGCGACAATCGAAACAATTGTCCCGTATTCAGTATCAGCAGCAGCATTTTCCTGCCGCCTTCCGCCGTGTAGCAGACCACCATGCCGTCGGGCTTTTGCTGGACCGCCAGCAGTATCGGCGGTCCGCAGACCACCGAACGGCTGTATTGATCGGTGAATATCACCTCGACTCGGTATGTTCCCGCCTCTCCGCCGATGCTGATACCCAGCCGTCCCCACCGCTCCTCCGACGCACCGAAAAGCAGCTGTACCTCTCCCGGCATATATTGAACCCGTCCGGCACAGGTGAATTGCCGGCCCGGCCCTGTATACAGGCCCTTACGCTTTCGCAGCGCACCCCGATCCCACCACAGATTGCGGCATTCCGTCAGCTGGTTTTCTTCCGTCTGCCAGGGCGGAACCTGAGCATTCAACCCT
Source organism: Clostridiales bacterium (assembly GCA_022800315.1). Taxonomy (GTDB): domain Bacteria; phylum Bacillota; class Clostridia; order Oscillospirales; family Acutalibacteraceae; genus Avimonas_A. The sequence goes on from JAAWQC010000016.1 coordinate 6,920, forward strand.
CCGGACAGACTGGCGATATCCCGATACAGGGTGCGGGAGGAACCGGATTTTGGATATATCATCGCTTACCTCCCCGTTTATCCGTCAATATTGATCGACGGCAATACGTCTATCCGCCGCCCACAGGCGCCGCATCGGCGTTTTTGATTGTATACGCCGGCAAAAAAGGCTTGATTCTCCCCGTCGTTTTCCCCCTGTGCCAGCAGCATCGCGACGCCGTAGGCCATTCCGTCGTCCCGCAGCTGTCCGGGCAGACAGATCTCCTGATCCAGCGAACGCAGCGGGTGCGGCCCCTTGTCTCCCGGATAGGCAACGAACCATAAATCGGCGTAAATCTGATTCACAACAGCCAGCCCTCTTTTGTACAGTGACGCCTCCAGCTGTCCGTCCAGTTCACCATAGCCGTTGGTATACCGCAGCAGCCGCAGGGCCTGCTCCCATATATCCCGTCCTGTTTTCATAAGCGGCCTCCTTTCTCTCCTGAGGATTTCCGCCGGGAGCCGTATAGGCTCCCGGCGGCTCTTTCTATCGTCTCATCCTAGTAGACGTACGTGTAAATACTCTCTTCAAAACTGGCGCGGACCAGCAGGTCGTAGTACAGACGGTAATCGAATTTCCACGCGTCGGCTGCCGGATTCTTCTCTGGTTCAAACACGCGGATTTTCTCTGTCTTTTTGACGAGGGAGGCCCCGCGGCGGGGCATGACCAGCAGGCCGACGCTCTTAGCGCCGCTTGCCGGCGCAAATCCTCCCCCTTCCTCACCGGAAGTTGTGCCGTCGTGGAAGGTAAAGGCCGTTTTCATCCGACTGTCCGGCACCGGCAGCAGGGCCACCGAATTGATGGAGCGGACGCTGACCGTCACTTCGCCGCGTCGGAAATCGCTGACGGCGATCTGACGGGTCAGTTCAGCGCTGGACTGGAAAGCCGCCCACATCTTGCCGTCCACGAAGGCGACCAGTTCTTCATCATACCCGACGGCGTTCTGTACCTTGCCCACCGCGTCGATGAACATCTTATATGCCTGGGTAGCGGGGGTACCCGTCACCGTCTGGCTCTTGCCGTAGGCAAGGGCAGACAGCTTGGACAGATTGTACGCGTCGATTTCCGGCACCACCTGGGTACGGACAAATTCGCCGAGTACCTGGCCCGCGAGACCGGCGATACCGGTCTCGTCATTGTCCTCGCTGTCCAGTTGGAAGGAACGCCCCCGGTCCATGGTCAGGGTATAGGGTTTGCTCCCCACCGTCACCGCGCCCTTGACAAATCCGCTGTCCCGGTCGTAGTCGCCCAGCCCCGATACCTCCAGCTCCGGGACCAGCACGGTTTGGGCGCCGATAAATTTGCTGCGCATCACATTGTCCGCCAGAAAACCGGTAACCGGTTTTTGCACGATCGCCTGATCCATTTCCGCGGTCATTTTCTCCGCAAAGGATAACGTGTTGATTGACATATTCCATACTCTCCTTATTTCATCTTTTTTACTGTACCGACAGGCGGAAGGAACGGATAAACGCCTCCCGCTCCGGGTCGGGCGCCGGCCCGCCGTCCGACAGGGAACCGGCCGATTCACCGGCCGCCCGCCGGCTGCGGTCCTGTTCCCGCTCCCGCCGTCTTTCTTCCTCGAATCGAAAGCGGAGATAGGCGTCGAACAGGGTTACACCCTTCTCCGCCGCCAGCAGCACCGCCTGCTCCGGGACCTCTCCAAAATCCCGTATACCGGGCACCTGCGCTGCCAGTTCGGTAAACTCCTCCGCCAGCCGCGCGGCCGTCCGATCCTCATCGGCTCCAGCCTCTGCCGTCCGATCGTCCATCAGAGAATCGATGAAGCGGGCCACGCTGGTTCCTTCCCGCGCCGCCAGAAGCCTCAGCTTTTCGTGGGCCGGACGGAAGCTCTCCCACTTCATCCCCATTTCCACATAGCTTCTGGCATCTTCCGGCGATACCTGCCGGTCCTTACCGTTGAACCGGACGGCAATCGCCGTTTCCTCTTTCTTTTCCGTCTCTTCAGCGGCTGTCTTTATCGCCTCCCCTTCCGGTCTACTGCCGTCGTATTCTCCGCCGGCCCTGGTGCCGGCCTCCGCCTCCGTTTTGACGCCGTCTGGCTTGTCGGCGCCGCCTGCCGGTAAGCTTTCTGTTCTCTCCTCTGGCTGGGAGTTGACGAAAGCTTCCTGTTCCGACTCTTTATTCATCGGCTGCTCCTTTTCCCGCCGTCCTTTGGCTGAGACGGCGCTGTTCTGTTTGATTCCTCCTTGTCCGGACCCTGACCGGCCACCGGCGCCTTTTTGATCTCCTGCATCAGCCCGGTGATATCCGGCACCGTGCCTTTCGGCAGGCGGCTCAGATACTGGAGGGTGTCGATGACTCCCCGGTCGAACAGATTGTCCAGCGTCTGAAGGGACTGGCTCTCGCTCCACATGGTGGAAGCACCCACGTCGATCCGTACGCTGATCAGCAGGTCGCGGTACCGTTCCCCGCGAAAAGGCAGATACCACACCCCGTCGCCGTCTTCCAGCTTGAGGGCACGGTCGCCGTACTTCATCACCCAAAATTCCGCCCATATGCGGGCCACATCCTCACACAGGCCGTAAAACCGGCTCTGAATCAACTGAAGCGGCAGGGTGGAAGCCTCCCGCGCCGCAATGATAGCCGAGGTGTTGTCCGGCCGCACGTCACCCAGCGCAACGCTGTTAGCCCCCGCCTGAGTCAGAGTACCGTTCACCAGCGACGCCGTCATTCCCTCAAACGCGGAGGAGACGGCGGGTGGGTGTATGTACTGTACCGCCTGATGGGGTTCCCCTCCCCCGAATATACGAATGATCTGACCCGGGTCGTTGGTGATGCGGTCGGGCACCACGTCCCCATCCACCACCATGATGGGCATTCCCGTCATCATGGCGGACCAGACTGAGGCGGTCAGCATCCGGTTGACGGCAATTTGATTCGGGATCAGATAGGTGATCTCACTCTCGCCGTAAGCGCAGCCCTTGCGCCGTTCCCAGGAAAAGGCCGCCAGCGGATACAGTCGGATGCCCAACTCCCATTCCGGCCGGACCACCGCGCCTGTGGAGGTGATGCGTATCGCCTTCACCGTCCGCACCGAGCCGTCCGGCGCCCGTTCCTTCCACATTCGCGTCAGCACGGTGGTTTTTTCAGACAGGTCCAGCTCTCCGCTCCCACAGGCGCCGGGCTCACAGGCCGGATCACGGTCGGGTACGATACGCTCCAGCTCGTCCCTGCCCGCTCCCCATCGTGCCGCCTCCCGCCGCAGGTCCCTCACGCTGCGCCGCTGGGCGATAAGCAGATAGGGCTGTCCCTGTATGTCGTCACTGTTGGGATCGCCGAAATAGACGTTTTCCACATCCAGCACCTCGCAGACGATGTCCCCCGTGATGGGCTGGCTGCGGGATAGATCAGCATACAGCCCGGTACGGATGCTCTCATCCCACCAGGTGTACAGGATGCCAGTGCCGGAGCAATAGGCGTTGCGCAGCGCCTCCTCGCGCAGGCGGTCGAATTTCACCCGTTCCGCGGTCACACGGAAGTAATCGGACAGGGCCGACATTACCAGGCTGATTTCCTCGTCCCCCGGCAGCGTTTCATCCCGCGTCATCTCCGGAGTCCGGCTGCCTGACCGGATGGAATCCCGCCGCCGTTTGGCCTCGCGCTGCACCTCCAGCGTGTTGGGCACACCATCGGCGGAATAAGCGACAGCCAGCGGACTGCTGCCGATCACCGCCATTTTGTATTCCCCGATGCGCTTGAGCAGGTTATACCGCACCAGCGGCCGGTCCTCCCCGCAATGGGCGCCGTGCCACTGGTCGCCGGCAAAAAAGCGCTCGTTGATCCGGTTCTGTTCGTACAATCCCCGTTTCCCCAGCCCGTTTTTGAATTGGACGCCCCTGCGGTATTCCTTCAGTATCCGGGCCGGCTCCCACTCCTTGTTCCGCCCGGCGGGTGCTTTTGGATTCTGCCCGGTCATGCGTCCTCTCCTCTCCGTTCATAGTCACCGCGTTTCGGCATAGTGCCGCCGTCATAGTTGAGAAAGTTTGACAGCTCCTGCATACGCTGTTTCCACTCCCGATCCGCCTCTGTCCCGGAATTTCGTCTTTCACCGTTTTCCTGTCCGGATTTCCCAGCGGCCCGCCGCCCCAGTCGATATGTCAAAAGCAAAAGAGCGGCTCCCAGCATGCCGAACAGTAACTCCGCCATCATATGATCCAGCCTCCTTTCATATCCTCCGCCGATATCCCCCACCCCGGCCTGCCGTCACCTGCCGGCGGCCTTTCCTCCGGGCAGGCCGGATAACGGCCGATATCCTCCATGGCGTAACGCATGGCGTCCATCAAATGGTTGTGGTCGTCCTCGGGATAATTACAGGAACTCCCGTCCGCCGCCCGCTTCCAGCGATAGGCGGACAGCTCCTCCAGGGTATGTACGCAGCGCGGATGCACAATCATCTCGTATTCCTGAATGCGCGCGATGCCGTTCATCACCGAATCCCGCCCCTTCACCGCCGGTATCACACGGCGGATGCCCAGACGGCGCAGATCGTCGTTGGACTTCGGTTCGGCGCTGTCCGCCCGGATACGTTCCTTTCCATACCCTTTGCGCTGCAGCATCCGAGCAATGTCGCTGTTGAGCATCTTCGTCTCGTAGTGCTCGTCGTATACGTACAGCCTGCGCGCCGCGGCATCCGCCGCCAGTGCGATGAAGGCGGTAGGATCGTTGGTATATCCGTAATCCAGTCCGAAAACATGTCGCAGCCCTTTTTGCGACCGCAGTCCGCCGCAGTCGAATTCCGCCGCCCGCCACCGGTCGAAGACCAACCCCTCGCTCACCCCCCATTCCCCCAGCCCCGCCACCGCATACCGGCGGGGCTGCCGTTGTCGCATCAAATCGAACACCGCCCGGTCCGCCTCGTCCAGGAATTCGTTGCACATATAATTGGTGGTAAGGGCCAGTACCTGTTCCTGTTCGCGTTCATAGAAACGTCTGCGCAGCCAATGGTTCCGGCTCCAGGGATTAAAGGTGAGGGTGGTCTGCTTGAACAGCGGCGGGGGAACCTCGCCCCGCGGTACCGACAAATCCAGCCGGTCAAATTCGGCCTCCGAATTGATTTCAAAGGCTTCCTCCACCCACACCCAACAGAGATATCCGTGGGATACGGTGGTGGAGGCCAGCTTGTCCGCGTTGTCGAAGCCGCGGAACAGGATTTTCTGCCCGGTGGGGCGGTACCGCAGCTCCAGCGGATGTTCCACCGCCTGCCACAGCCCTTCCACCCCCAATTGATGAACAGCCCATTTCAGCTGGGCAAAGGTACTGTCCTGATGGGTTCGCCCCACCCTGCGCACCACCAGCAGATTGGCCTCTGGATACTTCATCAGATGATAGATGTACCACAGCGCCGCCGTACTGGATTTTTTAGAGCCCTTGCCCCCCTTGACCACCCGGTACCGTTTGCGGCAGCGCCAGAACTCGCCGTAGCCGCCGCCCACGATATCCGGCAGATACACCGGCGTCCCCTTCACAGCCACGGGTGGATTCCTCCGTTTCTCCTGCCGTTGAACACATCCTCGCTTCGAAAACGAATCTCCTCAATCCAGACGGTCCTCGCCGTAGAAATATACATCCGGCAGCTTTTCCTCCTCTGCTTTTTCGCTGTATCCCGCGTTGCTTTTGAGATAGAACATGGTCATGGTCGGGGTGTTGCCCTTGAGCAAACCGAATTCCACCACCGACGCCACCGCCTCCGCACAGGTTTTTCGCAGCAGCGCCTGCACCTTTTTTCTCTCCTCCCCATCGTTATCCAGACTCCTGTCCATTTCGTCCAGCAGCTCGATACGGCCGACCCCCAGAAAAGCGGCCAGGCGCTCGATAGTCATCGGCACTTTTTTCTCCTCCGCAAAGGTCCTGGCCTTCCGTATCGCCGCCTGCACCCGGCGGCTGTCGTCCCATATACAGGCCATATGCCCGCCCTCCTGTCCAATCCATATATCCCATACCCGCCCTCTCCTTTCACCCACGCATTATAGGAAGCAGTCCATCCTTTAGCAACATAAAACGTGTATTCTATCCACCGTTCTGCAAGTATTACTTTTACCGATACCCTCCTGAAAAGCACAAAAAGCACCCGGCCCTGACAGGGCCGGGTGCTTTTCATCCGTCGTATTTATTCCATTTTTTCCCCTTTTTCCAGCGCGGTCAGCAAATCCACCCGCCGCTGATGGCGTCCTCCCTCAAAGGGAGTTTCCAGCCAGGTCTGCGCGATCATGCGGGCCAGCTCCGGCCCGATCACCCGCGCGCCCAGCGCCAGCACGTTGCTGTCGTTGTGCATACGGGTCAGCTTGGCGGAATACGGTTCGCTGCACAGGGCGCAGCGAATGCCGTCCACCTTATTGGCCGCGATGGACATCCCGATACCGGTACCGCAGATGAGAATGCCCTTTTCGCATTCGCCCCGCGCCACCGCGCCGGCTGCACGGGCCGCAAAAACGGGATAATCGCAGCTGTCGGCGGTATAGGTGCCGTAATCGTGGTACGGCAGCCCCATCTGATCCAGCAGTTCGATGATAACCTTCTTCATATCCAGCGCCGAATGGTCGCAGGCAATCGCTATCATATTGACATCCTTCCCCTTGTGAAATCTTCTTTAGTATAACATTTCACCCGCTTCTCTGTAAAGAGCACTGAACCTCTCTTCACAGAAAAGCGGGCGGAAAATGGCCGGATGGGGTGGGGATTACAGAAACAGCGGCTGAATCTGGGTGCCAGCCAGCGCTGCCGTAATGGTGTCCTCGATACGGCCGAAGTCGGCCACCAGTGAATTGGGCTTGTTGTCCGTGTCGTCCTGTCCCAGCGGGACGAAATAGATGTGCTTGGCATTCTTCAGGAAGGCGATGTTCCGCAGCGAAGCGCCCAGCGCGTCGTTGGTGGATACGGCCAGCACTACCGGTCGGCTGCGGCGCAGATGGGATTTGACCGCCAGTGTCACCGGCGTGTCGCTGATACCATTGGCCAGCCGTCCCAGAGTGGACCCGGTGCAGGGCGCCACTACCAGTACGTCGAACATACCTTTTGGTCCTACCGGCTCCACTTCGGTCAGGGTGGTTAAGGGTCTCTTTCCCGTAATCTCGACCAGGCGCTGATGGAAATCCTCCGCCTGGCCGAATCGGGTATCGGTGGCTCCTGCCGCAAAGGACAGAATGGGGGTGATTTCATACCCCGCCTCCACCAATTTTTTAATCTCGTGAATTACCCGTTCGAAGGTACAGAAGGACCCCGATAGAGCAAAACCGATGCGCAGCTGAGGCATCATATCCCCTCCTTGATCATATTGAGAATGGTGTTCTTGATAAACAGGCCGGAGCTCTTGGGGGCAACCCGTCCCGGCAGGGACAGGGCCCAGATGGTTTTGATCTGCAGTTCTGCCGCCGCATTAAAATCCACGCCGCCGGGGCGGGAGGCCAGGTCGATCAGCAGGGTTCCCCTGTCCATTTTGGTCAGCAGCTCCCGGTCGAACAGCATCACCGGCACGGTATTGAAGATCACATCGAAATCTCCGGCATCGGCCATATGTTCCATCTCCACCACCGCACAGCCCTGTGTGGTCGCCCACGCGAGATCGGCAAATTTGCGCGCCGCCACCGTCACGTCGGCTCCCAGCGCCACCAGCAGGCGGGCCAGAGTCCTGCCGATGCGCCCGTAACCCGTGATCAGACAGCGGGCCCCGCTGATGGTGATGGGGGTTTCCTCCATCGCCAGTTGGATCGCTCCCTCAGCTGTGGGAACACTGTTGTGGATGGCCAGTTCCTCGCGGCTGAAATAATCGTAAATGGTCAGGCCGCGTTTTTCCGCTTCCTTGCGCACCACCTCGGACACCGATCCGCCGGCCAGTTTCTGCTCGGGCCCTACGGAGTTGAGCACCTGATCCAGTGTGATACGCACGCGGGAGAAGGGGGCGTTCAGGGTGGACGCGTCGGTGGTTACCGGCAGGGGCAGGATGACGAAGTCGGCGAGAGACGCCGCCTGCGCCGGATTGGTGCAGCCGGTAACACACGGGGGCAGGTCGGTGCTGTCAAATCCGGAGGTAATGACTTTATATCCGTCCGCCGCCAGCGCGCCGGCCAGATACGCGGAACGGAGATCCCCTCCGATGACGGCAAAGGTTTCTATGTTACTCATACGTATTAGACCTCCATAGGATCAATCTTGTTCCATCCTATGAATATCCCACAGGGCCCGTGATTGGATTCTTTTTCGGGACAAACCGGAGGAGCCTTTCCTTTTGGCCCGGTTTTTGTCGAAAAAGGGCCGCGATGGAAAAAGCAGGGGACGGCGTAATCCGTTCCCTGCTCTACTCTATGCCGCGGCAGCCGTCCCCGCATCCTGTCCACCGCGATAAGTGCCGCCGCGTACGGCTCAGACGCCGCGGAATCGTACCGTCATTTTCGTTCCCAGCCCCTCCGCGCTGTCCGCGGAGAGCAGGGCGCCGTGCTGGTCCGCAATGCTTTTCGCTATCGCCAGGCCCAGTCCGAAGCCGCCTTCACTGCTCCTCGCCTTATCCGAACGGTAAAACCGCTCGAAAATGTGGGGCAGGTCCCCGACGGGGATAGCCTCCCCTGTATTGTGCACCTCCAGAACGGCCCCACCCGCCTGGCGGTACAGCCGCAGCTTCACCTGTCCCCTCTCCCCCGCGTATTTGCAGGCGTTGTCGAGCAGGATATGGATCAGCTGCTTCATGCGGGTCGGGTCGCCCTGCACCGTGACCCCCTCTTCGACAGCGGAGTCCAGCGTCAGCCCCTTTTCGTAGGCCAGCGGCTCAAACTGCAGCAGCACGCTGTATGATAAATCGCTCAGCTCCACATCCGCCGTCACCCGTTTTTCCTCCACCGCGTCGGAGCGGGCCAGAAACAGCAGATCGTCCACCAGCCGGCGCATGTGCTGGGCCTCCTCGTCGGTATTCTCGATCCATCGCCGCTGTTCGGCTATGGTGTCTCCCGTGTGGGACAGCAGGATTTTCTGATTGGCCAGTATCACCGTCAGCGGTGTTTTCAGCTCATGGGACGCGTCGGCCACAAACTGCCGCTGCTGCCGCCACGCCTTCTCCACCGGCCGCAGCGCCCAGCGCGACAAAAACAGGCTGATGAAGAAAAACGCCGCCAGTCCGCCCAGCCCGACCAGGAGCGAGGTCAGCACCAGCTGCCGCATGGAGGCCGACAGGTATCCCGCGTCGGCAAAGGCGATGCGGGTTCCCTCCGGCGTCGAACGCATCCGATAATACAGTCCCAGCTCCCGCAGCAGCCCTGTCTCCTGTCCGCTTTCCAGCGCCTGTTCCACCGCTTCCTTCAGCACCTCTCCGGACAGGGAAAAAGCGCCGGAGGGCGAGGAAACCGGCTCTCCCTCTCCGTTGAGCAGAACGGTATACACGGCGATCAGCTTGTTTTTGGGTTCCTGCCGTCCCGCCTCCATCTGTGGCAGCCCGGGTTTGTCCTTCTGCTGGTTCACCGCCATTTCCAGCGACCGTTCAATATCCTCTCTGGACGACCGGTAGGCGGTGGCGCACACCACTGCGAATACGCACAGCAGCACCGCCCCCACCAGCGTCATGTTGATCAGGATAAATTTCCGCCGCAGTTTTTTCAGCATGATCCGCTCACCTCGAGTCGGTATCCCACCTTTCGCAACGCCTCGATGCCCACCCGCGAGCCGAGAAAGGCGAACTTTTTGCGCAGGAATGAGACATAGGCCTCCACGTTGTTGTCCTCCGCTCCCGAATCGTATCCCCATACCTTGACGATGAGAGTCTCCTTACTCACCGCCGTGCGGGGATTCGTCATCAGCAGGCGGCATATTTCAAATTCCTTATAATTGAGATGGACCGATTTTCTGGCGCACCGCAGGTCTCCCGTCGACAAATCCAGCGTCAGATCCTCGTATACCGCTTCGTCCGGCGCGATTTCTCCCCGGCGGCGGGTCAGTGCGCGTACCCGCGCCAGCAGCTCCTCGGGGGCAAAAGGCTTGCACATGTAGTCGTCCGCCCCGCTGTCCAGCCCTGTAACCCTGTCGGGTATCTGGTCCCGGGCGGTCAGCATCAGGATCGGGGTCGTTATTTTCCGGCGGCGCAGCTCGGCCGCCACCGCGAAACCATCCATCAGCGGCAGCATCACATCCAGTACGATGACGTCATATATCCCGCTCGACCCGTTGTCCAGCCCGTCCTGCCCGTCGTATGACAGGTCCGCCATATAACGGTTTTCCCGAAAAATCTGGGCCAGCGCCTCCGCCAGCCGCTTTTCATCTTCGATCACCAGCACCCGCATGTCGCCGCCTCCTGCTTCGCCTTGTTTTTTTGTCCTTATCATACCATCGCCGCTGTTCGCCGTCCACCGGCATAGCTGCCCACGGCACTTTTACCCTTTTGCTACACCTTATACCGTCAGGCTGAAAGAAACCTGAAATCCGGCTTTCAGGCTGATTTCAGCTTCATCCGGTAAACTGTGGTCAAACAACCGAAAGGGAGGACATCCTTATGACTGCTTATCAGGACGTCTTTCAGCGTGTGGAAAAGAAATATCTGCTGGACAGCGGCCAGTATCACCACCTGATGCGCCGGCTGAAGCCATCTGTCATCCCCGACCGCTTTCCCCGCAGCACCATCGGCAACGTGTATTACGATACCCCCGCCCGGTCCCTCATCCGCACCTCGCTGGAAAAACCGGTGTATAAGGAGAAGCTGCGCCTGCGCAGCTATGAAATTCCCGCTGCGGATACCACCGTCTTTCTGGAGATCAAGAAGAAATTCAAGGGGGTAGTATACAAGCGCCGGGAGGGACTCCCCTACGAACGGGCAAAAAAGTGGCTGACGGGGCAGGCTCCCCCTTATGAGGACGGCAGCTCGCAGATCGCCCGTGAGATCGACTGGTTTCTGCACCGGTACGGCGAACTGGAGCCGGCCATGTTCCTTTCCTACGAACGGCTGGCTTTTCAGGGGAAAGAGAACCCCGCCCTCCGCGTCACCTTCGATGAAAACATTCTGTGGCGGGAGCATCAGCCCGAACTGGATAAGGGGCTCTGGGGCGCCCCTTTGCTCCCTCCCGGCAGCACGCTGATGGAGATTAAAATCCCCGGCGCCATGCCGCTGTGGCTGGCGCGGGAGCTGGACACCCTGCGCATCTATCCCTGCTCATACTCGAAATACGGCAGTGCCTATCAGTTGGCCCTCCTGCGTAAGGGCCGTGAAAACAAAGGAGGAATCGTCTGTGCCTGATCTGTCCGCCATGGCGAACACCCTGTTCGGCAGTGTGCTGTCCGCCGCTCTCACCCCCGGCGCTTTTCTGCTGTGCCTGCTGTCCTCCCTGTTGCTGGGAGCGGTCATCGCCGCCGCCTATATGTTCCGCAGCCGCTATACCAAGAGCTTTGTGGTCACGCTGGCCCTTCTCCCCGCCATCGTACAGGTGGTGATCATGCTGGTCAACGGCAATCTGGGCACCGGCGTGGCGGTGATGGGGGCCTTCAGCCTGGTCCGCTTCCGATCGGTTCCCGGCAGCGCGCGGGAAATCGGCAGCCTCTTCCTCGCCATGGCGGTGGGGCTGGCCACCGGCATGGGATACATCGGTATCGCCGTCCTGTTTACCTTGATCCTCGCCGCGGCGGGCTTTCTGTATACCATCACCCGCTTCGGCGAGACTCGGCGGATGGAAAAGGAACTGAAGGTCACCATTCCCGAAAGCCTCGATTACTCCGGCATTTTCGACGATCTCTTTGCCGCCTATACCAGCCGGTCGGAAATGATCAGCGTCAAAACCACCCAGATGGGCAGCCTGTATCAGCTGCATTACCGCATTGAGCTGAAGGAACCGGCAAAGGAAAAAGAACTGCTGGACGCCATCCGCTGCCGGAACGGCAATCTGGATATCCTGTGCGGCCGTGTTCCTGCGAACAGCGGTGAAGAACTATAAGGAGGCGACAGCCTTGAAAACCAGTAAACGCCGGACGGCGGCCCTGCTTTGTCCCCTTGCTTTCCTCTGTCTGTCCCTGTCCGCCTGCTCCACCCCCGCCACCGGTGAAAACGCCTCCGGCTCCCCTTCCCCTTCCGCTTCCGGCGGCTCGTCCTCCGATGCCACCGCCGTCTCGCTGGAAGAGATGGATTTCACCTTTACCGACCGTGATCTGGACGGCGGCTGGGACGCCGCCTCCGCCACCCTCGTCGTTTTCTCCGACAGCGGTGTAACGGTTACCGGTTCCGGCGCCGCCGTGTCGGGGTGCCGGGTCACCCTGAGCGGGGCGGGGTCCTATGTGCTGTCCGGCTCCTGTGCAGACGGACAGGTGATCGTCGACACAGGCGATTCGGATAAGCTGCAGCTGGTGCTGAACGGCCTCTCTCTCACCTGCACAGATCACGCGCCTCTTTTCATCCGCGGTGCCGACAAGGTATTTGTCACGCTGGCCGACGGGACGCAGAACACCCTCGCCGACAGCGCCTCCTACTCCCTGTCGGAGGAGGACGGCAGCGTGGACGGCGCAGTTTTCAGCCGGGCGGACCTGACCTTCAACGGCGGCGGCTCCCTGGCCGTCACCGCCCGGTATCACCATGGCATCGTCTCGAAAGACGACCTTGTCTTCACCGGCGGTTCCTATACGATAACGGCGGCGGACGACGGCCTGCAGGGGAAGGACTGTGTGAAAATCCGGGACGGCACTTTTGACATCGACGCCGGCGGCGACGGCGTCAAATCCAATAACGAAGAGGACGCCGCCCGCGGCTTCGTCTACTTGGAAGGCGGCTCCCTGACGATCACCGCCGCCACCGACGGCATTCAGGCGGAGACAGCCCTGCGGGTTGCCGCCGCCGTGCTCCAAATCACCACCGGCGGCGGCAGCCAGAACGCCAGTACCGACAGCAGCGGCGGCGTCCGGCCCGAATGGGGCGGCTGGGGTGGGAACAACACCCCCTCCGCCTCGTCCGAACCCGCCAGTGCCAAGGGGCTGAAGTCGAGCGGTGCGCTGCTTATCGAGTCGGGTACGATCACTGCCGATTCCTCCGACGATGCCCTTCATTCCAATGGGGATGTGACGATCAGAGGCGGTACCCTCATCCTTTCCTCCGGCGACGACGGCATTCACGCCGACGCTACCGTCGCTGTCAGCGGCGGCGACCTGACCATCACCCGCAGCTACGAGGGCATCGAGGGCAAGGATATCGCCATCACCGATGGTACCATCCGCGTCACCGCCAGCGACGACGGCCTCAACTGCGCGGGAGGCAGCGACGGTTCCTCTGTAAACGGGCGGCCCGGCCAGAACTCCTTCCAGTCGGGAGACAGCGGCACCCTGCGTATCAGCGGCGGCTTTCTCACGGTCAACGCCTTGGGCGACGGACTCGACTCCAACGGTTCCCTCTGTATCGAGGGCGGCGTGATACTGGTCAGCGGCCCCACCGACAGCGGCAACAGCGCCCTGGATTACGACGGCGCCGGCGAGATCTCCGGCGGCGTCCTCATCGCGGCGGGCAGTTCGGGTATGGCCCAGGGGTTCTCCTCCGGTTCCGCACAGAATTCCTTCATGTACGGCTATTCCTCGTCCCAGCCGGCCTCCCAGCGCCTCACCCTCACCGACGGAAGCGGCAATATCGTCGTATCCTTCACCCCGGTCAAAGCGTATCAGAATGTGGTGATCAGCGCTCCGGGGCTTCAGCTGAATACCGCCTATATTCTCTACAGCGGTGGAACCATCTCCTCCGCTGCCAGCGAAGGGTATACCGCCGCCGGCACCCTGTCCGGCGCCTCTAAGGTCGCGGATATCCTCCTGACCTCGGCTTCCGCCACCCTGGGAAACGCTTCAGGCGGAATGGGTGCCATGGGCGGCGGTATGGGCGGCGGCCCCGGCAGGATGCGATAAAGGGATTTGCGCCCTCCCGAATAAAACAGGCCCTCCGGTTACAACTGGAGGGCCTGTCTTTAGTCTGTGATCCCGTCGGGTTTCGGGCCGGCATGGCCGCGGCCCCCTGCGAATAGACCCATATTTGATCGTCTGTCGCACACTCGCCATTTTTGTCCGTGCAATATTATTCCAGTTCAAAAGCGCCGGTATACAATTGATAATACCGCCCCTTCTGGGCGATGAGCTGGTCATGGGTACCCCGCTCGATGATCCGACCACCGTCCAGCACCATGATGACATCCGAGTTCTGTACGGTGGACAGCCGATGGGCAATGACGAAAACGGTCCGGCCGTGCATGAGGGCGTCCATCCCCTTCTGCACGATGCTTTCGGTCCGGGTATCGATGCTGGAGGTCGCTTCATCCAGAATCATGACCGGCGGGTCGGCCACCGCCGCGCGGGCGATGGCCAGCAGCTGACGCTGTCCCTGGGACAGGCCGGAGCCGTCGCCGGACAGCACCGTGTCATAACCCTCGGACAGCTGGTTGATGAAGCCGTCGGCATTGGCCCGCCGTGCGGCGGCGTAGACCTCCTCATCGGTGGCGTCCAGCCGCCCGTAGCGGATATTCTCCATCACGGTACCGGTAAACAGGCTGGTATCCTGCAGCACGATCCCCAGCGACCGGCGCAGGTCGCTCTTTTTGATCTTATTGATATTGATGCCGTCGTAACGGATTTTGCCGTCCGCCAGATCATAGAAGCGGTTGATCAGATTGGTGATGGTGGTTTTGCCCGCTCCCGTCGCACCGACGAAGGCCACCTTCTGTCCCGGTTCGGCGAACAGGGTAATGTTGTGTAATACGATCTTATCCTCGCTGTAGCCGAAGTCCACGTCGTCGAACCGCACGTCGCCCGTCAGCGGCGTGTAGGTCACGGTGCCGTCGTGATGGGGATGCTTCCACGCCCAAAGCCCGGTACGCTCCCGGGTCTCGGCCACTTCCCCGTTCTCCATACGGGCGTTGACCAGGGTCACATATCCCTCGTCCGCCTCCGGCTCCTCGTCCATCAGCTCGAAGATGCGCTCGGCCCCCGCCAGCGCCATGATCACCGAGTTGAGCTGCTGGGATACCTGGCTGATGGGCATGGAAAAACTCTTGCTCAGCTGCAAAAAGCTGGCGATCATCCCCAGCGTCAGCCCGCCCACCCCGCCCAGGGCGAGAAAACCGCCGATAATGGCGATCAGGACATACTGCAAATTGCCGATGTTGGCCATGATGGGCATCAGGATGTTGGCAAAGCGGTTGGCCTCGGTGGCGTTGACGCACAGCTGATCATTGAACCCGTCGAAGCCCTCTTTCGCTTCCTCCTCATGACAGAAGACCTTGACCACCTTCTGCCCGTTGATCATCTCCTCGATGTAGCCGTTGGTCTGTCCCAGCGACTGCTGCTGCCGCAAAAAGTACCGGCGGCTCTTCCCCGCAATTTTCCGGGAGACGATGAACATGACCGCCACCACCGCCAGCACCACCAGCGTCAGATAGATGCTGGTCGCCACCATGGCGCAGAAAACAGCGACGATGGTGATCACCGAGGAAAACATCTGGGGCATGCTCTGGGCGATCATCTGCCGCAGGGTGTCGGTGTCGTTGGTATAGCGGCTCATGGTGTCGCCGCTCTGGTGGGTGTCGAAATAGCGGATCGGCAGGCTCTGCATGCCGGTGAACATCTCGTCCCGGATTTCCTTGAGCACCCCCTGGGCGATGACCACCATCAGCCTGTTGTACAGGTAGGTGGCGATCACACCCGCCAGATAGACGGTACCCATAACCAGTATGGCGGACAGCAGCCCGCTGAAGGAGGGGCTGGCCTGCGCCAGCAACGGGGTGATATAATCGTCGATGAGGACCTGCAGGAACAGGGAACCGGCCACACCCGCTCCGGCGCTGATCAGGATACACAAAATCACGAGGGCGAAAGAACCCTTATACCGTTTCCAGATATAGGAGAACAGGCGCACGGCGGTCCTGCCCTGCCCCCCAGGCCTCTTTTTCTTCGCGCTGTTTTCAGGCGATTTCATCGGCGTCCCCTCCTTTTATCTGGGATTCGTATACTTCACGGTAAATGGGACTGTTCTCCATCAGCTCGGCATGGTTCCCCACCGCGCTGATGCGTCCGCCGTCCATCACAACGATTTTATCCGCGTCCATCACTGAGGAAATGCGCTGGGCCACAATCAGCTTGGTGGTGGCGGGGATTTCCTCCCGGAACGCTTTGCGTATCAAAGCGTCGGTGCGGGTATCCACCGCACTGGTGGAATCGTCCAGTATGAGTATCTTGGGCTTTTTCAGCAGGGCCCGTGCGATGCACAGCCGCTGCTTCTGCCCGCCGGAGACATTGCTGCCCCCCTGCTCTATGTAGGTGTCGTACCCGTCGGGGAAAGCCCTGATAAACTCATCGGCCTGCGCCAGCCGGCATACCCGCTCCAGCTCCTCGTCGGAAGCGTCGGGAGCGCCCCAGCGCAGGTTTTCTTTGATGGTTCCCGAAAACAGTACGTTTTTCTGCAGCACCATGGCCACCTTGGAACGAAGTGCCCCGATATCGTACCGGCGGACATCCTCGCCTCCCACCAGCACCCGTCCCAGTGTGGTGTCGTACAGGCGGGGAATCAATTGGATCAGGCTGGTCTTGGAGCTGCCCGTTCCGCCGATGATCCCCACCGTCTCCCCCGAGGCGATGCTCAGGGAAATGCCGTCCAGACACAGCTTGTCGGGATTCTTATAGTAGCTGAACCCCACCTCTTCGAAACGGATGCTGCCGTCGACTACCTCGTACAGCGGCTGCGGAGGATCGGTCAGGTCGCTCTGTTCCTCCAGCACCTCCACGATCCGCTCGCCGCTGGCGCGGGAAATGATGATCATGACAAAGACCATCGACAGCATGTTGAGGCTCATCAGTATCTGGGTGGTGTAGGCGATCAGGCTGACCAGCTGGCCGGTCGTCATGGTGGCGGAAACGATCATCTGGGCTCCCAGCCAGGAGATGAGCAGCATACAGCCGTACATGGCGAACTGCATCAGCGGGCTGTTGAAAGCCAGAATCTTTTCCGCCAGCGAAAAATCCTGGAATATGGTCTGGGATACCGCTTTGAACTTCTTTTCCTCCTGTTCTTCCCGCACGAAGGACTTGACCACACGGATGCCCCGCAAATTTTCCTGCACCACGTTGTTCAGCCGGTCATAGGTCTTGAACACCCGCTCGAAAACCGGGTGGGCCTTGGCGGCAATCAGGAACAGCCCGCCGCCCAGTACCGGGATCACCGCCAGGAAGATCAGGGACAGCTTCGGGTTCAAACTGAACGCCATGCCCAGCGAGAAAAGAAGCATGATCGGCCCGCGCACCGCGATGCGGATAATCATCTGATAGGAGTTCTGTACGTTGGTCACGTCGGTGGTCAGACGGGTCACCAGGCTGGCGGTGGAAAAACGGTCGATGTTGAAAAAGGAATAATCCTGTACCTTATAATACATTCTCTGCCGCAGGTTTTTGGCAAACCCGGCGGAGGCGCGCGCCGCGAAATGCCCTGCCAGCGCGCCAAATACCATGGAGATCAGGGTGGAGATCACCAGCGCAATCCCCAGCGTCATGATGACCGAGGAATTCCCCTGATTGATGCCGTTGTCGATCAGGTAGGCCATCAGCAGCGGGATTACCACCTCCATCACTACCTCGAACACCACGAAAATCGGCGTCAGGATGGTATCCCGCTTATACTTCCCCACGCATCTCATCAGTTGTTTAATCAAATAAAACCCTTCCCTTCCCGTGAAATTAATTTGTAAGCTTTCTAACAATCCCCGGCGGAGAAAGCCGCCCCGGCGGGGCGGCAGGCCCGATTCTTTTACGATCGGCTCAGTTCTTCTGCGTTTTTCTGTATCCGGCGGATCAAGCGGAGGAATTCCTCCACCTCCGCCTCGGACAGTCCCTTGCGGAGCTGCGCCTCCATGAATCGGATACGCTCGGTGATGGCGTTGTGATTATCAACCGCTTTCTGGGTCAACACCAGCCGTTTCAGCCGGGCATCGTAGCTTACCGGTTCGCGGACAATCAGGTCGTTTTTTTCCATCAGCTGCAGCAGGCTGGTGACGGTGGAGCGCCGGATGGTAAACTCCCGCTCCACGTCCCGCTGGCAGATTTCCTCGTCCCGGTGATGATACAGATAGGCGATGATCCACCCCTGCATACCGGTGACCCCTTCGAGGCCCCGGTCGCGGGAGTAGTCGTCCATATGGCGTTTGATCAGGTTATTGAGGGTTTTCACCTCAAAGCCGATATCCTTGTCATGGCGCACTGCATCGCCCTCTTTGTTAGATTGCTAACATTCTAGCAAAAAATCGGTTTTCTGTCAACGCTTATCTTTTTTATCAGCGCAGCCAATCGCTGGCCATAGGCTGTTGCTGACTGGAAATTATTCTTGTTTTTATACTTCGATACAAATATGATACACTTAATCCCTATACTGGCTCGAGGGGGGATTATCATGATCCGTATATTGATAGTGGAGGACGACGAATCCATTTCGGGGCTGCTGCGGATGACCCTGAAGAAAAACGGCTATCACTGCGAAAGCGCCGACGACGGCGCCAGTGCTCTAAAACAAATTGAAAACAACTCCTTTGACCTGATCCTGCTGGACATCATGCTTCCGGAGATGGACGGGTATACCCTGCTCGAGTACATACGGGAATATAAGACCCCCGTCATCTTCATCACCGCGAAATCCGCCATACCGGATCGGGTCAAAGGCCTGCGAATGGGCGCGGACGATTATATCGTCAAACCGTTCGACCTCTCCGAACTCCTCGCCAGGATTGAAACCGTCCTGCGGCGCTATCACAAGGTGGAACGTTATATTCCAATCGGCGATATTGTCATCGACACCGACTCCCGCATCGTCAGGAAAAACGAAACGCCGGTCAGCCTGACGCCGAAAGAATACGATATACTCTTGCTTTTCGCCCGTAATCGGAACATTGCCTTGTATCGTGAGACGATATATGAGCGGGTATGGAAAGAACCCTATTTTGGCGATACGAGGGCGGTCGATCTGCATATTCAACGACTGCGAAAAAAACTGGACTTATCGGATGAAATCCAATCGATCTATAAGGTCGGTTACCGGCTGAAAGCGAAACAAGAATGAAAATAGCATGGAAAATATTCTTTATGGCGTATGTCATCGTCATACTGACGGCAGGGCTTGGCGGGTTTGCTCTGGTGGAATCCTCTTCCTCTTATATGATAGACGCGCAGCGGGAAAACGTGCTGAGCTCAAACGCCTATGCGGGTCAGATGTTTGTTGCGCTGTGGGAGCGGGATAGAGGCGGGACACAGCACCCAAAGGAACTACAGGATCAAATAGCGGGGATAAGCGACACGGGCGGAACCGAACGGCCGTCCATTTGCCTGCTGGAGGAGACAGCCGGCTATGACGAATCGTCCTTTGTGAACTCGCTGGTCACCGGCCAGCAGGGATATGCCTTTCTCGGCAAGAACGGTGCCACCAAGCTGCAGGTGGTTTTCCGGATAGATTTGTCGAATTCACCCTATTATATAGAAACCCTTTCGGATTTTACCGAGGCCTTTGCGCGGCGTGACCGCCTGATCGCCTTGTATCGGTTTGCCGTCCTGACCATTGCTGTTTTCAGCGGCGTTGTCCTGCTTATTTTTTCATTTTTCATTGCCCATCCGCTTAATCGGTTATCCCATGCCGTGAATCGGATGACGGCAGGCGATTACTCCAAGCGAATACCCACGCACAAGCACGGGACGGGCAGCGCGGAAATCCATCAGCTTTCGGTCGGCTTCAATACCATGGCAAACGCTGTGGAAGAGACGATCAGCCAGCTGAAAGAAGAGGTGGAAAAGCGTGAGATGTTCGTGGCCGATTTTGCCCACGAGCTGAAAACGCCGATGACTTCGATTATCGGTTATGCGGATATGCTCCGATCCTATGATCTGAACGTGGAGGAACACCGGGAAGCCGCCCATGCGATCTATCAGGAAGGCAAGCGGCTGGAGAAGCTGTCGATGGCATTGCTCGACATGATTGTCTTGAATAATGAGCCGGTCAGCCTCGTTCCCCTTTCATCCGGGGAGCTCGCTCACAATCTTCGAACCTCTCTGCGGTTCCTGTCGGAAAAATACGGCGTGGAAATACAGCTGCAGATGGAGTCTGCCCTCATCCGGGGGGAGCCGGTCCTTTTGCTTTCCCTTTTATACAATTTGGCGGACAATGCCTGTAAAGCATCCGGCGCCGGTGATGCCGTCCTCCTCTCCGGAGCCGTCAGACACGGCTGTTATCTCCTCTCGGTCACCGATCATGGCCACGGCATCTCAAAGGAGCATTTGGATAAAATCACCGAGCCTTTTTACAGAGAAGATAAATCCCGTTCGCGCAAACTGGGCGGCGCCGGGTTGGGACTGGCCCTGTGCAGGCGCATTGCCCATCTGCACCATACCGACCTCTTCTTTGACAGCATACCGGGACAGGGTACCGTGGTAACCTTTGAGCTGGAAACGACGGAGGGGGTGGCCGGACCGTGAATCGTCTGAAATATATACTCGCTTGGATGGCCACCCTATCGCTGACCCTGCTGATTATGTTTTTACCCAACGCATACCGGTGGTATGCCGACGCCAGACAGTTCGTTCCCCAAACCAGGGATATACCCGTCGGGCAGACGGCGAAAATACTGACACCCGGCCAAACGATGCGGATTTTGTACGATCAGGCCGCCTCCGGTATTTTTACCGAAATCCAAAATACGAAAGCCGATAACGACTATGCCGACGATTGCCGGGATATCCTGCGCACTGTCCTGGGCAGTGAGGAAACCAGCCCGCTCACACAGGATTTGCTCGGCATCCTGCGCGACAGCCAAACGACGACGGTTACCACCCTGCGGTTTATCACCGTCGTCCAGGAGGATGTGGTCTTTCTGGAACTCGTCAACGCCTGGTTCGACGAGCTGTTTATCTGCTACGAGACAGCCTCCAAAGCCGCGGTGGAAATTTCGGTATATGAGACGGGCTATCAGAAAGAGGTGGGTACGTCGAACAAGTATTCCGACGATATGAATCGAAATACGGCGTTTCGCGACTACTATCATTCTCTGGGTATGAAGGACGGTGAATTCGATTATTGGGCTTTCAACAGCAAAACCGGCCGCATAATGTTCGTGGGCCTGTTCAGTTACAACGACTTCGACCAATATGTACCCGGACTGCCTATCGTCATCCAGACCACCCCCTCATCACCAAAGGAATATAGCCGTTAAACCGATACAACAACGATACAAAACACATACAGGTCCGAGACAAACCTCCCGTAAGATGAATTCACCATCTTACGGGAGGTATTCTGTATGGCCCGATTTTTACGGTATGTCTTTGTCATTTGTTTTTGTATTTGCCTGCCGTTCCTGACAGCGCTTGTCTTCCTGAGGTGTTCCCTGACAAAACAGCCTGCCGCCGATAAACCGCCGGAGATTATTAAGGCGGCATCCTCCCAAATGGCGGTGCCGTTTATTTCTCAAAATCCAGATTTTCCCACAGGCTGCGAAGCGGTCAGCGCCGTGATGGCCCTGCGTTATTACGGCGAGTGCGTCACGGTCGATGATTTTGTGGACAACTTTCTGAGCTGCAGCGACGCTTTTTATACCATGAACGGTGTATCCTACGGCCCTGATCCCCATCAGTTTTTCATCGGCGATCCACGGACTAAAAACAGCTACGGCTGCTACGCTCCCGTCATCGAGCAGGCGATCAATCGTTACGCCGGAGCACCCGGCCGTGTGCGAAACACGACCGGGTGCAGTCTGGAATATCTGTGTGAAACGTATATCGATAACGGGCATCCTGTCCTGATATGGGGCAGCATGGATATGAAGGCGACCCGCCCCACCAGAAAATGGCGATTGAGCACGGGAGAAGAGTTTACGTGGATATCGGGCGAACACTGCCTGGTTCTGGTCGGATACGATGACAGCCGTTTTTATTTCAATGATCCGCTGGCAGGCGCTGCTGTGGGATACGACAAAAAAACCGTCTCCCTGCGGTACAAAGAGCTCGGAGAACAATCGCTGTCCATTTTGGATTGAGCGCATTACAGGGAATCCGCCCGGCCCTCAGCCGCCTCCTCTCAGTAAGACAGTTCGGCAGTCTGTAAACAGACATGATTCGCTTATTCCCGCATAGAATGGGAGTAGTAACGTCAAAGGGAGGATGCTGAATGGATAAGAGAACCCCGCCCCTGACCGTTGGGCGGCCCGAGCCGAAACGGCCGGTAAAAGCCGACGCCCCCTATCCCCCCCTCACCGTGGAGGGCCCCAACCGTCAATACGCCCGGATGTTAACGATGGATCTGGCCTCGGATAAAAGTGAAATGACCGCTATTACCCAATATCTCTACCAGGGCTGGGAGCTGAAAAAGGAATACGCTGAAATTTCGGATACTCTTATGCGGATCGCCCAGGTGGAAATG
The DNA here is from genome assembly GCA_022800315.1 of Clostridiales bacterium. Taxonomy (GTDB): domain Bacteria; phylum Bacillota; class Clostridia; order Oscillospirales; family Acutalibacteraceae; genus Avimonas_A. The sequence continues at coordinate 29,340 of JAAWQC010000016.1, forward strand.
CATCACCTGGATATGCTGGGCCAGCTCATCGTGCTGCTGGGCGGAGACCCCCGCTTCCTGGCTCCCCGGAACAACCGCCTGATGCCGTGGAACGGGAATATGGTATTCTACAGCCGGATGGTTAAGCCCATGCTGGAAAACAGCCTGCAAAAGGAGCTCAGCGCTGCCGAGGGCTATCTCCGACAGGCTCAGCTCATCCACGACGAAAACCTCTCCCTCATCCTCAAGCGTATCGCCATGGACGAGGAACTCCATGTAAAGATCCTGCAGCATTACTGCAACTCGCTGTAACCGTCTGCCGCCGGAGGAAACGGGGTGCCCGTTTCCTCCGGCGTTTTTTCTCTCTCGCCGATTATAGACTAAATGGGTTTACTTTCGCGGGCCGCCGCTGTATACTAAAGGGACAAAAACCCAATCACGCTGGGAGAGATCAACATGTTGGAATTACAGGACATATCCGTTTCGGTGGAGAATAACCGGGAAATCCTCGATCACATCAATCTCGTGGTGCCCGATTCCCGCTTTATCGTAATAACCGGCCCCAACGGCGGAGGCAAGTCCACGCTGGCACGGGTCATATCCGGCGTACAGACGCCCTCCTCCGGCCGCATCCTGCTGGACGGCGAGGATATCACCGGCCTTGGCATCGACGAGCGGGCCCGCCGCGGTATCAGCTTCGCCTTTCAGCAGCCGGTCCGGTTCAAGGGCATCACGGTGCGCGATCTGCTCGTCCTCGCCGCAAAAGGTGCAAGCGATCAGCCTTTACAGGAAAAGGATCTGCGTTCTTATCTGCGGGATGTGGGCCTGTGCCCAAAAGACTACATCGACCGCGAAGTGAACGGCAGCCTGTCCGGCGGCGAGATCAAACGAATCGAAATCGCCGTGGTGCTGGCCCGCCGCGCCCGCCTGACCATCTTCGACGAACCGGAGGCCGGCATTGATCTGTGGAGCTTCACCAACCTCATTGATGTTTTCCGCCGTCTGCGGTCTGAAATCTCCGGCTCGGTGGTCATCATCTCTCATCAGGAGCGGATACTGGATATCGCTGATGAGATCGTAGTGCTCTCCGCCGGCCGCCTCACCGCCCACGGGCCCAAGGCGGATATCCTCCCCCGCCTGCTGGGCGGCGACCACTGCCAGTTTTGCCATGGACAGCCGGTTTCCCATAAAAAGGCGGTCGACTCTTCGGAAAGAGTCGCCTGTCCGCGGGAATCGGTATAAAACGATATTCCTTTACTATCACTTCGAAAGGCACGGTATTGACCATGAACGACATCACCAAAAAACTGCTCGGTATGGTGTCCGACTTGTTCGGCACCCCCGACGGCGCTTACAATATACGGGAGGACGGCGAATGCGCCGGACGCCAGTCCAGTGAAAACGTCGCCATCCTCTCCAAAACCGATAAACCAGGCATTGATATCCGGGTCAGGCCGGGGACGAAGGGGGAAACGGTGTATATTCCCGCCTGCGTCACCCACAGCAAGGTGGACGACCTGGTGTACAACGATTTCTTTATCGGTGAAAACGCCGATGTGACCATCGTTGCGGGCTGCGGCGTCCACACCGACGGTGAGGAGGACGCGCAGCATAACGGCATCCACCGCTTTTTCATCGGCAAGAATGCCCGGGTGGTCTATCTGGAAAAGCATATCGGCATCGGTGAAGGCACCGGCCGCCGCATCATCAATCCCCAGACCTATGCCGAGCTGGACGAGGGTGCCTGTATGGAGATGGACACCACCCAGATCAAGGGGGTGGATTCCACCAACCGTCTGACCCGCGCCCTGTGCAAAAAGGACGCCCGCCTCATCGTGCGGGAAAAGCTGATGACTCACGGCACCCAGGCGGCGGAAACCAGCTTCGAAGTGGACCTGAACGGGGAAAATTCCGGCGCCGACCTGATTTCCCGGTCGGTCGCGCGGGATCATTCCCGTCAGGTGTTCCGTTCCCGCATCAACGGCAACGTCAGCTGTACCGGCCATTCGGAATGCGATGCCATCATCATGGACAGCGCCTCGGTCAGCGCGATTCCCGAGCTGACCGCCAATCATGTGGACGCCGCCCTGATCCACGAAGCCGCCATCGGCAAGATCGCCGGGGAACAGCTCATCAAGCTGATGACACTGGGCCTCACCGAGCAGGAGGCCGAGGCCCGCATCATCGAAGGGTTTCTCAAATAATCTGCCGTCGGTAACATAAAGGAGGCCCCTATGGAACTTCCCGTCACCCGAACCCTGTCGGCCCATGAGGCCGATGGCGTCGTCTTCTACTCCTTTCCTGCTTTCGACACCCTCCCCTTTATCCGCCACGGGATATCCACCCGGCTGGGCGGGGTGAGCGAAGGCGTCTGGTCCAGTATGAACCTGGGGTTCTCCCGCGGCGACGATCCCGCCCATGTGCGGGAAAATTACCGCCGTGTCTGCGCCGCTATGGGGATGGACTATGTCAACGTCGTCCAGTCGGACCAACAGCACCACACCCATCTGTATCAGGCGGGGCCGGAGGACCGGGGCCGCGGCGTCACACGGGACAAGGTGATCCACGACGTGGACGGCCTGCTGACCGACCGTCGGCAGGTGGTGCTCTGTACCCTGTATGCCGACTGTGTCCCTCTCTTTTTCGTCGATCCGGTCCGCCGCGTGATCGCTGCCTCTCATTCGGGGTGGAAGGGGACCGCCGCCCGCATCGGAGCTGTTACCGTGGAACGCATGGCCGCCGCCTACGGCTGCCGGCGGGAGGATATACTCGCCGGTATCGGCCCCTCCATCGGCCCCTGCTGCTTTGAGGTGGACGCCCCGGTTTACGAGGCTTTCAGCAGCATGACCGACGTATTCGACGAAACCTGCTTCATCCCCCGCGACAGCGGCAAATATCATCTGAACCTGTGGGAAATCAACCGGCGCATCCTGCTGGCCGCCGGCATTTCTGCGGACCATATCACGATGACCGACCTGTGTACCCGCTGCCATCCCGACTTGTTCTGGTCCCACCGTGCCGCCGGCACGAAGCGCGGCAGCCTGGCCGGCTTCATCGAGCTTGTTTGACCGCGGTTACTGGTTCCGCGGTATAAAGGAGAGATGTCGGACATGCCCTATCCCTTTGCCGATATGGTACTCTATTTTTTCCTCTACAGCTTCTGCGGCTGGCTGATGGAAACGGCGCTTTGCTCGGTCAGGGAACGCCGCTTTATCAACCGGGGATTCCTGAACGGCCCCCTCTGCCCCATCTACGGCTGCGGCATTCTGCTGATCCTGACCTTTTTGCTGCCGGTACGCGATGGGATTCCACAGTTAACCACCGCCCTGCCGGTGATATTTCTCGCCGGGGCGGCGCTGGCTTCGGCGGTGGAATACTTCACCTCCTGGGCCATGGAAAAGCTGTTCCACGCCCGCTGGTGGGATTACAGCGATCACCGCTTCAACGTAGGCGGCCGCATCTGTCTGAGCATCTCCGCCGCGTGGGGCGCGCTGGCCACCGGCTTTGTCTATCTGATCCAGCCTCAGTTCGAACGGCTGGTTGGACGTCTGTACGGGTTGTACGCCTCCCTGCCGCTGATTCTCGCCGTGATCCTGCTGACGGTTTTCCTCGCCGATACCGTCCTGTCTGTCCGGATCGCCTCGGTGCTCGGCAATAAGCTGGAACAGCTGGATCGGCTGGGCGATTTGATCCGGGAACATGCGGGCCTCCTCGATCGTCTGAACCGGGCTGAAATTTCCTCGCCGGAGGATATCGCCCTGCGGCTGGAAAGCGCTTATGACCGATACGAATCCCGCCGCCGTTCCCGCCGGGAAAAACGCGCCGAAAACAGCCTGTTTTTCTCCGAGGACCCCGGTGTATGGCTGAGTGCCCGCATCCACCTGCTTAAGGCGAAAAAAACCGGACTTCAACAGATCGGCTTCCTGCACCGCCGTATGCTGAAGGCGTTCCCAACCCTGCGCTCCCATCCCGCTGTTAAAGGGATAGAGAACGCGGCGGCCGAACTGCGGGAGCTGCTCCGAAAAAAATAAACCGAAAAATAGACCGGCAGACAAAGGCCGCGGATTATTATCCGCGGCCTTTGTCAGTATCAGAACTCCGGGATCAGCAGCGCTTTCAGTTCCTCCTCCGAACCGTGGAACACGTTGAGATCAATAAACCTCTCCTTCCCCCAGTAGCCATCCAGCCGCCCCTTGTCGGTATACTGCCAGAAGGTCCATCCCCTGCCGTCCGGCAGGGAGGGTTCGGTCAGAACGTTCCGTATCCAGAGGGGATATTCCTCATAATCCCCCTGCAAAAAGAGGGTGTAGGCCTTCCCTGTGGCATAGAGGATCGGCTTGACGCCATAGGCCTTCTTCCAGCCGATTTAAAAGCGCTTTCAGTTCGGGTTCCACCTCGCTGCGCCCGGGCGGATGCTTTTCCCAGTCGCCGTAGAACTCTACATCCACCACAGGCGGCAGCGTTCCCGCCTGACGGGGCACCGTCCCGATGTAGTTATCCGCCTGTGTCTCCCCTGGGCTGTCATAACTGAAAAAGTGATACGCCCCGGCGTACAGGGAGGCGTTGGTCGCCCCCTGCCAGTTGTCGGCAAAACGCAGGTCCTGGCTGCCGCTTCCCTCGGTCGCCTTGATGAACGCAAAGGATACGCCTTGCCGGCGCAGCGCCTCCCAATCTATATCCCCCTGATAGGAGGAAACGTCCACCCCTCTCAGCGGAAAGCGCTCCCGGGAGGGCTGGTTAAACTGTATCCAGCCGCTCAGATAGGCGCAAAGGAATCCCGCAGCCGCAGCCAGCAGCGCCGCGGCTGCCCCCGCCAGGAGAACATGGCGGAGTCTTTTACTTTTCTCCATCTTTATAAGAGGTAATGTCGTGGCATGTCAGCAGCCAGGCATCCCTGCCGTTCCAGCAAATGCGGGAAGCGTCGGCTGAAGACCACACCTTCAGAATTTCGTTATATACTTCAAGGGTACAATTTGGCTGATTCCCGCCGACCCCACGGGCCGAGCAATGCTCACAGGGACTGTCCCGGTGAAAAAAGGCCCGGTAACAGCAGTCTCCCAGCGCGGCGTCGGGAACCAGCTCCGCCGTTTTCTTATTGATATACAGCAGCCGATAGGTATCCGGCTCCACGACGTATATCCAGGAATTCTGATTGTCCAGCGCGGTACGCAGCCCCTCCGCCGTCTGTTCCAGTCGGTCCTGCGTCCGTTTCTTCAACAGGAAGGTGCTGATAATCTGCGAAATGAAGGCCAGCGCGTCGATCTGTTCCTGCGTCCACATGCGGTTGTTCCGGCATTCATCGAACCCCACGTATCCGAAGATGGAGGCACCGTCCCAGATCGCCACCTGCAGCATGGCCTTTATGCCTTGAGGTTTCAGAATTGCGTACTGTTTGGGCGGCAGCTCGGCGATATCACAACAATAAAAAACGCCGTTTTCATTAAAATTGGATAAATAGTTCCCGCCCAGATCCTGTTCGTAGCAAACCATTTGCAGATTGTCAATTTCGGGATTGACCCCTTCGTTGCACCACTCGAAGGTATTGGAGCAGTAGCGGTCATCTTCAGTATTTTCAAAAATGTAAGCGCGGCTGACATCGAATTGCCGCCCAACGATTTCCAGCAGAGAATCCACCGCTGCCTCGATATCAATGGATTTATAAAGGATGCGGAATACATACTCCACCAGCCGGCTGCTCAGATTTTTCATATTGTCGTCCGAATCGATCTTCTGGCTGATCGCGGTGCGCATCTCCGCGGTGTGCATCCCGCTGGAAATACCGGCATAGGCGCCGTCATCCTCCCCCTGACGATAGACCAGATACTGATTTTTTCCCTGCCCCTTCGCCTGATACAGCGCGTGGTCGGCCCTGCGGAACAGCTCCTTGAAATCACCGGCCTGCGCGGGAAACAGGGCGATGCCGATACTGCACGACAGCCGGCAGCCGTCTTTCTCCGCCTTCAAGATGGAGTGGAACGCCTTGATGATCTGTTCCGCCTTCTCATGAACATCCTCCTCCCGGCGCACCGAGCGGAGGAAAACCATAAACTCATCGCCGCCGACCCGCCCGATCATGTCGGTGGACCGCAGTTTTCTCTGCAGAATGGCGGCAATTTCGGTCAGGACCGCGTCACCGAACAGATGGCCCTTCACATCGTTGATCTGCTTGAAATTGTCGATGTCGATAATCATCAGCGCGCCCGGCTCATCGCTGTTATGCTGGATACACCGATCGATTCTCGACTGGATGGTCCCTTTGTTGTACAGCTTGGTCAGGGTATCCCGCTCGGCTTTTTCCTGCAGTTTCTGGGTCTGCTTTTTCTGGCTGTCGATATCGATGATGATACCCACCGCCTTCATGGGGACGCCGGCGGAATCGTACTGCGTGGTGGCCCGTATCTGGCACCAGATGTATTTCCCGTCGTCCTTCAGTATGCGAAGCTCCTCCTCGGCATACGGCTCCCCGTTAAGGACGCGGCGTGCAACCGCCTCAAATCGCGGCAGGTCCTCCGGATGGACATCCCGCGCTTCGGGTATGCCTTTTAGCCCGCTCTTCACCAGCGGCGGATAACCGAAGCGTTTCTCCCAGTTGGTGGTAAAGGTCAGCCGGTTCTCCGGTATGTTCCACTCGAACAGGATATCGTTGGTCTGATCCATGATAATCTGATGCCGCTCCAGGCTCAGCCGCAGCTCTTCCTGCGCTTTTTTGGTGTTGGTCACATCTATCAGAATACAGCAAAAGCTGTCCGGCCCCGTATCCGACGGCACCAGCTGCCCCTTATCCATTACCCAAAGCGACCGGCCGTCCTTACAGACCACCCGATATTCGATTTCCTTGCGGTTGCTGATCTCAAGCTGTCTCCTGACCTCGATCAGGGTCGGTTCCCTGTCCCGCGGGTCCAGCATCTCCCAAAAGCTATTGTGGAACCGCTCCTCGATCTCCTCCCGCGTATAACCGAACAGATCGAGGAAACCGTCGCTCAGCTGCAGCAGGGTCAGTCTCTCATCGAATAGACAGCGGAACATGCCGCCCGGTATGTTGTCGGTCAGGGTCTTCAAATCCCGGTTGCGCTCCTCGATCTCCCGGGACTTGTCCTCCAGCATTTTCTGCAGCAGGCGGGCGGCATCCGGCGGCAGCGGGGAGGGGAAATATTCATCTTCCGCCTGATCGGCATTAGGTACCGACTCGTGTACCTGCCGCAGCCAAAGACGTCCCTCCCGCCTGACACACAGCAGGGACAGCCGCAGGTCGATCTCTCGCTGGAACAGCCCGTCCACATCCTCTTCCACGCGGATAAATCCCGATGCCATACAGGCATCTTCCGACAACGGAATCGTCTCAAAGGCACTATCCCGGACCGTCAGCTTATTATGGAAATTCTCATTTTCCGCTCGTAAATGCGCGGCGATGGAATCAATTCCCTTACCGCTCTCCCCTGCCCCGATTCCATACCATACGATGTCGGGGGTCATGAGGGAAATCACCGTTTCGATATCCCGCTGCTCCAGATAGATCATTTGCAGCCGCCTGACAAATTCCAGCGTCTGGTTCTCTATCGTCATCATCTCACATCTTTCTGTATAAATTGGCTCACTTTACAGCGGTATATGTCTATGGTAATCATCTGTGGTTTTTCTATAGGTACTGTCAGTATACTCGCTTTACAAAAGCATTTCAATTCCTTTCTTATGCGACGAAATAATAACTGTGGGAATAAGAACAGCAAGAGACAAAACGGCACTTAAATTCGAAAAAGCAAAACGGGAGGCGAACACCCGTACGGGTATCCGCCTCCCGTTTTGCCTATATAAAGTACGGTGGATAAGCCGATGGCCAAGACCTTATCGGTCGGACGCCCCGACCACATACCGTCACAATAATACGATAATCCACTGTCGTCATTACTGGCGTCAGCAATTGGAGGCAGTGTTCGACTTTTCGCCGCATTTTTCTGCCATGTTGCTCTTTTTCCCGCATGACAACGCTGTATTGCTTTTCCCCTTAACGGGTTTCGCCTTCCCTTCCGCACTGTATAGATAGATTTGAGACGTCAGGTGCGCGGCGGCGCGAGAGGATCTTTTCATTAACCGCTTCATTGATTTCCCCCCTATTGGATATTCTCTTCAGGCCAAAAGGACCGTATGTCATCGGTTATCATGCGATCGGGTACAGTTGTCGTATAATTTGTCGGTATGAGGGTAATCCGTTTGGTGCTGTACTGATCACAGCCGGGATAATAGGCCTCTACAGCATCGAAACGGACGAGGTTTTTTATCATATAATCACAATATTGAGTTTTACCAATCCTTCTTCCATTCCAATTCGTATCTTGGTTGAGATAAAAATCGTCGTTGCACAATAGCGCATTGCGAAATTCCATTAAGCTTAGCGGAGTTCCTCCAGAGTCAAGGATGTAAAGATTATTTGTCGGATCAAGCAGGATCCATTTTTTCAGATCATCGCTGTAAGCTACGCATACGACATGGCATTCGTCATACGGAACCTCTTCCGGAAGGCAGGCAATAAATCGGCTTTTGATACCCAACGCCAAAAGAAGTTCACATAAAACGATTGCCAGTCCACGGCAGCTCGCTTTTCCCGTGTGGGTACTGAGAATGGAGTTGGCCTCTCTTATTCCTAAAAAGGTCTGTGTACCATCGTGGCGCAAATGCTCGTTAACCCAGGACAGGCAGAGACGCATGGTATTAAAATCATTCCCTGTGGACAGATGATAAAGGTCATACGCGGAAATCAGTTTTTCTGACAAAGGATTGCTTTTAATCTCATAGCTCCATTCAATTGAGTACGGTAATCTTGCCGGAACTGCATATACCGCATAACGCCGTAATATCTCGTACCTCCAGACGGATTCCAATAACACTTTATCGGGGTCTAGCGGCGGCGGCGCCGATATTTTCGTGCAGCAAACACATGCTTTTATCCTGTCATACTCCACCTGTAACGGCGCCGTGCCCTCATCTACAGAGGGCAGTAATCGAAACTGGATATCGCCCTGCGCGTGTCTGACATGGAAAATGAGAGCATCAACGGTATTCCGCTGCCAAATAGGCGAAAAGCAAAGGGAACCCATTTCAGGAAAATTCAAGACGATTTGATATACTTTACTATTCCTTCGATAGATATACAGTGAAACCGTGGTGAGTCCCATGAACAATCCCAAGGGCAGCTCTGCCCGCCAAAAGCCTTCGTAATCCATATGCGTTTAACCTCATTCTATGAGTATAAGGATGCCTGCTGCAGATAAGTCTCAGCATATAATCCATGGCGTTCCATGAGTTGGCGGTGGGTTCCTGATTCGACGATCCGTCCGTTTTCGAGAACCAGGATCCGATCCGCCAGCTTAGCCGACGCCATGCGATGCGAAACAAAAACAGCGGTGTGGTCCTTGGACAGCTGCAGGAACTGCTTATAGACTTTTTCTTCACTATAAGCGTCTAAAGCGGCTGTCGGTTCGTCCATTATCAGGAGCCCGGCTTTCTTAAAATAACCGCGGGAAAGCGCCAGCTTTTGCCACTGCCCGCCTGACAGCTCGATTCCCTGTTTGTATTGTGTACCAACCTGTTGGTCTAATCCCTTGTCGAATTCACTGACGAAGGAATAGGCTCCGCTTTTTTCAGCGGCGTCAGCAAGAGCCTGATCGTCCTCCAGATTTCTGTAACTGCTTAACCCAATATTGTCACGTACGGTTAAATAATACTTACAGTAATCCTGGGTTACAAGCGATATACTATCCCGATAGGCGGTTTTATCCAACTCTTCCACGGGGATCCCATCAATCAGTATTTCACCCTCCGTTTTGTCGTTTAAGCTGGTTATCAGGCGTATCAGGGTGGTTTTTCCGCTTCCGTTGGCGCCAACGAGCGCGACTTTTTCTCCCGCATGCAGATCGAACGAGATATCTTTTAGTATGACCGGAGCATCCTCACGATAGCGGAAACTCACATGTTGAAAGGATATAGCCGGTACCTTGGCGTTTTTACAGCTTCCGCTTTTTTCACAGGCGACATTTTCGATGAAGTATTTATATTTCCGCATCACAACGTCCTGTGTCCTTATCTGGCTGATCTTTGAAAGGAAGCCGTTATAATAGGCCACCAAATTGTTGGAGGTAAAATAATAGGAAACGAATGCGCCGGGAGACAGCGTGCCCATGATAATCAAGTACAGCCCGTATCCATAGGCAAAAAAGGAAACGAATATTTTCACGATCTCCGCAATGGCCTCTATTCTGCTCAGTTTTAGATGAAACCGAATTTCTTTATTCCTGTTCGTATTGGCGCAATCTTTAAATAAAGAATTGAAAAATTCAGTAGTGCCGAGCAGCTTAGCGTCTTTTATGACTTTGCGGTCCAGCATTAAATCACGGTAATAATCTTCCCGCCGGATTTCTTCCGTCATATTTAAATGGAAGTTTGATCTTTTTGTGGTATGGATATGGTTGATGGCTATGGTGATCACAAAATTCACCAGCAGAATAATCGACATGGTGATATTAAAGCTGATAAACACTAAAAAAGCGAATACGAACTTTAGAATAAAATAGACCGTTGAAACATACTGCATATAATACGAAAGAAGGAAGCTGCCGTCGACGTTCATAACCTGCTGTAAAAGATTCTGATATTCGCTGTCTTCGATGACATTCAACGGCACCTGTACTGCTTTATCGGCTATTTTTTCAGATGCCGATAACTGCAGCTTATATTTCATCTTCGTATAGATCAGATCGTCTAAGATGGAATTGAATAAGGGTAGAATATACAGGAAGATAACATATAAGGTAATATAAAAGAAAAAACGACTATCCCCCTGAGCCAAGTGCATACCTGAATCAATGGAAGCAGCAAGAAATTTAACCGACAGCGCGTCAAAGGATGAGGAAAAAATGGTCAGCATCAAATAGATCAAACAATAACCGGGGACTTCTTTTAAAATTATTTTAAAGGTAAAAAGAAAAATGCTTTTTCTGAATCTGCCAATCATTGATACCACTTCCTTTGTGCGCGAAACATGTCGGCATACTTCCCGTTTAGCGCAAGCAGCTCGTCGTGGGTACCCGATTCGACGATCAATCCCCTCTCCAAATAAAATATCCTGTCAACCGTCTTTAAAGCGCCGAGCCTGTGTGATATCAGCACCGAGGTCTTATTGACGGTTTCACGTTTAAATATCTCAAACATTTTATATTCCGCTCGCGGGTCGAGGGCTGATGTTGGTTCGTCCATAATATAGATCTCTTTATCTGCGGCAAAACAACGCAGGATGGATATCTTCTGCCATTCTCCACCGGAAACGTCGATTTGACCAAACGAACGGCCGAGAATTTCCTCCCTTTTATGAGGAAAGGAAGACAGCAGGTCATCAAGCCCAATATCGTGAATCAATTCGGTTAGATCTTTACTTTTATCCCGGCCCAAATATACGTTATCATCAAAAGATAAACCGAATTTATGTGTGATTTGTCCTACATAATTTATTTTACAATGTATGTCTTCTTTGTTTATTTGAGAATAGTCGATGCCATCTATTGTGATGACGCCCTCCGTAGGCGTATAGATGCCTGCCAATAAATAGGCCAGGGTGGTTTTGCCCGCCCCGTTTTCACCGACGAACGCAACCGTTTCACCTTTTCGGATACTGGCGTTGATACCCCGCAGCACCTCATCGCTGCCGCCTGGATAGGTAAAATGGACATTTTTGAATTCGATTTTGTGTTCGAACTCTTTTTGAAAACGGATGGTCCGGGATGGCTGCATGCTCTGCACCGTATCGCTGTAATCGAAAAAATCCTTCAAAAGGTGATAATTCTCACCGAACAATTTTCCAGAATCGCCCACTTGTCCAATCGCGTAATTTAAATCTGGCAGATAGGAAACGATGGCAGATACGACAGCTATTTCCAAGAGTCCATTTTGGATGCCGAACCCGGTACTGATAAAAAACAGTAAGATAAAGCAATTGATAAATATGAAATACAGGTTGCGGGCAACTGAGTTTTTCACCTGTAAACGTATGCGTGGTTTCATCAGCCGTTCCGCTAAAAGCTTCCATTTGTCCACCATGAATTTACCATACTGGAAAATACGCAATTCTTTCGCGTAGTTCATATTGTAAATAATATCCGACAGGTTGTGCAGCTTCCTATCATCATCGAATAATTCATCGGTTAACTGATACTCTTTTTTTCCTGTAAACGTCATTAATAGAATATAAAATAACAGCACCAAGGCATAACATATAGTGATTATTTGATTGTTTAAAAAAATAAAAATAATAAAAGAAACAAGACTGACGACGGCCTGAAAAACATTGATGGTGATATTGAAAAAGCGATAACAGGACCACATACTGTTGGACAGCAGGTATTCCACATGTCTTTGATGTTCTTCTATTTCCAGGTATTCTGAGGGAATCGTATCGATCAGGCTGGCGATTCGCAGATAGGTGGCCGTGACCATGTGGTTATAGAATTTAGTGTTAACATAGGTAAAGAAAACGCTGAACAGCGCCATAATAACCTGCGTACCGAGAAGGGCTGCCAAAGAAACAATCGCTTGCGTATAATCACCGGTAGAAGAGGTTACAGAATCGGTAAAATTATACAGCAGTGTAGCATTCACAAAAGGAATGATACCGTATATCATACGGCCGAATATCAAAATAATACTGTTCAGCGGGGACAATGATAGAATATATCGATAACCTCTTATTAGTGTTTTCATATCAGCCTTTTACTCCACCGAAAAATATTCCTCACATAAACGAAAGAGTCCTACCCTGTCGTTCTCCTCAGAAATGCGATAGACAGGAAGCCCAAATTCCTTTTCGAATTCCTCGGTTTGGTCAGCAAATGACAGTGCTTTCTGAAAATTAACATTTCCCAGCGTTGAAACCGAAGTGATCGGAGACACCGCAATGGCAATGACTGTGCTGATACTGTTCAAATAGTGGATAGTCCTTTTAATATACGGAATATCGTCAAAAATATTGACAACCAATAAGACACAATCGGGAACGGTAGCATACAGCAGCTGTTGCTGGAAATCGGACATATATCTTACATTTCCATAATAAAACGGGATAGTAGACGATTGACCTCCCACTATAATTAGATCCGGATCACGCATTTCGATATCGTGTATCAGGGAATTGATGACAGGGATTACATCATCCTGATCAATATGAATACCGTTTTGGTATCCCATGGGAAAAACGTGCTCACATCCGAAAAGCTCCGAATGTGGTTCCGTCCCCAGCTGCCCTACCTTATAGCCTTCCTGCAGGAATTGACGCCGGAGGGCCATTTGAAGTGTAAATTTCCCTTGTTTCGCGCTCGTGCCAAAAACGCCGATTACCGGTTTGCCTATGCGATACAGCTTGCCAAAAGTATAGTGCGGAACATCGGCCGGTGTAATCATGGGGGTATAGATATTGATCCGATCGTCGGTATCCTCTGGCCCGTAAGCGTCATCAAAACTAAAGATATTTTTATGAAATTTTTGGCATAGAGACAATATTTCCTGATGATAGTCAATGCGGGTCAATTTGATTATTTGATCGAGATGGCCCAAAATAACCGTATCAAAATCCGCGCCCCAATCCAGCTCGCTTATATCCTGGACGATTGTTCCGCCTCTATGTACGCTTCGGTCTGGTCCCTGATTGATCAGGACATCACAGGGTTTTCCCACCTTACCAGAGTAACGCGTATCATAATATCCCACGATGGTAAAATCCAAGCTTTCCTCATATCGGCGCAATGCGTGGATTTCTTTGTTGAAGGGAAATACGACAGCTTTTTTCGGGGCGGCGAATGGCTTTTTTCGTTGTTTCGACCCTTCTATGCCCTCATTATAGGGTAGCGTCACTTTCTTAAGCGCTTTTTGTACTTCATGAAACCCCAGACGGCCGTTCTCATACAGCAGTTTGGCAATCAGGGCGGTAACGATCGCCGTATTAAAGCTGCTTCCTTCGATCAGCATCCGTTTGTTATTTAGCCATTCACATCGCTGAATTCTGTTTTTGGTTAAAATATTGACCGGCGAGTCCTCGACAAAATAAATTTCGTCTCTTCCGCATTCCTCACAAATATCGACGCCGATAACGTGAGGAAATGACGCCGGATAAGACATCGCGCCAGAATTATCGAATGCCGAAACAATGGCGGCGCCCTTCTGGTAAAGCTTTTCGCATACCTCCCGTAACTGCGAAAGCTTTGTGCAAATGGTGGTGCCGAGACTGAGGTTGAGTATATCACAGTCAATTTCATCACAGATGTATGTCAGCGCATGGAGGAGGCTGTTTTCATCAGCCTCAAATTTATCATCAAATATTTTGACGATATAAAAATTGATCGGAATCCCATATTCCGTCAGCTTTTTGGCGATGAGGGAACACACGCCGGTTCCATGGCCCAATTGATCCTGAAAATCCCCGCTTATGGAAAACCCAGAGGGGCTTTTCGCGGATTTTTTTAGACCTATTCCAGAAATATGAGCGGATTGAAAGAGGGGGTTCGTCGAATCGATTCCGCTGTCAACCACCACGATGGTTGGACGATACATTTTCCGACTCATCCTGTCAGCACCTTAAGGGGGCTGAATTCGTTTTACTTCCGCACTGAACCGCGCTGTTCGTTTTGCCTCCGCACCCGCCGTTGTTTGTTTTAGAACCACAGTTGCCCTGCGAATTCGTCTTACTCTCCCCGGCATACAGGACGGCCATCTGTACGTGCTGTCCCGTTTTTTTGCTCAATTTCTTTTTCACAGTGGGGTCCCCCTTTCATCTGCCATCAACCCGAAATATAAAGTCAGCAAGGAAGAGAGCATTGCCTTGTTTAATTAAGCGCAGCTTCCATTTTTATTCGATTTGGACCCACAGGATGTACCGGAGTTGGATTTGCCGCCGCAGGATGCGGCGCTGTTGGATTTACCTTCCGCCATATAAGCGGTAACGCTCTGCTCGATACTCACCGTTTTTTTAATCAGCTGTTTCATGATGACACCTCCTTTCCTCTCAAAATTCCTGGTAACCCCGCTCTCTCCCTTGCAAACTTAGCCGACCGATTGGCTGTTTTGTACGTTAAGAAATTGCTCGATAATAACCGCCAGACTGCTGACCGATGCAAAATATTCATCCTCAAAAAACTCATCGTCAAATTCGATTTGAAAGGTTTCTTCCAGCTCGACGATAAACGAAACAAACACCAACGAGTCCTGCAAATATTCTTGAATGTCGTCCTCTTTTCCCACCTCTATCCCCACGTTGGACAGACAATCGACTATGGCGTTTTCAATATTCTGATGATTCATTATTATTATCACGCCTTTCCTTTATGTACTGATCCATTCGTTTATCGACCGATTCCCGTACGAAATGGCATCCGTTTTCCTGTCCGCAAAGTATTCGTTTATAGCAAACGCTCTTCAGACAGATGGGGGCATATTGACATTCATCGCATCCAAGCCCGTGGTCTGTCCCGCTGCATACCCAGCGGCTCAGTTTATTCTCATCGACTTCAAACACCCCGTTGCTTCGCACACGCCCGACGATATTGTTTTCGTCATATAACAGCACGGTGCATTTGTATAAGCTTCCGTCGGCACCGATTACCCATGAGGCGTTACGTGAAGCGTAGCAAACATTCCCCCCTACGGATAAATCGTCTTCTGGGCTGATGATCCCTTTCTCTGTGCAATAATCCACAGCCTGCTGAATATCCTGAATACCGCACAGCTGCTCCTCAAAATCCCTGACCCTGTCGCCGCCATAATTGCTTACCGGTTTCAGCAATAAATTAAACCGTTTGTCTATCAGCAGTTTTTCATATAGATCATCTATAAACCCGTATATACCTCTCAACATATCACGGGAGACGTTTATGCGAATCGTGACATCGAGCATCCTGGTTTTCACATGGTCCTTAATCGCGATGAGGTTCTCCATTATTCTCGCAAAGGTACCCTGGCCATTTTTCAATATCCGCTGGTTATCATGTACGGCAGGAGGCCCGTCTATGGTGATCTGATAAGAAAGGACCTTGCATTTTCTCAGACGCTCAAACGTATGTAAATCGAGAGTATACGCATTCGTGGTCATACAGGCGTAGTAAAGAACATGATTCTGACGGCAGATATCAATTAGTTTCTTCGACATATATTCGATAGCGTTCAGCGCCAGCAGCGGCTCGCCGCCGAACCATTCCACCCGAAGAAATTTATAACGGGAGATATTCGTTTTCACATATTCGATAATGCCGTCCTGCGTTTCCTGGCTCATCCAGATATGCCTGAATTCCTCATAACAATATTTACAGCGGAAGTTGCATTCTTCCGTGGGAAGCAGGTAAAGAAACAGAGATTCCGGCTCGGATACATACTTTTTTCTCAGTTGAGAGAGCACCTTATCTTCATCGGCGGCACTGTCGATAAGAATGCCCTTTTCTTTCAGCGAGGCAAGCGTTTCCGACGATATCTCTCCGCCTTCCCGCAAGTAACGCTCGGCTTCTTCAGACAACTGGTCTATCTCCTGCGTCATCGTGTTATAGATGACTTTCCATCCATTTTTTTCTTTGATAACGTTAAATTTGGAAGCAATATACATCGGTTATCCCCTTCTCCGCCACAATTTAACCGACCTTATTCTTGTATTTTATGGTTGTCTATACCATGCTGTTTTCTTTTCGTCATATTTTACCACGTTACAGTCAATGCGTCAATTATAAATAACATTTTGTATTTATTTTATAGATATATCCCATTTTGTTTCAGTATAGTCTTTATGAGCGTGAATATAAATATCTTTTTTACATTTTTTGATTTATAATAAGATTATCAGGATTTATTGACATGCCACAGCTTTTGCGGTAATATTTAGTCGATTGTGAGATTAGTGTTCGGTTTATCTTATCTGTACGGGAGCTAATTACAAATTTTACAGGGGAGGGTAGCTGGTATCATTGCCTGCAATGGTACCAGCGGTACTGTCATGGAAAGAAAACTTCCCATATGTCTTTGCCCCACAATACGATTTGAGTGCTGGACATATCAGCGGGTAGCCATCATCAGCGCATACCGGGAGTTTGATGATTGGTTCATCCATCATCTGAATAACCTATACGTCACTTCCGAATACGATTGTGACTTCGGCTGGTTTGGTAAAAAATACAACCAGGTGTCCCATTACGAGGACATCCTGGAGACCCAAGAAAAGCTGTATAAAGCGTATGACTGTGAAAGCATTATCCCGGAGATTTGCAGGAGAATTGACTCCCATACATATACAATCATCGATATCGACAGTTCAAAGATCTATAAGCATTTTGAAACCACCTTTGTCGCTCAATTTCTTATCTATGGATACGACGAGGAAAAACGTATCTTTTATACTCCCTGCCCTCTAGACGGCTGGCATGAACATGAAATTGATTGGGATGACTTTATCGAAGCGTTTAAAGTCCGGCGTGAGTTTACGAAAGAACAAAAAGGAGAGATGACTGCCCGGCAAAATCCATATCCCATCTTATTTATCACGCCCAAATTACAGGTAAAACCGCAGATTCAGCTGAGCCGTTTTTATAACGACCTGAAGTCGGTGCTAAATGCGGCTGATACCACCTATCGTTTTCAAAACAGGGAAAATATGGACTTTTATTTCTATGAAGGGATCCTGGGTGTCTTAACAGGGTTAAAAGACCTTATGCAGCGGGTTCTAGACAATCAATTCGATATCGGCAATTTGGGATACGATCATGAATTTTCCAGCGGATACTGCAAAATATACGAGTATAATTCCATGTTTCATCAGAATTTAAAACGTCTGGACGCCTGTTTCGATCTGCATATATCAAACGAATTGTATTCCCAGGTTGAGGAGGTATTGCTGCTGACACATAAGCTGCGCAAGGCCGTCCTCGTCTATATGAACGACAATAAAAAAGGGCATTTGAAAAACGGGCTGCACTATTTGGACGAAATCAAATTAAAAGAGAAAGAGATATTTTCGAACCTGGTCACGCTTATTGAGAACTACTTTATCGAAGGATGAGCGGGATTTGCATTTTCCCTGGTAATCGGAGGATTTCCCCCATCTTATCAGGCAGCAAAAAGGGAACCAGTATTAAAAGCTGGTTCCCTTTTTGCTGCCCGATAAATTCGGTGCACTGTCAGATTATGCTTGCGCCGTTTACCTTAATACGGAATACCGGTACCAGGCGCCGGCTATTGGTGGAACGAATAACAACAAAGCGGCTTTCCGTCCCGTTGGGGGATCGGAAAGCCGCTTTTCGCAGGAATTGTTCTGGAGCTGATAACCAGATTCGAACTGGTGACCTCGTCCTTACCAAGGACGCGCTCTGCCGACTGAGCTATATCAGCAAGTGGCGACCCGGAACGGGCTCGAACCGTCGACCTCTAGCGTGACAGGCTAGCGTTCTAACCAGCTGAACTACCGGGCCACTTGTTGCTGCGCCCTCAACCGGGGCAACGCTGATTATTATACTGGACAGCGCGGAAATTGTCAAGAATATTTCTCATCATTTCTGCAAGATTCTTTTGATCCCATTCCTTTCCCTCTCTCCTCCCCATTCACCTGCCCTCCCCCCGGTACATATATTAATGGAAGGGGCGGAGCCCCCACCCTTCGTAACGGATGTGATTGCATGGATTTCCTGCTGGTCTTCACCCTTTCGCTGGACACCCTCTTCGCCTGTCTCGCCTGCGGCACCGACCGTATACGCATCCCTCTGCGTTCCGCGGTAGTCATAGCTCTCGTCGGCAGCTCCTGTCTGGCGCTGTCCCTGCTGCTGCGCGGGCTGCTCACATACATACTCCCACGGGACCTGATCCGCTGGTTCGGATTCTCCGTGCTCCTCCTCCTGGGCCTCACCGCTCTATTTCAGGCGGGTATCAAACGATTCCTGTCGGCGCGCGCCGACAGTCGTCAGCCCCTGAGGTTCGAATGCTTCGACCTATCCCTGGTCCTCACCGTCTACGCGGACGAGACCCGCGCGGATGTGGATCATTCCAAAATCCTGTCCCCCCGTGAAGCTTTCCTGCTGGCCATCCCTCTGTCGGCCGACTCTCTTGTCACCGGCCTGAGCATATCCGCCTCGCCGCTGAAGTCTCTGTTTCTGCTGCTGTTTTCCTTCTTAATCGGTACCCTCTTCGCCAAAATCGGGGTGGAGATCGGCCGCCGCGCCGCTTCCGCCAGCAAAATCAGCCTGTCGTGGCTCAGCGGCCTGCTGCTCATCGGCATCGCCCTGTGGAAGGTCCTCTGACCCCTGCAGACGAAAACAGCCGGCGCGGGAATTCCCGTGCCGGCCTGTTTTTATACCAGTTCGTCCAGTGTGCCGAAGGTGTATCCCTCCGCCTCCCATTTGGTCAGCAGCTCGTCGAGTATTTCGCTGTTGGTTTTGGAGGTGCTGTGCAGCAGTACCACCGCGCCGGGATGGATACGGGGCAACAGCTTATCAAAGGCCTGCTCCCGCGTCGGCTGCTTATCCACGTACCAATCCACATAGGCGAGGCTCCAGAACATGGTTTTATACCCCAGCTCGCTGGCCATCTTCAGATTGCTTTCGCTGTATTTGCCCTGCGGCGGGCGGTAATATTTGGGCATATCCTTCCCGGTGGTTTCCTTGAACAGCGCTTCAAGCGACTGCACCTCCTTGACAAAGGAGTCCTTGTCGCTGATTTTGGACATGTCAGGGTGATGGTAGGTATGGTTGCCGACGATATGGCCATCCTCCACCATACGCTTGACCAGGTCGGGGCTGGTTTCGATGTAGTTGCCCACCACGAAAAACGCCGCCTTGACATTGTGCGCTTTCAGTGTGTCCAGGATGGCAGGCGTGTACCCGTTTTCGTACCCGGCGTCAAAGGTCAGGTAAATCACCTTTTTGTCCGTGTTTCCCGCATAATAGGAATTGTACTGTTTGAGGAAATCCGCCGATGCGTTTCCTCTGGGGGTCTTCCCGTTCTCCTGAAAGCTCAGCCCCCAGTTGGTATTGTCCGCCGCCGCTGCCGCCGTGCTCTTGAACAGGCCCGCGCACAAAAACGGTGCGGCGATCAGGGCGACGCAGCACACTGCCGCAATCGCCAGCTGCTTTTTATGAACGATCCAGACCATAAGCCGATCACCGTAGCCTTCCCGATGGGATCGGGAGCCGGCATCTCCGCCCTCCCGTCATCGTATCATACGAGGGAAAGGGGCCGCTTATGTCTGTCCCCCTGTTTTTCCATCCGTTTTTGTCACATCAACTCTTCGTCGTAACAGGCCCGGCCGCCGCCCACAAATTTCGGACGGGTACGCGCGCAGAGAAGCACCGCTTCGCCGATGCGGGACAGGCTGAGCCGTACCGGCACTGCCACCTCCCGCAGATGCATCCCGATGAGGGTACCGCCGATATCCATCCCGGCGTGGGCGCGGACGTGCTCCACCGCCGCAGGCCGGGAAAATTCCTCGTAGGCCGCCGTGGCGAAGGACCCCCCCGCCTTCGGCTGGGGCACCACGTTCACCTGCTCCAGTCCGTACCGGTGCAAAACCTCCTCTTCCACGATCAGGACCCGGTTCAAATGCTCGCAGCACTGGGCGGCCAGCCATATTCCCCGCTCCCGCAAAACAGGGTACAGCCCGTCGAAGATGGCCTGCGCCGCCTCCCGGCTCGAATAGGTGCCGATCCTTTGTCCCGTCGCTTCGCTGGAGGAACAGCCCACCACCAGAAGGTCACCCTCCCGCAGCTTCGCCGCCTCCAGCAGCTCCTGCGCCGCCTGTTCGCTCTGTTCCCTCAGTTTATCCAGCATTCGGCTTCCCGCCCTTTCTTTTCTCTTGTGTCCGTGCCGCCGCTCCGCATCAACGACCCTAGGGTTCTACAGCGGAGGGCTGCCTTGTCGGATACGCATTACCGTCGCCTCGATGGATATTGTCCGTTCCTATATGGCGGACGTTTTCCATCGGGGATCCTTCGTTTTTAAAGCGCTGGAACAGCGCTTTAAAAACATTGTACACCTCTCCTTCCGTTGTTCGCAAGAACTTTTCCGATATCGGACACGCCGTTCGTTATCTCCCATAAATATTGACATTCTATTATGATTTTTCAGGAATATTTATATAATACCGTCAAGAATGATTTAAGGAGGAATTTGGCATGGAGCTTTCACTCCTCGCGCCGATCGGATCGGTGCTGGCGCTGCTTTTTGCGGTTTACCTGGCCCGTCGGGTACTGAAGGCGGACTGCGGCAGCGAACGGATGCGGAAAATATCCGGCTCGGTACAAAAGGGCGCCAGCGCATATCTCCGGCGGCAGTATACCGGTGTCGCCATCTTTTTCGCGGTCTTGTTCGCCATTCTCCTCACCATGTCCATCGCCGGTTTTCTCACCCCCTTCGTCCCCTTCGCCTTTATCACCGGCGGCTTTTTCTCCGGCCTGTCCGGCTTCATCGGCATGAAAATTGCCACCGCTGCCAACGGGCGCACCGCCCACGCCGCCTCCGGCAGCCTGAATGCGGGTCTGCGGGTAGCCTTTTCCGCCGGTGCGGTGATGGGCTTTGTGGTGGTCGGACTGGGTCTGTTCGATATATCCTTCTGGTTCTTCTTCCTGAAATTCTGGTACGCCAACCCCGATCATCTGGTTGTGGCGGCCGGCCAGACCTTTGAAAACGCACAGATTCAGTCCATCACTTCAGCGATGCTCACCTTCGGCATGGGTGCCTCTTCCATGGCCCTCTTTGCCCGTGTAGGCGGCGGCATCTTCACCAAGGCGGCCGATGTGGGCGCCGACCTGGTGGGTAAGATAGAGGTCGGCATCCCCGAGGACGATCCCCGCAATCCCGCCGTCATCGCCGATAACGTGGGCGACAACGTCGGCGATGTGGCCGGCATGGGCGCCGATCTGTATGAATCCTATGTGGGCTCCATCATCTCCACCGGCGCACTGGCGGTGGCCGCCGGCATGGGTTTCAGGGGCGTGATCATCCCCATGGCCATGGCGGCCATCGGTATCATCGCCTCCATCCTCGGCACCTTTTTCGTAAGGACCAAAGAGGGGGCTTCCCAGAAGAACCTGCTGTCCGCCCTGCGCCGCGGCGTGTGGATCAGCTCAGCCCTGATCGCCGTCGTGGCCTATCCCCTTATCTATTTCGGTCTGGGCGCCGAATATACCGGCCTGTATTTCGCCGTCATCTGCGGATTGGCGGCCGGTATTCTCATCGGTTTGATAACCGAGTACTTCACCTCCGATTCCTACCGCCCGACCAAAAAGCTGGCGGGTACCTCGGAGACCGGACCCGCCACCGTGATGATCGGCGGCCTGTCCCTCGGTATGCTCTCCACCGTCCTGCCGGTCCTGATCGTCGGCATCGCCGTACTCGTCAGCTATTACATCTCCGGCGGCGGCACTCAGTTCAATATGGGGCTGTATGGCATCGGCCTGTCAGCGGTGGGGATGCTCTCTACCCTCGGTATTACGCTGGCCACCGACGCATACGGACCGGTAGCGGATAACGCCGGCGGCATCGCGGAGATGGCCCACATGCCTCCCGAAGTGCGGGAACGCACCGACGCGCTGGATTCTCTGGGCAATACCACCGCCGCCACAGGTAAAGGCTTCGCCATTGGTTCCGCAGCCCTGACCGCCCTCGCCCTGATCGCCTCCTATATTGCACAGATCAAGGTTTATCAGCCCGACTTCGTCTTCGATCTGAGCATTACCAATCCCACCGTGCTGGTGGGTCTGTTCGTTGGCGGGGTACTGCCCTTCCTGTTCGCGGCCCTCACCATGGAATCGGTGGGCAAGGTAGCCCAGAGCATTGTGGTGGAAGTTCGCCGCCAGTTCCGGGAAATCAAGGGCCTTATGGCCGGTGAATCCGATCCTGACTATGCCCGCTGCGTGGACATCTGCACCCGTTCCGCCCAGCGGGAAATGATCCTGCCGGCTCTGCTGGCGGTCATCGCCCCCATCCTGGTGGGCCTGCTGCTGGGGGTGAACGGCGTAGCCGGTATGCTGGCCGGCGCCACCGTCTCGGGCTTCATCCTGGCGGTCATGATGGCCAACGCCGGCGGCGCGTGGGACAACGCGAAGAAATACATTGAAGGCGGCGCCCATGGCGGCAAGGGCAGTGACGCCCATAAGGCTGCCGTAGTGGGGGACACGGTAGGCGATCCCTTCAAGGATACCTCCGGCCCTTCTATCAATATCCTGATTAAGCTGCTGTCGATGGTTTCCATCGTTTTTGCCGGTCTGGTCATCCGGTTCTCCCTGTTCTAAAGATACTAGACGTCGTTAGAATCACCAGCTTATCTGGCGGCTTGAATAAACCCTGGAAGGGCATGCCTCTAAAGTCTTTCGCTCCGCTTGTCTGCTGCCCGTAAACGGGCAAGCATGCTCTCACGATAGTCTTTTCATTACCATAAGGCTGCTGTCAACAGACGCTTCACTAGATGCTTGAAATGAAAGCTATATACAGGGCTTCTCCATCGGTTTTGCCGATGGTTTCTCTAAATCATAACCACCAGTTTACTGGTGGTATGCACAGGCCCTGGAAGGGCCTGTTACCGGCCTAATCCCTCAAGGGACACCAAAAAAATCATTGCATCCCCTGCACGGCAACCCGTAAACAGGTCAATTACGCTTGCTATGAGATCGGATATCAAAATCAGATTGCTATTTTATGATGATGCATTTGCTTTGCAAAAGCTCGCTTCCCTCGCCCCCTGGGCAGAACCGGGAGGGTTGTAACGCTAAAGCAACAATAGCCCCCCCTGCGGATTTAAACCGCAGGGGGGGCTTTCAGTATAAATCAGGATACTCTTTGCGAAAAGATAACCGCAGGATTGCCTGTCAGATATCCGAATTTCGCTTTTGGGTCTCCTCCATTCTTACTGCATGGGTTTCACCTTTTTCACGCACCAGTGATGGTAACGTCGTATTTAGTATCTGTCGGCGGTCTGCATGGTAATGGCGGATTTCACCTGCCAATCACACTCAACCGCTATTCCGTCCTGTACGGAACAGTTTATTTCATGGGACTCACCTTGACTGTTAAATTTTGGGATTCCATTGTACCACCAGATACTGGTACGCACAATCTATATGAATATTAACTTTTCGACGCGGGAGACTTCTATTGGACGCCTGTGGTTTCTGCTGAAGCCGCCGCGCTATACTCCCGGCGCCATTGCCTTGTTCTCTGCAGCGCCTAGGTTCTCATAGATAGCTACGGGATATTCGATCTTTCATATCGTTAGGAATCACATGACACATCACGCGGAGAATACTGCAAAGCATCTCAATTTTTCGCAGCCGTCATCTTGTGTCTGGTCACGGTAGTCCTCTTTATAGATCCCGTTGGTCAGTCAATCCTGCGGACCTGCTCCGCGAGGGCAATCCCCGCGGCAACTGAACGCTGTGAATCGGTTTCGTCGTACATGGGAATCACCTCTTTCTGTCGTCGGTACTGATCTCGTTTGACCTTTCCCTTTTGACGTCTTCAGTATACACCGGCAAATGTGAATTGTCAATAGTTTTTATATGAAATATTTATGAATACTAGAAAATATTGCCCAGCGACGGAATCTCTTGACGAATCGCCTCCAACACGATAAAATGGGAGACACAGAGGACACCAACTATAACACGCCTGCATAGAATGGGCTGGAAAGACGAGGTAACGACAATGGCCGATGAATACGGCACCGATCTGGTATCGGTGGTTGACGAGGACGGGAAGCGTCACGATTTTGAATTGGTGGATGCCATCGAAACGGACGACGGCCGTTATGTGGCCCTGCTGCCGGTCTATGAGAACCCTTCAGAATCGGTCAACGACGACGGTGAACTGATAATCCTTGAGGTCGTGGAAGAGGAAAGCGGTGAGGAAGTCCTCACCCCCATCGAAGACGACGAGGTATTCGAGGAGATCGCCGGTATCTTCGAAGAACGGCTTTCCGAACTGTATGAGATCGAAGAAATCGAGGATGAACCCACCGAATAATCTATCCTGCTGATGAACCTCCCCCCTGCCTTGTCCGCGGACGGCGGCTTTTTAACCCTACTACACTGAGACTTCGGGAGCCTTTCTCCGGGGCCGGAACGCAGACCTCCCCGCTTCGGCGGGAAGAAGGGAGTGCGAACGTCCCGGGCGGCGCCCACCTGCTTGACATCATAGTAGCAGGTTACTCCAGCTGCCTTACGGCTTGGCGGGGCCCTATACAAACAAAACGCCGCAGGACAATGTCCTGCGGCGTTTTATTTTTTACGGGACGGCCCCCTATTCCCGTACAACAAATAGCCAGACAGCAAAACCGGTGCCGTCAGCTGACGGCA